>NZ_CP157794.1:1447500-2144500 GCF_040111675.1 Salinarimonas sp. | reverse complement strand
GCGGATGTCGTCCACGGCGCCGACCGCCGCGAGGAGCACGGTGGCGACTGCGACGGCGCCGAAGACGCCGAACGCACCCTCCCCCGCGCCGGCGAGCCAGAGCGCCCCGGCGCATGTCGCCAGCGTCGCCGCGACGACCGCGATGCCGCCTCCCTGGGGCGTCGGAACGCGGTGGCTGGAGCGCGCGTTCGGGCGCGCGAGCGCATAGCGTCGCATCAGGGGGAAGAGCGCGCGGACCATTGCGGCGCAGATGACCGCCGAGACGACGGCTGAGAGGAGAGCGAGCATCGCGGGACCGGCGCCGACGCGCCCCGATGCGCGCCGCCGGCGGTTCTAGCCGGTCGCGGCGCACGCCGCAACGCGAACGCGGGCATTCGGGCCATCGGGGCCGTCTTTGCGCGTGGCCGCTCCCGTGCTAAGCGCAACGCGAGCCGCAGGCGCGCGGGAAACCTCGAGGGCGCCGGGCGAGGCGCACGGTCCGTATGTCGAAGAGCAAGCTGCAGATCTCCTGGAAGCGCCTTCTCGCCAGCGTGCACGACGTCGTCATGGCGGGTGTGGCGATGGCGCTCGCCGTCACGGCGCGCTACGGCCTGGACGAGCTGCCGCGCGACCGTCTCGGGCTGTGGGTCGCCGGCTTCATGGCGGTGTGCGCCGTCGCGTTCCGCGCTTTCGGGCTCGGGCGGGGCATGTGGCGCTTCGCCTCGATCACGGATCTGCGGGCCATCGTCGCCGCCGCGACGACGGCCGTCATCGTCTTCGTGCTGCTGCTCTTCGTCACCACGCGCCTCGAAGAGTTCCCCCGCACGGCGCCCGTCATCGCCTGGTTCGCGCTGATCGTGCTCGTCGGCGCGCCCCGCCTGGCCTATCGCGCCCTCAAGGACGGCGGGCTCGCCCACGCGCGCCCGCGCGACCTGCACGCCTCCGGCGTCGAGCAGGTCCTCATCCTCGGCAGCGCCAGCGAGGCCGATACGGTCATCCGCACCTACGGCCTGGAGAGCTCGCCGCGCTACCGCGTGCGCGGCATCGTCGACTACACCTCGAGCAAGCGCGGCCGGAACGTCCGCGGCGTCCCCATCGTGGGCGAGGTCTCGGAGCTGAAGGAGGTCGTCGCCCGGCTGGGGCGGGCCGGCATCGCGATCGACGCGCTGATCGTCGCCGCGCCGCGGGACCGCGCGGTTCTCGCGCCGCTGGCGGCGATGGTCACGGCGCTGGGGCTGCCGCTGAGGCGCGTCGCGCCCGCGAGCCTCGCGGGCGGCGAGGCGGATCTCGAGGCGATCACGCTCGAGGACCTGCTCGGCCGCCCGCCGGTGCGGCTCGAGCTGCAGACCATCCGGGCCCTGATCGCCGACCGCGTCGTCGTGGTGACCGGGGCCGGCGGCAGCATCGGCTCGGAGATCGTGAGCCAGGTCGCGAGCTACCGGCCGGAGCGGCTCGTCCTGGTCGACAGCTCGGAATACGCGCTCTACCAGATCGACATGGCGCTCGCCCGCGAGGCGCCGGCCGTGCGCCGCCGCGCCGTGCTCGCCGACGTGCGCGATCGCGCCGGGATGGCGGCGCTGATGCACGCCGAGCGCCCGGCCCTCGTGTTTCACGCCGCCGCGCTCAAGCACGTGCCGCTCGTCGAGGCCAACGTGTCCGCGGGCGTCGCCACCAACGTGATCGGCACGCGCAACGTCGCCGACGCCGCCGTCGCGGCCGGCGCGGAGGCCGTGGTGATGATCTCCACCGACAAGGCCATCCGCCCGACGAGCGTGATGGGCGCGACGAAGCGTGTCGCGGAAGCCTATTGTCAGGCGCTCGACGTGAGCGGCGTCGCGACGCGGTTCATCACCGTGCGCTTCGGCAACGTGCTCGGATCCACCGGCTCGGTCGTGCCGCTGTTCAAGCGGCAGATCGGCGAAGGCGGCCCGGTGACCGTGACGCATCCGGAGATGAAGCGCTACTTCATGACCATCCGGGAGGCGACCGAGCTCGTCCTGCAGGCGGCGGCCCACGGCGTCACGCGACCGGACCAGCGCGGGCGCATCTTCGTCCTCGACATGGGCGAGCCCATCCGCATCGTCGACCTCGCCCGCACGATGATCGCGCTCGCCGGCCGGCGGCCGGAGGTCGACGTGCCCATCGTCTTCACGGGCCTGCGGCCGGGGGAGAAGCTGTTCGAGGAGCTCTTCGACAAGGACGAGGCGACCGAACCGTCCGGCGCGGAGGGCGTGTTCGTGGCGTCCGCGCGGTTGCTCCAGCTCTCGACGGTAGAGAGGCTGACGGACCAGCTCGAAGCGGCCGCGCGCGCCGAAGACGCGTCGGAAGCGCGGCGGCTGCTCGGATCCTTCGCGGTCAGCCCGGACGCGCTCGGCTGGAGCGCTCCCGACCGCGCGCCCTCGCAACTCCGAGCGTGAACGTGCGCGCCGCAGCGTCGTGCTGCTCGCACGCGGCCCGGCTTCGGTCGCGGATCGCGGCGCGGTCGCCGGCTCCGGCTCATTCGGCGGCCTGCCCAGCCGCCTCCGCGACCCGACGCCACAACGCGGTGTAGAGCTCGATGCTCCGGCCGATCGCATAGGATGCACGAATTCGTTCGCGAGCCCGACTGCCGATTTCAGCACGGCCGGCGTCCCCGAGGCGGATCATGCGTTCGATGGCCTCGGCGAGCGCCGCCGACGTGGCGTCCGTCACCACGAAGCCCGCATCGCCGATGATCGCTCGCGCCTCGCCGACATCCGTCGATACGCAGGGAATCGCCGTTGCCATGGCCTCCGCGATTACGTTTGGGAAGGCCTCGCTCGAGGAGGCGAGCACGACGAGATCCAAGCCGCGCATGAGCCGCTCCACGTCCGTGCGCTCCCCGAGCGCGACGACGCGGTCGCCGAGCTCCGGCGGCGGAGCGATCCGCTCGGTGTCGCGCCCGATCAGCACCGGACGGATCGGGAGCCCGCGTCCCGCGACCACGGCGTTCGCCTTCAAGAAGAGCTCGTGCCCCTTCTGGGGATCCAGCCGCGCGACGAGACCCACGGCCACCTCGCCCGGCGCGATGCCGAGCGCCGCGCGCACGGCGGCGCGATCGCCCGCGTCCGGCCGCCAGACCTCCGTGTCCACGCCGTTCGGCAGCGAGACCCACCGCCGCGGCCGGTAGCCGTAGGCCTCGTGGGCGGTGCGCCCCGCCTGCGAATTGTGCGCGACGGCCGCGGGAAGCCGCGACAGGCGGGCGAGCGCATGCATCACGGCCTTGGTCTTCCAGGAATAATGCGCGAACTCGGTCTGCGCGCAGCGAACGTTCCAGACGACGCGAGAGAGCCCCTGCCCCGCCAAGAGGCTGGCGAGCGAGCCGGCGAGATCGGCGTGATAGAGCCAGGTCATCGTCACGTCGGGGTCGAGCCGCCGCAGCAGCGCCGCGAGCCGAAAGACGGCGCGCGGATCGACGGCGCTGCGCTGCAGTCCGAGAGCGTGCACGGGCACCCCCCGCGCGCGCAGAGCGGCGCCGTAGACGCCTTCGTCCATCAGGGACACGACGATCTGCTCGCAGCCGGCCACATCCGCCGTGGCGATGCGAGTCAGCATGCGTTCGGCGCCGCCCGAGCCGAGCGTCGTGATGATGTGCGCGACCCGGATCGGCCTGGCGTGGCGCGTCATGCGTCGGGCTTGCGCACGAACAGCGAGTGCCGGTGGAAGGCGCCGATCGCGAGCACGTCGCGCAGCTCGAGATCGGGCGCCTTGGCGAGATAGCTCAGCCCGGGCGTGAAGGCGTAGCCCCGCCCCCCCGGATGCCGGCGGATCGCGTCGACCGTCTCGATGCGGCCGTCGACGACGATGGCCCGCGGGAAGTGCCCGGCCTCGAACGCCCGCAGAACATCCTCGTTCGGCGTGCCTTTGCCGTCGCGCTTGGAGACCGACGGCCCGTCGACATAGACGAGATCGATATCCGGCTCGATCGTGAACGCGTAATGGCTGCCTCGTCGGCCCTCGATTCGCCGCGATGCGACCACGTCGATGCGCGGATGCGGCGCGAGGCCGACGGCCTCCAGGCCCGCTCGCGTGAGCCCGGCCCAGTGCTCGGTCTCGTCGACGCTGATCAGCGACGCTCCGTCCCGTTCGCGCACGTACGACGCGAAGATCCCGGTGGAGGTGCCCGAGCCCAGCTCCGCGATGCGCTTCGGCGCCAGCATGCGGAGAACCTTCTCGATGTCGAGGGCGCGCCAGGGGTGCCCCCGTACGCCGACCGCCTCACCCTGCGTGAGAACCTGGAGGAAGGCCGCGTAGGTCGGCTCGCGCGCCGCGAGAGCCGCGATGCGTCCTTCCCGGTCGCGCTGGAACAGACCGACATGAAGCTTGAACAGGATCTTGCGGAACAGCGTCATCAGGCGCCTCCCGGCGCGAAATCGTCGGGTCGCAGCAGCCGGTCGTGCGGGACCGCACGGGCGAGACGACGCCCGATATAGGCGTCGCGCTCGGTCTCCGGGATGCCCGTGCCGGGCTTCTTCAGGGTGAGCATGTCGGCCTCGATCACGGTCCCCATCGGTTGCGGCGCCCGCAGGGCGAGCGAGCGGGTGAACAGGGCGGCGGAACCGGCGAGCGATTTCGCGAGCCCGTCCTTGTCGAGGGGATGCGTCAGCATCGTATGGATCGCGTCGCGCGCGCGACAGACCTCGCGCAGCTGCTCGGGAACCAGGGAGGCTTTCGTATCGGGCCCGAACATCGAGCGGTGGAAAGCGAGATGGACCTCGATCAGGCTCGCGCCCCGCGCCATGGCCGCGATCGAGGGCAGCGTGTCGGCGCTGTGATCCGACAGGCCCACAGGCACGCCGAACCGTCGGGAGAACGCGTCCAGCATGTCGAGGCCGACTTCCTCGAGCGGCGTCGGATACTTCGTCGTGCATTGGAAGACGGCGAGCGCGGAGCGTTCGCCGGCCCGGGCGATGCGGGCGATGGTCCCGTCGAGATCGGCGTAGGTGCTCATGCCCGACGACAGCAGCAGCGGCTTGCCCGTCGCGAGCATCGCATCGACGAGGGCGCCGTGGCCGACCTCTCCCGACGCGACCTTCCACGCGGGCACGTCGAGGGCCTCCAGCAGCGCGATCGCCTCGAGCGAGAACGGGGAGGACAGGAAGACGAGCCCCGCCTCGCGGGCGTGCCGGGCGAGCCCCGCCCATTGCTCCGCGGAGAACTCCATGCGCGTCCAGTAGTCGTAGCGCGTCGCGTCCTCATAGCTGAAGCGGACGCGGAAGGGCTCGTCGCGCGTGCTCTCCGCCTCGGCGATGTGGGTCTGGAACTTGATGGCGTCCGCACCGCATTCCGCCGCGCAATCGATGAACGCATGCGCGGCGCCGAGGGAGCCGTCGTGCGCCTGCGCCACCTCGGCGATGACGAACGGGCGGTGACCCGGCCCGACCGGACGGTCGGCGATCGTGAATGTGCTCGGCAACTCACGTTCCTGCATCGGCATGCTCCCGGGGCGCGCGCACGGCGCGAATGCGGCTCTCGACGTAGTCGGCGAGCCGGCTGACGTCCTCGTCGAAGTCGCCGCTGGTGAAACCGTGGCGACCCGGCTTGGCGAGAAGGACGGAGTAGAGATCGACGGGGACGGCGCCGCCGGCGATCGCGGCGACGAGGCGGCGCAGGGGTCCGTCGTCGGGATCGTGCGTTCGCAGGAGGTCCGCGATCTCCGAGGAGAGGGCGTAGAGGTCCCGGCACGGGCGCATGGCGCTCGGCGGCAGCGCCTGAGCGTAGTCGGCCTCGCCGAGGACGATCACCGGCTTGCCGAGCGCCGCCGCCTCGAGGCCGATATTGCCCGTCACCACGGCGACGAGCGCGGCGTCACGCACCAGGGCGTGGGACGGCGCCTCCGGCGGTGCGATCCGGACGTTGGGAATCTCGAGGAGCTTGCGATAGTACGACAACGGCCGAAAGCCGGCCGCGCGCGGATGCTCCTTCACCAGGAGCCGCATTCCGGCGGGCAGGGACAGCGCGAGCGTCCGCGCGGCCTCGATCTGGTTCTGCAGCGGGCGGGCGTAGATCTGGAGCGCGATCTCCGGCTCGAAATGCAGCGGGAACAGGCAGAACGGGGCGTCGTCTTCGCCCGAACGGCCGCTTTGCGCGTCGATCAGACGCCGCAGCCGGGCCGAGCGCCACGGCTGCTGGACGCGCTCGAGCAGCGCGGGAACGACATAGCCGGGATTGTGCGGGTCGGCGCGCACCACGGGATCCCGCAGGCGCAGGGCCTCGTGCTTGGCCGCGGCGGCGAGCGCACGTGCGGTCCCGCGCCAATCGAACGCGCGGCGCGCATGCTCCGGACGGTGCATTCCCTCGTAGATCGCGCCGCGGGCGCGCGTGCTCTCGAGGTAGCGGTCCGCCACTGCCGCGAGCGCGGGATCGCGCACGGCCGACGGCAGCAGCCGCTCGACGTGGCGCGACAGGCCGAACAGCCTGTCATTGAGCGCGACGAAATTTTCGACCTTCGTCGAGCGGAGGAGGAGGATCGGCACGCCGCGGGCTTCGGCGAGCCGCAGCGCGACGTATTCGTGCAGGGTGACGGGGACGAAGCCGAGCACGAGGTCGGGCCGCACCGCGTCGAACAGCGCCTCGACGCGCGCGACCGCCTCGGTGAGCGCGCCGAGCAGCTGCCGCTCCCCGTAGCGCGGGCGATAGTCCTGCTGGAACTTGCAGTACCGGCCGAAGAACAGCCGCCGATCGGCGAGGAGGCCGGCCCAAAGCGAGGGAGGGCCGATCTCCGCCTCGACGCGCCGCAGGAGTGCGAGGTCGGGCGTGCGGGACAGCCCCGCGGCGAGGGACTCCCATTCGCGCAGCCAGGTGACGGCCGGATCACGCCCGAGCGCGGCCGCCTCCGGAGCGCGCCGCGCATACGCCGCGTCGGCCGCGAAGACGCCGATGCGATCGACGCCGAGGCGCTCGCGCACGATCTCGACGAGCCGTGCGAAGATCTTCAGGTTCGCACCCTGGCAGAGCCCGACGATGTTCATGACGCCCCCGCGCAGTCCTCCTCGAGCAGGCGCAGATACGCTTCCGTCAGCCGCCAGTCGAAGAGGCTGTCGATGTTGAAGCTGCGCTCCTCGGGCATGATGTAGCCGAGCGTCACGTCGCCATAGAGGCTCCCCCGGTTCATCACGACATCGCGCCGCATCGCGTAGACGGCGCCGTTCCTCCACAGAACCTGGCCGAACTGCTGGCGCAGAACGCCGCGCGTATCGGAAGGCAGAAGCGGGCTCAGCCGCCCCGCGGCGTCGGCGCGATAGCACGTGAGCGGATGCCGGCCGCCGACGTCGCAGACCGAGATCACGGAATCGGCGCCGCTCTCCTCGAGCAGCGCGAGCGCCCCATCGATGTCCTCGGCCCGGCGCAGCGGGCAGGTCGGCTGCAGGATCACGATCGCGTCGTAGCGTTCCCCCGCGGCTTCGAGCGCGGCCACCGCGTGACGGACCACGTCGATCTGGATCGCCGTGTCGGTGGCGAGGTCGGCGGGACGCGTGAACGGCACCCGGGCCCCCGAGGCGCGGGCCACCTCCGCGATCTCCGCGTCGTCGGTGGAGACCACGAGGCTCGTGACGCGCGCGGCCCCGAGACCCGCCTCGATCGACCAGGCGATGAGCGGGCGCCCGGCGAGGGGGCGAACGTTCTTGCGCGGCACGCCCTTCGACCCGCCGCGCGCGTTGACGAGCGCGAGCGTGCGCATTAGAGGCCCTCGCGCTCGACGAGGCCGAGCGCAGCGCCGGCAGGCACGAGGAAGTCGCGCTTCTCGATCGTCAGCTCCACCCGCGCGAGTTCCTCCGCGATCCGGACGCCTGCGCGCCCGTCCCCGTAGATGTGGCTCGCCGGATAGCGCCCATGCGCGATCTGCCGCGTGGCCGCCGCGCGGATCGCATCGACGTCGTGAGCTACGTCGGCCACGTTCGGGCCCCTCTCGCGCCCGTTCTGGCGCGTGCCGATGTTGACCACGGGCACGCCCAGGAACGCGCTCTCGCGGATGCCGACGCTCGAATTCCCGATCAGGCAGTCGCTGTTGACGATGAGGCGCAGGAAGTCCTGCGGCAGCATGTTCTTGAAGAAGTGGAACGGGCGATCGCCCTCGCGCTCGCGGAACATGCGCAGCGCCTTGGAGGTGCCGTCCGAGCCGGCGTCGACGTTCGGCCAGAACCAGAAGACCGGCTTGCCGAGCGCGCGCACGGCGTCGAGGCTGATCCGCGCCTGCTCGAAAGCGTCGTCGTGCTCGGTGGTCACGGGATGCTGGAGCACCACGACGTACCCGCCCGACAGATCGAAGCTCGGGCCCGTGCCCGTGTAGCGTTCGAACGGATCGAAATCGAGCCCCGGGTCGCGCGCCACCTCGGCCGCGAGATCGACCGACGGGCAGCCGGTGTTGATCACGTACCGCGGATCCTCGCCCATGCTGACGACGCGGTGACGCGCGAGCTCGGAGGCCACGAGGTGGACGTCGGCCAGCTTGGTGATGGCGTGGCGAACCTTGTTGTCGATCGACCCCGTGAATTCGCCGCCCTGGATGTGAACGAGGGGGAGATTCATGAACGAGGCGGCGATCGCGTTCGCGATCGTCTCGTAGCGGTCGGCGATGGTGACGACGGCGTCCGGCTCCAGACGGCTGAGAACCGAGGCGAGCTCGATCAGGCCGATGCCCACGCTGCGAACCGATTGCGCCACGGCCCCGCCTTCGAGCACGGAGTAGACTTCCGCGGCGACCTCGAAACCGTCCTTGCGAATGACGTCGACGACCCGGCCGTAGCGGTCGAGCAGCGCGGAGGCGGCCACCACGATCTGCAGATCGATGGCGGGGTGGTCGCGCATGGCCTCGAGCGCGGTCTTCACGCGCGCATAGCTCGGACGGGCTGTCACGATGACGCAGATGCGTCTCATCTCGGATCTCTCTCAGGCTCTCGACTTGCGCGTACCCGGTTAGCCCGGATCCGCGAGGAACGCACGCAGCTTCTTCGCGACGAAGCACTCGGTGGCGGCCATGGCGTCGCGGCAGGCGCCGCCGATATGGGGTGTGACGACGAGGTTGGCCGCCTCGCGCGCATAGGCGACGAGCGGATGCGCGAGGCCGAGGGGCGCGCGCGCGACCTCGTCGTCGAGGACATCGACCGCCGCCGCCGCGAGCCGGCCCCCGCGCAGCGCATCGAGCAGCGCCGGCTCGTCGACGAGCTCCCCGCGCGCGGTGTTGACGAAGACCGCGCCGGGGCGCATCCGCGCGAAGGCGGCGGCGTCGAAGAGCCTCGCTGCGCCGGGGGAATGGCTCGCATGCAGAGAGACGACGTCGCTCTCGGCGAGCAGCGCGTCGAAGGAGACGCGCGTGGCGAAGGCGGGCGGGTCGAGCTCCGCGTCGGTGCGCGGATCGCAGAAGAGCACCCGCATGCGCAGCGCCTTGCCATATTCGGCGACGATGGAGCCCAGCCGCCCGAGGCCGACGATGCCGAGCGTGCGCCCGGCGAGCTGGAGGCCGACGAAACGGTCCCGGTCGAACACGCCCTCCTCGACCACGCTTCGATGCGCGCGACCGGTGCGCCGCATGCATTCGAGCATCAACGACAGCGTCAGCTCGGCGGTGGCCGTGATCGTCGACAGGAAGGCCGCCTCGCCGCGCAGGCTGACGACGCCGATTCCGCGCACCGCGCAGGCCGCCGTGTCGACGTGGTTGAGCCCCGTCGTCGCGCTCGCGACCGCGCGAAGCCGCGGCGCGCGGTCGAGGAGATCGGCGTCGATCCTGTGGGCGAGGCGGGTCCAGATCACGTCCGCGTCCGCGAGGAGCGCGTCGAAGCGCGCGTCCCCGCGCCGGACGTCGGGCGGCAGCGGGCGGTAGCGCGCGAAGGTCTCGACCTCGCCGATCGCCTCGGCGCTGAAGCCGTCGGGCTCGAGGTTGAGCACGATCACGATCCGCCCTCCCCAGCGGGACACGCGACGACGACCAGGGCTCGCCGACCGTCGTGGGCGCTGTCCACCGCGATCGCCGCGCCGTCCGGCGACCATCGCGGATGAAGGTCGCAGCGCCTCTCCCCGCCCAGGCGCGGCGGGCTGCTGAACCGCGCCAAGCGCTGCGGCGCGCGCCCGCTCTCGCACAGAAACAGGGCTCGATAGGACGACCGGTCCGGATAGGTGTCACAAACGAACGCAGGCAGATCCGAGCCGGTGCGCATGTCCCCGGGCTTGAACATGGGGTGACCGTCCTCCGCCGGCGCGCCCGGCACGGGCGTGCGCCGGCCGCTCGCGATGTCCACGATCTGATAGCGCGGGCGATCGTCGCCGGGCAAGCGACCGAAGACCAGCAGGGCCGAACCGTCGGGCGTCCAATCGAAGTGGGATACGTGCTCCTGGCCGGGCACGTGGAAAAGGACGGTGCCGTCGAGATCCAGGACGACGAGACGCACGCGCCGCCGACCGTCGGCGGCGAGCCACAGGTGCAGGAGGCAGAAACGGCGGCCGTCCGGGGCGAACGAGAGGTGGTTCAGATAGTGCGTCGCGCCGCGCATCGTCGGATGCGGGTCCAGCGCGGCGATCTCCGGCAGGGCGACGATCCGCTCACGCGCGCCGTCGGACAGGCGCACGCGATCGATTCCGGCGCGCGCCGGACACGGGTCCGCCGCCGTCTCGTCCGGCGCGCGCGCATAGCCGTAGCCCGGGCGCAGCCGCTGGAGACGTGCGAAGTCGAGAGACAGGCCGGTCTCGCCCGACGGAGCGACGTCGTAGAGCGGCGTCGCCAGCCGGGCGAGCTCCCGCCCGCTCTGCGCCTCGACGATCGTCGCGCCATAGACGCCGGGCTCGGCGAGCGCGTTCCACGCGATGCGCCCGCCGGGCAGCCAGCGCAGCCGCGCGCCCATCTGCCACGACCAAAGGTCGCTTCGCCCAAGGGTGCGCATCTCTCCCGTCTCGCGGTCGAGGACGACGAGGTCGACGGGATCGCGCGCCGGGTCCGCACCGATGGCGACGCGGTGCGCGAGCAGGTGCGCACCCGCCTCGTCGAAGGGCGTGATGTCGTGATAGCCGAAGAAGACGTGCGCGTTCGGGGCGCCGTAGGCGCGCCATGGCAGGGCCGTATCGACGACGCCGCGCCCGGCGATCCGGCGCACGGCGACGTTGCGCACCGTCGCTTCGAGCCGCGCGACCCCAGGGCGCCAGGACGTCGGCACGAGACGGCCGAGCGCGCGCATCAGGGCGCCTCCCCGCCGCAGCGCAGGCGCCTGCAGAACGCGTCGAGCCCGCCGTGCACGGCCGCGATGCGCCGGAGCTTGGCCATCACGCCGTCCATGATCATCGTCTGCTTGTCGTCGGCCCGCACGTCCGGCCCCGGCCAGGTCTCCTGGAAGAGATCGGACATGGCCCGGGCGAGCGCCTCGGTGCGGTCTCCGTCGAGATCGCCCCGCACGAGCTCGTCGAAGGCTTGGCGCAGCTCCTGGAGGTGCCCGATCTCGCGCGTGAGGCCCCGCCCCTGAAAATAGCCGTTGGCGAGCGAGATCACGGGCTTGCCTGCCAGGATCGCGTCGACGAAGGCCGTGTTGTTGATGATCAAGACCGCTCGGGCCTTGGCGACGATCGCAGGGAAGGGAGCATCGGAGGAGACGAGCTTGACGTGCGGATGCCGGGTCTGCAGCGCCGCGAGCCGCGCGTGGTCGAGCATGCCGAGGAACGCCGGATGCTCGCGCAGGACGAGGTCGTATCCGTATGGCGTCAGGCCCGCGACGAGCTCGACGAGGCTCAGGAAGTCCCGGTATTCCGGCGCGCGCACCAGGATCTGGCTGTCGTAGGGCGTGTTGAGCGCAAACAGCACGAAGCGCTCGGACAGCTCCCCGGGCGGCAGCGTTAGGCGGCGGTTGCGCCGGCCGTTGGCCAGGACGCGGAGCCGGTCACGGTGCGGGTTCGCCTTGAGCCGGGCGAGCGACCCGCGCGGATGAATCGGCGACGCGAACCAGGCGAGGCGGCCGACGTCTCGCGCGAGTTGTCTCGGCGTCACCGGCATCCGCCGCTGGCGATAGCGCTTGGAGATGTCGTCCAGCTTGAACGCGCGCGACCGCACGGCATCGTGCAGGGCGCGGATGCGCGCCTCGACCGCTGCGGGATCGTAATCGAACCGATCCTCCGGCGACTCCGACAGGCTCATGCGGTTGTTGGCGCAGAACCAGACCCGCTGGCCCTCGTGGTTCAGGTTGAGGTTGAGGTAGCTGTGGATGCGATAGGCTTTCGCCCCCGCCGCGGAGGCGAGGTGGTAGCCGACGCTGTGGACGATGTTCGTCCCGCTGGAGGCGAAGAAGAGGTCCGGCGGCGCCTCGGCGAAGAGCGCCTCCAGCGCCTCCGAGAGCGCCGCTTGCTCCATCGCCAGCATGTCCGCGGTTCGCTCCCGCAGCACGAGGCGCATGTCCGACCGGAACAGATCGAGCGGCACACGGCCGCCGAAGCGGGCGAGACGCGCGTGCAGGGCGGCGAGGTCCTGGACCTGCTCCAGCTTCGTCGGGAAGTCGCGTGGGAGCAGGTAATGCTCGTGTGGCGCCTCGCTCCGCTCCGGGGCCGGTCGCGCGAACAGAACGCGGAGCCGAACGTCCGGAAACTCGCCCGCGGCCCGGGCGGCCAGTCCGGCGAAGGCCGCCCGATAGCGATCGTCGTGAGCGGTCATGTAGACGTTCATCGGCGAGGGCCCTCCTTCGGCAGGATCCACCACCAGCCCTCCCGAAGCGGCTGCGCCGCGAGGTCGGGATAGCCGAGCGCGGCGAGTCGGGCCGTCACGTCGGAGCCGCCGACCTGCTCGAACTTCCGGGCGTGATACGCGGCGCGCGCGGCGCGGCGCGCCGCGTCCTCGCGGACGACGAGGCGAGCGAGCGCCTCCTTGGCGGCGCGCACCCGGGCTCGCGCGACCGCGACCACCCTGCCCTTCTTCCGCGGCAAGCCGGTCTGATGAATTTCCTCGAGAGCGTCGAGCACGATGTCGGTCGCCGACCGGCCGGACCCGTCGCCGACTTCGGCGCGCAGCCGGGTCCAGGCCCGCTCGGCGAGCACCCGGGGATCGGGAGGCGCCGCGATCCGATCCGCGACCACCTCGAAGAGCGCGGATTCACTCGGGCAGATCTCGCTGAGCGCGTTCGGCAGCGCCACGTCGTACTCCGCGGAGACGACGGGCGCGAAGGCGAGGACCGGGCGGCCCAGGAGCGCGGCTTCGAGCCCGGTCGTGCACCCGTTGTGGATCACGACGGCCGCCCGCCCGGCGAGCTCGACCGCGGTGCCTCCGGTCTCGACGGACAGGTTCTGGTGAGCGCGCGCGAGGCCCTCCCAGGTCGCGACCCGCTCGGAGGGATGCGGCCGCACGATGACGGGTCGATCCGGAAAGCGCGCCGCGAGGTGCGCGACCATGGGCAGGAACGCGTCGAACACCGCATGGCTGTGCTCGAGAAATCCGGTGTAGAACGTCGTCTCGTCGGGCCCGAAGCGGAACTTGCGCACCACGTTGCCGAGAACGTCCTTGCGCTCGAGCGAGAAGGGGTTGCTTCGCGAGAAGCGCGACATCACCGCGATCGGCGCGCCCGGCCGCGGCGGCTGCAAGGCTCCTCGAAGCCGCGGGTCGAGAAGATCGAGACGCGGATTGCCGGCGGGTCGTACGCGGCCCGCGAGGTCGGGATGGGCGGCGCGCACCGCAGCCGCGTCGCCGCCCCCGCGGGTGAAGAACAGGTCCGTGAGGGCCAGCGTCTCTCGGGCGACGCGCTGACGCGTGTACCAGCCGTCGTTGAGAACCGCGATCGCTTCCTCGTCCCAGGCGACCAGCCTGTGTCCGAGTTCGCGGGCGCGGCGGGCGAAATCCGCTCCCGCTATGGAGACGTCGTTCTCGACGACGAGCGCGGGAGGAAACAGATCGGGACGATGGTGAAGCGTGCGCGATCGCCCGATGGCCGCGGGAAAGCCACGGCGGACCGCCTCGGCCGCGAACCGCAGCCGGGCGTCGAGCTCGCGCGCCGTGACCTCCACGGGAACGAGCAGCGTCGGCTTCGCATCGGACAAGCGCATCACGAGGCCGCCTCCGCGATGCGAAGCGGCCGCTCGACGCGCAGCCTCCCCCCCTCCAGCGCAACGACCTGGTCCGCCCCCGCCGCGTTCTCGCGCCGATGGCTGATCACCAGCACGGCGAGACCGGGGCGGGCGCGCAGGCGGGCGACGATATCCGCTTCGAGCGCGCCTTCGAGGCCGCCGGTGCTCTCGTCGAGAATCACGAGCGCGGGATCGCGGATCAACGCGCGCGCGATCGCGATCCGGCAGCGCTGGCCGCCCGAGAAATTGCGCCCGCGCTCGGCGAGGCGCGTCGCCAGCCCCTGCGGCAGGCCCTCGACGATCTCCAGCGCCCCGGCTGCGGCGAGGGCGGCCTCGATCTCCGCGCGCGACGCCTCCGGCCGCCCGATCGCCACGTTGTCGGCGAGCGTGCCCGCGAACAGGACAGGCTCCTGCGAGACGTACCCGACGAGCGATCGCCAGACGGCGATCGGCGTCTCGCCCGCGTCGCGCCCGTCGACGAGGAGGCTTCCCGCGGAGGGCTCGTGCAGGCGCGCGAGGAGATCGGCGAGCGTGGACTTGCCGCTGCCGGAGGGGCCAAACAGGTAGGTGACGGAGCCGAGCGGCAGGTCGAGCGCGACGCGATCGAGAACCGGCGCGTCGCCGTGCCGGAAGGAGAGATCGCGCACGAAGAAACCGTGTGCGGGCCGATACGAGGCGATCGCCTCGGGCGTCGGCCTTCCGTGCCGCGGCTCGGACGCGACGACGCCGGCCGTGCTCTCCATCGCGGCGAGAACCGAGACCAGGGACGGCCAGCGTCCGACGAGCTTGACCTGGAGCGCCGACAGCGCCGCCGCATAGGTCGAGAGCCGGAACAGGGCGACGACGAAGAAGAGCAGCACCGGCAGGATCGCCGAGCCGTTGGCGCTCTCACCGACGGACCCGAGCGCGATGCCGGCCGCGAGCAGCACGCCCGCGAGCGCGAGCTCGACGGCATTCGCCGGCACCGCCTGCAGGATGGTGAGCTTGAAATCGTTGTCGGTCGAGCGACCGACGACCTCGTCGACGTCCGCGAGGCGCTTCTCCTCCGCGCGCAGCAGGCGGATGTCGCGCACGCCTTGCATCGTCTCGGCGAGGAGGCCCGCCGCGGCGCGGGCGAGCGTGACGGCCCGCGTGCCGTAGCCCCGGGCCGCCTCGTTCACCTTGCGCATGCCGACGACGTAGACGACGACGCCGACGACGGCCGCACCGGCGACGACGCGCCAGTCGACCAGCAGCAGCGCGACGAGGAGCGACAGCAGGGACAGGAGGTGGGTGGTCGCGCCGATGGCGGTCGTGATCAAGCTCGTCCCGCGATTGAGCTCGTTGCCGACGAGGTTGATCAGCTCGCCGCTGTCCTGGCCTACCCAACGCGCATAGGGCATGCGCAGGAAGCCCTCGACCAGCAGGCGCGCCCAGCGGCGCCAGACGCGACGCCGGACGTGCGCGGTCAATGCGATGCGCCCGAGCGCGACCGCGACCTTCGCCAGGAGCAGCGCCGCGAGCGTCGCGAGCAGCGCCGACGGGTCGTCGCCCACGAGCTCGACGAGGCCGTCCATCGGCCAGGGCGCGCTCGCCGCCGATCCGCCGGGCATCACGGCGCCGCCGACCGGGATCAGCGCGGCGATCGAGACCGCCGCCAGCACCGCCTCGACCGCGGCGAGGACGAGCACGAAGACGAGCGCGAGGCGATCGCCCGCCAGGCGACGCCAGAGCGCGCGCAGCCCCGCAGCGAGATCGAGGCGTGCCAGGTCCCTCACGACGTCGCTCCCGCCGCCTCGAGAATGCGCGCCGCGCGACGGGACCACGTGTAGCGGGCGAGGAATGTCTCGTGCGCCCGGCGTCCCAGCGCCTGCCGCTCGTCGGGGTCGCGCATGAGCCGGCGCAGGGCGTCCGCCCAGGCCGAGACGTCGCTCGCCGGGACGAAGAGCGCGGTGCGGTCCCGCTCGAGGGCCTCGTGCAGCACCGGCAGGTCCGAGACCACGATGGGCTTGGCGTGGGACATGTACTCGAAGATCTTGAGCGGCGACATCCACGCCACCGTGTCGCCGCCGCCGCCGGAGACCGCGACCTTCGCCTGATAGGGCGCCACGACGGCGTCGAACCGGCGCATCAGCGTCGGCACCTCGCTCGGGGGCCTGTGGCCGTGGAAGATCACGTTCGGCGGCGGCGCGAGCCCGCGCAGGCGCGCGACGTCCTCGGGGCGGCCGCCCACAAGGTGGAACTCCGCCTCGGGAACGGTCCGGGCGACGTCGACGAGGAGCTCGCCGCCGCGTCCCGGATAGAGGTGGCCGACATAGCCCACCCGGAACGGCGCGGTCGCGTCTCGCGGCTGCGCGGCGCTCCCGTCCGGGTCGGCGACGGCATCGGCCCCGTCGGGCGCGACCAGGATGCGGCTGGCGATCTGCGGGCGCGCCGCCGCCCACGCGTCGCGCAGCGGCCGGGAGATCACGACGAGCGCCTTCAGGCCGGGATGCTCCAGGACGCGATCGGTGATCAGGCGATCGCGCAACCCGCGCGGGGGATCGTGCGTCTCGAAGACGAAGCGCGAGCGCGGCCGAAGACAGGCGAGGAGCCACTCTGAATTGCGAGCGACGAGCAAGCCGCCCTCGCGGACGCGATGGCGCACGGCGAAGCGTCCGATCGCGAGGCGTTGCGCCGGACCGGTCGGGAGACCGACGCGGCGAGCCTGCGCGATGGCCCGCACGAGCAATCCGTCGTCGCGTCCGTAGCGCTCGATCTCGAACGTCGCCGGCGCATCGTAATGAGCGCGAACGGCGGCGTCGTCGCCACCGCCGCGGAAGGCGTGCAAGGTCACCGCGTGCCCGAGGCCGGCGAATGCGGCACTCATGCGCACGACGTGGACTGAATTGGCCGAATCGGAAATCAGCTCGCTGGCGGAGAGGTAATCGATTCTCATGTTCCTACGCCCGCCGGACCCACGGGGCGCGCAATCGCACCAACGCGGCGCGCGGACACACCGACGCGGCGCGCGCACCCGCCTCGCGCAGCGGTCCTCGTCTACAGAAGCTCGCCCCGCGGGTCAAATACGGCTGGAGCCCGACGCCCAGCGCCGGCGCCAGCTCTCGAAGGCGACCAGGGTCCAGATCTCGTGCGCGCGATCGCGTCGTCCGGAGCGGTGCTCCTCCCAGATCCGGCGTGCGGGCTGCGGTCGCAAGAGGCCGCCGCCGTAATCGGGGGCGGTGAGCAGATCGCCGGCGAAAGTCGCGAGCGGCCCCCTGAGCCAGCTCGCGAGGGGAATGGCGAAGCCCGCCTTCGGACGCTCGAGCAGCCGCGCGGGTACGCGCCGCTCGACGACGCGCCGCAGGAGCCATTTCGAGCGCCCGTCTCGCACGAGCTGACGATGCGGCAGCCGCCAGGCGAAACGCACGACCTCGGCGTCGAGCAGGGGCGGCCGCACCTCGAGCGCCACGGCCATCGAGGCGCGGTCGACCTTTTGCAGGACGTCGTCCGGCAGGTAGGTGAGCGCATCCGCGAGGCGCATGCGCTCGAGCGCATGCGCCCGGGAAGGGAGCATCGCCGCTCGCGGCGGATGCTCGGACGCATCGATATGGGTCCGCGGATCGGGGATGACGCTGGCGAGACGCCGGTAGAACGCCTCGCCGTCGAGCGTGAGCGCGTCCGCGAGCTTCGTCAGCTTGTGCCCCGCCTGCGGCGGCGCGCCCGGCAGAACCCGGGACAGCGCGTCGACGGCATGCGGCGGCGCGGCGCCGAGCACGGAGCCCGCGATGCGGCGCACGCCCTTCGGCACGCGCGCGAGCCGCTCGAGGCGCGTCGCCGCGAAGACGTGCCGGTTGTAGCCGGCGAAGAGCTCGTCGCCGCCGTCCCCCGAGAGCGCCACCGTCACGTCGCGTCGCGCGAGAGCGGAGAGAATGTGCGTCGGGATCTGCGAGCTGTCGGCGAAGGGCTCGTCGTAGAGATCCGGAAGGAGGGGGACGACGTCCAGCGCCCCGGAGGCCGAGACCTCCAGGGCCGTGTGTCGCGTCCCGAGATGGGCCGCGACCGCCCGGGCGTGGGGGCCTTCGTCGAACCCGAATTCCGGAAACCCGATCGAGAAGGTCCTCACCGGTCGCGACGAGGAGGCGGCCATCAGGGCGGTGACGGTGCTCGAGTCGATGCCCCCCGACAGGAAGGAGCCGATCGGGGCTTCCGAGATCGTCTGGCTGCGCACGGCGCGCGCGAGCAGCGCGTCGAGCGCATCCGTCGCGTCCTCG
This sequence comes from Salinarimonas sp., assembly GCF_040111675.1. Lineage (NCBI taxonomy): Bacteria > Pseudomonadati > Pseudomonadota > Alphaproteobacteria > Hyphomicrobiales > Salinarimonadaceae > Salinarimonas > Salinarimonas sp. The sequence continues at coordinate 2,126,249 of NZ_CP157794.1, read as the reverse complement.
TCCGACAAGGCGAGCGGCGCGGCGAGCCCGGCGCGCGCGACCTCCTCCAGGCTCCAGTAGAGCCGGTGCGTCTGCGCGCCGTCGACGGCGATCGCGACGTGCTCTCCCGGGAGAACCTTGCGCAGTCCCTCCAGGATGCCGTACGGCGCGGGCACGTAGCCGTACCTCAAGAACGCGGCCACCGCGTGAGGGTCGATCGGGGCCTCGAAGCCGGCCGCGCGAAGCGCCTTGAGCTCGGAGCCGAACAGGATGCGCCGCCCCTGCCGTGCGTAGAACAGCGGCTTGATGCCGAGCGGGTCGCGCACGAGATGGAGCCGCTGCTCGCGGCGATCGTAGACCGCGAACGCGAACATTCCGTCGATGTCTGCCAAGGTGGCGTCGAGGCCGCGGCAAGCGATGCTTTCGAGCAGGCTCTCCGTGTCCGATCGGCCTCTCCACGCGAGGCCTCGGAGTTCGCGCGCCGCACGCAGCGTCTCGTGCCCGTAGATCTCGCCGTTGTAGACCAGGACGTAGCGTCCGTCCGCGGAGATCATCGGCTGATCGCCGCCGGGACCGATGCCGAGGATCGCGAGGCGCCGATGAGCCAGAGCGAGACCGACCGAGCCCTCGCAATGGACGCCTGCGCCGTCCGGACCGCGATGCGCGAGCGCGTCGCCCATGGCGCTCGCGGCGCCCGCGAGCGCATCCGCGTCTCCTGCTAGGGCGGGGTCGATCAGGCCGGCTATGCCGCACATCGCGCGAGGCCGGTTCCGATCGGGGCGTATCGAGCGACGATCACAAGCTCCACACCGTGACGCCTCCGGGAATCGAAGCCGGGGAGAGCCGCGACTTGAGGTCGACGAGGATTCCGTCCGGGACGAGCCGGGACGCGAGGCTCTCCGGCCCGAGCGCGAGATAAGACCCGTGCGGAACCGCGAGGACGAGAGCGTCGAGATCGAAGAAGCTCTCCAGCGGGCTCAGCACGAGCCCGTACTCCCCCTTCGCCTCCTCGGGATCGGCGAACGGATCGTGCACCAGCGCCTCGATCCCGAACTCGGCGAGCTCACGCACGACATCGGGGACACGGCTGTTGCGCAGATCGGGAACGTCCTCCTTGAAGGTCAGGCCGAGCACGCCCACGCGGGCACCTCGGATGCGCCCGGACTTGGCGAGCGTCTTCACCAGCTTCTGAGCTACGAACGCGCCCATGCCGTCGTTGGTCCGCCGACCGGCGAGGATGATCTCGGGCCGGTACCCGAGGGCTTCCGCCTTCGCCGTCAGGTAATACGGGTCCACTCCGATGCAGTGGCCGCCGACGAGGCCGGGCGTGAAGCGCAGGAAGTTCCACTTGGTCCCCGCGGCCGCGAGCACGTCCGCGGTGCGGATGTCCAGCCGATCGAAGATCTGGGCCAGCTCGTTCATCAGCGCGATGTTGAGGTCGCGCTGGGTGTTCTCGATCACCTTGGCGGCCTCGGCCACCTTGATCGAGGACGCGCGGTGGATCCCGGCGGTGACCACGGCTCCGTAGGTTTCGGCGACGACGGCAAGCGTCTCGGGATCGGAGCCGGAGACGACCTTGGTGATCGTCTCGAAACGGTGCACCGGGTCGCCCGGATTGATGCGCTCCGGCGAGTAGCCGACGGCGAAGTCGCGCCCGAAGACGAGCCCGCTCTCGGCCTCGAGCACGGGAACGCAATCCTCCTCGGTGGCGCCCGGATAGACCGTCGACTCGTAGACCACGACGTCGCCGCGCTTCAGGGCGCGCCCGACCGTGCGCGAGGCGGAGACGAGCGGCCGCAGGTCGGGGCGGCGCTCCTCGGTGATCGGGGTCGGGACGGTGACGATGTGGAAGTCGGCCGCGGCGAGATCGGCGGGATCGGTGGTGAGGCGCAGCCCCGGGGCGGCGAGGCGGGCCGGATCGACCTCGCCGGTGCGGTCGCGGCCTTCGCGGAGCTCGCCGACCCGGCGGGCGTCGATGTCGAAGGCGACGACCTCGAAGCCCGCGGCGGCGAATGCCGCGGCGACGGGCAGCCCGACATAGCCGAGCCCGGTCACGGAAACGCGCCGACGCCTGCCACCTTGCGCACCGTTCACTGTTCTGCCCCCAAGTCGCGCGCCGCTCGCGGATGTCCGCGCTCGCGCACGCCGATTTCACCGATGACGAGGGCGCCGCGACCATCCGTACGCCCCGGCCGCACGCCGAGGCGGCGGACGCGCGGACGATCCGCGTCGGGGCTCGCGCTGGCAGGGACGACCGCCTGGTTCCGGAAAAGGCGCGGTCCGAGCGTCCGAGCCGTGCGCATCGGTCCTCCGGATGCCCCGGTCTCTTCTGCCGCACTGCGCGCGAAGCGCTCGCCGGCCCGTCGCGCGCGGTCCATAGCCCTTCTCTCTTGCTCGCCCGGCTTCTACTCATGCCGCCCAGGAGCGTCAACCGGGTCTGCGGAGGCAGCACCCTCGCGAACCCTTGCCTGGACGGCGGGGGACGCGATCGCCGCAACAGCGCCTTCCGGCGACGCTCGACGTCTTCGAGGACGAGCTCGCCGCCCGCGAGGCGATCGCGCGGGGTTCCGACGCGCGGCTCCCGACCGTCGCCACGCCCCCCTCCCCTCTTCCCGGCAGCTCGGCGGGAGCGCGTCGTGCCCCGGGGCGGCGCCCGCCGCCCTTTGACGAAGCACCCGGAGTCCTGTAGCGCTTTTCCTGGTTCGATCGCGGCCCAAGCGCCGTTCGTTGAGAGAAGGCTCCGTAGTGACTGCCGCCCGCCTGCAGGGACGCTCGATTCTGTACCTCGTGACCGAAGACTGGTATTTCTGGTCTCACCGCCTGAACCTCGCACGAGCGGCGCAAGCGGCAGGCGCACGCGTCATCGTCGCGGCATCCATGAGCGACTATGCGACGCGCATCGCGGACGAAGGGTTCCTGCCAGTCCACATACCCTTCGACAGGTCGGGATTCAATCCGTTCAAAGACGTCAGTACGCTGCTCAAAATTCTCAAGACGTACCGCAAGTTTTCGCCGGATCTCGTGCACCACGTCGCTGCGAAGCCCGTGTTCTACGGGACGATCGCCGCGCGCCTCGCGCGCACGCCCGCCATCCTGAACGCCATGGCCGGCATGGGCTTTCTCTACATGGACAAAAGCCCGAGGACGTGGCTGGCCCGCCATGCCTTCCAGATCGGCCTGCGCAGCGGGCTCCGGCAACGCACCACACTGGTTACCGTGCAGAACGCCGATGACTTCGCGGCCCTGCGGGGCTTCGGCATCCCCGAGCAGCAGATCGTGACGATCCCGGGCTCAGGGGTGGATCTCGAGGCCTATCCCGTGCGGGAAGCGCCTCCGGCCCCTCCGGTCGTCGCCGTCTTTGCCGCACGGATGCTGTGGTCCAAGGGGATCAAGGAACTCGTCGAGGCGGCGCGCATTCTCGCGGCTCGCGGGGTGCCCATTCGCGTGCGGCTCCTCGGGAGCACGGATGCGAACCCGTCGCGCGTCCCGAGCGATACGATGCTCGCCTGGCGCGAGGAGGGAGTTCTCGAGGTCGTCGGACATTCGAACGACGTCGCGGGAGAGTTCGCCCGCGCTCATATCGCCGTCCTGCCGTCTTACCGTGAGGGCCTGCCCAAGGCGCTGCTCGAAGCCGCGTCGTGCGGGCGCCCCATTGTCGCGACGGACGTTCCGGGGTGTCGCGAGATCTGCCGCGACGGCGAGACGGGGATCCTCGTGCCGGCATGCGATCCGCTCCGTCTCGCCGACGCGCTCGAGGAGCTGGCGGGAGATGCCGAGATGAGGATGCGGATGGGTACGAGAGCTCGTGAGGTCGTCGAAGCGGAGTACGCATCGCAGCGGATCGCCGACCTTACCCTCGGCGCATACCAAAGATTGCTCGATGAGGCGAATCGACACGGATGACATCGCGCGAGTGGACGATCTTCGGCAACTTCCCCGGCGCGTTCTTTTCCTGTATGACCAATCGTCTGCCGCCTCAGCAGCATCAGATGAGATGAGCCTCTCCCTTGGATGACAGCAACGGTCGCCGATTCAAGAAGGTTCTGCTTGCCGCCACGGAGGATTGGTTCATCCTCTCGCACTTCCGTCCGCTCATCTCCGCGCTCCGCCCGCTCTGCTCCGAGCTGGTGGTGGTCACTCGGTGTGCCGGGCGCGAGGGCGAGATAAGGGCGCTCGGCGCACGCGTGGTTCACCTCCCGTTCAGGAGGAAGAGCCTGAACGCCGCCGAGCAGGGATTGGCCGCTCTCCGTCTGGCTCGCGTCCTGGAAGCGGAGAGGCCGGACGTGGTACACTTGGTGGCTCTCAACCCGATCGTGATCGGCGCCGCCGCGATCCGCCTGTTCCACGTCCCGGCGGTTGTCGCACACGTCACCGGTCTCGGGTATCTCGGCACGGCCCGCAATCTGGCGATACGCGCCGCACGACGGATCTCCTTCTCGCTCGTCGACCGCATGCTGAACGAGCGGGTGAGCTGGGTCCTGGCCGAGAACGCGAGCGACCTGATCGACTTGCGCGCATTCGGCGTCGCGGTGGGCGAACACGCGACTGTTCTGGGCGGCGCGGGCGTAGATCCGAACATGTACACGGCAGCGCCGCACCCGCAAAACGATGTGCCCGTGGCCGCATCTGTTTCGCGCCTGATCCACTCGAAGGGCCTCGATGTGCTCGTCTCCGCCCGCGACCTCCTGGTGGCGCGCGGCATCCCCCTGCGAGTTCGGGTCTTCGGCCGCCATGATCCGGACAATCCCGAGACCATCGCGCCCGACCAGCTGCAGAAATGGCTTGCGCGCGGGGCTATCGAAGGCGGTTACGAGACTCGGGACGTTCCCTCCGTCTGGCGCGATGCGGACATCGCGGTCCTGCCCGCGCGGACGCGTGAGGGGATGCCGCGCTCGATGCTCGAGGCGGCCGCTTGCGGCAGGCCGCTCATCGTCACCGATGTCCCCGGCCTGCGCGATTTCGTCCGCGACGAGCAGGAGGGGATCGTCGTGCCCCCCAACGACCCGGTCGCTCTGGCCGACGCGCTCGAGCGCCTGTCCACCGCTCCGGAGCTGCGTGTGCGCATGGGCGAGGCGGCCCGCGCCCGCATTCTTTCGCACTTCACGGAGGCGCACGTGATCGAGTCGATAGAGCGCGTTTACATGGAAATGGCGGCCCGGCTCAGAGCGGAAGAGCGGCGCAGGTGAGCCTCGACGAGCAGACTCGAGCGCGCGTGGCCGAGCGCGTCAGCGTCGTCATGCCGGTCTACAACAGAAGCGAGGGCGTGCGCCGCGCCGTGCGTTCCGTGCTCGCACAAACGACGTCGCCCGCCGAGATCATCGTCGTCGATGACGGGTCCGATCCCCCGCTCACCGCCGCGCAGCTGCGGGACGTCGCTCAGCATGTCCGCCTGATCCGGCACGACGAGAATCGCGGCGCGGCGGCCGCTCGGCAGACGGGAATAGAAGCCGCACGCGGCGACTACATAGCTTTTCTCGACTCGGACGACGTCTGGCTTCCCGACAAGCTGCGCGCGCAGGCTCCGCTCTTGTACGCAGCCGGCGACGATCTCGTGGCCGTCGCATGTGGCTGGCGCTTTTCGGACGAGACCGGGGAGCGCACGAGGCTTCCGATCGCGAGCGCTGATCCGCGCGACTTCGCGAGCGGCTGCTGGTTCGCGCCCGGGGCGACGACGATCGTGCCGCGCTCCGCCTTCGTCACCGTCGGTGGCCTGGATCCCAATCTCCCACGGCTCGAAGACTACGAATGGTTCTTGCGTTTCGCTCTCGCGGGCGGCCGGCTCGAGGTCGCCCCCGTGATCGGCGCGCAGGTCGCAGCCGGGCGTCGTGCGACGGCGAAGGCCGTGGACGAGGCGGCCCTGCGATTGTCGAATGGTCTCGCACGGCGACTGCCGCCCGCGTGCGCACGACGCCTGCGGGCCTACCTTCTGCTGGAGCGCGCCGCCTCGCGTCGCAACGCCGGAGATCGCGTCATGGCCGCCTGGCTTCTGTTCCGCTCGCTTCTCACAGCGCCGCGTGCGACTCTCCACCTTCGGCGCTGGTGGGGCTGACCGCCCGGTCGCTCGTCCCTCGGGCCAGACCGAGCAGATGCTGCGAGGGAGCGAGCCCGATCGACTCGAAGGCCGCGACGAGCTCGGCCGCCTTGGCGCGCCGCGACGCGTCGTAGGCCGCTCCGTCGAAACGGACCCGCTGGAGCGCATCCTCCAGGCTGCCGGCTTCGAGCAAGTCGTCAGCCGCCAGACGGGCGAGACACATGCAATCGGCGAGCTCGTCGGTGCGGGAATCCACGGGAACGACGATTCCCGGCACGCCCGCCGCGAGCGCCGCCATGTTGCCGTGCAGTCGGGCGCCCAGCGCGAACTTGCAGCGCTCGAGATCCCCGATCCAGGTTCGCGCATCGAAATAAAGGCGGGTCGACCGGCCGAACGCATACCCGAACAGGTCCGGCCGCATGTCGGGCGCGAGCGCTCTGTGCGCGGCGCGAAGCTCGTCGGGATCGGCCGCCAGCCCGTCAGAGCCCGATGTGGACATCAGCGGCGTCGGGCCGGACTGCTGGACGTACAGGCCGTCGCGCTCGGCGAGCCACGCGAAGAGACGGCGCTCGATGCGCTCGGTGATCCCGGAGAGTTCCCGCGGGTTCGCTGCGGTCACGGCGAACGGACCCTGCGCGAGCGTCGCCGGATCCGCCAGCGCCCGCGCGGCCGTTGCTCCGACGCGAGGAGACGCGTTGAGCATGAGAGACGGGCAGCCGGTCGCAATCACGCGTTCGAGCCCGAGCCTGCGGCAGACCTGCGCCGAGAACTCGCCGCGCACCGAAACCAGCGCCGCCTTTTCGCGAACGACGGCGACGAATTCGGCGATGTTCTCGTCCGCCTCGAGGGCGGCGGCCACCCGGTCCGCGTCGGCCCCAAGCGCGGCCTGCGCCCCGAGGCCGAGAACCACCAGCGGGACGCGGATCGTCCGCAGGAACTTGACGAGCAGGGTCCAATCCGAGCCGAGCCTCAGGTGATTGGCGGCCGGGAAGACGAAGTGGGTGAGACCCTTGTACGCCTGCGCGTCCCCGTAGGACCGATTGGCGAAGCCGATGTGCCGCTGCTCCCCGCCGATGATTCGAGAGGCGGCGAGCTGGAACATCAAGTTGCCGGAGTTGGCTCCGACGGCCTTCATGCGATCTTCGAGCGTGAACCGCTCGGGCTCCGGGACGAAGCCCGACGTGCCAAGGAAACCGACTATGGACATGAGCGCCGCGCCTGCGGGGTGGGGATGGAACAGTCCAGAGCGCTTATCACGGAGGCCTGCGCCTTGTCATGATCGGATTGAGAGGCCCGCAGCCGGGCACTCCGCGACCGATCCCGCAGGGACCGGGTCCGTCGGACTTGGAGCGGCCGCGTCCGACGTGGTACAGGCGGCTCGCCCGTGAACCGGCGAGGAGGCGCCAGGATGACAGAAGACGACCGCATCGCCCTCGCCGCGGCCTGCCGGGACGCCGATTCCATACCCAAGGTTCCAGAGGCCGGGGCAGTCGTCGACGAGGGCGGACGCCGTGTCCAGATCATGCACAACGGCATGCGTGTGCTCGCCGACGCGTATTACGGCCCATGGATGACGCGACTCATAACCGCGCTTCGGGGCCATCACGAGCCGCAGGAAGAGCTCGTCTTCCACCGAGCGTTGGCCGCGTTGGAGGACGAAGGCCGAACGGCGCCGGTGATGGTGGAGCTCGGCGGCTACTGGTGCTACTACAGCCTTTGGTTCAAGAGCGCTTTTCCCGCCGGCCGTGCGATCGTGGTGGAGCCGATCGAGGAGCGGCTCGCGGTGGGTCGGCTCAACTTCGAGCTGAACGCGCGCTCCGCAGAATTCGTGACCGCCGCGGTCGACGCGGTGGCGGCGCCGCCGGCGCCGTTCCGGACAGGCGCGGAAACGGCGCAGGTCCCCCGAATCAGCCTCGATGCCCTTCGTGGTGCAGCGGGCGTCGACGCCATCGACATCCTGCACATCGACGTCCAGGGGTGGGAGCGGCGCGCACTGCTCGGCGCGCGCGACACGCTCGCGCAAGGTCTGGTAGGCTGGGTCTTCGCCTCGACGCATCGCTGGCTCGAAGAGGGGCGGGATCTCGACCTGCACCAAGCCACGCTTGATTTGCTCACCTCCGCCGGCTACGTGATCGTCGCCGCGCATACTCCGGAAGAGAGCTTCACGGTCGACGGCCTGGTGGTGGCCCGTCATCCGGATCGCCATGGTCCGGAAGCGGTACCCGTATCGACGCGCCGCGGCTGACGATGTCACGAGAGGCCTGCCATTGGAACCCGAGCGCAAACCCGTCCTCGCGATCTTCGATCGACACTCGCTCATCGACGGTCGCGGCGCGAGCTGGACGATCGCGCCGGGAGACGAGCGCGGCCATCCGTTCCTCGGCAGCTGGCCCCACAACATCGGCGACCAGTTCGTGGCCTCCGGGCTCGGCCGCGCCCTCGACGTCGACGAGTTCTACACGATCACGCGCGAGGCGACCCCGGAGCAATTCGCCTTCGTGAACGAGACCTGCAAAGCGGTCATCGTCGTCGCCCAGAATGCGATGCAGCCCGGCTGGTTCGCCCGGCACCTTCCGATCTCGTACCTGCGGCAGCTGAAGATCCCGCTGATCTTCTTCTCGCTGGGGCTGCAGTTCCGGTTCGGCGAGGACATCCTCCTCACTCCCGAGGACGTGGAGGTCTTGCGCTACCTCCACGATCATTGCGTGAGCTCGCAGGTGCGGGGCGCGATGAGCGCCGAGCTGCTCGAGCGCTACGGCATCCGGAACGCCCGCGTCCTGGGCTGCCCGTCGTTGCTGTTCCCGGGCACGCCGAACATCCGGGTGCGGGCTCCGAGCCTCGAGGACGTGTCGTTCACCATCACCGACATGGGGCGCCTTCCGCATCTCCACGCCTTCCAATTCGAGATCATGGAGGACCTGCTCGGCCGCGCCGGGCGCTTCAGCGTCGTCGGGCAAGGCGGCGAATGGGTGCTCCAGGCCTTCGTGGCGGCGCGTGACGGCGTGCATCCCTCGACGCGCATCGATTCGGACGTGCGGCTCGGCCCCGACGGTCCCGTCCTCGCGGCGCGCGGCCCGACGGCGCCGGCGCTAGGCCCGGGAGACATGATGCATTCGCGCCTCGACTGGTACGACCTCGATGAGCTCGGCCGCTCGCTGGACTGGTACTATCGAGACGCATCAGAGTCGCTGCGACGCAACATAAAGGCGCGTGCATTCTTCTCCACGTCGCTGCCCGACTACGTTCGCCGGGCCCGCGACCAGACGCTCTATGCGGGCACGCGGCTGCACGGCAACCTGATCGCCCTCACCCAGGGCACGCCGACCGTGTTCGCCGTGCACGACTACAGGCTCAAGGACATGGTCGAGTTCCTGCGCCTGCCGCACGTGAGCTACGAGGCAGGACCGCGCCGGATCGCGCTCGAGGACTGCGACTTCACCGGCTTCGAGGCGCTGATGCCGGACCTCTGGAACGGTTTCTGCGACTTCTTCGAGGAGAACGGGCTCGCGCATCGCCTGACGCGCACGCCCATCGGCAACGGAACCCAGGACGCGCGATGACGCAGCCGCTACCTCGCATCTCGATCGTGGTGCCGTGCTTCCAGGCGGCCGCCACCTTGGAGGCGACCCTCTTGTCGCTATTCGAGCAGACCTACCCCGACCTGCAGATCATCGTCATGGACGGCGGCAGCACGGACGGCAGCGTCGAGATCATCGAACGCTACGCCGACCGCCTGGCCTTCTGGGTCAGCGCGAAGGACGCTGGACAGGTCGACGCTCTCAACAAGGGGTTCGCGAAGGCCGACGGCGACGTCTTCGGTTGGCTGTGCGCCGACGACCGGCTGCTGCCCGGCGCCCTGCACCGCGTCGCCCGCGAGTTCACGGCCGACCCGACGATCGACGTCGTCACCGGCGGCTGTACCCGCGATTTCGACGGCAAGAGCGTCGTCTACACTCAACCGGCCCCGGACTTCATCGAGCGGCTGTTCATCACCAACACGGTCGAGCAACCTTCGACCTTCTGGCGAGCCGCGCTGCATCGACGGATCGGCGCAGTGGACGGGTCGATGCGCTACGCCTTCGACTGGGAGCTCTGGTGCCGGTTCACCCGGGCCGGAGCCCGTTGGAAGGCGATCCCGGACCTCCTCTCCGTGTACTACTTCTCCACCACGAACCTGACCTCGACCGGCGGCCGCAAGATCGTCGACGAGATGTACCGTATCGTAAAGACCTACGGCCCCTACAAGGGCAAGATCGCGGACGTGTACATGTTCCTGTACAAGACCTTCGATCTGCGCGGCTTCTACGATCCGGGCGCGCGCGAGACCATGCCGGCGTGGAAGCTGGCGATCTTCTACTTCGTCCTGCGCTGGCTCTACAAGCGCTACGATCCGGCATCGATCAACGCGTACAACTGGAATTTCGCGTCGCGCCAGGAGCGGGGGTTGACGTGGTGAGGGAGGAGACCGCAGAAACACGTGGCGAGGGGCGGCTGATCGTCGACTGGGATCGGGTTCGGCTGCCCGGCGTCTTCATGCCCTCGCGGACCGGGCCCTACCGTTTCGTGCTGAAATGCGGGGCAAAGAAGGTGTCGCGCGCGGCCTTCGAGCGCCGCCTCGAGGTCACCAGCTCGGACTACATCAGCTTCGTGCTCTACACGCCGACATCCCGGGCGATGTTTCCGGACATCGTCCGCGGAGACTTCGGCTTCCCGACCGTGTTTCTGCGCAACGAACGTGGTACGTTCTTCAGGTTCGCACGCGGCAATATGAAGGACTTCTTCGATATTCGTCGGCCGAACGAGCCGCAGCGTGTAGTACTTCCGTTTTCATCTTTTGTTTTCGACAGCGATCACACGAAGAACGTGGCGGATGAAGGTGACTTCTTTTCACATCTGCTCGACATGGTTTCGTTCGACTTTCTGTCCCATCCCGACGACGACATCGACATCGTCGTCGACGAGATCGCGATCGAGAAACATGCCGACCGGGCGCGCTTCGCCGTCCAGGACCTGGTCCTGTTCGAGCGCGTCGGCCAGGCTCGCCAGCTGCCCGCGTTCTCGACGGAAGCGGGGGCGATCTCGTTGGGAGTCAGCCTGAGCAGCGCGGGCGTGGCGCTGGGCGCAGCCGGCGCGACGCTCTCGCTGCGCGCCTCGCAGGAGGGCGCGGACGTCGCCGCGGCGCAGGTGACCCTCCGAACGGATCCGTGCTATGCGACCCTCGCCCTGCCGCGGCCGGGAGCGTATCAGCTGGCGGCCGAAGTACGGCGCGACGGCATGCTGCTCGCGGCGTCGGCCTGGCCGGCATGCCGCGTCCTACCCCGCGCAGCGAACGGACCGGCGACGATCCTGGGGATTTCCGACGAGTTCGAGTACGATCGCCTCGCGGCCGTCGGGGGAAGCTTCGATCGAATTCCGGTCGCGCTCCAGAGCGTCGTCGTAGATCCGTCGTGCGGCCATCGATTCGCCGCTGGCGTCGATCCGCTGCCGGTCACGCATCCCGGCCCCGGTCGCGGACGCTTCGTCGCCGCATACGCGATGCCCAAATGGCTGAGCCGCCAGGGTGATCGCCCCGACTATCATCGGTACGCCCCCGGGGATTGGGACGCCTATGAAGCGCTGATGACCTGGATGGCGGATCGTGCCCGCCGCGCGGGCGCGACCCATTACGAGGTCTGGAACGAGGCCTCCGCGCTCGGGCACTGGAACGACGACCTCGGCGCGCTGCTGCGCATGCACGAGGTCACCCAGCGTGTCTTCAAGCGCGTCGCTCCGGAAATCGTCGTGCTCGGCGGCGGCACGCACAGCTGGACGTTCGCGTTCCTCCAGTCCTTCCTGGAGGCCGGCGGAGCCGGCCATTGCGACGGCCTGGCTGTGCACGGCTACACCTACCAACCCTGGGACTATCTCGAGCATTTCGATCGGCTCGATGCGCTGCTCGCGCCCGTCCGGCGCGACAGGCCCGAGTTCAAAGCCTTCATCACCGAGATCGGCTTTCGGCACCCGGCCTTTACGCTGGAGGATCAGGCGCTGTATCTGGCGCTTTATTCCCTCGAGGCGGCGGCGCGCTCGTCCATTGGGGCATGTCTCTGGTTCCGCTTCATGAACAACCGTCCGGAACTGCTGTCCGCCTATCGCCAGAACTCGTCGTTCGGCTATGCGATCGTCGGCGCCAACAACTCCTATTGCCGGCCGAGCTATGCGGCTTTTCGGCACGTCGAGCTGCTGCTGCGGTCGGGACGTGTCGTCGCCCGCGGCCCTGCCGAAGGCCGCCGCTACGATGTCGAGGACGCCGAGGGCAAGCTCGTCGCGCGCGCGTTTTTCGGGCACGCGCCCGACCGGGCGGAGTTGCCGGCGGGATTTCGCCTCTTCGATATCTATGGCGGGCCGATCGCAGCGGATGCGGTCGGGAGGTCGCGGCTCGTGGTCGCGCGGGCGTGAACCGGCCTCGCCCTCGACACGTCGAACGCGCGCTTCGATGAAGAACGAAGCCCGAGGAGTCGAGACATGTCGCAAGCCGCAGCGCCCGGGATCATGCCGGAAGCGGCGGTGGCGTCGCGCTTGCATCGGCTCGTGTATCGTGATTTACCCGCCGCCGTGCGGCGAGTTCGTAGATGTCCGCCGGGACCCCGCGCGAACGTTCTCGAGGCGAGCAGAATGAGCACGCATGCCGATTACGCAGCGCGGGCGAAGGAAGACGCCGCGTCCGGCGAGACCGATGCTCCCAGTGGGAGATCATTCGCAGAGGACATCGCGGACGGGTTTTCGCGCGCGGATCTCGCCTGGCACCTCGCCAATCTGGACTTGAGGAACAGAAATCGGCATTCGCGGATCGGGCGCGGGTGGTTCGCGATCACGCAGGCGATCGGTGTCGCTGGGATCGGCACGGTTTACGGCAAGGTGTTCGGTCTGCCGCTCGACGTGTTCATTCCCTATCTGGCCTCCGGACTCGTCGCCTGGGCCCTGATCGCCGGGTTCATCGGAGAGGCGACCGGAACCTTCGTGGCCAGCGCCCCGTATCTCACCCAGATGCGACTGCCGCTGTCGCTGTTCGCGCTTCGCGCCGTGTTCCGCAATGCGGTGCAATTCAGCTTCCGCGCCACGGTCGTCGTGGCCGCCTTCGCCTTGTTCGGCCATGTGCCGGGGCCCGAGGCGCTTCTCGCGCTTCCCGGCGTGCTGCTCGTCCTCGCCTCGGGTGCGGGGCTCGCGCTCGTCGGAGGAATGCTCGGCGCCCGCTTCCGCGACCTGGGCCCGTTCGTCACCGCCATCTTGCCTTTCCTCTTCCTGATCACGCCCATCATCTGGATGGCCGATCGGCTCGGCGACGCTCGCTGGATCGTCGTCTACAATCCGCTCTACCACTACGTCAAGGTCGTGCGGGGTCCCCTGCTCGGCCACGACGACCTCGTGACGAGCTTCGCGGTGGTGAGCGCTTCGACCGTGCTTCTCCTGGCGGGCGGGGCGGCTGTTCTGCGGGCGGTCGGTCGACGGATCGTGTTCTGGCTTTGAACGCAATGAAGCCCATGCCACGCGTAGCACTACGCCGGGTCAATCTCGCATATCCCGTCGTCGGCGCCAGCAAGCGTCTTCTCGCCGGCGCCGACGCCGATCGGATCGGCGCGATCGGACGTGGGCTCGTCGGCGTCAACGCGCTCCGCGACATCGATCTCGTCGCCGACGACGGGAATAGGATCGGTATCCTGGGCGGCAACGGCTCAGGAAAGACCACGCTCCTGCGTGTCATCGCCGGCGTGTATCCGCCCCAGAGCGGCAGCGTTCGGGTGAGAGGTCGACTCTCCTCCATGCTCGACATCCACACGGGTTTCGACCCCGACGCGACCGGAGCGGAGAACATCGCGGTGCGCGGGCTCTTCCTGGGCGCGGCGCGCGGTGACGTACCGCGCCTGCGCGACGAGATCATCGCCTTCAGCGAGCTCGGCCCCTACATCGACCTCCCGATGCGGACTTATTCGGCCGGGATGCGGATGCGGCTCGCGTTCTCGATCGCGACGGCGGTCACGCCCGATATCCTCGTGATGGACGAGTGGCTTTCAGCCGGAGACGCCGCCTTTCGCCGCAAGGCGGAAGCGCGGATGACGTCGCTCGTCGCCGAGTCGCGCGTGCTGTTCATGGCCTCTCATTCCAGCGCGCTGCTGACCAAGGTCTGCACTCGCGGCATCGTCCTCAACGAGGGCCGGATCGTGTTCGACGGCTCGATCGAGGAGGCCATCGCAATCCACGGCCTCGGCGTCTCGGGGCACGCCGTCAGCGGCGAAGCCTTGCCCCCGCCGCGACGCGAGGCGCTCGATCGCGATGGTATGCACCAGCGGCGCTACGCCGATCTGACGGCTATCCGTGACGCGGTGGACGCTTATCGTGCGGAGACGGGCGCCTACCCGGACACCCAGGGCCGCTGGGTCACCGACCGGATCCGCGTCGGCCTCGGCCGCGAATGGGTGCCGGGCATCGCGCCTCGGTTCATCGCCTCGGTGCCGGTGGATCCCGAGGTTCCCGACGCCGACGACGAGGCGCAGTACCGCTACAAGTCGAACGGCACCGACTTCAAGCTCGTGGCTTTCCGCAGCCGCGACCTGGACTTGCTCGAGGCATCGGGTCGCGCGGACCTGCGCGACCCTGCCCGGCCCGGCTGGGCGTGGGGGTATTGGACCCCGTCCTGGGCCGACACCTGACCAGTCGGCGTCGCACGGACCTCATCGATCCTTGAGGGAGAGGCGCAGATACGACGGATCGTAGGCGACAGGGTCGTGCCTGCGGAAATGCTCCGCCTTCAACGGACCCTCCAGGGGAGCGAGAGCTTCGACGTCGACCGGCAACGGCTTCGAAACCGTTCCCGTCATCTGCGCAGACTCGAAAAGAGGCTTGTAATCGTAGTTGCGGATGATCTCGCCCTTCTCGATCCGACCGAAGAAATCCGGATCGAACGGGCGCTGCTCGACAGCCTTGGCCAGGAGCCCCAAGCGCACCACCTGCAGATCCGACTTCGTCTCCGAACGCACGTAGCAGAAGCCGACCGGCTCCAGGAAGCAGGCCCGGAGAAACAGATCGATCGCGCCGGTGCTCACGAACCAGGAGCAACTGCCGCCGAACACGAAGCTGTCATGCCGATAATCGTGGTGCATCTCGATCTCGTCGTTCACGGCACAGGCCGTTTCCAGCACGAGATATCCACCGTTCTTGAGCAGCCGTCGGCAGGTCATGATGTAGTGCAGCGGGCTGAGGACGTGATACATTACACCCGAAGCGAGTACCACATCGAAACCGAACGGCGGCTGCATCGACGTCTTCATCGGCCGCATCGGCCAATAAGAGAGAGACGACTGGATCTTGAAGAGGTACTCGACGGTCTGGTCCAGGGGCACGTGCGGGAAGTACCGATAGTTGACGCCGTAAGCCTCCTTCAGGAGGTTCACGCGAGCGGTGCTGTCGATGGTGTCGGTCGCGAGCACCTTGGCACCCCGTCGAGACAGCAGCGTGGCGAACATCCCTTCCATGGTGCTCAGGTCGACTATGGACGCGTCCTTCACTTGCAGGGCGTCCAGCACGCGTCGCGCCGCGGCGATGTTCTTGAAATCGAAGCCCCGGGTGAAGCGCCCTGGCTCCAGCTCGACCGAATAGTACCACTTCTCGTCGAAGACACTCTGCGGAATCGCCATCGTGGTAGATCCTTGTCTAACCCTGAACCGCCTGCGGAGTGCCTCGAACGCCATTTTCATCTCCACCGACGGTCAAACTGGAGGAACGCCGCCGCGCTTACCACGCAGTCCGGTGCAAGTCGACTGCCGGATAGAGCGTCCGAAATCGTCGGGTGGACGTTCCTTTTTTCTCTCAAGCCCAGCGATGATGCTTCCGCAGGGGACTATCCTCGCGGGCGAAGACGAGATCGACGTAGCCGAGCGCGTCGTCGAACGGACGAACCTGGTAGCTGACGATGTCGAGCACGGCGAAACCGAGCTCGCGCATCTGCACGACGGTGTCGCCGAAATCGGGCAGCTCCGGGCGCCCGGCCGGGTGGAACAGGTTCGTCTCGCATACGGCGACGTCGACGCGCTTGAGGAACTCGCGCCCGCCGCGCATCACGTGCATGTCGAAGCCCTGGCAATCCGTCTTGAGGAAGATCGGACCCTGGAGAGCGCGCGGCCCGAGCAGCCGATCGAGCGTCTCCACCTTGACGGTGATGGTGCCCGGCCCGCCGGCGGTGGCCAAGGTCGATCCGTCCGCGCCGTTGGCGGGCACGCGCATCGGCATCTCGCCGGGCGCGTCGCTGAGAGCGCAGGTGAAATACTCGCCTCGGTACTTACGCAAGATCTGCTTCATCCGTGGCTCGAAAGACGGCACCGGCTCGAACAAGATGTGGTAGGCCTTCGGGAACGGGTTGAGGATCTCCTGCGTCCCGTATGCCGCTCCGACGTCGACGACCGTCTCGGGCGTCAGGTTCCGCTCATTGAGATAGCGACAGAACTCTTCCAGATCTCGCATCGGGCGGCGCGGCATGGACGGTGACCCTCTTCGCTGAAGCTGGCGGACACAAACACACCCGCCTCTCGATGGCAATCGGGAGGTCGCCGCCGCGCTTGACTTCGTTCAGCCGACCCGGCAAACGTCGCGCTCGTGGGCATTCGACGGAACGAGATCGCAACCGCGCTCCGATTGCGGCAGCGGTCCGCCTTTGCCGTGGAGGACCGATGACGTCTGGAGCACAGCCTCTCATCAGCATCGTCACGCCGGTCCTCGATCGAGCGGAGATGCTGCGCGAGGCTTTGGCGAGCGCCCGCTCCAGCGAGCCGGACCTGATCGAGCACGTGGTGGTCGACGGCGGCTCCTCGGACGGCTCCGCCGACGTCGCGCGGGAGCTGGGATCGCGGGCCACGGTCCTCGTGGCGTCCGGCAGCGGCATCTACGACGCCCTCGAGATCGGCGTCGCGCACGCGCGAGGACGTTACGTCGGCTTCCTCAACAGCGACGATATCTACGCGAACGGCGCGCTCGACGCGGTGATCGCCGCGATCCGCGCCGAGCCGGTGGTCGAGCTTCTCAGCGGCCAGGCCTTCGTGTTCGACGACGGCGGCGGCCCGCCCGTTCCGACGGGCGGACGGGCCGAGCGCCTGCTGAGCCCGAGGGCGCTGGCGCGCGGGCCGATCGCCATCAATGCGCGTTTCTTCGCCCGCGGCTTGCTCGCACGTCTCGGCGGCTTCGATCCCGGGCTGCGCATCAGCGCCGATCGAGAGTTCCTGATTCGGGTTGCGCGCGCGCAACCTTCCCACGTTCTGCTGGAGCGGCCGCTCTATCTCTATCGTCGCCATGCGGGCTCGTGCACCCTCGGGGGCGATCGCGGCCGAGCGGCCCTGACCGCGCGGGAGCATCTCGCACTGTTCGGCGGCCTGGTGGGTGGCGGGCCGCTGCCGCGGAGCTGGCGGCGGGCGTTTCTCGACGCGGCCGCGGTCGAGACCGCCCGGCTGGCGTTCGCCGCGCCTCGCGATGCATTGTCCACCCTGCGCGAAGGCGTCCGCCGCGATCCGTTGCTGCTACCGCGCGTCGTAGCGGCGGCCGCCGGCGCAGCGTCGCGCCGGGCGGCGCGACGGTTCACGGTCAGCGACGCGATAAAGGAGAGGTCGGCGCGATGAACGTCCCCGGCGGCGCGACCGCCCTGTTCCCCGAGATCGAATCGTGCTCGTCATGACGCATCCCGACGACGCCCGCTCCCTGCCGGCCTCCGTGGTCGTGTGCACCCACAACCCCGACCGAGCGCTCCTGGCCAGCGTGCTCGCGGCCATCGGCGCGCAGTCGCTTTCCAGCCGAGACTTCGAGATCGTCGTCGTCGACAACAGATCGTCGCCGGCGCTCGACGCTCACGAGCTGTCGCGCATGGCGGGACGGCCGCTGCGAGTCGTGACCGAGGAAAGGCCTGGGCTGACCTACGCTCGTGTCGCCGGTTTCAAGGCGGCCCGCGGCGACATCGTGGTGTTCGCGGACGACGACAACATTCTCGACGCCGACTATGTGGACCGTGCCGTCGAGGTCGGGCGCGCACACCCCGAGGTGGGCGTCTTCGGGGGACGCTGCCGGGGCGCGTTCGACAGGCCGGTCGGTCGCCGGCGCAAGCGCTTCGCGCCCTTTCTCGGCGTGCGAGACGTCGGAGACGCGGAGCTGGTCGGCGAGGGGCTGGAATGGGGCCCGCACGAGCCGATCGGCGCCGGAATCGTCGTTCGACCCGATATCGGCGCCGCCTACTGCGCCTATGTCGACGCGCAGCAGCAGGCCGGCGCCATGGGCCGTTCGGGTAAGAACTTGATGTCCGGCGAGGACAGCTTCATCTCGCGGATCGCGCATTGCCTGGGCTACAAGGTCGGCTACTTCCCCCAGATGGCGCTCGACCACGTGATCAGCTCGCGACGGCTGGAACTCGGATACCTGCTTCGGTTGATGATCGGGCATGGACGCAGCTACGTCGTCCTGCACGAGATCGTTCACGGTCACAAGCCTGCGCGCTTCGATCGTTTTCCGACGAAGCTCCTGTACAAGGACGTGGTGTACCTGCTGCGCACCTTCGGCCTCGTCGAGGGCGTTATCAAGGGTCTTTGGCAATACGGGTATTACCGCCAGTGCGTCGGGCCCGTGACACCGTCGGGGCACTCGCTCGCGGACGTCATCGCAGCCGGCGTGGAAAGCTCGCCTCGGGGAGGCGAGACGCCCGATGAATCCGGCTGCTCCCGCGTCTGAGGCGCCAGGTCGCCTCGCCCTGTCCGTCGTCGTGCCGACCTGTCGGCCCGATACGGCCCTCGTCGCCGAGGTGTTCCGGGCGATCGCCCGTGCCGCCGAGCGAGCGCCGGGGGCCGAGGTCATCGTCGTGGAGAACGGCAGCGACACGATTTCGACCGAATTGCTCGGTCAGCTCCCTGGGGCGCGGCTGCTGCGTCGCCGGGAGGCGAACCTGGCGATGGCGCGTTGCGCGGGGATCGAGGAAGCGCGTGGCGATTTGATCGTGTTCGTTGACGACGACAACATTCTCTTGCCCGACTACCTCGCGCGAGCGCGGCAGGCGCTGGAGCAACACCCGGAAGTCGGCGTTGCGGCCGGCCGCATCGAAGGGCGCTTCCCCGCTCCGGTGCGAGGAGCGCGGCGCGTCGCTCTGCCTTTCCTGGCGGTGCGCGATCTGGGCGGCGAGGCGATCATGACGAGCGGCCCGCAGTGCGATCCCCGCGACCCCGTCGGGGCCGGCATCGTGGTGCGCCGACGCGTCGCCGAAGCGTTCGTTCAGTTCGTGCGCGCGGGGGGCTCGCGCCTCGGGCGCTCGAGCGGTGGCCTGTCGGCCGCCGACGACGCCGCCTTATGCTTGCTGGCCGACGATCTCGGCTTCAAGCGAGCCTACTTTCCGGATCTGCGGCTCACGCATGTCGTGCCTGCCCAGCGCCTGGAGCCGAGCTATCTCCGCAGGCTCGTGCGGGGCATCGGCGCCAGCGCCGCAGACCTGCAGATGCTACGGGGTGGACACACGACCCTGAGGTCGATCTCGAATGCCGGGGTCACGCTTCGTTTCTTGCGAGATTTCGCGAGACATGGCATGGGAGCGGTCTACTCGATCCAATGGACGATTGGATACAAGTCGAGGGCCGATACTCATCTTACACCGGACTGCAGTGACCGGTCATGACAAAATGAAAGAAATCGTAAAGAGCTTTTATGGGCGCTTCCTCGCGTTCCCGATCGATGACCGTGTCGCGCGGTATCTGCGCGAGGGTTGGTTCGAATACGAGGAGCAAGCCTTCCTCTGGTCCGCGGTGCGCGCGCGGGACGTGTTCATCGACATCGGCGCCCATTGCGGGCTCTACTCGGCGCTTGCGGCGGAGCGCATCACGGAGGGGCACGTAGTCGCCTTCGAACCCAATCGCGAGCTGCACGGATACCTTACGGCGAACGTGCGAGAGGCATGCAATTTCAAAATCGTTCCGATGGCCATCGGGCCGCAGCGCGGCGAGGGCGTCCTCAACCTGGAGGAGGAGGGAGGCCAGGCCGCGTACGGGTTCATCCAGCCGTTGGACGCACCGGCGCCCGACGCGATCCCGATCGCGCGTCTCGAGGACGCCCTCGCCGAGGCCCCCCGCGGCGAGGTCACCTTCGTGAAGATCGACATCGAGGGCCTGGAGCTGGCGACGCTGCTGGCGGCTCGCGATGCCCTCCGGGACAGGGACGACGTCGTCCTGATCATCGAGTTCACCGAGGCGAACCTTCGTCGCACCGGCGAGACCACCGAGATGCTTCGCGACGCGGTGACGCAAACCTGCGGCCTGAACCTCTATTCGATCGACCCGGAAACGCTCGAGCTCGTCCCTTTCGAGGGCCCCTACCCCGTCTGGCACAAGAACCTGTTCGCCAGCCGTAGCGTGGATCTGCTCAACCGGCGGCTCGCGGAAGCGTCCGAGGTCGATCGCGCGACGACGTTCGAGTTCCTGGCGCGCGGGCGCGTCGCCGCCGAGCTCCAGGCGGAGGTGCAGCGCGCGCGGGATGCCGCGCCGCGCCTGCTCGAAGCAGTCGATGCCGTCGGCGACCTGCATGCCTCGCTGACCATGCGGCCACGACCACCATGGCCGAGCGACACCCCGGATGTCTTGGACGCCGCTGCCGCCCTGGAGGAGCGAACGGCCGCGCTGCGCGGCGCCATTACCTCCGTCGCGGCGCGCCTCGCGCAGCAGCAGGCCGAGATCGACGCGCTCGACACGGGCAGGCTCGAGCACGTCGTCGAGCGCCTCGGCGACACGTACCGGTTGCTCGCGTCCGATGACGGCGCGACCCGGGGATCGGCGCGGGGCGATCCGCTCGCGGCTCTCGAGCGGAGCGAAGAGCTGTCGAGCCGGCTCGTCCACGCGGCGCGCGCCGTCGCCGAGCGGACCCGCTCACAGGCCGAGGAAATCGACCGCCTGCGCGGGAGCGACCTCGAGCGGCTGTTCGCACCACGTCTCGCCGAGGCGACGACGCGTCTCTATTCGGCTCTGATCGCGTTGACCCGGAGCGAACCGAAGCCGTTTCCCGCTCGCGGCCCCACTTCACTCGACGCTGCGACGGCGAACCTCGAATGGCTCGCCGGCACCTTCGAAGGGGCATGTCGCGCGGTCGCGACCCGCGTGGCCGAGCAGGCCGACGAGATCGCCCGGCTCCGATATGACGATGCCGCGCTCGAGCAGCGCCTGTCGACGACCGCAGCGGAGCTGCGAGAGACGTTCGTTCGCCTCACGGGCGTAACGAAGCCAGACGGTTCCCCTGCGCAGCTCGGCGACGCAGCGTCGCCGGCCGTCGCCGCCGTCGAGGACGCGGCGGGCGCGCTTCTGGGCGCTGCCGATGCGCTCGCGGCTCGGATCGCCGAGCAGGCGCGAGAGATCGTCGAACGGCGGGCCTCCGAACGGTCGATCCGGCTGGAATCACGCCTTGCAGACGCGAGCGCCCGCCTGCGCGACGCGCTCGAACGCCTCACCGGCGTATCCGGCGATTTCGGTTCGCGCGCCGGCCACGACGATCCGATCGCCGAGCTGGAGAGCGTCGTCGGCGCACTCGCGGGCGTGACCGACGCCATAGCGGCACGGGTTGCGGCTCAAGCGGACGAGATCGTTCGCCTCGAGGCGGCGGCATCGCGCGAGGCGAGCCGCCTCGCCGAGGCGGCGAGCAGGCTCGGCTCGGCGATGGCGGCGTTGACGGCCTCCGCGCCGGGGGAGGCAGAGCGCACATCGTCCGTAACGATCGCCCGGTGCGCCGAGCAGATCGAGTCGTTGTCCGCGGCGGTTCTCGGTGCGGCGCAGGCAGTGGCGGAGCGCACGGCATCGCAGTCCGCGTCGATCGAGGACGCCCGCTGGCGGATCATGACCGCCGTCGCTCGCGCGGACGCGATCACACTGGCTTTCGACCTCGCCGGAACACCGGCTGACGGCCGGCGGCAGACCACGCTCGGCTCCGAAGGCCTGGAAGCCGGTCTGGACGCCCTCTCGCATGTGCTCGACGTTCTGGAGGAGGCTCTCGTGCCGAATGCGGCCCAGCCGCGCCACGCCGCCGAACTTCTCGATCGCCTGTCGGAGGCGGCGAGCATGCTGGAAGAAGCCTGCGGTGTGGCGGCGGTGGCTGCGTCCGGGACGTCCAGTGGGCCTTCCGACGCCGATCTACGCGAACTCGTCGAGCGGATCGAGCGCGCCGCGGCAGGCGCGCGCGCGCGCCTCGGCGAGCTGCAGAAGCGAGCCGAGCAGCTGGGCGCGCTGCAGCCCGCCACGGACGTTCCGGAACGTCTTTCCGCAGCAGCGCTGAGCATCCACGCCAGCTTCGCACGCCTGACCGGCGGCGCGCGCATCGAGCTGCCGCTGGGAGAAGCCGCCGAGGACATGGTTCATCTGGAGCTGCGGCTCATCGAGCGCCTCGCCGGAGCCCTCGACGGGGCCGCGACAGCGGTCTGCGAGCGGGTCGACGATCAAGCGCGGCTCATCGCCCGCCTGCAGCTCGAGGGCGAGACGTCGAACGAAAGGGAGAGCTGACCGATGCCCGTCCCCGGGGGCCCTGCGACGAAATCGGGGGCGATGCGAACGCTGCAGGACTTTGTCGCGTACATGAAGGCGCGTGGCTTTCAGCCGGGCACGGTGGTGGATGTCGGCGCCTGCTACGGCACGCCGGAGCTCTTCCGCACCTTTCCGGACGCGTATCACATTTATTTCGAGCCCGTCCGCGCCCGGGAAGACCGCTTGCGACTGCTGACAACGAAGTATCCCGGCGAGTATCACTTGATGGCGTTGGCCGACAGGCCCGGGATGGCTCTGCTCCTCGTTCCGGAGCAGAGGCCGGAAACGAGCATGTTCATCGAACCGAGCCGGGTGGAAACGCTCTCGGAGGACGAGCGTCGACAGTTGGTGGAGGTGCCGGTGTCGACGCTCGACGACGTTCTCGATCATCGAGACCTCAGGGGTCCCATCCTCCTCAAGACCGACTGTCAGGGATACGACAGGGAGGTCCTGCGAGGCGGGCGTCGATTGTTGAGACGGGTCGATCTCGTCGTCGCCGAAACTTTGCTCTACCGGTTCGACTCGAACACGCCGACGACGATCTTTTCGGAAATCGTCGGCGAGATGGCACAGCAGGGTTTCGAAGTCTTCGACATTGTGAGCTACAATCTTCGCCACAGCGACGACGCGTTGCTCTACGTCGATCTGGTCTTCGCCCGGCGCGACGCGTCGGTTTGGTCTCCCCAGGGCTGGACCTGACGCACCCGTCGCATCGATTGGGTTGACCCCCGAATGCAAGGCACTAAGGTAAAGGGTGCGAAAGCACTGCGTGCCTCGGGGCTGGGGATCGGAACAGCATGTCAGAGCGTCGGTCGGCCAGCGACGTGCTGTCGTGGCGAGATTTCGGCGGCGCGTTAGCGGCCGTTTTCGTCTTCAGCGCCATCGTGAACGTCCTCATGCTCACGGGCGCCGTTTTCATGCTCGAGACGTACGATCGGGTGCTCCCCAGCCGGAGCGTGCCCACGCTCGTCGGCTTGGGCATCATCGTCGTCTTGCTTTACGCCCTGCTGGGGTATCTCGACGGAATCCGTGGGCGGCTGCTCGCCCGAATCGGAGCGCGGCTCGACGAACGTGCGGCGCCCCACGTGTTCCGGATGGCGGGAACATCGTCGCTCCACGGACGCGAGTCGGACGGGATCCAAGTCGTTCGAGACCTCGACACGCTGCGTGGCTTCCTGGCGGGAAACGGCCCGGCTTCCCTGTTCGATCTGCCTTGGCTCCCGTTCTACCTGTTCATCTGCTTCGCATTCCATCCGCTGATCGGGTGGACGGCGACGCTCGGCGCCGCGGTGCTGGTCGTATTCACCGTCGTCATCGAATGGCTCTCCCAGGCTCCGGCCGCGGTGACGCTGCGCTCGGCCGCGCAGCGCAACGCTTTGGGAGACTGGACCCGCCGCAACGCCGATGTGGTCTGGTCGATGGGAATGGCCTCGCGCCTCGAGCGGCGTTGGCTCGACTCGCATCAGGCGGTGGTCGGCGCACAGATCGGGGCGAGCGACGTGACCGGAGGCTTCTCCTCGGCCTCGCGTGCCTCGCGGCTGCTCCTGCAGTCGGCAGTTCTCGGCGTCGGCGCCTATCTCGTGATCCTGGGGGAGATGACGCCCGGCCTCATCATCGCGTCCGCGATCATCGCGGCGCGCGCGCTCGCTCCGATCGAGGGGCTCATCGCCAATTGGCGCGGCTTCGTCGCGGCGCGCCACGCACGCACGCGCTTGCGCGCGAGCCTGAGACAGGCGCAAGCGGAACGGGAGATGGTGGCTCTGCCGCCCCCCCGCCGGAGCCTCTCGGTAAAAGGACTCGCCGTTGCTCCGCCGGGCGTGAGAACGCCTGTCGTACAGGGCGTCGAATTTCGTCTCGAAACCGGGCAGGGTCTGGGTATCATCGGTCCGAGCGGCGCGGGCAAATCGACCCTCGGTCGCGTCCTCGTCGGAGCCTGGAAGGATCGCCGCGGAGAGGTCCGGCTGGACGGTTCGGAGATCAGCCACTGGCGTTACGAGGACCTCGGCCGTCACATCGGTTTTCTGCCGCAGGAGATCGCGCTGTGCGACGGAACGATCGCAGAGAACATCAGCCGCTTCGAGGGCCATCAGGAATCGGAGGCGATCCTCGCGGCGGCGCGCGCGGCTTGCGTTGACGATCTCGTCCAGAATCTGCCGGACGGCTACAACACGCGGATCGGCGAGGGCGGCTACGTCCTCTCCGCGGGTCAGAAGCAGCGCATCGCGCTCGCGCGGGCGCTGTACGGCGACCCCTTCCTCGTGGTGCTCGACGAGCCCAACGCGAACCTGGACGCCGTCGGAGAACGCGCCCTCACGACGGCGATCCGCAACACGCGCGCGCGCGGCGGCATCGTCGTCGTAATCGCTCACCGGACAACCGCGATCGCCAGCGTCGACATGCTGCTGGTCATCGGCGAGGGGCGGATGCAGGCCTTCGGTCCCAAGGACGAGGTGCTGCCGCGCGTGACGCAGCGCGCCGAGCCTCATCCCGGATTGCTGAAGGTCGTCGGAGACGAAGCCTGATGGACCCGGTCATGGCGGCCCGACCCAGCTCGAGGATCGCCCGATCCATTCGCCTCCACGTGTTCGTCGGAAGCCTCACCGCGGTTCTGTTCGGCGGCGGCATCGTCGGCTGGGCCGGCACCACGGAGATTGCCGGCGCGGTCGTGGGAAGCGGAACGCTCGTCGTGGAGAGCGACGTGAAGACCGTGCGGCACCTCACCGGCGGGATCGTTGCCGAAATCCGCGTGCGCGAGGGGCAGGCCGTCCTGCGCGGCGACGTTCTGGTCAAGCTGGACGAGACCGTGGCGCGGGCGAGCCTCGGCATCGTATCGAAGGCGCTCGTCGAACGCGAGGCGCGGCGGGTACGCCTCCTGGCAGAGCGCGACGGCTCGCCGGAGATCGGCTTCCCCAGCGACCTGGTCCGAAGGGCGCAGGACATCGGCCTCGACGCGGCGATCGGGAGCGAGCAACGCTTGTTCGAGCTCCGCCGTCGGGCTCGCGAGGGCTTGAAGGCCCAGCTGAACGAACGTGTCGTCCAGCTGAGCGAGCAGATCGACGGCCTGACCATCCAGGCACGCGCGAAGACGACGGAGATCTCGCTCATCGACCGGGAGCTCGACGGAGTTCGCGATCTCTATGCGAAACAGCTGGTCCCTCTCGGGCGCGTCGTCGGGCTCGAACGGGAACGCGCGCGACTCGAGGGCGAATACGGGCAGCTGGTCGCCGGCATCGCGCAAACCCGCGGTCGTATCGCCGAGATCAACCTTCAGCTGGTCCAGATCGACCAGGACCTGAGCAGCGAGGCGGCCGGCGACCTGCGCGACCTCGACGCGCAGATCGCGGAGCTCGCCGAGCGCGAGGTCGCTGCGCGAGAGGAGCTGCGCCGAACCGAGATACGGGCGCCTCAATCCGGAACGGTCCATCAGCTCGAAACGAGGACCGTCGGCGGCGTGATCAGGCCCGGTGAGGTCGTCACCCGGATCGTGCCCAGTGCCGACGAGCTGTCGATCGAGATCAGGGTGTCGCCTCAGGACATCGAGCAGGTGCACCTCGGTCAGGACGCATTCCTCCGCTTTTCCGCGTTCAGCATGCGCACGACCCCGGAACTGCGCGGCGTCGTGACGCGCATCTCTCCGAACCTGGAGACGGACAGCCGAACCGGAGCGAGCTTCTACGTGGTCCGGGTCGCTCTCGCCGAAGGTCAGACGGATGCCCTCGGCGGCGTGGAGCTGCGTCCCGGCATGCCTGTCGAAGGCTTCATTCGAACAAGCGAACGCAACATCGCTGCCTACCTCACGAAGCCGTTGGGGGACTATCTGGCTCGCGCGTTCCGTACCGACTGACGATAGCCGGCTTCCGCGCGCCGTCGACGCACGCAAGCCATGACGAACACCCACGACAGGTCTTGCTCTTTCATCAAAGATCATTAAGGTCGATTGTCGTCCTGACTTCGGAGACCGCGGGTGGACGTTCAGGTGCCAGCGATCGAGCAACCAGCGGACGGGGTTGAAACCGTGCGCGGTACCCTTGTTCCCGGCGGGGTCGAGTGCCCGCTCCTGCGGACCGACGACGGTCGCGTTTACGCGCTTCAGGGGGTGCGGCCGGCCGATCTACCGGACGGCGAGCTTCTGACCGTACGTGGACGGCCGCTGATGTTCTCGACGTGCCAGCAGGGACAGGGGTTCCTGGTCGAGCAGATCGAGAGGTGAGGCCGACGCATCCGGCAGATAACGGGCTTGGGGGAGCAAGAGCTGATGACACCGAGCGATCCGCTTTTCACGCTGCAGTGGCACCTGATGCAGATCGGCAATATCCGCGAGATCTGGGATGACTACACGGGCAGCGGCGTCATTGTCGGCGTGTACGACGACGGCGTGCAATATGCGCACTGGGATCTCGACGACAACTACGATTCCTCGCTGCACGTCACCGTCGGCGGCGTCGTTTACGACGGCGACACGCACGACGTGCAGAGCGCCGGTCACGGCACGTCGGTCGCCGGGCTGATCGGCGCGGAGGCGAACGGGCAGGGAACGGTCGGCGTCGCGTTCGGCGCGACGATCGGCAGCGTCAACATATTCGATCCCAACAGCAATCTTTTCATCAATGCGTCGAACCCCACTGGCTTCTTCGACGCCGTTCGCGAGTCGGCGACATTCGATGTCGTCAACAACAGCTGGGGCGCGTCCCCGGGATACTTCGATTTCAGCAACGAGAACGTGGCAGGCAGCTTCGCCCAGCAGACGCTCGCGGGCTGGGAGTACTCGGTCGACAACGGTCGCGGCGGGCTGGGGACGGTCGTCGTCAAGTCGGCCGGCAACTCCAACGAGAACTCGAACGGCGATTCGCTGAACGCCTCGCGCTTCACGATCACCGTGGCAGCGTCGCGCGACGACGGCAATCCTTCCTCGTATTCGAGCAACGGTGCCAATGTTCTGGTCAGCGGACACGCGGGCGACTTCGCAAGTCTCGGCGGCCTCGGCATCGTCACGACCGACCTTCTGGGAACGGGTGGATACAATCTCAGATCTGACAACGGCGGCAATTACGACTACACCGACGGGTTCGGCGGCACGTCGGCGGCCGCGCCGATCGTCACCGGCGTCGTGACCCTGATGCTCGAGGCGAATTCCGGGCTCGGGTGGCGCGACGTCAAGGACATCCTCGCCGCTTCCGCGACCCATCAGGGCAGCGCCATCGGCGCGCCGAGCAACCCCTACGAGGACCACACGTGGTTCTTCAACCAGGCCGACACTTGGAACGGCGGCGGCATGCATTTCAGCGAGGACCACGGCTACGGGATGGTCAACGCCTACAACGCCGTGCGCATGGCCGAGGTCTGGTCGCTCTTCGACGCCCCGCAGACCTCGGCCAACGAGCAGAGCGCGTCCGCCTCGGCTTCGCCCGGCATCACGATCTCGGGCACGCATGTCGTCTCGCTCAACCTCGCCGCATCGATCGAGATCGATTACCTGTCCGTCACGCTGACGCTGACGCACTCCTACTTCAACGACCTCGATGTTTTCCTGACGTCCGCGGAGGGGACGCAGATCCAGATCGTGGACCGTCCTCCGACGGCGACCGCGGCGGACTCCGGGCTGACCTGGACCTTCGGCGTCGAGGCCCTTCGTGGCGAGCTGTCGAACGGTGACTGGACCCTCACCATCGTCGACAACTACGTCGCGGCCGACACGGGGACGCTCACGTCCTGGACCGTCACGGCCTACGGCAAGACGCCGGACGCGAACGACGTCTTCCACTTCACGGACGATTTCAGGATGGTGTCCGGCCTGTCCGGCGAAGCCGGGCGGCGCACCGTCAGCGATACCGACGGCGGCACGGACTGGATCAACGCCGCCGCCGTGAGCACGGACGTCATCATCAATCTGCATTCCGGCTTCTACTCGTCCGTGGCCGGATCGTTCTTCCGGGTGGACGTCGGGACGGTCATCGAGAACGTCGTCAGCGGCGATGGCGACGATTACCTGATCGGCAACCAGTGGGCGAATGAGCTGCGCGGCATGCGTGGCGACGACCTGATCGACGGCAGATCCGGCGCGGACTTGATGTACGGCGGTCGCGGCAACGATATCTACATCGTCGACGACGCCGGAGATCAGGTTTTCGAGGTCGTGAGTGAAGGCGTCGACACGATCCGTACGTTCGTCAATCTCACGCTTGCAGACAACGTCGAGCGGCTGGAGATGCTCGGGACCGCTTCCTTGCGGGCCAACGGCAATAGCGCGAACAACACGATGGTCGGGAACGTCGGTGACAACCTGATCAACGGCGCCGCGGGCAACGACTACATGGTCGGCGGCGCCGGGAACGACATCTATATCGTCGGGAGCCTCGGCGATCGCGTCGTGGAGTTCGTCGGAGAAGGCATCGATACGGTCCGCAGCTGGATCGACTGGGTTCTCGGTGACCACCTGGAGCGTTTGGAGCTGTTCGGGACTGCAGCGAGTGCGACCGGCAATGCCCTGAACAACACGCTCGTCGGCACGAGCGGAGCGAATCTCCTCAACGGCGGCAGCGGAAACGACTATATGGCCGGCGGTGCGGGTAACGATATCTACATCGTGGGAAGCATCAACGACACGGTCATCGAGATGGCTGGTGGCGGTGTCGATACCGTTCGCGCTTGGGTCGACTTGACCCTGGCCGACAATGTCGAGCGCCTGGAGCTGATGGGCTCGACGGTCAGCGGCACGGGCAACGCTCTGGACAACACGATCGTCGGCAACGACGCAAACAATGTACTCAATGGCGCCACCGGCGACGATTACATGGTCGGCGGTGGAGGGAACGACCTGTATGTCGTCGGCAGCATCGGCGATCGCACGATCGAAGCGGCCGGGCAGGGAATCGACACGGTTCGCAGCTGGATCGACTGGACGCTGAGCAACCATGTGGAGCGACTCGAGCTCCAGGGTAGCGCCTCCACCAGCGCACGAGGCAATGCGCTGAACAACACGATCGTAGGCAACAGCGCCGCGAACGTGATCGACGGCGAGTGGGGCAACGATTTCCTCGTCGGCGGCGGCGGAAACGACGTCTTCGTCTTCGACACGCCCCTGAGCCCCTCCGCCAATGTCGACCGCATCGCCGATTTCACCTCGGGGCAGGATCGAATCCTTCTGGACGACTCGGTGTTCACGACGCTGGCCGTCGGATCGCTCGACCCGAACGCATTTCGAATCGGAACGAGCGCCGCGGATGCGAGCGATCGCATCATCTACGATCAAGCCAGCGGATCGATCTTCTACGACGCGGATGGCGTCGGCGGGGCTAGCGGTCTCCTGTTTGCCAGGGTGAACGCCGGCTCGGCCATGAGCGCATCGGACTTCCTCGTCGCCTGAGCGAGATCGAGATCACACCCCTCGCCTCGCGAGCCCATGGTGGGTTGCTTTGCGAGGGGCCCCTTCATCGGGCAGACGCGCCGGGCGCTGTGACGCCGTGCTCCTGGCAGCGCACGTCGTCCGCCACGGCATCGGCCGACTGCGCTCGGCGGCCCGCCTCGGCTCTGCTGTCACGACGCGGCCGACCGGCTCCTGGTCGACACGGCTACCTCGGGCCCAAGCACGAAGCCCGAGATCGCGTGATCGTCGCTGAAACCGCGTTCCGCTGCTCGTCGAGGCGAGGTTCTTCCCCGACGGCTTCCCGGCGATGATCCGGTTTGACGCCGCGGGCGATTTCGACGCCAGGTTCGAGAGAGCCGCAGCGATCCTGGTCGCGTATTTCGCCCCGGCGTCGCAAAGGGCGTCGCCGCGGTGCACGCCGCCATCGACACAGCCGGCGGCCGAAACGGCCGCCCCATGCAGGTGGACCGGCTGAAGCTGGTCGAAGCCCAGATGTGCGGCCGCGCCACGGGTCGACCTGCTCGAGCGAGGCTGATCGGCGCCTGACGGCCAGCAGATCATCAGACCTGCGTCGGCCCCCTTTTCCATTCCACCCGACAACCGGCTCAGGGATGCCACGTCGGCGCACTGAAGACGTACGTCGTCCCCCGGCCTTACGGCGGACGACGCGTCGAGACTTCACTCCCGGCGCTCGAGTTCGCTTGCGTGCCGGCGAGAGGCAGAGCCTAGCCGGCTTCGTGCTTCAAGAACCAGTCGTAGTAGCTCACGAGCCCCTGCTCGAGCGGGATGCAGGGCCGCCAGCCGAGAGCGTTGATCCGGCTCGTATCCAGGAGCTTCCGCGGAGTTCCGTCGGGCTTGCTCGTGTCGAAGACGAGATCGCCTTCGAACCCGACGACGTCGGCGACGGCACGCGCGACATCGCCGATGGCGATGTCTTCGCCCCAGCCGACGTTCAGCGGATCTGGTGCGCTATAGCGTCGAAGCAGAAAGATGCAGGCATCGGCGAGGTCGTCGACATGCAGAAACTCGCGGCGAGGCGTGCCTGTGCCCCAAACCGTCATCGTCGAGGCGCCGGTCTTCTTGGCGATATGCGCCTTGCGCAAGAGAGCCGGAAGAACGTGGCCCGTCTCCAGATCGAAATTGTCGAACGGGCCGTAAAGGTTCGTTGGCTGGCACGAGATGAAATCCCGACCGTGCTGCCTGCGATAGGCCTGACAGAGCTTGATGCCGGCGATCTTGGCGATAGCATACCATTCGTTCGTCGGCTCGAGCGGACCGGTGAGCAGCGAGTCCTCGCCGATCGGTTGCGGCGCAAGGCGTGGATAGATGCAGGACGATCCGAGAAACAGCAGCTTCTCGACGTCGCACGCATGCGCCGCATCGATCAGGTTCGCGACGATCATGAGGTTGTCGTAGATGAAGTCTGCAGGATAGGAGTCGTTCGCGTGTATCCCTCCGACCTTCGCCGCTGCGATCACCACGACGTCGGGGCGCGTGCGCTGCATGTAGGCCCGAACCGCTGCCTGGTCCCGAAGATCGAGCTCCGCGCGGTTCGCGACCAGCGTCTCGCAGCCCTCGCCGGCGAGGCGACGGACCACAGCAGTGCCGACCATCCCGCGGTGACCTGTGACGAAGACGCGCTTGCCGGCGAGCTCGAAAGCCATGGTGCCCTCACTCGGCGGCGCGCGGGCGGACGGCCTCGCCGCCCCGGCGCGTCCCGTCGCGCTCGAAAGCCGCCAGATCGGCGTCCACCATCTCGACGACGAGCTCCTCGAAAGTGGTCTGATGCTTCCATCCGAGCTTGGCGTGAGCCTTGGCCGGGTTGCCGAGAAGCAGGTCGACCTCGGTCGGCCGGAAGTAGCGCGGATCGATCTTCACGAGCGCTTTCCCGGTCTTCGCGTCGAGCCCCTCCTCATCGACGCCGGCGCCGCGCCATACGATCTCGGTGCCGACCCGGGCGAACGCGCGCTCGATGAACTCGCGGACCGTGTGCGTTTCCCCAGTCGCGAGGACGTAATCGTCCGGTTCGTCCTGCTGTAGGATCCGCCACATGCCCTCGACGTATTCCCGCGCGTGGCCCCAGTCGCGCTTGGCGTCGAGATTGCCGATGTACAAGCACTCCTGCATCCCGAGATGGATCGCAGCTACAGCGCGCGACACCTTGCGCGTGACGAATGTCTCACCGCGGATCGGGCTCTCGTGATTGAACAAGATGCCGTTCGAGGCGTGCATGCCATAGGCTTCGCGGTAATTCACCGTAATCCAATACGCGTAGAGCTTGGCAGCAGCGTAGGGCGAGCGCGGGTAGAAGGGCGTGCTCTCGTCCTGCGGCACCGCCTGCACGTTTCCGTAAAGCTCGGACGTGGAAGCCTGATAGAAGCGCGTCGTCCGCTCCAAGTTCAGCATTCGCAGCGCCTCGAGGATGCGCAAGGTCCCGATAGCGTCCGCGTTGGCGGTATATTCCGGAGTCTCGAAGCTGACCTGGACATGGCTCTGAGCCGCCAAGTTGTAGATTTCGGTCGGACGAACCTCAGCAACGATGCGGATCAGGTTCGTCGCATCGGTCATGTCTCCATAGTGAAGGTGGAAACGCACGTTCGGATCGTGCGGATCCTGATACAGCCCATCGATCCGACCGGTATTGAAGGACGACGATCGCCGCTTTACACCGTGGACGATGTACCCCTTGTCGAGCAGAAGCTCGGCCAGGTACGCCCCGTCCTGTCCGGTAACGCCGGTGATGAGAGCGATTTTGTCCGCCATGAGGTCTCTCCGAGTGTGCGACCGGCCGGTCACCGCTGAACCGTACATGGTGGCTTCGACCTGGCGATGACGACAGGCGACCCGCGTACCGCGATTGAGGGGCCGTTGCAAGCTTCTGTTCGGGGGCTGCCACGTCGATCGAGCCCGCACGGTGCAGACTGTCGACGGAAGGTCGAACGCCCCGCACACCGCGCGCGGCGCGCGCTTACCGCCGCAGTCTCGAAGCCGTGGGTCCGCGGCAGGATGCTCGACCGGCGGCATCCGCTCACGCCGTGACACAACTCAAAGCACTGATGACCGATTTGGCAAGGCGATTCAAGCGTCATTCAGCTTGTAAATCTTCATGTGGAATCGTTCGGTTCGCGTGAGAAGTTGTGCGAACGTTCAACGGCCGGCAGCGGCGAGCCTGCACGGCGTTACGGAAGGGTTCGAAGCACATGGCGATCTTCTCCGGGTGTCTCTGCCCGCTCTGCATCGCGGACGGGAACGCGCTGGCCGCCGATGAGGTGCAGACCGCGTCAGAGCACGACAGCAGCACGAACGAGACATCGCACAACGATCGAGCGCCGACCGTCGGTTTGGCCGAGACGCTTTTCCTCGGCGGCGAATGGACCGATGATCGCTCCGCAGGGCCAAGCGGCACGCCCGAAGCGCTCCCGGCCCTCCAGGCCGCGGGGCCGCTAGCGGCCCGCGCGAGCGGCCCCGCGGACGGCGCGAGCTGGCAGGCGCCGTCGGGCGGCTCGCTCGAACCCGTCGGCACGCTCGCAGCCGTCCTTCGCCCGGAACACCCCACGTCGCTGCTGCAGGCCGCTGCCGAGGTCGTACGCGATGCATGCCGTGACGACGATGCGTCCCCCTGGCCGGACGTCGCGAGCGTCTTCGCCCCCGCGCTCGAGCGCGTGCAATCCCCCGGTCTGGAGCCGCAGACGCCGGAAGGTGTCGGACGATCGGAAAGCTTCGGCTCGCAATCCGCGCCTGCGCCGGAGGACGTCGCCGCGGCAGCATCGACAGCGGGTGATGCACTGTCGCCGGTTCGGCTGCTCGAGCAGGTGACGGACATCGCGAAGCTGGGCGCGGCTATCGCGGCGGGCGCCGCTTCTCCGGACAAGCCGCACGTCGCCGGGGACATCGCCGGCGGTAGCGACGCGTTCGTCTGTGGATGCGCCCTCTGCGCCGGCGCCGACGCGCCGCTGCAGACCGCAGGAAGCGGCTACTCGACCGACGACGCCGAGACCGTGCCCGGTTCCGGCTACGGCAGCGAGTACGTGGACACCCTGATCATGGGCACGCGCTGGGCCGGCGGCACGGCGACATACACCTACGGAAGCGAAGCCGGACAAGCGTGGTCTTATGCGGAATGGCAGGCCTTCGAAACGGTCGTACGGCTCTACGAGGAGGTCTGCGATTTTGATTTCGTCTACGTTCAATCATACGACGTGGATATCGTCTGGCGCGAGAAACCCGCCTCCTATTTTTCCGACCCGAGCACGCTCGGCAGCCACGACTTTCCCGGGATCATGACCTTCGGCACGTCCTACGGCAGCTTCAATGCCGAGCACGAATCGTGGAGCAACCTGAACCAAGGAAGCAAGGGCTTCGTCACCCTTCTTCACGAGATCGGGCACGGTCTGGGCCTGGCGCACCCTCACGACGGAGCGTACCTGTTCGACGCAGGCGCGCTTCCGTTCCCCGGCGTGGACAATCCCTACGACTCGGGCACCAACGGCCTCAACCAGGGTATCTGGACGACCATGTCCTATCTGCGCGGATGGTCGGAGGCGCCGGCCGTGCATGTGATCGGGGGTGAGTCGTATGGAAACCAGGGCACGCTCATGGCCTTCGACGTCGCGGCGCTGCACGCCCTCTACGGGGCCAACATGCAGACGCGAACCGGCGACGATGTCTACGTCCTTCAGAATGGCAACGCCACCGGCACGTTCTGGTCGTGCATTTGGGACGCGGGCGGCGTCGACGCGATTAGCAACGCGGGATCGGATCTGGCGTGCACGATCGATTTGCGCGCCGCGCCCCTGACCGGGGCGAACGCGGGTGGTTACGTCTCCCGTGCGGAGGGCGTGAAGGGCGGCTTCACGATCGCCAATGGGGCCGAGATCGAGAACGCGATCGGCGGCGAGGGGGCCGACGAGATCGTCGGCAACGATCTGAGCAACGCCCTCGTCGGTAACGGCGGCAACGACACGCTTACGGCGCTCGCTGGCGACGACTGGCTCTACGGTGGCGGGGGGAACGACAAGCTCAACGGCGGGACCGGCACCGATCGGCTCTACGGTGGAGCCGGAAACGACTGGTATTTCGTCGATCGCGCCGACGATCTCGTGGACGAGCAAGGTCACGCGGACGCCGCGGACGCGGTGATCGTCAGCGGAATCACCAGCTACACACTTCCGACGGGGATCGAGCTTCTCGTCCTGCTCGACGGCGCGACGGTCGGCTGGGGCAACGAGCTCGCGAACGTGATGGTCGGAAACGGCGATGGGAATGCGCTGTATGGGCGCGCTGGGAACGACAGGCTTTTCGGCAAGGACGGTGGCGATTCGCTATTCGGAGGCGAGGGCGACGACGAGCTGGACGGTGAGCTCGGGAACGACACGCTGAGCGGCGGCGCGGGCGTCGACAAGATGTCGGGAGGCAACGGTGACGACGTGTACTTCGTCGACGACCCGCTCGATCGATTGATCGAGTTCGTGAACCATGGATGGGACCTCGTCTACGCCGAAGCGCACTTCATTCTCCCGGAGAACGTCGAGGATCTCGAGATGCTCGGCAGCGGCGACTTCCGCGCCACGGGAAATGCTTTGGCGAACAAACTCGTCGGAAACTCCGGGAGCAACCTCATCGATGGTCGCGCCGGCGCCGACTACCTCGTCGGCGGCGGCGGGGACGACGTCTTCGTCGTCGGCAGCGTCGGCGACCGGACGATCGAGCTGGCGGACGGGGGACGGGACACCGTTCGCGCCTGGATCTCCTGGAGCCTCGGCGACAACGTCGAACGCCTCGAGCTGCTCGGATCGGCCGCTCGGGGCATCGGCAACGAGCTGAGCAACACCATCGTCGGCAATTCGGGAGCCAACCTCATCGACGGTCGCGCCGGCGCCGACTACCTCGTCGGCGGCGGCGGGGACGACGTCTTCGTCGTCGGCAGCGTCGGCGACAAGACGATCGAGCTGGCGGACGGGGGACGGGACACCGTTCGCGCCTGGATCTCCTGGAGCCTCGGCGACAACGTCGAACGCCTCGAGCTGCTCGGATCGGCCGCTCGGGGCATCGGCAACGAGCTGAGCAACACCATCGTCGGCAATTCGGGCGGCAACACACTCGCGGGCAAGTTCGGCAACGACTACCTCGTCGGCGGCGCCGGAGACGACGTCTTCGTCTTCGATACCACCCTGGATGCGGGCGCCAATACCGACAGGATCGCCGACTTCACGTCCGGCAGCGATCGATTCCTGCTCGACAGCGAGGTGTTCGCGGGCCTGTCCGTGGGACAGCTGGCCGCCGACGCGTTCGTCGAGGGCGCGCCCACGACGGAGCTCCACCGTATCCTCTACGACTCCGAAAACGGATGGCTGGCCTTCGACGCAGATGGGACCGGAACAGCCTTCGAAGCCACCGTATTCGCGCGGGTCGCGCCACAGCTGGCCCTCGCAGCATCGGATTTCGCCGTCGCATGACACATGCGGAGGAGGATGCGCCGGCGCGGCGCAACGCCGCCAGCCGAACAGATCGACGCTCGCCCGGCCCGGTCCCGATAGACGGTTCAGATCCCGGGTCGGCGCCGATCGTCAAATCGTTTGGTTGTACGCCCCCACCTCCGGGCTCTCGCGCAGCACACCGTCGAGTGCCGCGAACATGGCCCGCTTGCGTTCCTCGGAGACCGGGCTCTCCACCACCACGACCAGCTCGGGCTTGTTCGACGACGCGCGCACGAGGCCCCAGGTGCCGTCGTCCAGCGTGACCCGCACGCCGTTCACGGTGACGACGTCGGCGATCGCCGCGCCGGCGAGAGGCTCCCCGGCGTCCCGCATCGCCTCGATCCGGGCGGTCACGCGGGCGACGACGTCGTACTTCACCTCGTCCGGGCAGTGCGGGGACATGGTCGGCGAGCCCCAAGTCTTCGGAAGCGCGCCGTAGAGATCGCCCATGGTCCGGCCGGGGTTGCGGTCGAGCATCTCGAGGACGGCGATGGCGGTGAGGAGCCCGTCGTCGTAGCCGCGCCCGATCGGCGCCCCGAAGAAGAAGTGCCCCGACTTCTCGAAGCCGGCCAGCGCGCCGAGCTCCTTCACCCGCGCCTTGATGTAGCTGTGACCCGTCTTCCAGTAGTCCGTGGTCGCGCCGAGCCTCCGCAGCTCGGGGTCCGTCATGAACAGCCCCGTCGACTTGACGTCGACGACGAAACGCGCGGCCGGGTGGAGCGCGGCGAGATCGCGCGCGAGCATCACCCCGATCTTGTCGGCGAAGATCTCCGCGCCGGTCTCGTCGACGACGCCGCAGCGGTCGCCGTCGCCGTCGAAGCCGAGCCCCACGTCCGCCCCGGTCTCGCGCACGGCGTCCGCCAGCGCATGGAGCATCTCCATGTCCTCGGGATTGGGGTTGTAGCGCGGGAAGGAATGGTCGAGCTCGCAGTCGAGCGGCACCACCTCGCAGCCGAGCCGCTCGAGCAGCCGCGGCGCGAAGGCGCCGGCGGTCCCGTTGCCGCAGGCCGCGACGACCTTGAGCCGGCGCGAGAGCACGCGCCCGCGGGCGAGATCGTCGAGGTAGCTCTCGGCGAAGCCCTCGACGTACTCGTAGCCGCCGCCCGCGCGCGTCGGCGCCGCGCCTGAGAGCACGATCTCCTTGAGCCGGCTCATCTCGGACGGGCCGAAGGTGAGCGGGCGGTCGAGCCCCATCTTCACCCCGGTCCAGCCGTTGTCGTTGTGCGAGGCCGTGACCATCGCGACGCAGGGGCAGTCGAGCGCGAACTGCGCATAGTACGCCATCGGCGAGAGCGCGAGCCCGACATCCCTGACGCGCATGCCGCCCGCCATCAGGCCTGCGACCAGGGCGAGCTTGATCGCGGCCGAATAGGAGCGGAAATCGTGGCCCACCACGATCTCGGGCGCGACACCGCGCTCGTGCACGAGCTGCGCGATCCCGAGGCCCAGCGCCTGGACGCCCATCAGGTTCAGCTCCGAGCCGAACAGCCAGCGCGCGTCGTACTCGCGAAAGCCCGTGGGCTTCACGAGCGGGGTCGTCTCGTAGGCGTAGGTGTTCGGCGCGAGCGCCGGAGCGGGTCGGGGAAGCATGGGACGGGTCAGGTCCTGTTGTAGACGTCTTCGAGGCGCACGATGTCGTCCTCGCCCAGATACGATCCCGACTGGACCTCGATCAGCTCGAGGGGGATCCTGCCCGGGTTCTCGAGGCGATGGACGGCGCCGAGGGGGATGAAGGTCGATTCGTTCTCGTGCACCGTCTTCTGCGTGTCGCCCACGGTGACGAGCGCCGTACCGCGCACGACGATCCAGTGCTCGGCGCGGTGGAAATGCTTCTGCAGCGACAGGCGTCCGCCGGGCTTGACCACGATGCGCTTGACCTGGAAGCGCTCGCCGCGGTCGATGCCCTGGTAGGAGCCCCACGGTCGGAACACCTCGGTGTGGTCGTGCACCTCGGTCTTTTTGCGCCGCTCGAGCTCCTTCACCAGAGCCTTGACGCTCTCCGGCTTCGTGCGGTCGAACACGAGCGTCGCGTCCCGCGTCTGGATCACGGCGAGGTTGGAGACGCCGACGAGGCAGACGAGATCCTCGGCGCGAACGTAGTTGTCGGACGAGTCGAGGAACACGGCCTCACCGCGTTCGGACAGGTGTGCGGCATTGCCGGCCTCGTCGCGCTCCGACAGCTCCCAGACCGCGTGCCAGGAACCGACGTCCGACCAGCCCATCGAGACCGGGGCGACGGCGGCCTTGTCGGTCTTCTCCATGACCGCGTAGTCGATCGAGAGCGCGGTGGCGCGGGAGAAGGCCTCCGCGTCGAGCACGTGGAAATCGAGGTCGCGCGTCGCCCGCGCCACCGCCTCGCGCGCGGCCTCGACGGTATCGGGATCGAAGCGGGCGTATTCGGCGAGCAGCGCATCGGCGCGGAAGAGGAAGTTGCCGGAGTTCCAGAGATAGCCGGAGGCGACGTAGTCCGCCGCTCGTGCCGCGTCCGGCTTCTCGACGAAGGCCTCGAGCGCATGGACCCCGCGATGCGCGGTCGCGTCGCCCGGCGCTATGTAGCCGTAGCCCGTCTCAGGCCGGTCCGGGCGGATGCCGAAGGCGACGATCGCGCCGGCCTCCGCGGCGGCGGCCGCGGCGCGGGCCGCCTCGCGGAAGGCCGCCTCATCGCGCACGACGTGGTCGGCGGCGAGGACGAGGACGAGCCCGCCCTCGGCGCGGCTCGCCACGAAGCTCGCTCCGGC
This sequence comes from Salinarimonas sp., assembly GCF_040111675.1. Lineage (NCBI taxonomy): Bacteria > Pseudomonadati > Pseudomonadota > Alphaproteobacteria > Hyphomicrobiales > Salinarimonadaceae > Salinarimonas > Salinarimonas sp. Next base: position 2,087,118 of record NZ_CP157794.1, on the reverse strand, counting down.
CGCGATGGCCGGGCCGGAATCGCGGCGCATCGGCTCGAGCAGGATATCCCCCGGGACGCCGAGGGCGGCGAGCTGATCGGCGACCATATGCCTATAGTCACTGCCGGTTATCACCACCGGGGGCCCGAACAGGTCGGGGTCCGAGACCCGCAGGATCGTGTCCTGGAAAGTCGAGCGCGCCCCGAGCAGCTCGATGAACTGCTTCGGCGCGGCCGAGCGCGACGCGGGCCAAAGCCGCGTGCCTGCGCCGCCGGCCATGATGAGAGGCGTGATCCGAGCCATCTTCGAACGCTCCCACTTTCGTTTCGAGGTCCCTCACACATCCGGTCCGCGGCGGCAAGCCGATTCGCAGATTGCGACGTCCACCGAGGCCGAGGCCTGCATCGGCAGGGTGGGCTTGCACCGAAGCACGACGCGGAGCGATGCGACAGGCACGTTGCTTCGTCACTGTGGAGAGCGGCCGACGCCGATGGTTTCAGCATCGATGCCGTCCTGCCCACTGCCAGATCTCTGGAGGAGATCCCGCGCAGACTAGGCTCTGGCCCCATAAACGGCAAAGCGGATTTGATCGCTCGAGCGTAGGATGATTCAACCTTCCTGATCGAGGGAGGATTCGATGCGCCGCCATGAGCTGACCGACGAGGAATGGGCGATCATCCAGCCGCTTCTGCCGAACAAGGTGCGCGGCGTGCCCCGGGTGGACGACAGGCGGGTGATCAACGGGATCGTCTGGCGCTTCCGGACGGGTGCGCCCTGGCGCGACGTGCCCGAGCGCTACGGCCCGCGCACGACGCTCTACAACCGCTTCGTCCGATGGCGGAAAGCAGGCGTCTGGGACCGAATTCTGGACGCCGTCTCAGAGGCTTACGACGGCGACATCGTGATGATCGACAGCTCCTGCGTCCGCGTCCACCAGCACGGGGCCGCGGGAAAAAGGGGGATTCGGAGGCCGCCGGAGATGGTCGCATGGGACGTTCCCGCGGCGGCCTGACGACCAAGATCCACGCCCTCGTCGATGCGGAAGGGCGGCCGGTTCGCCTCCTGCTCACCGCAGGGCAGGCAAACGACGCACCGGCCTGCGAGCAGCTCCTTCCGCTCGTCGCGAAAGACGCCATCCTGATCGCCGACCGCGCCTACGACACGAACGCGATCCGCGCGACGGTGACCGAACGCGGCGCCTGGGCGAACATCCCGCCCCGCGCGATCCGAAAGGGCAGCTTCCCGTTCAGCTCCTGGCTCTACCGCCAGCGAAACCTCGTTGAGCGCTTCTTCAATCGCATCAAGCACTTCCGCGGCCTCGCCACGCGCTACGACCGCTCGCCCGACAACTTCCTCGCCGCGCTCAAGCTCGCCGCGATCCGGATTTGGCTTGCCGCGAAATGAGTCCGCATCCTAGCCCTTTCTTAGCCTGATCCCGCTCGCCGCGATAGCACCGCCCCCTACGCGTCCGCCCCACCGCCCGAGCGCGCTCTCGAGCGTCCTGCCGTCATCCTGCTCGACGACGATGTCGTCGGCTCCGGCATCGGCCGCTCGCCCCGGACCGGCGCCCGGCGGGCGCCTCCATCGACGCTTCCCTCGGTGCCTTCCTGCCCCTCCGCTCGCGAGCGCAGAGCAGAAGAAGCCGAAGCAGCCTCGGAGGCGTAGGCAAATCCGGTTGCGCTGGGCGGCAACGCCCTGTTACCACACGACCTTGGCCATTCGGAGAGCAGCCGATGACGCGATCAGCGCTGATTACCGGGATCACGGGTCAGGACGGCGCCTACTTGGCCAAGCTGCTGCTCGACAAGGGCTACAGGGTGACCGGCATGGTCCGGCGTTCCTCGCACGGGGACGTACCCGATCATCGGATGCGCTGGCTCGGCGTGGCCGACCGTGTCGCGCTCATCGACGGAAACCTGCTCGACCTCTCGAACCTGGTCCGCGTCGTATCGGACGTGAAGCCTGACGAGGTGTACAATTTGGCGGCCCAGTCCTTCGTGGCCACCTCCTGGCAGCAGCCGTCGCTCACCGCCCAGGTGACGGCGGTCGGCGCGCTGAACATTCTCGAGGCCGTTCGGATCGCGGCGCCGCAGGCGCGCTTCTACCAGGCATCGTCCTCGGAGATGTACGGCAAGATTCAGGAGCCGGTGCAGAAGGAGACCACTCCCTTCTACCCGCGCTCGCCTTATGCGGTGGCGAAGCTCTTCGCGCACTGGAGCACGGTGAACTATCGGGAGAGCTTCGGGATGCACGCCTCCTCGGGGATTATGTTCAATCACGAGAGTCCTCTGCGCGGGATCGAATTCGTCACGCGCAAGATCACGTGGACCGCCGCCAGGATCAAGCTCGGGCTCGCCGAGGAGCTGCGGCTCGGCAATATCGACGCGAAGCGCGACTGGGGCCATGCGCGCGACTACGTGCGCGCCATGTGGCTGATGCTCCAGCAGGAGACGCCGGACGACTACGTCGTCGCCACCGGACGCACGACGACGGTGCGCCGCACGGTGGAGATCGCCTTCGCCCATGCGGGCCTCGATCCCGACAAGCACCTCGTCATCGACCCGGCCCTGTTCCGCCCTGCCGAGGTGGACGTGCTGCGCGGCGATCCGTCGAAGGCGCGCCGAAGGCTCGGCTGGGACCACGAGGTCTCCCTCGAGGAGATGATCGCCGAGATGGTCGACGCCGATCTCGCGCGCTTGACGTCGCGCACGTGAGGTCGCGATGCGGGCTGCCGCCGTATCCTGCTGATCGGGACGGCGGCGTCGTCGCCAGGCCTCTGGCGCGGGCGCTCCTGGCGACCGCGCCGCAGGCCAGGGGGGCGCGCTCGCCGTCGCGGCGTAGACGAGCCCGCTCGAGGGGTTCGAGACCGCGCGCGCCGACATCACCGACGCGGACGCGGTCACGGCGGTGGTCGCCTCGCTGCGGCCGAACCCGGCGCTTCACCTCGCGGCGCAATCGTCCGTCGGCGAGGCGGCGGACGGCGCGGCCGAGACCGGGCGCGTGAACGCCCTCGTAGCGCAGGCGCGCGTTTCGTTGGAGATCGTGCGGGACCCGGCGCGGATACGGCCCTCGGACATAGCAGGGCGGCGTAGAAATCCCCCATGGTCCGGCCCGCGGTGCGGTCGAGCATCTCGAGGACGGCGCCGGCGGCGAGGAGCCCGCCGTCGGGTTCGCGTACGTCGCCATCGCGGTCGGAAGGTGTCGCGCTGCTGCGGGAGGACGATCGTCGGATGATCGCGGCGGCGCTCGCCGCAGCTCGTTCGGCCTTGTACCGTCCCTTCGTCTGCGGGAATATTCGTGCATGCCCGACACCGTTCACCACGCCATGCTCGTGGCTGCGCTCGCCGCGGCGGCCGCGATCCTGCCGATCTACGCACGCGGCGACCTCGGGCTTCGCGCCAAGGCGGACGACAGCCCGGTGACCGAGGCGGACCTGGCCGCCGAGCGGGCGATCGTCGCGCGGCTGGCCGCGGCGGCGCCGGACATTCCGATCGTCTCGGAGGAGATGGCGGCCGAGGGGCACGTCCCGCCGCCGTCCCGGCGCTTCTTCCTCGTCGACCCGCTCGACGGCACGAAGGAGTTCATCCGCCGCAACGGCGAGTTCACGGTCAACATCGCCCTCGTCGAGGACGGCGCGCCGATCGCCGGGATCGTGCTGGCGCCGGCGATCGGACGCGCCTTCATGACGAGCGCCGACGGCGGCGCGCTGCAGTCGCGGCTCTCGGACGGCGCTCCCGAGCCCTGGTCCGCGATCCGCTGCCGCGAGGCGCCCGCGCACGGTCTGACGGCCGTGGCGAGCCGATCCCATGCGGGCCCGGAGACCGACGATTTCCTGCGACGCTACGACGTCGCCCGGCGCACCTCGGCGGGCTCGTCCCTGAAATTCTGCCTCCTCGCCTCGGGGGAAGCGGACCTCTACCCCCGGCTCGGCCGCACGATGGAATGGGACACGGCGGCGGGGCACGCGATCCTGGCTGCGGCCGGAGGCCGTGTCACGACGCTCGACGGCCGCCCGCTCCGCTACGGCAAGCGCGGCCAGGCGACGGATATCGACTTCGCCAACCCGGATTTCGTCGCCTTCGGGCCGGGCGTCGATCTCCCGCTCGAATCGGCGTCTCCGGGAGGCCCGCGATGAGCCGTCAGGTCCATCGCCTCTCCCGCGCGCCTCGTCCCGGCGCGGTTCACTCCAGCGTCGCCAGCAGCCCCGCCATGATCCGCCCGCGGCTCGCCAGCGTGTCCACCAGGATGAATTCCTCGAGCGTGTGGAACTTGTCGCCCTCCACGCCGAGCCCGTCGAGGGTGGGGACGCCCAAGGCGCCGGTGAAGTTGCCGTCCGATCCGCCGCCGGCGCTGCGGTGGGTGAGCGTGACGCCGATCGTGGCGGCGAGATCGCGGGCGCGGTCGAACAGGGCGAGCGTCTCGCCGGAGGGCTCCCAGACGGGGCGGGTCACCGTGCGCCGCACGCGGGTCTCGTCGTCCGCGATGGCGAGGAGCGCGGCGACGCCGCGGTCGAGGTCCTCCTGGCGCTTGGCCATGCTGAGCACCTCGGCGCGGGCCCGGCTCGGGACGCAGTTCACCCAGGTCCCGGCGTGCACCACGCCGACGCTGAAGGTGCAGTCCGGCGTGGTCATGTCCTCGATCTCGAGGATGCGCTTCGCCATGGTGCGCACGGCCGAGCGCCCCTCCGAGAGCCGCGCTCCGGCGTGGCTGGGGCGGCCGATCGTCTCGACCTCGAAGCGGGCGATGGCGTAGCGCCCGCTCGTCGTCTCCCCGCCGATCCCGCCGGGCTCGGGCACGAGCACGACCTTCGCCTCGCGGGCCTTGGCCTCGATCAGCTCCCGCGTCGACGGGCTGCCGACCTCCTCGTCGGAGGTCAGCAGCACGCGCACCGGCAGCGGCGTGGCGAGGCCGGCCGCCTTCAGGACGCGCAGGGCCTCGAGGGCGAGATAGTTGCCGCCCTTCATGTCGCAGATGCCGGGGCCGGTGCAGCGCTCGCCCGCGCGCCGGAACGGCAGCGTCTCGAGCGTACCGACGGGGTGCACGGTGTCGAGATGGCCGAGGATCAGGATGCCCGGCTCCGGCCGGTCCGGGTCGAGGTCGGCCCAGACGCAGCCGCCGAAGCCCATGCGCCCGGGGATGCGGGTGAGGGTCGCGCCGAGCGCGGCGAGGTCGGCGGCGGCGAGGTCCATCATCCGGTCGACGGCGGCGGCGTCGAAGGTCGGGCTCTCGCATTCGACCCACGGGCGCAGGCCCACGAGCATGGTCTCGGCGTCGAAAGGCAGGCCGGCGATGTCCATCGGCGGGTCTCCGGATCAGGCGAGGCGGGTCTCGACGAGGCGGGCGAGCAGGCTCGCGCCGATGGGCAGGATGGCGTCGTCGAGGATGAAGGACGGGTTGTGGAGGGGCACGTCGCCGCCGTGGCCGACCCAGAGATACGCGCCGGGCACGACCTTCAGCATGTCGGCGAAGTCCTCGCTGGCGAGGCTCGGGGGGTAGCCAGCGTCGACGCCGCCCTCCCCGACGACCTCGCGCGCGACCGCGGCCGCCGCGGCGACGGCGTCCGCGTCGTTCTCCAGCACCGTGAAGATGTCGCGGATGTCGACGTCGATCGCGACGCCGTAGGCCTGGGCGAGGCCGGCGGCGAGGGCCTCGATCCGCTCGCGCAGGCGCGCCCGCGCGGCGTCGTCGAAATAGCGCAGCGTGCCGGCGAGCTTCGCCTCGTCGGGGATGACGTTGTAGGCCGCGCCGGACTCGATGCGCGTGATGGAGAGCACGGCGGGCTGGAGCGGGTCGACGTCGCGGGCGACGACGCTCTGCGCCGCCTGCGCGAAGGCGGTGGCCACGAGCACCGGATCGCGGGCGAGATGCGGCAGCGCGCCGTGGCCGCCACGGCCGCGCACGACGATGTCGAAGAAGCTCGCCCCCGCCATGCCGGCGCCGGGCGTGACGCCGACCGCGCCGAGCGGCAATTCGGGAGCGTTGTGAAGGGCGTAGATCTCGTCGCAGGGAAAGCGCTCGAACAGGCCGTCGGCGATCATGGCGCGGGCGCCGCCGAGCCCCTCCTCCGCCGGCTGGAAGATCAGGACCGCGGTCCCGGCGAAGTCGCGGGTCTGGGCGAGATGGCGCGCGGCGCCGAGCAGCATGGTCGTGTGCCCGTCGTGGCCGCAGCCGTGGAACAGGCCCGGCCGCGTCGAGCGCCAGGGCAGGTTCGTCGCCTCGTCCATGGGCAGCGCGTCCATGTCGGCGCGCAGCCCGATCCGGCGCTCCCCGGGCCGCGAGCCGCGGACGATCCCGACGATTCCGGTGCCGCCGACGCCGACGTGGGTCTCGACGCCCCAGTCCCGCAGCAGCGCCGCGACGCGGCCGGCGGTGCGGGTCTCCTGGAAGCCGATCTCGGGATGGGCGTGGAAGTCGCGCCGGATGGCGGTGAGCTCGTCGGCGAAGCCGGCGATGGCGGGAACGACGGTCACGAGGCGTCTCCTCGGGTCGGGGGAACGAAGGGCGGCCCGCCCGGCTCGAGCCGTAGGCCCGGGCGCAGGCGGGTGAAGGGCAGGTCGCGCGGGCTCACCGGCATCGGGCCGGGTGCGGCGCAAACGAGGATCTCCCGGGCGATGGGAGCGAAGTCGGCGCGGAAATGCACCGAGCTCTTCACGCAGACGACGTCCGCCGCCTCCGGATCGATGCCGACGAAGCGGAACATGGCCTGGTCGGCGGTCTGCGCCTTCTCGGAGACGACGACCACGCGCACGCCGCCGATGCGCAGGGCCGCGCTCGGGCCGAGCCGCATGCGGGTGCCGCCGTAATACGGGCCGTCGGCGGTGAAGACGCCGTCGGAGAGGCGCTCGACCACGGCCTCGGCCGCGAAGGGCGCATCGCCCGGCAGGCCGGAGCCGGGGAGCCGGAGCGCGATGCGGGCGCCCTCCCCGGCCGCGTGCGCGGCCTGCGCCGCCGCGCGGTCGACGAGGCAGCCGATGGCGGCGTTCTCGGCGCCCGCGGCGACGAGGGCGGCGAGGAGGCCCGTCGTGTCGGCGTCGCCGCCGGCGCCGGGATTGTCCTGCGTGTCGGCGATGACGACCGGGCCGCCGGACGAGCCACCCTCGGCGGCGACGATGGCGCGGGCGCGGGCGACCGCCGCGTCCGGGGCGAGCGCCTCGCCGGCGAAGGACGTCTCGGCCGCGAGGAAAGCGGCCTCCAGCGCGTCCGCCGACGCGTCCGCGCTCGCCTGGTCCGTGGCGTAGGCCAGGATGGTGGGCGCGCAGTCCGGGATGTCGGCGGCGGGAAAGCCGGTGAGGATCGACAGCGAGCGCACGGCCGCGTTCGCCTCCAGCGCCTCGAGCCCGGCATAGAGGGTGCGCGCGGGCTCGATCTCCGAGCATTGCCACGGCACCGGAACCAGGAACGGCAAGCGCCTGAACGCCCTGACGAATCGCTCGCCGGCGAGGAGCCGCGCGAGGAGCGTCGCCGCCCGCTCGCCGGTGCGGGCCATGTCGACATGGGGATAGGTGCGATAGGCGACGAGCGCGTCGGCGGTCTCGACCAGGCGCTCGCCGATATTTCCGTGGAGGTCGAGGCTCGCGACGATGGGGACGTCCGGCCCGACGAGATCGCGCACGCGGGCCGCGATCTCCCCCTCGCCGTCGTCGAGATGCTCGGTCACCATCGCGCCGTGCAGGTCGAGGAGCACGCCGTCGAGCGGGCCGGCCGCGGCGATGCGGGCGAGGAGGCGCGCGGCGATGGTCTCGTAGGCCTCCCGCGTGACGTGGGCGGAGGGGCTCGCGGCGGCCCACACGGTCGGCACGATTTCCCAGCCGGCCGCCTCCCCCGCCGCGACGGCGCCGGCCATGCCGACATTGACGCCCCGCGTCGCCGAAAGCGCCTGCGCGCCCTCCGAGAGCGGCGGCCAGCCGCCGCCGTGGCGGAAGGCGTCGAGCCCGGCCTTCGTCGCGGCGAAGGTGTTCGTCTCGTGCATGAAGCCGCCGATGGCGACGCGCGGCCTCTTCGGTGCGGCGCTCTGCGACATCGCGTCGCCCTCCGTGTCGATGGTCGCGGAAGCCTAGCGGCGCGGCCCTTGCGCGTCGACGGGCCGGGGGTCGCGCATGCGCCCATACCCCTTCCGCATGGCGCGTATTCCGTCGACGCGGCCCAGCGGACTAGCTTACGTTACGAACGCGCGACGCAGCCGACCCGAGGGGAGGACCCCGCGATGGCCGAGATCCACGAGATGACCGCAGCGGAGCTGACCGCCGCCTATGCGGCCGGCCGGCTCTCTCCGGTCGAGGTGATCTCGGCGACCATCGCGCGGCGCGATCGCTTCGAGGGCGCGATCAACGCCTTCGTCCATGTCGACGACGCCGCCGCCATGGAGGCCGCCCGCGCCTCCGAGGCGCGCTGGCACGCCCGCCAGCCGCTCGGACCCGCCGACGGCGTGCCCGCGACCATGAAGGGCAACGTCGCCGTCGCCGGCTGGCCGATGCACCGCGGCTCCGTCGCGCTCGATCCGGTGACGCCCAATCTCGACGCGCCGGCGACCCGTCGGCTGAAGGAGGCGGGCGCGATCCTCGTCGGCTGCACGTCCATGCCCGAGCTCGGCTGGAAGGGTCTGGGCGACAGCCCCGCCCACGGGATCACGCGCAATCCGTGGGATCTTTCGCGCACGTCCGGCGGCTCGTCGGCGGGCGCCGCCGCGGCGGCGGCGCTCGGGATCGGGGTGATGCATGTCGGCTCGGACGGGCTCGGCTCGGTGCGCATCCCCTGCTCGTTCTGCGGGCTCGCCGGGCTCAAGCCGACGTCGGGCCGCGTGCCGGCCTGGCCGGCCTCGGCCATGGGCGTTCTCGCGATCCTGGGGCCGATGGCGCGCCGGGTCGCCGACGTCGCGCTGCTGTTCGAGCTGATCGCGACGCCGGACCCGCAGGACACGCTCGCGACGTCGGAGCCGCCGCCGGCGGCGCGCGCGCTCCTCGACCGCTCGCTGTCGGGCCTCGGGGCCGCCTTCAGCCCGACCCTCGGCTACGCGAAGGGCCTCGACCCCGAGGTGGAGGCCGCCTGCCGCGCGGCGCTGGCGCCGCTCGCGGCGGCGGGGGTGCGGGTGGAGGAGAGCGATCTCGCCATCGAGGACGTGCTCGACACCTGCAACGTCTTCTGGCTCGCGGGCTCGGCGAGCGTCTACGGCAGGATCCCGCCGGAGCGCCGGAGCCTCTGCGACCCCGGCTTCGCCCGCTGCGGGGAGGAGGGCCTCGCCCTCCCGGCCTCGGCCTACGTCGACGCGCTCGCCACGCGCCAGGCCTTCGCCGAGCGCATGCGGCGCTTCCACGAGAGCGTCGATCTCCTGATCACCCCGACCATGCCGATCGGCGCGCCGCCTGTGGACGGCCGGCCCGCGGGAGACGCCTTCGGCGAGGACTGGACCGACTGGTCCCCCTACACCTACCCTTTCAACCTTTCCGGCCAGCCCGCCGCGACGGTGCCCGTGGGGCTCACGCGGGACGGCCTGCCGATCGGCCTCCAGATCGTCGCGAAACGCGGCGATGACGCGCTCGTCCTCGCGGCGGCCGCGGCGGTTGAAGCGGCCATGAACTTCCCGGCGCTCGACGCGCCGCGAGGGGGCGGCGATGGCGTGCGCCTTGCATGATCGTCGCCACCGGATCGACGGCTCTGCGCATGGGGAGGACATCGCGCTGGTCTTCGATCCACATGCGGATCGTCCGCACACGAAAGACCAAGAGGGGAACCGACGATGACCTTCAAGCTGACCAGGCGTGATCTTCTCGCGGGCGCTGCCGCGACTGCGGGCATGAGTGCCTTACCTTTCGGCATGGGCCGCGCCCGCGCCGCCCCGAGCGGGATTCTCAAGGTGATTCCGCACGCATCGCTGACGATCCTCGATCCCGTGGCGACCACCGGCTACATCGTCCGCAATCACGGCTACCTGATCTACGACACGCTGTTCGCGCAGGACGCGAATCTGCAGGTTCAGCCGCAGATGGCGAGCGGGGTCGAGATCTCGGACGACAAGCTCACCTACCGCATCTCGCTGCGCGACGGTCTGTCCTGGCACGACGGCAGCCCCGTCACCGCCGAGGATTGCGCGCTCTCGCTGATCCGCTGGGGCCAGGTCGACGGCATGGGCCGACGGCTGTTCTCCTACATGGAGAGCTGCACCCACGACGGCACGGACACGATCGTCCTCAAGCTGAAGAACCCCTACGGCCTCGTGCTGCAGTCGATCGGAAAGCTGTCGACGAACGTGCCGTTCATGATGCCCAAGCGCATGGCGGAGAAGCCGACCTCCGAGCGCCTCACCGCCGAGGAGCAGATGGGCTCGGGCCCGTTCCGCTTCGTGGCGAGCGAGTTCCGCCCGGGCGCCCGCGTCGTCTACGAGCGCAACCCGAACTACGTCCCGCGCGACGAGCCCGCCTCCAACGCCGCCGGCGGCAAGGTGGCGCATCTCGAAGGCGTCGAGTGGATCAACTTCCCCGACCCGAACACGCAGCTCAACGCGCTGATGACGGGCGAGGTGGACTATTGGGAGCAGGTCCCCGCCGACCTCGCGCCGATCGTCGCCGGCATGCCGGGCGTGAAGGTCGAGAACTTCAACCCGCTCGGCAACATGGGCATGGCGCGCTTCAACAGCCTCCAGGGCGCGAGCGCCAATCCCGGCGTGCGCAAGGCGATCGTGCGGGCGCTCGACCAGACGGCGCTGCTCCAGGCGGCGGTGGGCTCGCCGGACTTCTACAAGGAGTGCTACTCGGTCTTCCCCTGCGACACGACCTTCGCCAACGACGCGAGCGCGGACTTCATCCAGCAGCCGGACCTCGAGGAGGCGAAGAAGCTCCTCGCCGAATCGGGCTACGACGGCGAGCGCTTCGTGGTGCTGGCGACGACCGACATCCCGGTCCAGACCAACTACATCCAGGTCATCGTCGACACGATGCGCCGCATGGGCATCAACGTCGACGCCCAGGCCATGGACTGGGCCACCGTGCTCCAGCGCCGCGCCAGCAAGAACCCGATCGAGGACGGCGGCTGGAACATGTTCGTCACCTGGTGGGAGGGCGCGGACCTGCTCGACCCGGTGGTGCAGTTCGCCATGTCGGCCGCGGGCGACACCGCCTGGGTCGGCTGGGCCGACGACCCGATGATCGAGGGGCTGCGCACGGAATTCGCCGAGGCCGGCTCGATCGACGACCAGAAGGCCATCGCCGAGAAGATCCAGGCGCGCTTCTTCGAACAGAACTTCCACGCGGTGCTGGGCCAGTTCTTCACGCCCACCGGCTACCGGGACAACGTCTCCGGCATCCTGGAGGCGCCGCCGTTCTTCTGGAACATCCAGAAGAGCTGATCCCGCGGCTCCCCGGCATCGCGCCGGGGAGCCTCCCCTCTCCACGAGGGAGAGGGGAATGCGCGAGCTCCCGGCTCAACGTAGCGAAGGACCACCATGCCCCTCCTCGTCGTCCAGCGTCTTCTCTCGACGGTCCCCGTCCTCCTCGTGGTGGCGGTGATCGTCTTCCTGATGCTGCGCGTGTCCGGCGACCCGGCGGCGATCATCGCCGGCGACACCGCCACCAGCGAGCAGATCGAGGCCGTGCGCAAGGCCTTCGGGTTCGACCGGCCGATCTGGGAGCAGTTCGTCACCTGGATGGGCCAGGTGCTCCAGGGCGACCTCGGGGAATCGCTGTTCACGGGGCTTCCCGTCACCACGCTGATCGCCCAGCGCATCGAGCCGACGCTGATGCTGGCGCTGACCACGATCGTGTTCTCCGTCGTCGTGGCCGTGCCGCTCGGCGTGCTCGCCGCCTGGCGCTCGGGCACCTGGATCGACCGGGCGGTGATGGTGTTCGCCGTGCTCGGCTTCTCCGTGCCGGTCTTCGTCTTGGGCTACGGCTTCATGTACGCCTTCGCCATCGAGCTGCGCTGGCTGCCGGTGCAGGGCTACACCAGCCCGTTCGAGGACCCGGCCGCCTTCGCGCAGGCGATCATCCTGCCGACGTTGACGCTCTCGTGCATCTACATCGCGCTGATCGCCCGCATCACCCGCGCGAGCGTGCTGGAGACCCTGAACGAGGACTACATCCGCACCGCCCGCGCCAAGGGGCAGATCGAGCGCATGGTGCTCTTCCGCCATGCTCTGCGCAACGCCGCGGTGCCCATCGTCACCGTGATCGGCCTCGGCGTCGCGCTCCTCATCGGCGGCGTGGTGGTGACGGAGAGCGTGTTCAACATCCCCGGCCTCGGCCGGCTCGTCGTCGACGCCATCACCCGGCGCGACTACCCCATCATTCAGGGGCTGATCCTGTTCTTCGCGTTGATCTACGTGGTGCTGAACCTGATCATCGACCTCACCTACACCCTGCTCGACCCGAGGATCCGCTATTGACCGTCGTCGCCGAAAAGACCGTCGAGAAGGCCCTCCCGCCGGACGACGAGCCGACGCCGGCTCACGCCGCCCCCGAATCCGGCTGGCGCGGCGCGATCGTGCGCTATCCGCTCGCGGCGCTCGCCGCCCTGGTGCTCGCCGTGATCGCGCTCGGCGCGATCTTCGCGCCGCTCGTGGGCACCACCGACCCGACGGCGCTCGACCCGGCGAGCCGGTTGCAGGGCCCCTCCCCCGCCTATTGGCTCGGCACCGACCATCTCGGCCGCGACATCTGGAGCCGCCTCGTCTACGGCGCGCGCGTCTCGGTCGTGGTGGGCCTCGCCGTCGCGGTGCTGGCGGTGGTGATCGGGCTCGTCATCGGGCTGTTCACCGGCTTCATCCGCTGGCTCGACCCGCTCGTGATGCGCGTCATGGACGGGCTGATGGCGATCCCCGGCATCCTGCTCGCCATCGCGCTGGTCTCGGTCTCGGGCGCGAGCATCGTCACCGTCATCGCCGCGATCGTGGTGCCCGAGGTGCCACGGGTCGTGCGCCTCGTGCGCTCGGTCGTGCTCTCGGTGCGCGAGGAGCCCTATGTCGAGGCGGCCGTGTCGGTCGGCACGCCGCTGCCGAAGCTCCTGTGGCGCCACGTGCTTCCCAATTGCGTGCCGCCGCTCATCGTGCAGGCGACCTACGTCGCGGCCTCCGCCATGCTCACCGAGGCGATCCTGTCGTTCCTCGGCGCCGGCACGCCGCCGATCGTGCCCTCCTGGGGCAACATGGTGGCGGAGGCGCGCCTCCTCTTCCAGATCGCGCCCTGGAACCTGCTCTATCCGGGCATCGCGCTCGCGATCACCATCCTCGCGGTGAATATCCTGGGCGATGCTTTGCGCGACCGGCTCGACCCCAAGCTCGCCAAGCGCGTCGGCCAGCGCTGAGGAGGAGGACGGCATGACCACCCATCAGGGCACGACCACGCACGAAGACTCGCGCCCGGTCCTCTCCATCCGCGACCTCGCGGTGGCGCTCCCCGCCGGCGCCGACCGGCGCTACGCCGTCGAGGGCGTGAGCTTCGACGTCGGCCCGGGCGAGATCGTCTGCGTCGTGGGCGAATCGGGCTCCGGCAAGTCGGTCACCGCCTTCTCGGTGATGGGCCTCCTGCCCAAGGGCGAGCTCGCGGCCGAGCGCGGTGAGATCCTGCTCGAGGGCGAGAACGTCCTGGAGGCCAGCCCCGAGCGGCTGCGCGACCTGCGCGGCACGCGCATGGCGATGATCTTCCAGGAGCCGGCGACCGCGCTGAACCCGGTGATGACCATCGGCGACCAGATCGACGAGGTGCTCCAGATCCACACCGGTCTCTCGCCGGCGGAGCGGCGGGAGAAGGTGATCGCCATCATGGAGGCCATGCACCTGCCCGATCCGCAGGCGCTCTACGACCGCTATCCGCACCAGCTCTCCGGCGGCCAGCGCCAGCGCGTGATGATCGCCGCCGCGATGGTGCTCGACCCCGTCATCCTCATCGCCGACGAGCCGACCACCGCGCTCGACGTGACGACCCAGGCGCAGATCCTCCAGCTGATCAAGGAGATGCAGGAGCGCCGGCGCACGGGCGTGCTCTTCATCACCCACGATTTCGGCGTGGTCGCGGAGATCGCCGACAAGGTGGTGGTGATGCGCCACGGCAAGGTGGTGGAGCAGGGGCCGGCGCGGGAGATCTTCCGCAATCCGAAGGTCGACTACACCAAGATGCTGATCGCCTCCGTGCCGAGCCTCGAGCCGCCGGCGCGCAAGGCGGCCTCCGGCGAGGTGGCGGTGCGCACGCGCGATCTCGTCAAGGGCTACGGCGGCAAGAGCTGGCTCGGCCGCGCGACGCAGCCCTCCGTTCTCGCGGCCAAGGACGTGAACCTCGTCGTGCGCCGGGGCGAGACGCTCGGCGTCGTGGGCGAATCGGGCTCGGGCAAGTCCACGGTGGCGCGCTGCATCGTGCGCTTGGTCGACCCGACCAGCGGGGCGATCGAGATCGCCGGCGTCGACATCGCCGGCCTCTCGACGCGCGCGCTGACCCCCTATCGCCGGCGCGTGCAGATGGTGTTCCAGGACCCCTATCGCTCGCTCAACCCGCGCCGCAGCGTCGGCGCCTCGGTGATGGAGGGGCCGATGAATTTCGGCCTGCCGCGCGAGGAGGCGCTCGCCCGCGCCCGGCGGCTGATGAGCCTGGTAGGCCTCTCGCCGGACGCGCTCGACCGCTATCCGCACCAGTTCTCCGGGGGCCAGCGCCAGCGCATCGCCATCGCCCGCGCGCTCGCCATGGAGCCGGACGTGCTGATCGCCGACGAGGCGGTCTCGGCCCTCGACGTCTCGGTGCAGAAGCAGGTGCTGGAGCTCCTCGACCAGGTGAAGCGGGAGTTCGATCTCGCGCTGCTCTTCATCACCCACGATCTGCGCGTCGCCGCCCAGATCTGCGACCGCATCGCGGTGATGCGCCGTGGCGAGGTGGTGGAGGAGGGCCCGACCCGGGAGCTGTTCCTCGACCCGAAGCACGAATACACCCGCGCGCTGCTCGCCGCCGCGCCGGGCCGGCATCTGGGGGACCCGCAGGCGGCGGAGTAGGGGCTCGGGCGCGATCGTCGACGGCGGCGCTGCGTGAAGGTCAGCTCCCGATGAAGCCCGGCGAAGCGGCGTTCGGCATGTCGTCTGCCACGTCCTCCTGTAGAGCCAGCTCAGGCGACGCAGCGAGGTCACGCACCAGGGCCACCATGCGGTGAATGGCGGCGGGATTGACCGTCGTCTGCAGGTCGCCATGAGCGACGGCGTTCCGCGAGGCGGCCATCTCACGAAGGAATGCCGCGTCGCCAGGCAATACGATGCCTTCGGCCGCGAGATGCTCGACGATCCGGGCGGGCGATTGCGGTCGGGCGAACGTCTCGGGCCTGCGCCTGCGCACGAGGGCTTCGAGAGCAGACCAGGCGAGCATGACCGCCGCGGCCGGCGCCACACCTGCGATCTGCGAGACGCTTTGCAGCACGGCGTGAATTTCGTCGTCGGCGACACTGGGCATGGTCGAGGCCGGCGACGTGCGGTCGAGCACCACATGCAGCTTCCAGCCCGGTGCGGCTTCGAGAGCTTCCCTCAGCGCCGCCATGCGCGACGCGCTTTCCGAGCGCTCGCTCACGATTTCGATCACGAGCTTCGGGTCGCGACCGACGGCGATCGCGTCTGGGCGCCGGGCGCGTAGCGCCGCGGGCAGCAGCGAATTGTCGGGCCCGACGATCACGTCGTAGCCCTCCGCCGAGAGCCGCCGGCCCGCGGCGGCCAGCAGCTCGGCTTGCGTGCGCGAGCCAATCGTCACCGGTTCAGCTCCTCGTTCAGATCGGTCGATATCCGTATGTAGAGTGCGGGCTTGGGGCCGGCCATGCAAGCTGCGAGCGTTTCGCTCGGATCGGTGAACGCGAAATCACGATCGCGCTCGAATTTCTGGATGACGATGCGCTCGACCTGATCGTCGTCGAGATAGACGTGCCTCCGCAGAGCGTCGAGCGTGAGCTTGATGATGTTGTCGATGTCGCCCACCATGCGGTCTTCAGGAAAATAGTACATCGTCACCGCAAGAGGTTGGTCGGTGGCGAAATGCCCTTCCGGGAGCTTCCGGGCGCTCGCGGCACGCACCTGCTCCCGCCACGCCTGCCGCGCAGCGGAGTTTGCGCGTTGAAAGGAAACGGGGGTTCCGAGCACGATGAACTCGAATGGAAACTCGGGCTCCACCCCTGCTGTCCTGTGCTTCTTCAGTCGGCGGTTTATCCTATGTTGCACCTCAAGCCCGATGTCAACCTGAACCGGGCTTCGCGCCTGTGACGCCGTCTCAGTCGGTCGCCGCCGGCCCATACCCGAACGGAAACACCGGCTGCGCCGCGGTCTCGATCCACAGGCTCTTCGCCTGGGTGTACTCGGCCAGGACCTCGGCGCCCGACGAGCGGCCGAAGCCGGAGCCGCGCATGCCGCCGAAGGGGGCCTGGACGGAGAGCGTGCGGTAGCCGTTCACCCAGACCGAGCCCGCCCGCAGGCGCCGCGCGACCCGCAGGGCCTTCGCGCCGTCGCGGGACCAGACGGCGCCGGCGAGGTCGAACTCCGTTCCGTTGGCGAGGGCGAGCGCCTCCTCCTCGCCCTCGAAGGGGATCACGGCGAGGACGGGGCCGAAGATCTCCTCGCGGGCGATCGCCGTGTCGGGCGCGACGTCGGCGAAGATCGTCGGCGCGACGAAGAAGCCCGGCCCCTCGCCGAGCGCGGCGGGCCGCCCTCCCCCGAGGACGAGCCGCGCGCCGGCCTCCCGCGCGGCCGCGATGGCGGCGCGCACGCTGGCGTGCTGGCGGGCGTTCTGGAGCGGGCCGATCTCGGTCTGCGGGTCGAGCGGATCGCCGACGCGCAGCTTCGCGGCGCCCTCGGCGAGCCAGCCGAGAACGCGCTCGTAGACGGGGCGCTCGACGAGGAGCCGCGAGCCGGCCGTGCAGCTCTGCCCGGCGGCGGCGAAGATCGCGCCCTGGGCGCAGGTGGCGGCGCCGGCGAGATCGGCGTCTGCGAAGACGACCATGGCCGACTTGCCGCCGAGCTCGAGCAGCGACGGCCGTCCCGCGCCGGCGGCCAGCGCCGCGACCCTGCGGCCGCTCGCGACCGAGCCGACGAAGACCGCCTTGCCGCAGCGCGGATCGGCGACGAGCGCCGCGCCGGCCGTGCGCCCGAAGCCGGCGATCACCGCGATCGCGCCGGCCGGCACGCCGGCCTCGATCAGGAGGCGGCCGAGCATGAGCGAGGTGACGGGCGTCCATTCGGACGGCTTCAGGATCGCCGCGTTGCCCGCCGCCAGCGCCGGGGCGAGCTGCCAGCCGGCGGTGAAGAGCGGCGCGTTCCAGGGCGTGATCTGCACGATGGTGCCCAGCGGCTCGGGCGTCACCAGCGTGAGGTGCCCCGACGCGACCGGGACGACCCGGCCCTCGATCTTGTCGGCGAAGCCCGCATAGTAGCGGAACATCTCGGCGACGCGCCCGGCTTCCGCCCGCGCGTCGCGGATCGGCTTGCCGGCGACCAGCGCCTCGACCTCGGCCAGCGGCTGCGCGTCCCGCACGACGAGGTCGGCGGCGCGGGCGAGGATCGCGCCGCGGGCGGAGGGCGCGAGCGCCCGCCAGGCGGCGCCGCCGCGCTCGGCGCTCGCATGGGCGCGCTCGCCGATGCCGGCGCCGGCATCGGCGTAGACGGCGAGGGTCTCCTCGGTCGCGGGATCGATCAGCGCGATCGGCTCGCCCTCCCCCGGCACGATCGCGCCCTCGATCAGGCTGCCGATCGCCTCGGGCCAGTGCTTATGCAGGATGTCCGCGCGCATCACGATTCTCCCCGTCCGAGATCGACCAGACGGTTGAAATCCGCCCCCGCGCCGAAGCGCCCCTCGCCCTCGGCGACCAGCGTCGCCACGGCCTCGGCGAGCGGCCCGAGCGCCGCGACCTCGCCGGCGAGCCCGCGGGCGAGGCGCACGTCCTTCGCCATCAGGCCCATGGAGAAGCCGCTGTCGTAGGCGCCGGAGAGCACCCAGGCGGGCAGGTTGGTCTCGGTGGCGGCCGAGCGGCCGGAGCCGGCGGCGAGCACCGCGGCGAGCGCCTGCGGGTCGATCCCCGCAGCCTCGCCGAGCCTGAGCGCCTCGCCGGCGATCAGGAGATGGGCGGCGCAGAGCAGGTTGTTGACGAGCTTGGCGACGTTCCCCGCGCCCGGGCCGCCGCAGCGCACGACCTGGCGCGTCAGCGGCGCGAGCAGCGCCTCGGCGCGGTCGAGATCGGCGTCCGCCCCGCCGAGCATGGCGAGGAGCCGGCCCTCGGCCGCGCCCTTCGCACCGCCGGAGACCGGCGCGTCGACGAAGCCGACCCCGCGCTCGGCGGCCTGCGCCTGCAGGCGACGGGTGGAGAGCGGATCCGCGGTCGAGGTGTCGACGACGAGGAGCCCCGGGCGCGCCTTGGCGAGGACGTCCCCCGTCACCGTTTCCACCGCGGGCGAATCCGGCAGCGACAGGAGAAGCGCCTCCGCGCCGTCGAGAACGTCGTCGAGGCTCCGCGCCGGCGCGACACCCGATGCGGACCGCGTCCCGTCGCGGTCGTAGCCGCTCACCGCGTGGCCCGCCGCCGCCAGCCGCTCGGCCATCGGCCGCCCCATCGCGCCCAGCCCCACACATCCGATGCGCATGCGGATCGCTCCCCTGCCGGTCTCGCCGTACGCGTAGCCTAGCAGAGCCCGTGCCCGGCGCGCGTCCGCGCCCTCGAACGCCGTATCGGCGCCTGCACACGAGGGCTAGGAGGCTGTCCGAGTAATTTTCTGGACGTGGGAATCCGGTCGTGATTCTCTTGTTTCATGAGCACGAGCAAGACGTTTCGCCCCTGGGATGTCGAGCAGAGCTGGCTTCTGCCGCCGTCCATTCACGACTTCGTCCCGCCTGGGCACGCGGCGCACTTCGTGCGCGAGACGGTGCGTGAGGGGCTGGATCTGCGGGATATCCTGAGCGCCTACATCGAGCTGCGAGGCTATCCGCCGTATCATCCGGCGATGATGGTGGCGCTTCTGCTGTACGGCTACAGCCGCGGGGTCTACTCCTCGCGCCAGCTGGCGCGAGCCTGCGAGGAGCGGGTCGACTTCATGGCGGTGACGGGCCTGCAGCGGCCGGACTTCCGCACGATCGCGGACTTCCGCAAGCGCCATCTCAAGGCGCTGGGGCGCCTGTTCGAGCAGGTGCTGCGCCTGTGCCGGGCGGCGGGACTGGTGCAGCTCGGGCACGTCGCTCTGGACGGCACGAAGATCAAGGCGAACGCCTCGCGGCACAAGGCGATGAGCTATGGCCGCATGAAGAGCGCGGAGCCGGCGCTGGCCGATGCGGTGGCGGGCTGGCTCGACCGGGCCGAGACGGCGGACCGCGAGGAGGATGCCGCGCACGGCGAGCGGCGCGGGGACGAGATGCCGGACTGGGCGGCGGACAAGCTGCGCCGGCTGGAGCGGATCCGGGCGGCCAAGGCCGCGCTGGAGGCCGAGGCGGCGGCGCCGGCGGGCGGCGAGGACGAGGACGGCCCCGGTCCCTCCAGCGGCATGCAGGATCGCGGGCGGCCCAAGCGCGCGCCCGACGGCGGCCCGCCGGACAAGGCGCAGCGCAACTTCACCGACCCCGACAGCCGCATCCAGCCGACCCGCGACGGCTTCATCCAGGGCTACAACGCCCAGATCGCCGTCGACGCCGCCCACCAGGTGATCGTCGCCCACCGCCTCCAGAGCAATCCGGGCGACGTCGACGCCCTCGTCCCCCTGGTGGACGCCGTGCGCCGCAATCTCGGAGCCAAGCCCCGCGAGATCTCGGCGGACGCCGGCTTCTGCTCGGAGGCGAACCTCGGCGCCCTGAAGGCGCGCCGCATCCGCGCCTACGTCGCCGTCGGCCGCGCCAAGCACGCCACCGGGGTCCCGGCGACCGAGCGGCGCCTCTCGAAATCACCCCTGACCCGGGCCATGGCCGAGACGCTCGCCCGCGCCGGGCGGCGCAGCCGCTACAGGCTGCGCAAGCAGGTCGTCGAGCCCGTCTTCGGGCAGATCAAGCAGGATCGCGGGATGCGCCAGCTCCTCTTGCGCGGCCTCGGCGCCGTCAGGGCCGAATGGGCGCTCGTCTGCACCGCTCACAACATCGCGAAGCTCGTCGCCGCTCACAACCGACCGAGGCCGGCCGGATGAGACGGGGCGAACGCGTCCCGCGAACGAAACGCACTCGCGTCGCAGAACGAATTAGCTGGACAGCCTCCTAGACCGCCTGGACCGGTGGTGGACGGCCGGCAGCCGTCCGACGCCGACCGCATGCGAGCCGGTCACCGCCACCTCGCGGCAGCCGTTCTCGAGGAGCGCACAGGCATAAGTCCGGTGGACTCAGTCTGGTCGATGGCGGCGTTCGAGTCGGGTTATCAAGTCTCGTTGATCTCTCATACCTCGGCTTTCCGCCCGTGTTCCCGTCGTCTAGATTGCCCGCGTCGGCTCGCCGAAGGCCGCGCCATGCAAGGACGAAAATGTCGAGACGCACCCTCATCACCGGCGGCGCCGGGTTCATCGGCTCGGCGCTCGCGCGCCATCTGGTCCGGGAGACGACCGACACGGTGCTGGTGCTCGACGCGCTGACCTACGCGGGCAACCTCGATTCCCTCGAGCCGGTGGCGCGGGATCCGCGCGTCTCGTTCGTCCGGGCGGACGTCGCCGACGAGCGCGCGGTCGACGAGACGGTGGAGAGCTTCTCCCCGGATCTCGTGGTCCACCTCGCGGCGGAGACGCATGTCGACCGCTCCATCGACGGCCCCGCCGCCTTCGTGCGCACCAACGTCGTGGGAACCGTGGCTCTGCTCGAGGCGGCCCTGAGGCACTGGCGCAGGCTGCCGGAGGCGCGGCGCGCGCGTTTTCGCTTCCACCACGTCTCGACGGACGAGGTCTTCGGTTCGCTCGGACCCGAGGGCGCCTTCAGCGAGACCACGGCCTACGACCCGCGCTCGCCCTATTCGGCTTCGAAGGCGTCGAGCGACCATTTCGTGCGGGCGTGGGCGCACACCTACGGGCTGCCGACGCTGGTCACCAACTGCTCCAACAATTACGGCCCCTACCAATTCCCGGAGAAGCTGATCCCGCTGATGATCCTCAACGGGCTCGAGGGCAAGCCGCTGCCCGTCTACGGGCGGGGCGAGAACGTGCGCGACTGGCTGCACGTGGAGGATCACGTCGCTGCGCTCGCGACCGTCGCCGCGCGCGGCCGGCCGGGGGAGACCTACTGCATCGGCGGGGGCGCGGAGCGGCGCAACATCGACGTCGTGCACGCCGTCTGCGCCGCGCTCGACAGGCTCGCGCCCGATCCCGCCATCGGCCCGCGCGAGCGGCTGATCACCTACGTCGCCGACCGTCCGGGACACGACGCCCGCTACGCCATCGACGCCGGCAAGGCCGCGCGCGAGCTCGGCTGGGAGCCGACGCGTCGCTTCGAGGACGGCGTCGTCGAGACCGTGCGCTGGTATATCGAGAACCGCGCCTGGTGGGAGCGGGTGCGCACGGGCGTCTATCGCGGCGAGCGGCTCGGGGCGGGAGCGGGAGCGGGCTGATGCGCATCGAGGCGACCGAGATCGCGGCCGTGAAGATCATCATCCCGAAGCGCCACGGCGACGCGCGGGGCTGGTTCGCCGAGACCTGGAAGCGCGAGGCGCTGGTGGAGGCCGGCATCGCGATCGACTTCGTGCAGGACAACGAATCCCTCTCCGCCGAGACGGGCACGCTGCGCGGTCTGCATTTCCAGAGCCCGCCCTTCGCGCAGGACAAGCTGGTGCGGGTCGTGCGCGGGCGCATCCTGGACGTCGCCGTCGACATCCGCCGCGCGTCGCCCACCTACGGGCGCCATATCGCGGTGGAGCTTTCGGCGGAGGACGGCCGCCAGCTTCTCGTGCCCGTCGGCTTCGCCCACGGCTTCGTCACGCTCGAGCCGGGCACGCAGGTGCTCTACAAGGTGAGCGCGCCCTACGCGCCTGCCCATGACCACGGCATCGCCTTCGACGATCCCGCGCTCGGCATCGCCTGGCCTCTGCCGCCGGAGCGCCTGATCCTGTCGGACAAGGACCGCCGGCATCCGCTCCTCGCGGACCTGCCGGCCTATTTCCGGTGAGGCGCGCCATGCGGGTCGTCGTCACGGGGCGGGACGGACAAGTGGCTCGGGCGCTTCAGTGCCTCGCGACCGCCGACGTCGAGATCGTCGCCATCGGGCGGCCGGAACTCGACCTCGAAGAGCCCGCGACGATCGCCCCGGCGCTGGCGCGCGCGCGCCCCGACGTCGTGATCAACGCGGCCGCCTACACGGCGGTCGACGCCGCGGAGGCCGACGAGGCGCGGGCCCTTCGGATCAACGCCGACGGCGCGGGCGCCGTCTCCGCGGCCGCGGCGGAGCTCGGCGCGCCGGTCGTCCAGATCTCGACGGATTACGTCTTCGACGGGCGCCTCGGCCGGCCCTACCGCGAGAGCGACGCGATCGCGCCGCAGAACGCCTACGGCCGGTCCAAGGCCGCGGGAGAGGCAGCCGTGGCGGCGGCGAACCCGCGTCACGCGATCCTGCGCACCGCCTGGGTCTATTCGGCGGGCGGGCGCAACTTCCTGACGACGATGCTCCGGCTCGCGGCCGAGCGCGAGGAGGTCGCGGTCGTGGCCGACCAGCGCGGCGCGCCGACGCCGGCGTCCGCGGTGGCGGAGGGCGCGCTCGCGGTCGGCCTGCGGCTCGCCCGCGATCCCGCTCCCGGCCTCGTCGGCGTGTTTCACACGACCTGCCGCGGCGAGGCGACCTGGGCGGATTTCGCCGAGGCGATCTTCGCGCAGAGCGCCGCGCGCGGAGGGCCGCACGCCCGCGTGCGCCGCATCGCGACGGCCGAGTATCCGACGCCGGCGGCGCGTCCCGCCGACGCGCGGCTCGACACCGCCCGGATCGCGCGGGCCTACGGCGTGGCGCTGCCCGATTGGCGCACGCCGATCGGAGAGGTCGTCGCGAGCGCCCTCGCCGCGCGCGCCGACCCGGAAAAGGAGCGGACATGAAGGGCATCATCCTCGCCGGCGGTTCCGGAACGCGGCTCTACCCGATGACGCACGTCGTCTCGAAGCAGCTGCTGCCGGTCTACGACAAGCCGATGATCTACTACCCGCTCACGACGCTGATGCTGGCCGGCATCCGGGAGATCCTCGTCATCACCACCCCGCCCGACGTCGAGCGCTTCCGGGCGCTCCTCGGCGACGGGACGCAATGGGGGCTGTCCCTGTCCTACGCCGCACAGGAGCGGCCGGAGGGGCTGGCACAGGCCTATCACATCGGGGCGGACTTCGTGGCCGGCGGACCGTCGGCCCTGATCCTCGGCGACAACGTCTATTTCGGGCACGGCCTGCCCGAGGAGCTCGCCCGCGCGCGCGCCGCGGCGGAGTCGGGCGGCGCCGTCGTCTTCGCCTATCGCGTCAGCGACCCCGAGCGCTACGGCGTCGTCGAGTTCGACGCGCAGGGCCGGGCGCTCTCCATCGAGGAGAAGCCGAAGGCGCCGCGCTCGTCCTGGGCGGTGACGGGGCTCTACTTCTACGACGCGGACGTCGTCGAGATCGCCCGCGGCATCCGGCCCTCGGCGCGCGGCGAGCTCGAGATCACGGACGTCAACAGCGCCTATCTCGCGCGCGGCGACCTCCGCGTCGCCCGCCTCGGCCGCGGCTACGCCTGGCTCGACACCGGCACCCCGGACAGCCTGCTCGAGGCCTCCGAGTTCGTTCGCGCGCTGGTGAAGCGCCAGGGCCATCGGATCGCCTGCCCCGAGGAGGTCGCCTATCAGCTCGGCTGGATCGGCCGCGAGGACGTGCTGGCCATGGCGCGAGCGCTCGGCAAGTCGGAATACGGCGCCTATCTGGAATCCGTGGCGCGGGAGTGAGCCGCCACGGCTGCGACATTGCGCCGGCGTGCGCCATCCCGTACAGCCGGGGCGGGCCGCATCCCCGACGGAGCCGAGATGGATCGCCGCTACTACGCCACCGCGCGCACGGAGATCGCGCCGCATCTGCCGGCGCGGGTCTCGCGCATGCTCGACGTCGGCTGCGGCGACGGCGCGACGACGGCCTTCGTGAAATCGCAGCGGGAGGTCGCCTGGGCGGGCGGCGTGGAATACGTGCCGGCCTCCGCCGAGGCGGCACGCTCCGTCTGCGACGCGATCTGGACCGGGGACGTGCAGGGCCTTCCGCTGGAGGAGCGCATCGCGCCCGAGAGCCTCGATCTCGTCCTGTGCCTCGACGTGCTGGAGCACCTCGTCGATCCGTGGACCACGGTGTCCCGGCTTTCCGCCCTGATCGCGCCCGGCGGGCGGCTGATCGTCAGCGTGCCGAACGTCCGGAACTGGAAGTTCATCCGAAACCTCGCCCTGCGCGGGGATTTCCACTACCGCGACGCGGGCCTGCTCGACCGCACGCATCTGCGCTTCTTCGTGCGCGACACCGCGATCGCGCTCGCGGAGAGCGGCGGGCTGCCCGTGATCCATGCCGGCAACGCCCACCCTTGGAAGCCGCTCAGCGGGCGCGCGCTCCTCTCCCGGCTGACCTTCCGCGGCCTCGACGAGCTGATGATCAAGCAGCATCTCGTCGTCGCCGAGCGACGCTGAGGCCGGGATGGCGGAGACGTTCGCCCATGGGGAGACGCTCACGGCGATCGTCGTGAGCCACGACAGCGCCGGCGTGCTCGGCGCCTGCCTCGCCTCGCTCGCCGCCGAAGGCGTGCCGGCGATCGTCGTCGACAACGCCTCCCTCGACGCGTCCCGCGAGGTGGCGGAGGAGGCCGGCGCCCGGGTGATCGCCAGCCCGCGCAACGAGGGCTTCGGCCGCGCGATGAACATCGGCGTGCAGGAAGCGGCGACGCCCTTCGTGCTCCTCGTCAACCCGGACCTGACCTTCGAGCCCGGCGCCGTCGCGGCGCTCCTGGCCGCCGCCCGCCTCTATCCCGACGCCGGCCTTCTCGCCCCGCGTCTGATCGAGCCGGACGGACGCCATTTCTTCGCCATGCGCTCGTCGCTCTCGCCCTTCCTGCACAATGTCCGCGGCCGCAAATGGACGATCGAGGGGGATTGCTGCGCCCCCTTCCTCTCCGGCGCCTGCCTGCTCGCGCCGCGGGACCTGTTCCTCGCGCTCGGCGGCTTCGACGCGGACATCTTCCTCTTCTACGAGGACGACGACCTGTGCGCCCGGGTCGCCGCGCGCGGGCGCGCCCTCGTCCATGTCGACGGCGCGGTGGCGCGGCACCTGCGGGGACGATCCTCCAGCCCGCGCCCCGGCCGGACGTTCAAGGTCCGCTACCACATGGCCTGGTCGCGCCTCTACGTCGCCCGGAAATGGGGACGCCGCGAGAGCCCGTGGCCGTGGATCGCCCGCTCGGCCGTGAAGCTCGCCCTCGCGGCGCTGGTTCGCAACCGCAAGCGCATGGAACGGCACGCCGGCACGCTCGCCGGCGCCCGGGACTTCCTGCGCGGCAAGCGGGCGATCGCGCGCGAAGGATTGGAGTGAGGCGGCGACCTACTCCGCCGCCTCCGCTTCCGCGCCGCGCCGCCGGAAGCGCTCCGCCAGCCGATCCCCCGCTGCGCCGACACGGGCGCCGAGCACCAGCATCGCCGGGGTGAGGACGAGGGTCAGCACGGTGGCGAAGGCGAGGCCGCCGGCGATGGCGCTCGCAAGCTCGGTCCACCATTGCGTCGAGGGCGCGCCGACGAGGATCTCGCGGCCGACGAGGTCGATGTTGACGCCGAGCACCATCGGCGTCAGGCCGAGGACCGTCGTCGCCGAGGTGAGCACCACCGGCCGCAGGCGCTGCGCGCCGGTGCGCAGCACCGCCTCGACCGGGTCGAGGCCGCGGCGCAGGAGGTCGTTGTAGGTGTCGATGAGGACGATGTTGTTGTTCACGACGATGCCGGCGAGCGCGATCACGCCGATGCCGCCCATCACCACGCCGAAGGGCCGCCCGGTGACGAGGAGCCCGATCAGCACCCCCGCCGTCGAGAACACGATCGCCGAGAGCACGAGCGCGGCCTGGTAGAGGCTGTTGAACTGCGTAACGAGGATGATCAGCATCAGGAAGATCGCCGCGCCGAAGGCCTGGAACAGGAACGAGGCCGCCTCGCGCTGCTCCTCGTCCTGGCCGGCGAAGACGAGGCTCACCCCCGCCGGCAGGTCCGCGCCGTCGAGGGCCGCGCGCAGGGCGGCGGTGCGCTCGGAGGCGAGCAGGCCCTCCGTGACGTCGGCGGTGATCGTGATCACGCGGCGCGCGTCGACGCGCTGGATCGTGCCCGTCCGCGGGGTGGGGCGGAACTCGACGAAATTGCGGATCGGCACGAGACCCTGGCCGGTGGGGATGCGCAGCTGCTCGAGCTGGGCGAGGGAGCGGTCCGTCGCCGGGAAGCGCACGCGGATGTCGACCTCGCCTTCCGCCGTCTCGGGCCGGTATTCGGCGACCTGGAGACCGGTCGTGAAGAGCTGCACCACCTGCCCGAGGAGGGCGATGTCCGCCCCGTAGCGCGCGGCCTCGGTGCGATCGACCACGAGCTCCCACTCGACCCCCGGGAGCGGGCGCGTGTCCGCGACGTCGACGAAGCCGCCGAGCTCGACCATGGTCTCGCGCACGATCTCTGTCGCGCGCGCGAGCCGGCCGTCGCCGTCGCGGCCGGTGACGCGCAGCTCCACCGGCTTGCCCTGGCCGGGGCCACCCTGCTGCTCGCGGATCTCGAGCTTGACGCCCGGGATGTCGGCCGTCAGCTCCCGGATGTCGGCCAGGATCTCGGCCGCGGGCGGGCGCACGTCCCATTCGTGCAGGTCGAGCTGGATGACGCCGATGACGTCCTCGGCGAGCTGGCGGCCCTGGGAGCCGCTCACCGTGCGGGCGTAGACGTGCTCCAGCGCCGGCAGGTCGAGCACGCGCGTCTCGATGCGGCGCACCAGCGCGTCCTTCTCCCAGACGGAGAGGTTGCCGCGCGCCTGGACCTGGATCTGCGCGAAATCGGGCTCGACCTCGGGGAAGAACTCGACGCCGCGCCCGTAGGCGCCGTAGGCGGCGATGGCCCCGACGAGGAGCGCGAAGGCGAGGACGAGGGTGAGCGCCGGGCGCGCCACGGCCCAGCGCAGGCCGCGCAGGTAGGCGCCGGTGGCGCCGCCGATCTCGTCGAGATCGCCGCCCTCCGCCGCGCGCAAGGCGGCCAGCTGGCGCTCGCCCTGGGCGCCGGGCCGGCCGAACATGCCGCCGAGCACGGGGATGAAGACGAGCGCCATGGCGAGCGAGGCGGCGAGCGTCAGCATCACCGTGATCGGCAGGTATTTCATGAACTCGCCGACGACCCCGCCCCAGAACAGGAGCGGCAGGAACACGGCGAGCGTCGTCGCGGTGGCAGAGATGATGGGCCAGGCCATGCGCTTGGCGGCGTGGGCATAGGCCTCGCGGGGTCGCGCGCCCTCGGCCATGCGCCGGTCGGCGAGCTCGGTCGTGACGATGGCGCCGTCGACGAGCATGCCCACGACGAGGATCAGCGAGAACAGGACGACGATGTTGAGCGTGTAGCCGAGGAAGTAGATCGCCACGATCCCGGCGAGGAACGCGCCGGGGATGGAGAGACCGACGAGGAAGGCCGTGCGCAGGCCGAGCGTCGCGATGATCACGATCATCACGATGACGATCGCGGAGAGGACGTTGTTCTGCAGGTCGCCCAGCATGGTGCGGATCTGCTTCGACTCGTCCTGCAGGTAGGAGACGGAGAGCGCCGCGGGCCAGGTCTCCTGCCGCTCGGCGACGAGGGCGCGCACCGCCTCCACCGTCTCGATGATGTTGGCGCCGATGCGCTTCTTCACCTCGAGCGCCACGGCCGGCTGGCCGTCGATGCGCGCGAAGCCCTCCGGGTCGCGGAAGGTGCGCCGGGGCACGGCGACGTCGGCGAAGGTCACCACCGTGTCCCCGACGACCTTGACGGGGAGCGAGAGCACGTCCTCCACGTCCTCGATGACGCCGGGCACCTTGAGCACCACGCGCCCGGCGCTGTTCTCCAGCGCGCCCGCGGCGATGAGGCGGTTGTTGCGCTGGATCTGCTGGACGAGACCCTCGAACGAGATGCCGTAGGTCTCCAGCGCCACGGGGTCGATCAGCACCTCGAGCAGCTCGTCGCGGTCCCCGCCGATATCGACCTCGAGCACGCCGGCGAGGCCCTCGATCCGGTCCTGCAGGTCGTTGGCGATGGAAACGAGCGCCCGCTCCGGGATCGGGCCGGAGAGGACGACGGTGAGGATCGGGAAGAGCGCGATGTTCACTTCCTGGACGACGGGCTCCTCCGCGCCCGCCGGCAGCTCGGGCTGCGCGCGGTCGACGGCCTCGCGCACGGCGTCCAGCGCCTCGTCGGAATCGTAGCCCGCCTCGAACTCGAGCTGGACGGAGGCGTAGCCCTCCGCCGCCGTGGCGCTCATCTCGTCGAGGCCTTCCAGCGACTGGAGCTCGCTCTCGAGCGGGCGCACGAGGAGCCGCTCCGCGTCGTCGGGCGCGATGCCCTCGTAGGCGACGGAGACGTAGACGATGGGAATCGGGACGTCCGGCGCGCTCTCCTTGGGGATGACGACGTAGGACACGGTCCCGAGCGTGAGCACGAAGGCCAGCAGCATCACCACCGAACGGGTGCGCGAGAAGGCGGCGTCGATGATGGCGTTCATCGGACCGGCTCCCCGAGGGCGCGGTCCCCGAGCCCGCCGCCTCCGAGCGCGCCGGTCTCGTCCGGCTCCCCCGGCTCCGGCGTCGGCCGAGGCGCGGGCGGCGGGGCCGTGGGCGACGGCAGGGCGCCGAGGGGGAGCGGGTCCTCGGGCAGCGAGGCGCCGGGCTGCGGCGCGGCCTCGACGGCCTGCGCCTCGACGATGCGCACCCGCTCGCCGGCCTCGACGAAGCCCTGCCCCACCGTGATCAGGGCCACCTCCTCCGGCAGCCCCGCGACGTAGACGCCCTGGGCGCGGGCCTGGACGATGTCGACCGGATGGAAGGCGACGACGCCCTCCTCCGTGACGGTCTTGACGCCGAGCTGGCCCTCCGCGGAGAGCGAGAGCAAAGCCGGCGAGAAGAAATGCGCGGGCACCTCCTCGATGGGGATGCGGGTCTCGGCGCTGATGCCGGACGGCGTCTCGCCCTCCGCGTTCGGCACCGTCACCTCGACGCGGAAGGTGCGCGTCTGCCGCTCGGCGGCGGCGGAGACGTAGGAGACCGCCCCCTCTGCGACCCGGCCCGTGACGAAGGTCACCCGCGCCGGCTGGCCGACCCGCACCTGCCCGATCGATTGCTGCGGCACGTCGATGCTGACGATGAGCGGATCGTTGTCGATGAGCGTCGCGATCTCGCCGTTGACCGGCACGAACTCGCCCTCGTCCAGCGCGACGGCGTTGACGATGCCGCCGAAGGGCGCCTCGATCGTGGCGTCCTCGATCTGTCGGCGGATGCGCTCCAGCGTGGCGCGGGCGGACTGGAGCGCGGTGAAGCGCTCGCGCAGGCGCTGGGCGGTGGAGACGCCGCGCTCCTCGAGCTCCAGCGCCGCTTCGTAATCCGCCTCGGCCTGATCGAGCAGCGCCTGCGCCTCCTCGCGCCGCGCCGGCAGATCGCCCGGATCGATGCGCGCCACGAGATCGCCCTCGGAGACCCGCGTTCCCTCGGGCGCGGCGATCTCGGCGAGGCGCCCGGCGACCTCGGCGCGCAGGGTCACCTCCCGGTTCGGCAGCACCTCGCCCTGGTTGATCAGCGCGCGGGTGACGGGCTCCGCCGTGAGCCGCCGGACCTCGACGGGGAACGGCTCGCGCGCCGCCGAGGGCGCGGCCGGCGGCGGGGCGGGCTCGGCGCCGTCGAGGAGATAGCCCGAGGCGATCCAGGCGACGAGCGCCGCCGCGACGGCCGCCGCGATGAGGGTCGACTTGGTCATGAAATCGTCCGGTTCGCATTATCGCGCCGCCCGTCGGCGGCGCGCGGCATGGTCGTGTCTCGCCGCGCGCCGGGTCAAGAGCGAGACCCCTCCGGTGGTTCACCGATGCCGGGGGCGTCGATGCGCGGCTCGTCGATCCCCGGCAGGGCGCCGTCGCCGTCGCGCGTGCCCTCGCGGCGCTCGACCGCCTCCTCCTCCGCCACCGCCTCGCGGCGGGAGACGACGCCGGCGGGGTCCGCCTTGCGCTCGCCGAGCCGGGCGATCTCGCCGGCGCGGCCGTAGAGGACGAGGATGTCCCCCGCCCGCACGGGCGTGGCGCCGCGGGGCGCGCCGAGATAGGTCCCGTCGGGATGCGCGACGCCCAGCACGAGCACGCCCTCGTCGGGCAGCGCGAGATCGCCCAGCGTGCGCCCGGCGAGCCAGGAGCCCTCCTCGACCATCAGCTCGATGATGGCGTACTCGCCGGCGAGGTGGAGGAGCCCGGCATAGTCGCGCACGTCGATGTCGGTGCGCTTCTTGAGCTCGCGGGCGATGACGCGCGACATCCAGGCCTCGATGGCGGCCGAGCGCGAGATCAGCCAGACCGCGACGATCCCCGCCGCGAGCACCGCGATGCGCAGGAAACCCGTGTCGCGGTCCTCGACGCCGACGAAGGAGAGGATCAGCGTCGAGGCGGCGGTGAGGAGACCCGCCCCGCGCGCCACCATCAGCATGCCGATGATCCGCCGCCGCACGGGATGGCGCACCACCTGCTCGGCCTCGGCGGTGGTGAAGCCGGTGCCGGTCCAGGCCGAGCGCGCCTGGAAGCGCGCCGCCTCCCGAGCCATGCCGGTCAGGACCAGCGCCTCGGCGGCGATGCGCACGACGATGAGGGACAGGAACAGGACGACGATGAGGGTCGTGACGGCGATCATGCCGGGGACGACGGCGCGGCGGCGGCTCAGGTTCCCGCGCCGGAGGGTCGCGCCGCTGTCCCGGCGAGCGGGCGCGCAGGCGAAAGCCGCCTTCCGGTTCGCGCGCTGGCACGGCCCGTGCGAGGCCTGTAAGCCTTCGCCCCACGCATCGCATCCGGGAGACGCCCCCATGAGCCATCACCGCCTCGACGCCGCGCCCGAGACCGTCCACTGGGGCTATTTCGACGCCGCGCTCGCGCCGCGCCTGACGATCGACAGCGGCGAGACGGTGACGATCTCCACCGTCTCGGGCGCACCGGAGGTGATGCCGGGCGCGCCCTTCGCCATCCCCCCGGCGCTCTCGGCGATCCACTCCGCGCTCGCCCCGAAGCTGCCGGGCCACATCTGCACTGGGCCCGTCGCCGTGCGCGGGCTGAAGGCGGGCGGCGTGCTGGAGGTGCGCATCCGAGCGATCGACCTGCACTACGACTGGGGCTACAACACGCTCGGCCCCCAGCGCGGCGCCCTGCCGGAGGATTTCGAAACGCCGCGCTGCGTGCACATCCCCCTCGACCGCGAAAAGAACGTCGCGCGCCTCTCCTGGGGGCTGGACTTGCCGCTCTCGCCCTTCTTCGGCGTGATGGGCGTCGCCCCGCCGACGGCATGGGGCGCGCTCTCGACCCTGCCGCCGCGCCGCAACGGCGGCAATCTCGACAACAAGGAGCTCGTCGCCGGCACGACGCTCTATCTCCCCACCTTCGTGGACGGCGGAAACTTCTCGGTCGGCGACGGGCACGGCGCCCAGGGCGACGGCGAGGTCTGCATCACCGCGATCGAGACGGGCCTCGTCGGCACGTTCGAGCTCCACGCCCGCAACGACATGCGGCTCGCCTGGCCGCTCGCCGAGACGCCGACGCACTGGATCACCATGGCCTTCGACCCCGACCTCGACGATTGCGTGGTCATCGCGCTGCGCGAGATGATCGACCTGATCGTGGACCGTGCCGGCATTTCGCGGGAGGACGCCTACATGCTGGCGAGCCTCGCCGCGGACCTGCGCGTCACGCAGGTGGTCAACGGCAACAAGGGCGTCCATTGCATGCTGGCCAAGGATCTGCTCGCCCGGGGCTGAGCACGCGGTCGAACCGCTACGCTTTCCGGAACCACCCCGTTCCGCCTCTCGTTGCCCCGCCGCGAGAGGAGAGCGGATGGCGGACGAGAGCCCGCGCACACATCCCACGAGACGACTCGGCCCGGGCGCCCGCCCGGCCCATCCGCGCGGCTTCGCCGGCGCGGAGACGCCGTTCGTGCGCAAGGTTCTGATCGTTCTCCTCGTCGCGGCGCTGGCCTTCGCGGTCTACCAGTTCGCCTACGTTCTGGTGCTCGCCTTCGGGGCGCTGCTGCTCGGCATCATCATCCGCGCCTTCGTCGACCAGGTGGCGCGCCTGCCGGGCCTCTCGGGCGATGCGGCCTTCTATGTCGGGCTCGTCCTGCTCATCGCCCTCATCGCCGGCTTCGGCTACTTCTTCTGGGCGACGATGCAGGGCCAGGTGCGCGACGTGATCGAGCGGCTGCCCGAAGCGATCCGCACCCTCGGCGACCGTTTCGACATCGACAACCCCGTGGAGCGGCTGGAGGAGCGCTTCACCGCCGCGGGGGGCGACGGCTCGACCCTGATGAGCCGGGCGGCGAATATCGGCTTCACCGTGCTCGGCGGCCTCGTCGACGCGCTGATCGTCATCGTGGCGGGGATCTATCTCGCCTACGACCCGGCGCTCTACAGGCGCGGGATCGTGCACCTCTTCCCGCACGAGCACCAGGAGCGGATCGACTCGGCGCTGCTCACCACCGGCAACGCGCTGAAGCTCTGGTTCTTCGGCCAGCTGGTCTCGATGGCGCTGGTGGGAATCCTCACCGGGCTCGGCTTCTGGTGGGTGGGCCTCCCCGCCCCCGCGGCGCTCGGCCTGATCGCGGGGATAACGAACTTCATCCCGTTCCTCGGCCCCTTCATCGGCTCGGCGCCGGCGGTGGTGTTCGCCTTCAACGAGGGGCTGAACGCCGTGCTGTGGACCATCGTGGTGGTGACGGTGGTGCAGCAGCTCGAGGGCAACGTGTTCCTGCCGCTGATCCAGCGCGCGGCCGTGCGCCTCGCCCCCGCCTTCGCCCTCTTCGCCATCGTCGGCTTCGGCCTGATCTGGGGCTTCCTCGGCGTCTTCCTCGCCGTGCCCATGGCGGTGGCGATCATGGTGCTGGTGAAGATGCTGTGGATGCGCGAGGCGCTCGGCGAGGAGACGAGCGTGCCGGGGGAGGACACCGGGGAGGAGGACGAAGGGGACGAGGAGAGCGAGGGCGAGGAGACGCGGGAGACGGTGGAGGAGGACGAGCGGGAGACGGGGAAGACGCCGGGGTGATCGGGGCGGGGTGATCAGGGCGGCGCGTGGGCGCCCGAGCGCGCGTGGCGCGCGGGCGAGGCTTCGGCGACGCGGGCGAGGGATCGGCGGAACGCCGTCCAGCCATCCGGGAAGAGGGCAGCGTCCGCGGGCGGGTTCTCGATCGCCCAGCGCAGCGCCTGGCGCATGGGCGCCCCGACCTCTTCCGGCGCGAGCCGCACGCAGCCGGGCTGCCCTCCGATATCGAGCCCGTCCGGCGCGAAGAAGGCGGGCTCGCCCGACCAGGAGATCTCGACGGCGTCGCGGAAGCGACGCATGAAGAGATCGGGAAAGATCCCGCCTGCGGCGGCGTTTCGAAGCCCATGCCGCGCGTACCAGTCGTGCGCCTGCGCGAAGAGCGCGCGATCCGCCGCGTCCTCGGCCCCGAGAAGCCTATCGAGAGCGCGGCCGCAGGCGAGCGCGGCGGGCGTCTCCGCCGCCTCCGGCCAGGGATAGGCTTCTTCCCCGAGCAGGCTCTCCCATTCGTCCGCGAGCCAGCCGAGGACCGGCGCGAGGTACCAGCGAACGGCCGGCGCCGATCCCGAGGGCGTCGTCGCGGCGGTCACCGGTCGCCCCGCGACCGTGAGCGACAGCTCGCCCATGGACCAGCCGTATCCGGCCGGCCGGTCGCGCACGGGGTCCGGGTCCGCGATCCAGCGGATCGCGATCTCGAAGGCGTCCGGGTCGCCGGCGCGGAAGGCGTCAGTCATCGTCGGTCGAAGCCCGGAAGCGGTCGCGCGGATCGGGGCGTGCCTGCCGCCTCAGATCACGCCGGGTCGCCTGCCCGGCATCGATCAACGCGTCCTGGATTGCCGGCGGCACGTCGATCCAAGGGATCGGATAGCCGTGCCAGGTTCCATCATTGCTTATCTGCGCCTCGAACGCGATGCCTTTCGCGGCAGCGTAACGACGCCCGCGAGAATCACGGAGGCTGACGCCAAGGAGCTGATGCGCGATCGTCGACCGCCAAGGATGCCGATCCGGATCTCCCGCGAAGCCGCCGCCGATGCTCTGATGCGTCCAGGCGGGGCAGATCGTTCCAAACCCGCCGTCCGGACGCCACAGCTTGTGCTTCTTGCTTCCGCGATAGACTAGGTTCTCGCTCTGCGGAACGCCGCTGTCGACCTGCATCTCTCAGGCGCTCGAACGCTGTCTCTTCTACCGAGAGTCTTTAGTCCGAAGAATGCCGAAATGCAACCCGACCGCTGACGATGCCCCCTCACTCCCCCCAAGGCCACCCCACCACCCGCTGGAGCAGCTCCTGCACCCCCACCTCCGTCTCCACCGCGGACACCCGGCCGCGCACGGAGATCCCCGCCTCGTGCACGGTCTCGGGCGTGCCGGAGACGAGGGGGTGCCACCAGGCGAGCCCCCTGCCCTCCGCCACGCGGCGATAGGCGCAGGTCTCGGGGAGCCAGTCGATCGTTTCCACGGCCCGGGGCGTGAGGCGCACGCAGTCGGGGACCTCGGCCTGGCGGTTGGCGTAGTCGCGGCAGCGGCAGGTTCCGGCGTCGAACAGGCGGCAGGAGACGTCGGTATAGGCGATCTCGCCCGTATCCTCGTCCTCGAGCTTGACGAGGCAGCAGCGCCCGCAGCCGTCGCACAGGCTCTCCCATTCCTCGGCGCTCATCTCGGTAAGGCTCTTGACGGCCCAGAACGGGGCGTCGGCGTCGTCCTGTACCATCGTGGCTCCTCGGGCGGTCGTTCACCGACCGTCAACCTCAACGAAATCTGAACCGGCCCGTACCGTTTCGCGACAAAAGCGAGCGGCACGGCCCTTGCGCCGAAGGCGGCGCGATCGCGGCGGACGCGGGGCGAACTAGAGCCGGGCTTCGCCGTTGTCGATGCTCCGGCGGTCCGTCATCGGACGGCCTTGCCAGGGCGCGCGGAAGGCGTCAACTCGCGAGCCGCGCGCGATACGATTCGCCGCGTCGGGGCGGGTCTGCTAGAACGGCTTAACCGAGCGTTAAGCAAAGGTTGGCCGGGCGACTGGGCGGAAAGGGGGGACGGGCGGTGCGCTTCGATCGGACGACGAGCCTGTGGACGCGCCTCAAGCGCTGGGCGCTCGGCGTCGACGCCTGGCTGTCCGCCTCGGCCTTCGATTCCTCGGAGGACTTCAAGGCGATTTGGAGGCGCTACACCGCCTTCACCGATCTTTTCCGCGCCCGCGGCGCCGCGCGCGTCGTGCTCGATCTCGCCTCGGAGGGCGTGACGCTCGGCCTCGCCGGCGCCGTGGTGATGCTCGCCCTCGCCATCCCCGCCTTCTACGAGACGCAGGAGAACTGGCGCACGACGGACGAGCTCGCCGTCACCTTCCTCGACCGCTACGGCCAGGAAGTCGGCCGCCGCGGCATCCGCCACGACGACTCCGTGGCGCTCGACGAGATCCCCGAGGTGGTGATCAAGGCCGCGCTCGCGACCGAGGACCGGCGCTTCTTCTCCCACTGGGGCATCGACCCGATCGGCACCGCGCGCGCCCTCGTGACCAACTCGCGCGAGGGCGCCGTCGTGCAGGGCGGCTCGACAATCACCCAGCAGCTGGCCAAGAACCTGTTCCTGACGAACGAGCGCACGCTCGACCGCAAGATCAAGGAGGCCTTCCTCGCGCTCTGGCTCGAGTTTCAGCTGTCCAAGAACGAGATCCTCAAGCTCTATCTCGACCGCGCCTACATGGGCGGCGGCAATTTCGGCGTCGTCGCGGCGGCGGACTTCTATTTCGGCAAGCCGATCCAGGAGGTGACCCTCGCCGAGGCGGCGATGCTGGCGGGCCTGTTCAAGGCGCCCTCGCGCTTCTCGCCACACGTCAACCTGCCGGCCGCCCGCGCCCGCGCCAACGACGTGCTCACCGCCATGGTGAATGCCGGCTTCATGTCGGCGGGCCAGGTCGAGATCGCCCGGCGCAACCCCGCGAGCGCCATCGACCGCGGGCGCGAGACCACGCCGGACTATTATCTCGACTGGGCCTTCGAGCAGGTGCGCGACATGGCCCGGGACGGCGCCTTCGGCGACGAGCGGGTGCTTCTCGTCAAGACGCCGCTCGATCAGGCCATGCAGCGCCGCGCCGAGCTCGCGGTGGAGGACACGCTGCGCCAGCACGGCGAGCGCTATCGGGTGAAGCAGGCGGCCGCCGTGCTGATGGAGCCCGACGGGGCGGTGCGCGCCATCGTCGGCGGGCGCGATTACGGGCAGAGCCAGTTCAACCGCGCGGCGCACGCGCGGCGCCAGCCCGGCTCGTCCTTCAAGCCCTTCGTCTACGCCACCGCCCTCTCCTACCTGCCCTACCGGCCGGATTCGCGGGTCGTCGACCGGCCGATCTGCCTCGGGAACTGGTGCCCGAACAACTACAACCGCTCCTTCGCCGGGGCGATGCCGATGATCACGGCGCTGGCGCGCTCGATCAACACCATCCCCGTGCGGCTCTCGGTCGAGATCGGCGAGGGCAACGCCAAGCGCGGGCGCGCGCGCATCATCGAGACGACGCGGGCCATGGGCGTCGAGACGCCGCTCGCCGACACGTCCTCGCTGCCCATCGGCGCCTCCGAGATGACGGTGCTCGACATGGCGGCGGGCTACGCCGTCTTCGCAAACGGCGGCGAGCGGGCGCGGCCCTATGCGGCCGTCGAGGTGACCACGGCCGACGGGGCGCTGCTCTATTCGCACGACCGCGACGCGCCGCGCGAGCGGGTGCTCTCCACCCGCGTCGTCTCCGACATGAACACCATGCTCGTGGCCGTCCCCGAGCGCGGCACGGGGCGCCGCGCGGCGCTCGACGGCATCCGCTCGGCGGGCAAGACCGGCACCACCAACGCCTATCGCGACGCCTGGTACGCCGGCTATACCGGCAATTTCGTCACGGCGGTGTGGTTCGGCAACGACGACTTCACCTCCACGAACCGCATGACCGGCGGCTCTCTCCCGGCAATGACCTTCAAGGAGATCATGAGCTTCGCCCACCGCGACGCGGAGCTGCGGGCGATCCCCGGCCTCGAGGAGGACGGGCCCGCCATCGCCGGGACCGATCCCGCGACGACCGCGAGCGTCGACCCGGCCGTGCTCGCGCTGTCGCGCAACACGCTCTCGCGGCGCTCCTTCGAGGTGATCAGCGGGATCGGCAGCCTGTTCGAGGAGGCGCGGCGCCCGGCGGCGCCGCCCGGCTTCCACGAGAGCCGCGCCGCGCCGGGCCGCCTCGCCGAGCAGCGCCGTCCGGAAGCGGGCTTCACCGCCGTCACCCGCTGAGGCCCGGCTTCGATGCTCGACGCCCTGCGCCGCGCGCTCAGGAACCTCTACCATCTCGTCCTGATCGCCTGGGCCGCCGCGCTCGGCGCGGGCCTCGGCCTCGGCTCGGCCTGGCTGACCCTGGAGGGCGACTATCCGTTCGGCGAGCGGCGGGCCCAGGCCTGGACCGCCTGGCCCTCCGTCGGCTCGCCCGAGAGCGACCCCTACGCCCGCGCCATTCTCGCCCGCTCCGGCGACGTGCCGCTGGCGCTCGGAGAGGGCATCGCCTTCCATGCGCTGGCCGACGAGCTCGGCCGCCCCCTCGACGCCGCCTGCGACTACGAGATCGCGGGCGAGACGCCGGCGGCGCGCGTCTGGACCATCGCGCTCTACGACGAGGCCGGCCGGCTGGTCGAGACGCCGCAGCGGCGGGCGGGGCTCACCTCGGCGGAGGTCCTGCGCGACGAGGACGGGGCCGTGACGATCACGCTCTCGCCGCGGCCGAAGCCCGGCAACTGGCTGCAGACGCCCGGGCGCGGGCGCGTCCAGGCCGTGCTGCGGCTCTACGACAGCCCGGTCTCGGGCGCGATCGGCTGGCTCGACGAGGGCGCGATGCCGCGGGTCGTGCGCACCGGATGCGGGAGGGCGACCTCGTGAGCCTGCGCCGCGCCGCGATCCTCGACAGCCTCGCCCGCAATGCCGGCAAGCTCGTCCTCGCCACCGTCACCGGGCTCGTTCTGGCGGGCATGACGCATATCGCGGCGATCCTGATGCTGCCCTGGCTGTCGCACAACGACGCCTTCTCGCGGCTCTCCCCCACCGCCACGGCCGACGCCGCCGTGCTGATCGCCCCCGCCCGCGGCGACGCCTTCGCGGAGCCGCGGGAGGACGGCGCTCGGACGGGGCCGGGCGACACCTGGATGCCGCTGCACGATCCGGCGGTCGCGGTCGGCGCCTGCGCCTACGATCTGGCCGAGGGCCCGCTGCGGGTGAGCGCCGTCGACGGTCCGCTGTTCCAGACGCTGTCGCTCCACGCCCGGGGGGCCGGCGCCTACTACGCCGTCACCGACCGCGCCGCCGTGCGCGGCCGGCTCGAGCTCGTCGTCGCCACGCAGGCGCAGCTCGACGCCCTCGTCGCGGCGGAGGCCGACGAGGAAACCGAGCCCGTCGACGGCTTCGGGGACCTGCGCGTCGTCGCGCCCACCCGCGAGGGCTTCGTCCTGGTGCGGACGCTCGCGACCTTCCCGAGCGAGGCGGAGCTGGCGCAGACACTGGTCGAGGCGGTCTCCTGCAGGATCGAGCCGCTCTGAAGCCGGCGCGGCCAACGACGAAACCCCTTTGCGCCCCGCGTGTTGGCGTCGCGAAACCGAACAGCGACACGACACGAGGCGAACGCCATGGCGCACGAGACCTCCCATTCCAGCGACGGCACGCTCACCAACCGGCAGGGCCATGCGGTCTCGAACAACCAGTCCCAGCGCACGGTCGGGCCGCGAGGCCCGGCGACGCTGGAGAACTACCAGTTCCTGGAGAAGATCAGCCATTTCGACCGCGAGCGGATTCCCGAGCGCGTGGTGCACGCGCGCGGCTTCGTCGCCTACGGCGAGTTCGAGGCGACGGGGAAGATCGGGGACGAGCCGGCCTCGAAGTACACCCGCGCCAAGCTGTTCCAGGAGGCGGGCAAGAAGACACCGCTCGCCATCCGCTTCTCCACCGTGATCGGCGGGCGGGATTCGTCCGAGGTCGCCCGCGACCCGCGCGGCTTCGCGGTGAAGTTCTACACCGAGGACGGGAACTGGGACCTCGTGGGCAACAATCTCGCGGTGTTCTTCATCCGCGACGCGATCAAGTTTCCCGACGTGATCCATTCCCTCAAGCCGGATCCGGTGACCTTCCGCCAGGAGCCGAACCGGATCTTCGACTTCATGTCGCAGACGCCGGAAGCGATGCACATGCTCACGCATCTGTTCAGCCCGCGCGGCATCCCGCGCAGCTATCGGCACATGGAGGGGTTCGGCGTCAACACCTACAAGATGGTCAACGACGCGGGCGAGACCGTCATCGTCAAGTACCACTTCCACCCGCGCCAGGGCGTCGAGAGCCTGACTGCGGCGGAGGCGGCGAAGGTCCAGGGCCAGGATCTCGGCTCGGCGTCGAAGGATCTCTACACGGCGATCGCGCGCGGCGACCATCCGCAATGGGACATGTCCGTGCAGATCATGTCCGACGACGAGCATCCCGAGCTCGACTGGGACCCGCTCGACGACACCAAGATCTGGCCGGAGGAGGACTTCCCGCTGCGGCATGTCGGCGTCATGACGCTGAACCGGAACGTGGAGGACGTCTTCAACGAGAACGAGCAGATCGCCATGGGCACGGGCGTGCTCGTCGACGGGCTCGACTTCTCCGACGACAAGATGCTGGTGGGCCGCACCTTCTCGTACTCGGACACGCAGCGCTACCGGGTCGGGCCGAACTATCTGCAGCTGCCGGTGAACCGACCGCGGACCGAGGGCGTGCACACCAACCAGTCCGGCGGGCAGATGTCGTACTCCCGCGACATGGGGCCCGGCCAGAACCCGCACGTCAATTACGAGCCCTCGATCCATAACGGCCTGCGCGAGGCCGAGGGAGACCGCGAGAGCCGGCCGCCGGAGCTGCACGGGCGGCTCGTGCGGGAGGTGATCGAGCGCCGCAACGACTACGTCCAGGCCCGCGGCCGCTTCTGCACCATGATGGATTGGGAGCGCGACGACCTGATCGCCACCATGGGCACGCTCCTCTCCGAGTGCGAGCGCGACGTCCAGGAGCGCATGGTCTGGCACTTCTTCCTGGTTCACGACGATTACGGCAGGCGCGTCGGCGAGGCGATCGGCGTCTCCGTGGACGACGTGCGCGGGCTCGCCCCGCTGAAGGACCAGGTGCTCACCGAGGAGGACCAGCGCCGGCTGAAGAGCCTGGGCGCCAACGGCGACCGCATCGATCCGAAGGACTGGCGCGGCTGGACGAGCTCCGTCACCAACCGCAAGGCCAGCGCCGAGGACGTGCTCGGGTCGTATCCGTCGGCGGGCAAGCAGGCGGCTGAGTGAGGCCTCGCTCGAGACCCCTCTTCCGAAGGGGCACGAACGGGAGAGGGGCAGGGGTGAGGGTATACCCCCAGCTGTCATCCCGGATTGCGAAGCAAGTCCGGGAGCCAGAACCGCGCAGGCCGATTTCAGCGTGCGCGGAGCGCGCGCGTCCCGCGACCGTGACGCCGCGATCGATGTCTCGGGACGCGGCGTTGAACGCCGCTCGACGAATGTCGGCGGTTCTGGGTCCCGGGTCCGCTTCGCGGCCCGGGATGACGCGCTCACCACCGCGTTGCCGTCCCGGGCTCGGAACGAGTGTCACCCCTCCAGCACCGCCAGGAAGCGCTTCGCCCAATCGCTCGTCGAGTTCGCCTCCACGCGCGCGAGCATGCGCTCCCAGCGCTCCTGGCGCTCCTCGAGCGGCATCTCGAGCGCGCGGGCGATGGCGGCGGCGGTGGCGTCCGGATCGTAGGGGTTGACGATCAGGGCGCAGTCGAGCTCGTGCACCGCGCCGGCGAAGCGCGAGAGGATCAGCACCCCGGGATCGTCCGCGGGCTGGGCGGCGACGAACTCCTTGGCGACGAGGTTCATGCCGTCGCGCAGCGGGGTCACCAGCCCGACCTTGGCCATCCGGTAGAGGCCCGCCAGCGAGGCGTGCGGGATCGGCGAGTTCACGTAGCGGATCGGCACCCAGTCGACGTCGCCGAAGGCGCCGTTGATCCGGCCCACGTGCTCGGCGACCTCCTGCTCCATGTCCTGGTACTCGGGCACCTCCGAGCGCGAGCGCGGGGTCACCTGCAGGAGGCTGACCTGGTTGCGCTGCTCGGCATGGGTCTCGAGATAGCGCTCGAAGGCCTCGAGCCTCTGGCCGATGCCCTTCGAATAATCCAGCCGGTCGACGCCGATGATCAGGTCGCGCCCGCGCATGCTCTGGCGCAGGCGCACCGCGAGCTCGTCCTGCGCGCCCTCGCGGGCGAGCTCCATGAAGGCCTCGGCGTCGATGCCGATCGGGAAGGCGTCGGCGCGAGGCGGATGCACCGCGCCCAGCGGCAGGTCGCGGGCGAGGCAGGTGAGGAAGTTCTCCGCCCCGAGCGGCGTCTGGAAGCCGACGACGTCGTAGGCGGCGAGCCCGCGCAGCAGCCGCTCGTAGGCCGGCAGCGCGCTCGACACCTGCGAGGGCGGCCAGGGGATGTGGAGGAAGAAGCCCATCCGGTTCTCGACCCCGCGGTCGCGCAGCATCGCGGCGAGCGGGATCAGGTGGTAATCGTGGATCCAGACGATGTCGTCGGGCTCGATCAGCGGCGCCAGCGCCCGGGCGAAGCGCTCGTTGACCTCGAAATAGCCCTTCGTGTCCTCGGCGCTGATCTGGATCAGGTCGAGCCGGAAATGGCAGACGGGCCACAGCGCCCGGTTGGAGAAGCCGGCGTAGTAGCGCTCGTGCTCCACCTCGTCGAGGTCGATCGTGGCGTAGGTGACGTTCCCCTTGGTGCGCGTGTGCGGCGTGTCGGAGGCGCTCCCCTCCTCCACCGTCTCGCCGGACCAGCCGAACCAGAGCCCGCCGCGCTCCTTCAGCGCCGCGCCGAGCGCGACGGCGAGGCCGCCGGCCTGGGTCTTGGTCGGGTCCGGGACCCGGTTCGAGACGACGACGAGGCGGCCCGTCGCCCCCGTCCCGTCCGTCTCGCCCCCTCGGCGTGCATCGCTCACGGCGCGTCCTTTCTCGTTCTCGGCCCCGAACGTCAACGCGCGAACGCGGCCGTGATGTTCCTGCCACTGTGCGGGAAGGCGGGGGCGGGCTCAAGCGGGGGGCGGCTGCGCGGAGCCTGCAGCTTCAACGAAGCAGCTTCAGAAATGTCTCCCGACATAGCCGATCAAGACAA
The DNA here is from genome assembly GCF_040111675.1 of Salinarimonas sp. Taxonomy (NCBI): domain Bacteria; kingdom Pseudomonadati; phylum Pseudomonadota; class Alphaproteobacteria; order Hyphomicrobiales; family Salinarimonadaceae; genus Salinarimonas; species Salinarimonas sp. The sequence continues at coordinate 2,044,801 of NZ_CP157794.1, read as the reverse complement.
AGGGCCGAGCATCTTGTTTTTGAAAATAAATGCGCACACACTGGTCTGGAGAGACGCCATCCGCCGGCTTTGCGTGCAGCTCACAATGGACTTCACGCCCGCCCGAGAATGGGAAGGTACGCTCTCGCTGTGCAGCTTTGCTTGCCTTTGTCGTTTCTGACTCGATGCTCGCCTCGACACCGTTTTCGCGCAACCAAGTTACAACCGTTCGGCCCAGCGGTCCAGCGTCTAAAGCTTTTGCCAATTCGCCGAGCGTAAGAAGATACCTCAGCACCTTTTCTGGAGGGCCTGCCTTCGCATTAAGCGACTCTGCTTGGTCAAATATCTTCAGAGAAAACTCGACTCTGTCGCCCAATTCATCCATCGCCATCTCGATAGCTTGCCTGATCGTTTCGGGCTCCCCGCGAGGATCAGCCAGCGCTGGTTCGATTGTCTCCGCCCGCTGCGCAAGATAAAGAGCCGCAACATTCTGTTGTAAAAGCTCGATCTGGTTCTCAAGGTCAGTGATCCTCTTCTTTTGCTCGCGATTCTCGACAGCGAGTCGTTTATTTTCCTGTTCATAAAGCGTCATCAACGCTGCGTCGTCACCTTCTTCAGCAGCACCTCTTACGCTTTTCTCGAATTCTGCGACGAAGAAATCTTTTTCGAAATCTTCTATCCGCGGATCGTCAGCAACAAATGCGGAAGCCTCTAGCACCGTGGATTGTATAATACGCCTTATCCTCTTTGACGCCGAATCCTCGTCTTCTCCCTGTCTCATCATGTTGTCCAAGGTAAAAAGCTTATGTTCAAAGGGGCTGGAATCTGCTCCTCTAAACGGCCAGTATATTCGCGCCGCGCCATTATAGCATGACCACTGCTGCCCCCTCCACTGCGAAAGGGACCAAGTAGCTTCATTATCGATCATACATACATGACAGAGACCACAAATATCCTGTGATAACGTCTCATGTAGATCCCCGAACACCTTGCCATCGAAATCAGAAATAAGGAAAATGGGCAGCCTTCTGGCCGGAGAGGCGATGAGATCTGTTAGGGTTGCTACATTGCCGGCGTCGACACGAAACCAGCGGGCAAACACTCGCTCGTCATTGCCCGATACACGCCATTCCTGCCTGGTTTCGAGGATCTGGCGGATGAACCGGGGGGAGTGAAGGTCGAGTTTCGGCGGCGCGAGCCCGACCTCCGACGTGACGGCGAGACGAACCCGGGTGAGCAAATTGCCAGCATCCAGAAGGACGCGTAAACTTGTGTGGAGGGCTCCCCCCGAAACCGGCTCGGCCAAATCCATTGAAAACATCAGGCGACTGTCGACGCTCTCGAGCTTACGCACGAATTGCGCTTCTTTGCCGCTCCGTTTAATTCTGTAATTTTCGGTTTCGAAGCCGTCAAGCTTGCGGCTGGCCCACCTGTCTAAGATTGTAAACACTTCCTCGAAGTGCGCTTCGGCTGCAGAGGGCGCCTCGAATTGAAACTTCGCAACGGTTTGCACGATTCACCCCCACAGCCTTTGGTTAAGATTGCCCGCTTCCGCAGCTCGGCGCAAGAGTTGCGGCTATGTTCCTACCTTCCCTCGCCCCTCCCTTCCCCTCGCCTTGCCGCCCTTCCCTTCCCCTTGCCCCTTCCCCGCCCCGGCGCTAAAGCCTGCCTGCGAGGTGCGAGGCATGAGCGAGAGCGTCACCGCGGCGATCCTGGTGATCGGCGACGAGATCCTGTCCGGGCGGACGAAGGACAAGAACATCGGCTACATCGCCGAGTACCTCGGGGCGCTCGGGGTCGACCTGCGCGAGGTGCGCGTCGTCCCCGATATCGAGGCGGAGATCGTCGCCGCCGTCAACGCGCTGCGCGGGCGCTACGACTACCTCTTCACCACCGGCGGCATCGGGCCGACGCACGACGACATCACCGCCGATTCGGTCGCCGCGGCGCTCGGGCGCGCCATCGACGTCGATCCGCGCGCGGTCGCGATGATGCGCGAGCGCTATTCGGAGGGCGAGCTCAACGCGGCGCGCCTGCGCATGGCGCGCATCCCGGAGGGCGCGGAGCTGATCGAGAACCCGATCTCGAAGGCGCCCGGCTTCATGGTGGAGAACGTGATCGTGATGGCCGGCGTGCCCTCGATCATGCAGGCCATGCTCGACGCCGTCGCCCCGCGGCTGCGCACCGGCGCGAAGATGGCGGTCGAGACGCTCGACGCCGGCGGCCTCGCCGAGGGCAGCTACGCCGAGGCGCTCGGCGCGCTGGCGGCCGAGCATCCGGGCGTCTCGATCGGCTCCTATCCGTCCTTCACCGGGGCCGGCTTCCGCAACCAGATCGTCCTGCGCGGGCGCGATCCCGCCGCCATCGCCACGGCGGCCGAGGCCGTGCGCGCGCTGCTCGCCCGCCTGACGTCCGACAACGCCCCGATCTGACCCCACCCGCCGCAGAGGTCCGCCGCCATGACGCCCACCACCCCCAAGGCCTTCCCCGTCTCCTGGGACCAATTCCACCGCGACGCCCGCGCGCTCGCCTGGCGCCTCGCCGAGAGCGGGCCGTTCGAGGGGATCGTCTGCATCACCCGCGGCGGCCTCGTGCCGGCGGCGATCGTGGCGCGGGAGCTCGAGATCCGCATGATCGAGAGCGTCTGCATCGCGAGCTATCACGACTACAAGAACCAGGGCGGGCTCCAGGTGCTCAAGGAGATCGCGCCCGCGGTGCGCGCGCTGGGCGACGGCCAGGGCAAGGGCGTGCTCGTGATCGACGACCTGGTCGACACCGGCAAGACCGCCCGGGTGGTGCGCGAGATGCTGCCGAACGCGCATTTCGCCACCGTCTACGCCAAGCCCGCGGGCCGGCCGCTGGTCGACACCTTCATCACCGAGGTGAGCCAGGACACCTGGATCTACTTCCCCTGGGACCTCGGCTACGCCTTCCAGCCGCCGATCCGCGACGGCGCGCCGGGGTAAAACCGGGGATCGCATCGACCTCCCCGCACCTACATCCTTGAGGCGTAGCGTCCCAAGTCCGCCTACTTTTCCGATATGATTCACGTATCATTTAGGATGTTCCTCTAGAGATTGCAGGAGGGCCGCGCGCGACGCCTTCGTGGCCGGCCCGGCATTTCTCGAGGGGGTCACGATGCTCACGGTTCCACGCGGGATCGCCGCGCGCCTCGCTTTCGGCTTCGGATTTCTCATCGTCCTGATGGGCCTGCTCACGTGGACTTCGGTGAGCGAGATCAATCGGCTGGACGACAACTTGAGGCAGATCAACGAGGTCAACAGCCGCCTGCAGCGGTTCGCCATCAACTTCCGCGGCAGCGTTCACGACCGCGCCATCGCCATTCGCGACGTCGTTCTCGTCGAGGATGCGGCCGAGCGTCGCGCCGCCGTCGACCTGATCGCGGCGCTGGCCGCGACCTATTCCGAGAACGAGCGCGCCATGGACACGCTCGTCGCGCAGGTGAACGCCTCCGTCGAGGAGCGCGCCATCCTCGCCGACATCGCCGCGATCCAGTCTCGCACGAATCCGCTCGTGGCCGAGATCGTCCGCTTGCAGCAGGCCGGGGAAGCGGGCGAGGCGCGCGCGATCCTGCTGCAGCAGGTGAGCGGGCTGTTCACCGAATGGCTCGCCGCCATCAATCGCTTCATCGATTTCCAGGAGGCGGCGAACCAGCGCATCGGCGCGGAAGTCAACGCGGCCGCGAGCGGCTTCCAGACCACCGCCGTGATCGCGCTCCTCGTCGCGGCGGGCCTCGCCGCCGCGGCCGCGATCCTCGTCGGTCGCTCGATCACCGTCCCGGCGGGTCGTCTCACCGCCGCGATGCAGCGCCTCGCCGCGGGCGACAACGACGTCGCCATTCCCGGCGACAGCCGCCGCGACGAGATCGGCGACATGGCCCGCACCGTGGTCGTCTTTCGCGACAACGCGATCGAGCGGGCGCGCCTCCAGGAGGCGGACGCCGAGCGGGAGCGCGCCGAGGACCGTCAGGCGCAGCTCGAGACCCTGATCGCCCGCTTCCGCGAGGTGGTGCAGCGCACGCTCGCCAGCGTCAACGACGGCACGCGCACCATGCGCACCACCGTCGGCTCGCTCACCGACGTCGCCGGCACCGCGGCGGGCAAGGCGAGCGCCGCGCGCGACGCCTCGACGACCGCCGCATCCGAGGTGCAGGCGGTGGCGAGCGCCGCCGAGCAGCTCTCTGCATCCATTCGCGAGATCGCGACCCAGGCGGATCGCGCCTCGGAGGTCGTCGCCCGCGCCACCGCCACCGCGCAGTGCACCAACGGCAAGGTCGCGAGCCTCGCGGAAGCGGCCGAGCGCATCGGCGCGGTGGTCGACATGATCCGCACCATCGCCGAGCAGACGAACCTCCTGGCGCTCAACGCCACGATCGAGGCGGCGCGCGCCGGCGAGGCGGGCAAAGGCTTCGCCGTCGTCGCGGCGGAGGTGAAGACCCTCGCCTCGCAGACCGCCAAGGCCACGGACCAGATCGCCGAGCAGATCACGGCCGTGCAGGGCTCGACGCGCGAGAGCGTCGAGGCGATCCGCGAGATCGGCGGCGCCGTGCACGAGATCGAGAGCTTCATGCAAGCGGTCGGCACCGCCGTGCAGGAGCAGGACGGGGCGACGAGGGAAATCTCCCACTCCATCTCGATCGCCTCCAAGGGCTCGACCGACGCGACGCTCAACGTCGAGACCGTCGCGTCCGCGATCCACGAGACCTCGGGGCAAGCCCGCAACCTGCTCGACGTCTCCGACGAGCTCGCCGGGGTCGCGGCCGAGCTCTCCGAGGCCGTCGAGGCCTTCCTCGACGGCGTCGCGGCCGGCCGCGGCGTGGACGCGCCGCCTCCGCCGACGCGCCGCGCCGCCTGACCGGGCCGGGCGGCGGAGGACACCCTCGGCCGCCCTCGCCTCCCGCGACGGGCGAAATCGGAACCGTCCACGCGTTTTCCCGGTTGTCGGACGACGCCCGGGCCATAATATCGCCGCATGCCGCATTCCGATCCCCTCCGCCATCCCGAACGCCTTCGCCGAACCCTTTTCGGCGCGCTGGTGGATGCGCGCGACCGGTTCGGCAAGACCTTCGTCATCCTGGAGGACCCGCAGCGCCAGCCGCTGACCTACGCGCGGCTCGTGCTCGGCGCGCTCGTGCTCGGTCGCAAGCTGATCGAGGAGACGCAGCCGGGCGAGCGCGTCGCGCTGTTCATGCCGAGCGTGCAGGCGACGGCGGTCGCGCTGTTCGGGCTCAACGCCTTCGGGCGCGTGGCGGCGATGCTGAACTTCACCGCCGGCGCGCGCAACCTCGTCTCCGCCTGCGAGACGGCGAAGATCCGCACCATCGTCACCTCCCGCAAGTTCATCGAGGAGGGGCGGCTCGAGGAGCCGCTGGCCGCAATCGCCGAGGGGCGCCGGGTGGTCTACCTCGAGGACGTGCGCGCGCGCCTCACCAGCCTCGACAAGATCAGCGGCCTCCTCGCGAGCTTCCGCGCCAAGGCGATCGCGAAACGCGCCGGCGGGCCGGACGACCCGGCGGTGATCCTGTTCACCTCGGGCGCCGAGGGGGCGCCCAAGGCGGTGTGCCTGACCAACGCCAACGTCATCGCCAACGCCGTGCAGATCGCCGAGCACGCCGGCGACGCGCTGACGACGGCAGACACGATCTTCTCGCCGCTGCCGGTGTTCCACTCCTTCGGCCTGACGGCGGGGCTGGTGCTGGGGCTCCTCAACGGCTTCAAGGTCGTGCTCTACCCGAGCCCCCTGCACTACCGCATGGTGCCCAAGCTGATCGGCGCGACGAACGCCACCTTCCTGCTCGCCACCGACACCTTCCTGCAGGGCTACGCCCGGGCCGCGGGCGAGGGCGACCTCGCCGGCCTGCGCTACGTCATCGCCGGCGCAGAGCGGATCAAGGACGAGACCCGCCGCCTCTACGAGCGCAACGGGACGGAGATCATGGAGGGCTACGGCGCCACCGAATGCGCGCCCGTGCTCTCCTGCAACCTCCCCGGCCGCAACCGGCACGGCTCGGTCGGCCCCTTCCTGCCGTCGATCGAATGGCGGCTCGAGCCGGTGGAAGGCATCCATCAGGCCGGGCGGCTCGTGGTGCGCGGCCCGAACGTCATGGCGGGCTATCTCGCGCCCGACGACGCCGGGCGCCTGATCGCGCCGCCGGGCGGGTGGTACGACACGGGCGACATCGTCTCGGTGGACGACGGCTTCGTCACCATTCGTGGACGCGCCAAGCGCTTCGCCAAGATCGGCGGCGAGATGATCTCGCTCGCGGCGGTGGAGACGATGGTCCAGGAACTCTGGCCGGAGTACAACCACGTGGTCGTCTCGTTCCCGGATCCGCGCAAGGGCGAGCAGCTCGTCCTCGTCACCGACAAGCCGGAGGCGGACCGCGAGAGCGTGCTCGCCTTCGCGCGCGAGCGGGGCTTTCCGGAATTGTGGGCGCCTCGCGCGCTCCTCGTCGTCGCCGGCATCCCGGTGCTCGGCTCGGGCAAGATCGACCAAGTGGCCACGGTGGAGATGGCGCGCGGGCTTCTGCCGATGCTCTGACGCCGGGACGCGTCAGGCGCCCGGCTCGACGGCGGAGGCGGGAACGTGCTCCTCGATGGCGAAACGCGTCTCGCAGGGCCGATCGCGCGCGCCGCGTCCCCAGAACCCGCGCGCGCGATCGAAGCCGTGAGCCGGAAACGCGGCGAGCTTCTCGAGCACGAAGGCGACGGCGTCCTCGCGCCGCGCGAAGGCGTGCGGAAAAGCGTCCCGATCGAGCGTCCGCTCGCCGGGCCCGACAACGCGCCATGAGACGTGATACGCCATGCCGTCCTCCATGCCGACGCGGCGCAGGATAGTGCGTCGCGACAGACCGTCCATAGCAAAGTCCATTGATGGTTTAGGACGCCTCGCAATGGTCTCGTATACCGCCGCGGTATTGCTTGACCGAGGGAACGATGCACGCGGAGAGGGAACCGGCACATCGACCCATACTCGTGGATGTTGGCGCGTCGGTGGCCGACTCGCTAGCGTCGGGCGCCGATCCTTTCGCAGCACGCTGGCTTCCATGTTCGACGAGGACCCTCCGCACTATCACGGACACCGCGATCGCCTGCGCGCGCGCTTCGTCGAGGTGGGCGGCGACGTCCTGCCCGACTACGAGCTGCTCGAGCTCGTGCTCTTCCGCTCGATCCCGCGCCGGGACGTGAAGCCGCTGGCGAAGGACCTGATCCGCCGGTTCGGCGGCTTCGCCGAGGTGATCGGCGCGCCGCCCGCGCGCCTCGCCGAGGTGGGCGGGCTCCGCGAGGCGACGATCGTCGACCTCAAGGTCGTCGAGGCGGCGGGCCGGCGGCTCGCCAAGGGCGCGGTCGCCAAGCGGCCGATCCTGTCCTCCTGGGCTTCGGTGATCGACTATTGCCGCACGGCCATGGCCTTCGCCGAGAAGGAGCAGCTGCGCATCCTCTTCCTCGACAAGAAGAACGGCCTCATCGCCGACGAGGTGCAGCAATCCGGCACCGTGGACCACACGCCGGTCTACGTCCGCGAGGTGGTGAAGCGCGCGCTCGAGCTCTCCGCGACGGCCATCATCCTCGTCCACAACCACCCCTCCGGCGACCCGACGCCCTCCTCCGCCGACGTGCGGATGACGCGGGAGATCGTCGACGCCGCCCGCCCCCTCGGCATCGTGGTGCACGACCACATCATCGTCGGGCGCGACGGGCACGCCAGCCTGAAGGGCTTGAAGCTGATCTGAGGAGGGGCGGCGCGGCGGGCCGAATCACGCGGTCCGGTACGGGCGCGGAGGCCGGCTCGGCGTTGCCGGGAATGCAATCTCTAAGATCTTTACCTCTGAAATTCACTCTCTGGACGCAAAGACGCCTGTTCGTTCGGCCGCGAAGGAGAAAGATCAGAGCGCGCATGCGGCAAGAGATTGCACCCGTCGAGGCACAACCTATGCTGCGGGTCGCTTCACAACCCTCGGAGGAAGCCCCATGCCCACCCGCCGTGACGCCCTGCTCATGGGCTCCGCGCTCGCCGCCTTCACCCTCGCGCCGGGCGCGAACGTGATGCGCGCCTTCGCCCAGAACTCGGTCCCCGTCCGCCGCAGCCTGGCGACGATGAAGCCCGATGATCCGGACCTCTCCGCCTTCCGCGAGGCGGTGGGCATTCTCAAGGGCCGCAGCAGCGGGCCGGTGACCTGGCAGACGCTGTACAAGATCCACGGCGACGGGCAGGTGTTCAACCATTGCCCACACGGCAACTGGTACTTCCTGCCCTGGCATCGCGCCTTCGTCGTGACCTACGAGCGCGTGGTGCGCGAGGTCACCGGCAAGGCCGATTTCGCCATGCCCTATTGGGACTGGTCGGCGGACCGGAACTTCCCGGCGGTCTTCGCCGCGGAGACCTACGACGGACAGCCCAACCCGCTGTTCGACCAGGGCCGGACGCTCGCCAACATCAGCCAGCCGCTTCCGGACCAGTGGGTCGGGCCGCAGGTGATGGACCAGATCGCCAACGAGCCGACCTACGACCTGTTCGGCTCCTTCATGCTGCCGGGGCAGGACTCGCTCGACCTGAACTGGGTGTCGCCGCACCCCTGGAAGTCGAGCACGCAGGGCCTCCTCGAGAATACGCCGCACAACCAGATCCACAATTGGATCGGCGGCGACATGCCCACCGCCCAGTCGCCGCGCGACGCCATCTTCCAGATGCACCACGGCAACATCGACCGCATCTGGGCCGAGTGGAATCATACCGGCCATCAGAACCCGTCCGCCTATGCGCGGGACCCGAACGGCGATCCCATCTACCCCGCCGCCTATTGGGCGGACATGGTCTTCACCGACAACTTCTTCTATCCGGACGGCACGCCCTGGTCGCCGAAGGTCACCGATCTCGAGGACACGGAGGCGCTCGGCTATCGCTACGATTTCCCGCAGGTTCCGCAGGAGGTGCTGATGGCGATCGGCCCGCGCGGCGACGCGGCGCGCACGCAGACGCTCGCTGCGCTCGCCGATCGGGCGACGGGCGCGGCCGCCGGCACGACGGTGACCCCGGTCGAGGGCACGGCGCGCCTCTCCGAGCCGCTCTGGATCACGGTGCCGGTGGCGCGCGAGACCATCGCGGCGATCGCCGCGGCGCCGCGCGGATCGAGCCGCCTCCTCATGCTCGCCGCCCCGCCGCCGCGCCCGCGCGTGCTCGCCATCATCCGCGACATCGCCTACACGAACCAGGAATCCACGAGCTTCAACGTCTTCCTCGACCGCCCGGGCCTCGACCCGAGCGCCTCGACGGACGACGCGCACTACGTGGGCTCCGTCTCGTTCTTCGGCCCCTCCGGCCATGCCGGGCACGGCGGAGGGACCGGCGACGGCATGGCCGGGCCGGGCGTCGTGCTCGACCTGACGGACGCGATCGCTCGGGTCTACGGGCCGCGCACGGAGGTCCCGGAAGATCTCACCCTGCAGGTCCAGCCGGTGCCGCTCGGGCCGGCCGACGATCTCGGCGAGGTGGGCACCTTCACGCCGACGAGCGTGGAGATCGTCACCGTTCCGGCGTAATCGCACGCCAGGATCGTGCGCTCGCGGGGCAGGTCCCGCGAGCGCACAGGATCGAGAGCATGACCCGCTCCGGACGACGCCCGTCCCGTCTCGCCGCCATCGCCGTCCTCGGCGGCGCCGTCGCCTCCGCCGCAGCGGGCGCCGCCGCCGCGGACGCCACGGCGCGGGTGGGGGCGCCGGCCCGTATCGCGCTCGCGCCCGCGGCGGCGCAGGCCCTGCCGCCGGACGCCGGGGCGATCGTCACGGTCTCGCTCGCCGCCTACGAGCCCGCGGACGAGGGCTTCGTCTCCGCCGAGGTGGCGGCCCGCGGGCCGTCCGGGGAGACGGTCGCGCTCGGCGCCTTCTCGGTCTTTCCCAACGCGCCCTTCGGCGCGGACGACCCGGCATCCGGCATGAGCTTCGCCTTCCCGCTCGCCGCCGACGATCTCGCGCGCCTCGGCGGGGCGCCGAGCGAGATCGTGGTCCGGCTCGAGCCCGTCGGCGGCGCCGCGCCGGAGGCGACCATGACGATCGGCGGCGTCGAGATCCGCCCGCGCTGAGGGGCGGCTTGCCTTTCGCGCGGGAACGGGGCTTTCTTCCGCGGGAAAACCAGGACGACCCAGCCGATGACCTTCGAGACCTGGGCGGCCTTCGCCGCCGCCTCCGCCGTGCTGCTCGTGATCCCGGGCCCGACCGTGCTGCTCGTCGTCTCCTACGCGCTGGGGCAGGGCCTGCGCGTGGCGCTGCCGATGGCGATCGGCGTCGCGCTCGGCGACTTCACGGCGATGACGCTCTCGATGATCGGCGTCGGCGCGCTGCTCGCCGCCTCGGCGACCGCCTTCACGGTCGTGAAATGGCTCGGCGCGGCCTACCTGATCTATCTCGGCGTCCGGCTCTGGCGCGCCGGAGGCGGAGGCGGAGAGGAGCCGCAGCCGCGCACGGCCGCGACCCGGCCCGGCCGCATGCTCGCCCACGCCTGGCTGGTGACGACGCTCAATCCGAAGAGCATCGTCTTCTTCGTCGCCTTCCTGCCGCAGTTCCTCGATCCCGCGGGCGACTTCCTCGCCCAGCTTCTGATCTTCCAGGCGACGTTCCTCGTGCTCGCCTTCGCCAACGCCTTCGGCTACGCGGCGTTGGCCGCTCGTGCGCGCCGCCTCGCGCAGCGTCCGGGCGTGCTGCGCGCCGTCAATCGCGTGGGCGGGACGGCGCTGATGGGGGCTGGCGTCGCGAGCCTCGCGATGCGCACGAGCTGACCGGTCGCCGCATCCGCCTTTCGCCGGGGCTTTCCCTGGCGTGGCTTTTGCCTCTAGGCTCTCCACATGCGACCCGCGACGCAACGCGGGCGCGACGGGAACGGCGAGGGAGTGTATGGCGGCGTTCGACGAGATGGATGGCGGTCACGAGCCGGGCGCGTGCCGTGCGGCCTACGGCAAGCTGAAGCGCTGGCTCGACACCACGCCGCGCGAGGTGTTCGACGCCCGGCGCAGCCAGGCGGAGCTCTTCTTCCGGCGCATCGGCATCACCTTCGCCGTCTACGGCGACGAGGAGGCGACCGAGCGGCTGATTCCCTTCGACATCATCCCCCGCCTCATCACGCGGGACGAATGGGAGCGCGTCGAGGCGGGGCTCAAGCAGCGCGTGAGGGCGCTGAACCTCTTCCTCGCGGATCTCTACGGAAAGCAGGAGAGCCTGAGGGCGGGCATCATTCCCCAGGACCTCATCTTCCGAAACGAGCACTACCGGCTCGAGATGCAGGGGCTGAAGGTCCCGCACGACGTCTATTGCCACATCGCCGGCATCGACCTGGTGCGGGTGGACGCCGACACGTTCTACGTCCTCGAGGACAACGCGCGCACCCCGTCGGGCGTCTCCTACATGCTGGAGAACCGCGAGGTGATGATGCGGCTCTTCCCGGAGCTGTTCGCCAAGCACCGTGTCGCGCCGGTGGAGAACTACCCGGACGCGCTCCTGGCGACGCTGCGCTCGGTGGCGCCCAACGCCGGCAAGAAGGACCCGACGGTCGCGCTGCTCACGCCGGGGCAGTACAATTCGGCCTATTACGAGCACTCCTTCCTGGCCGACCAGCTCGGCGTCGAGCTGGTGGAGGCCTCCGACATCTTCGTGCGCGAGGACCGCGTCTACATGCGCACGACGGAGGGGCCAAAGCGCGTCGACGTGCTCTACCGGCGCATCGACGACGAATACCTCGACCCGCTGGTCTTCCGCCCGGATTCGGTGCTCGGCGTGCCGGGCCTGTTCGCCGCCTATCAAGCGGGCAACGTGACCCTCGCCAACGCCGTCGGAACGGGCATCGCCGACGACAAGGCGGTCTACACCTACATGCCGGAGATCATCCGTTTCTTCACCGGCGAGGAGCCGATCCTCAAGAACGTGCCGACCTGGCGCTGCCGCGAGGAGGAGTCGCTCAGGTACGTGCTCGACCACCTGCCGGAGCTCGTGGTCAAGGAGGTCAACGGCTCGGGCGGCTACGGCATGCTGGTGGGACCGCACGCGACCAAGGACCAGCTCGAGACCTTCCGCAGGAAGCTGCGCCACGACCCGTCGGGCTTCATCGCCCAGCCGACGCTGGCGCTCTCCACCTGCCCGACCTTCGTCGCCTCCGGCGTCGCGCCTCGGCACGTCGACCTGCGGCCCTTCGTGCTCACCGGCGCCGACGAGATCCGCGTCGTCCCGGGCGGGCTCACCCGCGTCGCGCTGAAGGAAGGCTCGCTCGTCGTGAACTCCAGCCAGGGCGGCGGCACCAAGGACACCTGGGTGCTCGACGGCTGAGCCGTCGGGCGCCTTCCCCCGCGTATCCGCGTCACCACGGACGAACGAGGCCATGCTCTCACGCACCGCCAACAGCCTGTTCTGGCTCTTCCGCTACACCGAGCGCGCGGATTTCGTCGCCCGCATCCTCGACGCCACGGTGCGCCTGGCCGCGCTGCCGACGAGCTACGGGGAGCGCAACGAATGGGAGAGCGCGCTCGAGGCGGCGGGCTCGGCGGAGATCTTCCGGCAGCATTACGGCGCCGTCACCGAGGATACGGTGCGCGACTTCCTCGCCTTCTCGCCGCACAATCCCTCCTCGATCCGCTCGTGCCTGGAGCGGGCGCGCACCAACGCGCGCTCGGTGCGCACGGCGCTGACGCTGGAGATGTGGGAGACGATCAACGGCGCCTGGCTCGAGCTCGCCAAGCGCCGCAACGCCGACATGAGCCGGGAGGACTTCGCCCGCTTCCTGGAATGGGTGAAGGGCGTCTCGCTGGAGTTCGACGGCTCGGCCTACCGCACGATGCTGCGCAACGACGCCTATTACTTCACGAGGCTCGGCGTCTCGATCGAGCGGGCGGACAACACGGCGCGCATCCTCGACGTGAAGTATCACGTGCTGCTGCCGCCGACGGAGCGGGTGGGCGGCTCGCTGGACTATTTCCAGTGGACCACGATCCTGCGCGAGGTCCAGGCCCACACGGCCTACCATTGGGTCTACCGCGAGAGCGTGAAGCCGTGGCTGGTGGCCGACCTCCTGATCCTCAATCGCCAGATGCCGCGCTCGCTCGCCTGCTGCTACGAGAGCCTGGTGCGCCATCTCGACCTCATCGCCGATCTCTACGGACGGCGCGGGCCCGCGCAACGCCACGCCAGCGACTGCGCCGCCCGGCTCTCCGCGATGCGGATCGAGGAGGTGTTCGGGCGCGGGCTGCACGAATGGGTCACGGAATTCATCATCGACAACAACAAGCTCGGCGCCGCCATCGCGGACCAGTACCTCACCTGAGGCCGGGCGACGGGGGGAGGCGCGCCCGATGCGCATCCGGATCGAGCACGAGACGACCTATACCTACGAGGAGCCGGCGAAGGGCCTGATCCAGGTGCTTCGCCTGACGCCCCGCGCGCATATGGGCCAGCACGTCTTGCGCTGGCGCATCGAGCCCTCGCTCGACGGCGCGCTGCGCCAGGGCGAGGACGCGCTCGGCAACATCGTGCATCGCTTCGCGGCGGAGACCGCGGGCGACGAGCTGACGATCCGCGTCGTCGGCGAGGTGGAGACCGACGAGACGCACGGCGTCGTGCGCGGCGCCGTGGAGCGAGCGCCGGAGCTCTACTTCCTGCGCACGACGCCGATGACGGCGCCCTCGGATGCGCTGATCGCCTTCGCGGAGGAGCATGCGGGCGCGGCCGCGTCCTCCGATCCGCTGGCTGCGCTGCACGCGCTCGGCACGGCGCTGCACGAGCGGCTCGCGATGGAGCGCGGCCCGGCGGACACGGCGGTGGGCGGCGCGGAGGCCTTCGCCCGCGGGCGCGGCCTGCCGCAGGACATCGCCCACGCCTTCGTCGCGGCGGCGCGCCACTTGGGCATTCCCGCCCGCAACGTCTCGGGCTATCTCTACGCCACCGACGAGGACGCGGACGACAGCGGAGGGGACGCCGGTGGTGAGCCCGAGGGCCAGGGCGGGGGCGAGGGCGCGCGCGGCCATGTGCATGCCTGGGCGGAGGCCAAGGCGGCCGGGCTCGGCTGGGTGGCGTTCGACCCCTCGCGCGGGGTCTGCGCCGGCCCGGCCTACCTGCGGGTCGCGATCGGCCTCGACGCGCCGGGCTGCGCGCCGGTGCGCGGCGCGCGCTACGGCGGCGGCGCCGAAGCGCTTTCCGTGCGCCTCAGCGTCACCGACGCCCGCGGCGGTGCGCCGGATCGCGAGCCCGCTTCCGGCTCCGGCTCGGGGCAGAGCCACTCCCAGTCCCAATCCTGACGCGTCTCCCCGCAACGCCGCCCGGCGCGGCCCGACCCGGACCCACTCGCCATGACCTATTGCGTCGGCCTCCTCGTCGAGCAGGGCCTCGTGATGATCGCGGACACGCGCACCAACGCGGGCCTCGACAACGTCTCGACCTTCCGCAAGCTCACCGTCTACCGCCGCCCCGGCGAGAGCGTGATGGCGCTCGCCAGCGCGGGGAACCTCTCCGTCTCCCAGACGGTGGTGAGCCTCCTCGACGAGGGGCTGGAGGACCCCGAGACCGGCGCGATCGCGCGGCTCGAGGACCAGCCGACCCTGTTCAAGGCGGCCGAGCTCGTCGGGCGCGCCATCCGCGAGGTGCGCGCCGTTCACGGGGAGGCGCTCGCGGCGGCGGGCGTCACCTTCGACGTCTCGTTCCTGTTCGGCGGGCAGGTCCGCGGCGGGAGCATGCGGCTCTACATGATCTACGCCGCCGGCAACTTCATCGAATGCGGGCAGGACGCGCCGTTCCTGCAGATCGGCGAGCACAAATACGGCAAGCCCATCCTCGATCGCGCGGTACGCTACGAGGGCGATCTCTACGACGCGCTGAAGATCGGGCTGATCTCGATGGACTCGACCATGCGCTCGAATATCGGCGTCGGGCTGCCCATCGACGTCATGGTGCTGCGCCGGGACGCGCTGGAGCCGGAGGTGCTGCACCGGATCGACGCCGGCGAGCCCTATTTCCACGACCTGCGCGAGCGCTGGTCGGCGGCCTTGCGGGCGGCCCACATGGCGATCCCGCGCCCGCCCTACGGGCCCAAGCGCGGGACCTGAGCCGCAGCGGCGCGCGCGTCACGCCGCCTGGGCGGTGATGATCCGGGGAAGCGCCTTCTGGCCTTCGTCGAAGACGTGGCAGAGCGCGCCGTCGAAGCCGAGCGTCACCTGATCGCCCTCCTTCTGGTGCGCATCGCCCGGCAGCTTCGCGGTGACCATCGAGCCGTCGGCGAGGCGCACGTGCAGGAGATACGCCTCCCCGAGCTGCTCGATCACGTCGATCTTGCCGGTGACCTCCGAATCGGAGGGTTCGAGCACGATGTGCTCGGGGCGGATGCCGAGCGTCACCTTCTGCCCGGGCCTGGCGCGCGCGCCGTCGACCTTGGCGACGGCGCGCCCCCCGCCGGGCAGGCCCATCGTCACGGTGTCGGCGCTGGCGCTGTCGACCGTCGTCTCGATGAAGTTCATCCGCGGCGAGCCGATGAAGCCCGCCACGAAGAGGTTCTGCGGGTTGTGGTAGAGCTCGAGCGGATGCCCGACCTGCTCCACGTTCCCTGCGTTGAGCACGACGATCTTGTCCGCGAGCGTCATCGCCTCGACCTGGTCGTGCGTGACGTAGATCATCGTCACGCCCATGTCCTTGTGGAGCTTGGCGATCTCGATGCGCATCTGGACGCGCAAGGCCGCGTCGAGGTTGGACAGCGGCTCGTCGAACAGGAACACCTTGGGCTCGCGCACGATGGCGCGGCCGATGGCGACGCGCTGGCGCTGGCCGCCGGAGAGCTGCTTGGGCAGGCGCTCGAGCAGCGGGGTGAGCTCCAGGATGTCCGCGGCCTTGCGCACCGCCTCGTCGATCTCCTGCTTGGAGGATTTCGCGAGCTCCAGGCCGAAGGCCATGTTCTCGTAGACCGTCATGTGCGGGTAGAGCGCGTAGGACTGGAACACCATCGCGATGCCCCGTTCCTTGGGGCTGAGCGCGTTCACCCGCTTGTCGCCGATATACATGTCGCCGGCGGTGATGTCCTCCAGCCCGGCGACGAGGCGCAGCAGCGTGGACTTGCCGCAGCCCGACGGGCCGACGAAGACGACGAACTCGCCGTCCTTGATGTCGAGATCGACGCCGTGGATGATCTCCACGCCACCGAACCGCTTGATCACGTTCTTCAGGACCACTTCGGCCATCGCCGGGTCTCCTCCGCTCGTCGGCGCGGCGCGCGCGCCTCAATCAATGTCGGAATGGAGGGCGCGGGCGCCGCGCCCCCTGCTCGACGGGCGCTTCAGCCCTTCACGGCGCCGGCGGTGAGGCCGGAGACGATGCGGCGCTGGAAGATCAGCACCAGGATGACGACGGGCACCGTCACGATCACGGACGCGGCCATGATGTTGCCCCAGGGCAGCTCGAACTGCGTCGCGCCGGAGAGGAGCGCGATGGCGACGGGCACCGTGCGCTGCTCGGACGAGAGCGTG
Source organism: Salinarimonas sp. (assembly GCF_040111675.1). Lineage (NCBI taxonomy): Bacteria > Pseudomonadati > Pseudomonadota > Alphaproteobacteria > Hyphomicrobiales > Salinarimonadaceae > Salinarimonas > Salinarimonas sp. The sequence continues at coordinate 2,028,321 of NZ_CP157794.1, read as the reverse complement.
AAGGTGAGCGCGAACAGGAACTCGTTCCAGGCCGCGATGAAGGCGAGGAGCCCCGTCGTCACCATGGCGGGCCACATCAGCGGCAGGAAGATGCGCCGCACCACGATCCAGGGCGAGGCCCCGTCGACGAAGGCGGCCTCCTCGAGCTCCTTGGGCAGCTCCCGCATGAAGGTGGTGAGCACCCACACCGTGAAGGGCAGCGTCAGGATCATGTTGGAGAGGATCAGGCCCCAGAGCGTGTTGTAGATGTTCAGTGCCCGGATCAGCTCGAACATGCCCGACAGCACCGCCACCTGCGGGAACATCGACACCGACAGGATGGTGAGGAGCAGGAGCCCCCTCCCCCGGAAGGTGACGCGGCCGAGCGCGTAGGCGGCGGTGACTCCGAGGAAGAGCGACAACGCCACGACCGAGACCGCCACCACGATCGAGTTGAGGATGTTGCGCCCGAAGGGCTGGCCGGTGAAGACCGAGACGTAGTTCGCGATGTCGACCGCGTCCGGCCACACGGCGGTTGAGAACAGCGCCGATCCGGAGCGGAAGCTCGAGATGATCGCGTAGTAGAACGGGAAGATCGAGAAGATCACGATCGCCACGATCAGGGCCCAGAAGGCCACCTTGGCGTAGACGGGCGTTCTCATCGGGCGTCCTCCCCGAGCCGGACGCGGCCGGCGGTCAGCGTGATGATCACCAGGATGGCGATGATGAGGAAGAGCAGCGTCGAGGCGGCGGAGCCGTAGCCGACGTCCTGGAAGTCGACGAGCTGCTGGCGGGCGTAGACCGACATCGACATCGTGTCGCGCGAGTTGGAGGTCAGGACGTAGATCAGGTCGAAGATGCGCAGCGCGTCGAGCGCGCGGAAGATGATCGCCACCATCAGCGCCGGGCGGATGAGCGGCAGGGTAACCTTGAAGAAGACCTTGACCGGGTTGATGCCGTCGACCCGCGCCGCCTCGTAGCAGTCGGAAGGCAGCATCTGCAGCGCGGCGAGGATGAGGAGCGCCATGAACGGGGTCGTCTTCCACACGTCGACCATGACCACCGCCCAGAGCGCGGTGTCCGGCGAGGCGGTCCAGGCGACGGGCGAGGAGATGATCCCGAAGGTCATCAGGATCTCGTTGAGGACGCCGAACTGGTCGTGCAGCATCCAGCCCCACATCTGCGCCGAGACGATGGTCGGGATCGCCCAGGGGATGAGGATCGCGGCCCGGAGCATGCCGCGGCCGGGGAAGGCGGCGTTGAGCGTCAGCGCGATGATCATGCCGAGCACGAGCTCGAGCGAGACCGACATCACGGTGAACCAGAGCGTGTTGTAGACGGCCCGCCACCAGTCTGGATCGGCGATGACGCCGTACCACTCGCCCTCGTAATATTCGAGGAAGTTGGCGAAGCCGATGAACTGGTAGTCCGAGATGCTCGACAGGCTGGCGTCGGTGAAGCTGAAATAGATCGTCCGGAGCAGGGGCCATCCGGCGATCAGCGCCAGGACCACGAGCATCGGCGACAGGAAGAGCCAAGCCGAGCGCACGCGCGCGCGGGTCAGCTCCGAGGACTTGGCGGGCATCGCCATGAGACGGACCTCTCCGTGTCTCCCCCCGCCGCCGAGCCCCTGAGCCGGCTATGGTCTTTCGGGCACGCGACGACGCACTGGGACGCGAGGGGAACGCGCCGCCCGGGCCGGAGGGCTCCGGGCGGCGCATTGGCTTCGGTCACGCTCCGGGCGGGAGCGAGGCGCGACGCGCGGCTCACCAGCCGCGGCGGCTCAGGCGGTTGAGCGAGGACTCGAGGCTCTCGATCGCCGGCTCCGCCTCGGCGGTGTCGGAGAGGACGTTGTGCACCGCGTTCCAGAACTCCGAGGAGACCCGGTTGTAGCTCTCGCCCGTCGGACGCGAGGGACGCGCCACGGCGTTGACGAACGTGTCGTAGAGGTCGCCGAAGAACGGGTTGGCGGCGAGCACCTCTTCGTCGTCGTAGAGCGCGGCGATGGTCGGGTTGTAGGAGGCCTCGATGGCGCGGCGCTTCTGCTCCTCGTAGGAGGTCAGGAACCGCACGAGGTCGGCCGCGGCCTCGGCATTGGCGGAGTACTTCGACACGGCGAGGTTCCAGCCGCCGAGCGTGCCGGTGTTCTTGCCGTCCTCGCCGCCCTTGGGCAGCGCCGCGACGCCGACCTTGCCCTTCACCGGGCTGTCGTCCGAGTTGGCCAGCGCCCAGGCGTAGGGCCAGTTGCGCATGAATACCGCATTGCCCGACTGGAAGACGCCGCGCGCCTCCTCCTCGGCGTAGTTCAGCACGCCCTCGGGGGAGATGTTGCCGACCCAGGTGCCGGCGAGGCGGATGGCCTCGATGGCGTCCTCGTTGTTGACGGTGACCTCGCCCTCGGGATCGACGATCGAGCCGCCGCCATACGCGTCGATCCACTCGAGCGCGTTGCAGGTCAGGCCCTCGTAGGCGCGGCCCTGGAAGACGAAGCCCCAGAGCTGATCGTTACCCTCGGCGCGCTCGGCGTCCTGGATCATCTGCGCCGTGTCGGTCAGCTCCTGCCAGGTGGTCGGCACGGAGGCGCCGTGCTTGTCGAGCAGATCCTGGCGATAGTAGAGCACGCCCGCGTCGGTGAACCAGGGCATGGCGACGAGCCGGCCCTCGATCGTGTTGTTCTCGACGATGGCCTCGAAGTGCTCGTCCTGCTGGCCCTCCATGTAGGGCGCGAGATCGATGAAGTGCTCGCCCAGGATGCCCGGCCAGATCACGTCGATCTGGAAGACGTCGATGTCGGCCGCGCCGGCGGCGAGCAGCTGCTGGTAGAGGGCCAGGCGCTCGGTGGAGGAGTTCGGGGTGGAGACCACGGTGACCGAGTTGCCGGTCGCCTCCGCCCACGCCTCGGCGCCCTCGCGGCAAAGCTCGAGCTCCTGGCCGACCGCGCCGCAGGAGATCGAGATCGACGCGCCCTGCGCCTGCGCGCCGCCCGCGGCCAACGCCGCCGTGAGCCCGACGACCGACGCGCCGATGAGAGTGCGGAATTTCATGCCTGTCTCCCTCCCGTTTTCGCGGCCGGGTCGATTCGCCCGCCGCCTGGATGTCCACTTCCTGAAATGCCGGGCGTCGCCCGAAATCACATATGCAAAGTCTTCGAAGCGCCCGTCCGGTCGGCGACGACGGCGTCGACCACCGAAGGCCCTCGAGGGGCGACGGCGGCCCAGCGCCCGTTGCCCTTCCAAAGCGCTTTGGGAAAGAGGTAGAACGGGTATGAGCATTCTGTCAAGGAAGCAGCGCAGCAATTTCTTTTGTGCGCCGCAACAATGCATCTCGATAGAACAGCACACCTTGCATGTTACTGTAAAGCCCCTCAAAATGCCCTTCCAAAGCGCTTTGGGCGAGGTCGATGAATCTCAAGGAATTGGCCGCACATCTGGGCTTGTCGCAGACCACGGTCTCGCGCGCGCTCAACGGCTATCCAGACGTCGCGGAGGCCACGCGCCGGCAGGTGCTGGAGGCCGCGCGGCGCTTCAATTACCGCCCCAACCCGGCGGCGCGCCGGCTCGCCACCGGGCGCGCCGGCACGGTCGCGATCCTCTTTCCCATCGACCGAAACCTCCTCGTCGACCCGCATTTCTTCGAGCTGCTCGCCGGCCTCGCCGAGATGATCGCCCGCACGGAGATGGAGCTGTCGCTGCGTGCGACGCCGGTCGAGGAGGAGCTCGAGACCTATCGCCGCCTCGCGGCCGCGGGGCGCGTCGACGGCTTCGTCCTCTCCTCGCCCGTCCTCGAGGACCCGCGCATCGCCGAGCTGACCGCGCGCGGCGCGCCCTTCATCGTGCACGGGCGCACCGATGCGAGCGAACCCTACGCCTTTCTCGACATCGACAACGAGGGGGGGTTCCGAAAGGCGACGGCGCTGCTGCTCGATCTCGGCCATACCGACATCGCGCTGCTCAACGGGGATGCGGCGCTGACCTTCGCCCAGGACCGCGAGCGCGGCTTCCGGGCGGCGCTCTCCGCGTGCGGGCTCGCGCCGGGCCCGGACCGCGTGCGCAACGCGCCGATGACGGAGGAGAGCGGCTATCGCGCCGCCCGCGCCCTGCTCGAGGAGCCCAATCGCCCCACCGCCTTCGTGGTCTCGAGCGTGCTGCTGGCACTCGGCGTCTATCGCGCCGCACGCGACCTCGGCCTGACGATCGGGCGGGACGTCTCGGTCATCGCCCACGACGACGCCCTGCCCTTCCTCAAGGCCGAGACCTTCGACCCGCCGCTCGCCACCATGCTCTCGCCGATCCGCCAGGCGGGCTATCGGCTCGGCGAGATGCTGATCGAGCGCATCTCGGGCACGCCGCCCGAGCGGCTGCAGGAGGTCTGGCCGGTGGACGTCGTGTTCCGCGGCTCGATCGCGCGGCCGGAGTCGCGGGAGGGCCCGCGGGCCCGCTCGCGGCCCACGGGCGTGCGCGTCAAGCCCGCGGCGGAGCGGCGGCCTCCGCGATGAGCGGCTCCGGCTCGATCGCCTCGGCGGCGGGCGCCCCCGGGGCGGCGGCCAGCCAGACGGCGAGCGCCGCGACGACGAGCCCGACGACGCCCGCCACCGTGACCGTCTCCCCGAAGACGAGCCAGGCCATCACCATGGTCACCGGAGGCGACAGGTAGGTGAGGCTCGCCACTCGCGAGGCCGAGATCCGACGCAACAGCACGAACATGAGGCCGAAGGCTGCGAGCGAGACCACGAGCGCCAGCCAGACCACCGAGAAGACGAAACCGGCCGTGACCTCCGCCGCGAGGCCTTCCAGCCCGATCGCCAAGGGCGCGAGCACGAGGAGCGAGGCGACGCAGTGCCAGAACGTCACGAGCATCAGCGGGGCCGGAGGCTGCTCGCCGAGATTGGCGCTCCGGTCGATCAAGGTCGCGACCGTGATCGCGGCGACCGCCAGGAACGGCAAGGCGTAGGCGAGCGGCGCGCCGCCGAGCGAGATTCCGTCGCCGATGACGACGGCGACGGCGATCAGCCCGAGGACGAGCCCCGACCATTCGCGGCGGGTCACCGGCTCGCCGGTCATGCGCGCGGAGAGCGCGCCGGTCATCATCGGCTGCAGCGCCGTGATGAAGGCGGCGAGCCCGGCCGAGAGGCCGAGATCGATGGCGCCGAGCACGGCTGCGAGCCAGCCTGCATGCGCCAGGACGCCGACGACGGCGTGCCGCGCCAGGACGCGTGGCGGCAAGCGCCGCCACTGGCCCATCAGGGTCACCAACCCGGCGAGGACGGCCGCGACCAGCACGTAGCGCCAGAACAGGAGCGTGAAGGCGCCCGAATGGCCGAGCCCGTACTTCGCGCCCACGAAGCCGGAGCTCCACAGGACGACGAACGCGCCGCACAGGACGGGAAGGGAGGCGAGACGCGCGATCATCGCGCCCCTCCCATGCCCCGAACGACACGGCGGAAGCCGGAGAGGTCGTCCCGCTCCATGTAGACCTGCTGGAAGTGCCGGACGCCCTCCTCGACGTCGAAGGCGTCGCGGCCGTGGAGCACGCGATGATTGTCGATCAGAAGCACCTCGCCCGGCGCGCACCGGATCCGCACGCCGTTCTCCGGAGCGTTGACGCGCTCGGCGAGCGCTCGCCAGGCGTCGTACCAGCGCGGCACCAGGTCGAACGGCATCGTCCGCAGCGGCTGAACCGCCCAGTTCGCGTAGCGGATGATCTCCAGCTCGCCGTCGTCGTCGAGGATGATCGGCGCGCGGCGCGAGAGCGTGTCGGCCTGCTTCGACCAGAGGCGGAACTCGACGGGATAGCGCGTCAGCATCCGCAGCGTCTCGGGATCGCGCTCGCGCAGCTCCTCCACGACGCGGGCGCCGTCGACGAAGCGCGACGCCCCACCGGCGACCTGGTTGCGCAGGCAGTGGAACACCATGACGTTCGGCGGCCAGGAATATCCGGAGCAGTCCGTGTGCAGCGGCAAGGCTTCGTTCGTGAAGCCGAGCGTGTAGGGATCGGCCTCGACCCTGATGTCGGCGATCCGGTCGAAGACGATCTCGCGCACGTAGGCGAGACGCGACGCGAAACGCTCGACCTCGCCCGCCGCCGTGGGGGCGCCGACCAGCTGCACGAGGCCGAAGGTCTCGAAGGCGCCGATCATGTCGGCGGCCGCGGCGTCGTCCCGCATGACCTCGTCGTAGGTGAAGCGCGCGACGGCGTCGGCATAGCCGGCGTCCCAGGTCGTGCGGACCCTCGCCGGCGCGGCCGGCGCGTCGTAGGCGTTTCGACGCAGCCAATCGGGCGCGAAGCGGCTCTCGGCGGCCCCGTCCGACCAGACGATCCGGATCGAGCCGTCGCTCACCTCGACGCTCTGCGCGCCGAGGCCGGCCGGGACGGACTCGATCAGCGCCTTCCGCTCGCCGGTGCGGAGGTCGAAACGCTCGCTGGACCGGCAATTGTCGCGCAGCCATTGGTAGTGGAATCGCGAAACCTCGCCGGAGCCCCAGCGAACGGAGAGGTGATCGGCCTCAGGCCGGACCTCGACGACGGCCTGGGCCGTGAAATTGCTGTCGTGCAGTCCCATCTCGCACCTCTTCATTGCGTTCACGCTCGATAGGATGGGGCGAGTACGTATTCTCGGAATACGCCGAACGTGCGAGAGGGCTTCGCGTACAACGCAAAGCCTGGGGAGTGCGCCGATGAGCCTGATCCCGGACCTCGCGCTGATGCTCGAGCTGGCGGAGCACGGCAGCTTCTCCGTCGTCGGCCGCCGGCAGGACCAGGCGCCGTCGAGCATCGCCCGCCGTCTGGACCGGCTCGAGGCCCTGGTCGGCGAGCGGCTCTTCAACAGGACACCGAAGGGTCTGTTCCTCACCGCGACCGGCGCGCGCAAGCTCGCCGAGGCGCGCGAGCTCGTCGCGGCGGCGGACGCCTTCGTCGCCGAGCGCCCGCGCGACGGCGCGCTGAGGGGGGCGGTCGCCCTCACGGCGCCATCGCGACTTGGCGCGGTCTGCGTCGCCCCGATCGTGGCGGGCTTCCTCGCGGAGCATCCCGAGGTCTGCGTCGACCTGCACCTGACCGACGCTTTCCAGGATCTCGATCGCGAGCGGATCGACATCGCCGTTCGTGTCGGCGGGGATGCGCCGGGCCATCATCGGGTGCGGCGCATCGCCGACAACAGGCGTGTCCTCGTCGCCTCGCCCGCCTATGTCGCGACGCGCCCGCCGATCACGACGCCCGAGGATCTCCGGGCCGCCGACGGCGTCCTCCTCGGGGCCGCGCCGATCTGGCGTCTGCGCGACGCCGCCGGCCGGCGGATCGACGTGGCGCCGCGCGCCCGGGTGCGCTGCGTGGCGGGCGACGCGGTGACCCCGCTGTGCGAGGCCGGGCTCGGCGTCGCGCTGAAGTCGTACTGGGACGTGCGCGGCTCGTTGGTGGCCGGCCGCCTGGTCCAGGTCTTGCCGGACTGGGCCCAGGCCGACGGCTCCGAGATCCTCCTGACGACGCCGTCGAACCGTCTCGTCTCGCCGGCGGCGCGGGCCATGGCGCAGGCGCTCGAGCGCGGATTGCGCCCCCTGATCACCGCATAGGCGCCGGCGGCGCCTCGGCGATCGCCGCGCCGATGCGTGCGCGCAGGTCCGCGCCGGTGCGCTGGAAGCCGAGGAGACGCGCGATCGCCGTGATCATCTCGTCTTCCGCGAGCGCGCCGTTCTCGGCGAGGGCGCGCCGGCCGGCGGCGCGGATCTCGAGCGGCGCGATCATCGCCGCGTCCCGCACCGTCGTGGGCGCCTCCGCACGATCGCGCACAGGAGGGTCCGCGTGCTGGACGGCGGTGAACCAGAAGCCGTCCTCCTCCGCCAGCGCCGCCTCGCTGTGGCGCGCCCAGGCCAGCGCCTTGTCGACCGTCTCCAGGATGCGCGCGCCGGTCCGCTTCGCGCCGAAGGCGGCGGCGTAGCGCCTGGCGATCTCGTCGCGATGGATCGGCCCCTCTGCCTCGACGATCTCGACGACCATGCGATGCGCCTGCGCGAGCTTCGCCTCGTGGGGCTCGATCCCCTTGGGCGGGCGCACGGAGGCGAGGACGTAAGGGTCGCCGGCCGGGGTCGGGGGCGCCTCGAACAGGTCGCGCGGCGGCTCGGGCACGAAATCGATTCGCGGCGGCGGCGGCGCGGCCGCCGGGGGCGCGTCGCCCGACCGGGCCGGGGCCTCTTCCAGCGCCGCGCGCAGGCGGGCGATCTCCGCCTCGCGGCGATAGTACCAATCCGTCGACCAGATCCGGTGGAAGCGCCAGCCCATGCCCTCCAGCACCTCCTGGCGCAGGCGGTCGCGCTCGCGCGCCCAGAGCGCGCCGTGATAGGTGGCGCCGTCGCACTCCACCGCGAGAAGGTAGCGGCCCGGCGCCTCCGGGTCGCGCACGCCGAGATCGATGCGAAAGCCCGCCTGCCCCACCTGCGGGTCGGCCGTGTAGCCGAGCGCCGCGAGTGCGCGCGCCACGTCCTCCTCGAAGCCGCTCTCGAAGTCGCGCCCGGTGGGGCGCGCCTCCTCCAGCACGCCGCTTTCCGCGTAGGTCAGGAAGCGCTTGAACGCGCGCGGCCCCGCGCCGCTCGCGCGCTTCGGGTCGATCTCGGCGGGGTCGAAGGAGAGGAAGACCTCGCAGCGGAAGCGGGCGCGGGTGAAGAGAACGTTGAGCCGACGCTCCCCGCCCTCGGCCGAGACCGGGCCGAAATTCATGGAATCGAGCCGCCCGCCCGCCTCGCGCGGGCCGTAGCCGACGCTGATGAGGATCGCGTCGCGCTCGTCGCCCTGCACGTTCTCGAGGTTCTTGACGAACAGCTCCTCCCCGCTCTCGCGGGCGGCGATGAAGCCGTCGAGGACGGGATCGGTCCGCCGGGTCTCGTCGAGGAGCGCCGAGACGAGGTCGCGCTGGGCGGTGGAGAAGGTGACGATGCCGAGCGAGCGCTCCGGCCGCTCGGCGGCATGGCGCGCCGCGGCCTCCACCACCGCGCGGGCCTCGATCGCGTTCGTGCGCCGTCCGCCGCGGTCGTAGGCGCCGGCGACGCGGGTCGCGACGAGACCGTCGACGTCGCGGGTCGCCGCGGGCGAGGGCGGCATCAGGAGCCGGCCGTCGTAGAATTCCTCGTTCGAGACCGCGATCAGCGACGGGTGGCGGGAGCGATAGTGCCAGAGGAGCCGCGTGCGCGGGAGGCCGCGGGCCTCGCACAGGGTGAGGATCGACTCGAGCTCGGTCGCCTTGGCGGCCCCGGCGAGCGGGGCGCCCTCCTCGGCATCCTCGCCGTCGTCCTCCGCCGCGCCGTCGGCCGTCAGCCGGTCGAAGAAGCTCGTCGGCGGCAGCTGCTTCGCGTCGCCGACGACGACGATGCGCTTCGCCCGCGCGATCACGCCGAGGGCGTCCTCCGGGCGCACCTGGCTCGCTTCGTCGATGACGACGAGGTCGAAGGCGAGCCGGCCCGGCGGCAGGTACTGCGCCACCGAGATCGGGCTCATCAGGAAGATCGGCTTGATCCGGCGCACGCTCGGGCCGGCGCGGGTCATCAGCCTGCGGATCGCCATGTGGCCGCGTCGCTTGGCGGCCTCGCCGCGGATCACGCCCATCTCGCCCATCGCGCCCCGCGGCATCGCCTCGGCGTGGCGGGCGCGGACGAGCGCGGCCACGGCGCCGCGGCGCGCGTGCTCGAGGCGCTTGAACGCCTCGACCAGCGCGGTGCGCTCCTGTCCGTCGAGCCGGCCGAGTTGCGGATCGCCGGCGATCGCGGCGCGCCAGACCGCCTCGGCGCGGGCGAGGCGCAGCTCCTCGGCCACGGCATCGGGCGCGAGCCGCCCGTCGGCGAGCCGCCGGGCGACGTCCCGCGCGCCGAGCCGGTCGAGCGTCTCCTCGGCCTCGGCGAGGGCGACCCACGCGCGGAAGCGCCCGCCCTCGCGCGACCAGGCCTCGAGCCGCGAGACGAGATCGCCCATCCCGACGGACCCGAGATCCGCCGCCCCGAAGGCGCGATCGAGATCGAGGCGCAGGCGCTCGCGGAGCGCGTTCGCACGGGTCGCGGCCTCGCGAACCGCGACGGCGAGCGCACGCCCGGCGTCGCGCGCGGCCTCGGATCCGGCATGGTCGCGCAGGCGCGGCCACTCCTCCCGAAGCGCCCCGAGCCGGGGGCCGGCGGCCGCGATCCAGTCGAGGGCGGCGAGGAGGCCCGCGACGTCCGTGCGTCGCCCGGCCCAGAGCGGCCCGAGAAGCCCGCGCGCCTCGGCGCCGAGCGCCTCGAGATCGGCGAGGCGGCTCTTCAGCGCGATCAGCCGGTCGGCGAGCTTCAGCCGCGCGGCCGGATCGCGCGGCGCCTCCGCCGCGGCCCAGGTGGCGAGCTCGGCGGCGGCGCGGCGGTAGGTCCCGCCGAGCCGGGCGAAGAAGGAGCCCGCCCCCCGCGCCAGAGCGGCGCGCACGGCGCTCGTCTCGGCCTCCAGCGCCGCGGGGGCGAAGAGGGACGCGTCCGCCTCGATCGCGGCGAGCGTGTCGCGCGCCTCGGCGAGAAGGCGTGCGGCGCGCGCCCGGTCGGCGTCGGCGAGCGTCACGAGCGCGTCGAGAACGCGGGCGTCGGGGGGCGCCTCGCCGATGGTCGTGAGCGCGAGCGCGACCCCGGCGACCTCGGCGAGCGTCTCGGGCGCGCGCCAGCCCAACGCCGCCGCCGCCTGCCCCGCGCGGCCGGCGAGGCTCCCGAGCGCCTCCGCCGAGGCCGCGCAATCGGGCGCGAGCCGCTCGACGTCGAAGGGCTGGAGCGCGAGATCGCCGACGCCGCGCCAGGGATGCGCGTCGGCCCGGCCGTGCTCGGCGGTGCGCTCCGCGAGCCGCCCCGCGGCCTCGACCACGGCGGCGAAGACGTCTTCGGGCCAGGTTCCGAGAGCCGGGCAGTCGAGCTGCGGCGGCTCGAGCCCGAGGCCGGCCGCGCGGGCGAGGTCGCCGAGGGCGCGGTAGGGGCTCGTTCCGGTGTCGCCCACCGGCCGGTGCAGGTCGCGGGCGATGGCGTTGAGCCGATCGCGGATCTCGCGCAGCTTGGCGTCGCTCGCGGCGAGATCGGGCGCGCGGGCGACGCCGTCGAGCGTGCGGCCGAGTTCCTGCGCCACGAGGCGCTTGTTCGCCGTGCGCGAATGCAGCTCGAGGCACAGGGGCCCGAGGCCTGCGCGCTCCAGCCGGTCGTGCACGACCGAGAGGGCGACGAGCTTCTCGGCGACGAACAGGACGGACAGCCCGTCATGCGCCGCCGCGGCGAGGATGTTGGCGATCGTCTGCGACTTGCCGGTGCCGGGCGGGCCCTGGACGACGAGGTCCGTTCCCGTCCGCGCCGCCTCGACGGCGAGCGTCTGCGAATGGTCCGCGTCGACGACGTGGACGAGGTCGGAGGGGGCGTAGCGCTCGTCGAGCCGCGCCGCGGCGTCGTCGGCGACGGGCTTCTCCGCGCCGTCGAAGCCCTCCGCCAGCAGGCCCTGCAGCAGCGGATGGCCGAGCAGCGCGCCACCCGGCCACTTGTCCGGCTCCAGATCGTGGAACATGAGCAGCTTGGCGAAGGAGAACAGGCCGAGCTCGACGCCGTTGCGATCCACGCCCCAGCGCGGCTTGCCGGAGACGGCCGCGGCGACGGCGTCGAAATAGGCCGAGGGCTGCCACTCGTCGCCCTCGGGGATCGCCGGCAGCGTGATCCCCTGCTCCTTCAGCCGCTCGGAGAGCGGCAGGTTGAGGCCGATGTCCTCCTCGCGCGCCTTCAGGTCGAAGGTGGAGCGACGGGCGTCGCGCACCAGCGTCACCGGCGCGAGGACCAGCGGCGCCTCGCGCATGACCTCGGAGCGCTCGTCCTCGTACCAGCGCAGGAAGCCGATCGCGAGATAGAGGATGTCGACGCCCTGCTCCTCCTCGGTGAGGCGCGCGTCCCGCCAGAAGCGCAGGAGCCGCTTCTCCAGCGCGTCCGGACCCAGACGCGTGCGCAGTCGATCGACGCGATCCGTGTCGGCGTCCATCTCGGCATCCGCGTCGGGCGCGGCGAGGTGAGCCACCGGCGTGCGAAAGGCGCCGCCGCCTTCCTCGGTCTCCTCCTCGTCGAGCACCTCCCCCGCGGCGGCGCGGGCGGCGAGAACGGGGTCGGGCGCGAAGCGCAGGGCGGCGCCCTCGCGGACGAGCCGGGCGAACAGGGCGTCCGTGTCGGGCGTCAGGACGCCGAGCGTCGTCGGCCGCTTCGCGCCGCGATTGGTGTGGACGAGGCGATTGCGGGTCCCCGTCTCGATCAGGCGGGCGCGCGCCTCGGCGAGGCGGGCTTCGAGAACGGACTGGAGGCGGCCGGCGGACCGGTTCGGCGAAGCGTCGGGCGTCACGGTTGTCTCGTCGCGATGGCCCGGGAATCGGGCGTGGCTCGGCGGGCGTTGCCCGTCACGCGTTATTCCCATCTCGGGGCGTAAAGGCAACCGTCCGCACGCATGCGGCGTATCGCGAATCGCCGGCTCGGCGCCGCCCCGCGACCTCTGGGACCGCATTCCCAGGACGCTCCGCGAGCGGCGAAGCGACGCAAGCTCGCCACACCTGCGCATTATTCGACAGGCAGGCCCCATCCTCGCCGCAAAGTCGCGCGACCGGAGGCCGGCAAAGGGTTCACGAAGCGGCACGCGCGTGCTCGAATGTGCGAGCCGCCGACTCCCGCTTCCGCGGCGCCCTGCCGGAGACAACGAGAGACCATGTCGGACGCCTTCACCGCACTCGCCGCGCTCGTCGCGCTCGGAGCGCCGGTCGTGGCGGGACCGGTCGGCGTCGTCAGCGCCGAGCCGGTTCTCGCCCTGCACGGCACGGAGGAGGCCGGCGCCTCGCGCTCCGTGCCCGTCGTCTACCGCGACGGCGAGCCCGCCGGGCGCCTCGGCGTGGATCGCGCCACGATGCGCCGCGCCGAGATGCCGGACGATTTCGTGCAGGCGCTCGTCGCGGTGGAGGACGCCAGCTTCCAGCGCCATATGGGCATCGATCCCGCCGGCCTCGGCCGCGCCGTCGTCGGCGCGCTCAGCGGGCGCACCGATACCGGCGGCGGCTCCACCATCACCCAGCAGCTCGCCAAGAACGCGCTCGTCGGCGATCGCGCGACGCTCGACCGCAAGGTGGCCGAGGCGATCTCGGCCGTCATGACCGAGAGCGTCGCCGACAAGGACCAGATCCTCGAGAGCTACGCCAACGCCGTCTATTTCGGCCGGCGCTCGGACGGCGGCGCCACCGCGGCCCAGAACTGGTTCGGCCGCGACTGGGCCGCGCTGGATCTCGGCGAGAACGCCTTCCTCGCCGGCGTGCTGCGCGCGCCGTCGGGTCTCGACCCGGCCCGCAGCGTCGAGCGCGCCATGCGCCGCCGCGACCACGTGCTCGACCGCATGGCCGAGGTCGGGTTCATCACCGCCGAGGAGCGCGATCGGGCCAAGGCCCGGCCGATCCCGACGATCGCGCCGCCGCCGCCACCGCGGCCCGGCTCGGCGCCGCCGGACCCGGACTATTGGGCGATCTCGGAGGCCCGCCGCTTCCTCGGCAACGGCCCCTACCTGAGCCAGCCGGAGAACGAGCCCTTCCGCGTGACGCTCGACGCCGACGCGCAGGCGATGGCTCAGCGTGCGCTCGACTCCGTCCTGGAGCCGATGAACCGCCGCCTGCCGGACGCGCCGCTGGGCCGCCTCGCCGAGACCGCGATCGACCGCGCCGCCGCGAACCCGGAGGCGCTGTGGCTCGCCGCCGACCAGATCGCCGCCCGCATGCCGGAGGGCGTCGCCCGCGTCGTCGTCGGCCGCGACGGCCTCGTCGTCGAGCCGAACGGGGCGGTCGTTCCGCCGGAGCCGGCCGCGGACGGGACCCGTCCGGAGGCGCCGCGCGTGCCGTCCGGCGCACGTCTCGGGGACATGTACGCCCTCTTCCCGGACGGCACGGTCCGCGGGCGCCCCCGCGTGCAGGGCGCGCTCGTCGCCATCGACCTCGACACCGGCGAGACCGTCGCCTCCGTCGGCGGCACCGAAAGCTGGGCGAGCGGCTTCGATCGCACCCGCGCCCAGCGCCAGCCGGGCTCGTCCTTCAAGCCCTTCGTCTGGCTGGCCGCCCTCGACAACGGCGTGGGCCCGCAGGACTGGGTGCTGAACGGGCCGATCGCCGTCACCTACGGCGACGAGGTCTGGACGCCGCAGAACTACGATGGCGGCGGCGGCTCCTACGTGCCGGTCTTCACCGCGCTGGAGCGCAGCTACAACCAGGTCGCCGCGCGGCTCGCCATGCATGTCGGCATGGAGGAGGTGCGCCGCGTCGCGGTCTCCTCCAGCCTCTACCCGCCCGACGAGCGGGGCCTGCTCTTCCCGTCCGCTTCCATCGGCGCGGTCGAGACCTCGCCCTACCGCATGGCGCTCGCCATGCAGGCGCTCGACCCGCGCCGGAGCGACATCTCGAGCCCGCAGAACCTCGAGGATCTCGAGAGCATGATGCGCGGCGTCGTGCTCCGGGGAACGGCGGCCGGCGCCTTCGCGAACGGTCCGGAGGGCGTCGTCGGCAAGACCGGCACCTCCCAGGACCATCGCGACACCTGGTTCGTCGGCCGCACCGGCGATCTCGCCTTCGCGGTCTGGGTCGGTCGCGACGACGACGACCCGTTGCCGACCGTGAACGGACGGCGCGCCACCGGCGGCTCCACCGCGGCGCCGATCGCCGCGTCCTTCCTGAAGGAAATGCGCGCGGCGGCCCTCAGCACCGAGACCGTCGAGGCCGGGCTCTTCGCCCGCGAGGAGGCCCCGTTCTGGATCGAGACCGAGCAGTCACAGCCGCAGCCGGAGCCGGAACCGCGCGGCTTCGGCAATTGGTGGGCGAACCGCGGCTCCGACCGGGGTCGGCAGCCGCAGGGGCCGGCGCCGGAGCAATGGCGGCCGGGATGGGCGCAGTGATGACCGGATTTCTCTCGCGCGGGCGCCTGGCGGCGCTCGCCTTCGCGCTCCTCGCCTGCGCGTCCGGCGTCGCCGCGGCGCAGACGCTGCCGCCGCCCCGCGCCGGCGCGCCGAGCGAGGCCCTGGAACGCTTCCTGATCGACGCCCATCCGGTGTTTCAGCGCGCCGAATGGCGCGACGCGGCCTGGGACGGCGACGCCGTGGCGACCGAGCTCCCGGCCGGGCACGCGCTCGCCGGCGAGGGCCGCGCGGGCGCCGCCGTGCGGATCTCTCCGGAGGTCACCGCCTCGGGCGTATCGCTGCTGCTGCCGTGGCGGGAGACGCGGATCGAGGCGGCGCGCGCCCATCTGGTCGCGGACTGGCTGGTGCTCGAAGGGTTCACCCTCGCGAATGCCGGCGGCACGCTGGGCGCGGACGCGCTCGTGCTCTCGGCCGACGCCCTGCGCGCGCTGGGCGCCGCCGTCGCCGGCGAGGCGCCCGCCGCCTTCACGCCCTCGGACCTGTTCTTCGACAATCTCGCCATCGAGGTGCGACGGCCCGCGCCGAACGGGGCGCAGCGCGAGTTCGCCTCCCGCTTCTCCGCCGACGCGCTGACGCTCGTCGGGCTCACCGCGCGCGACGTCGCCGAGGACGGCGCGACCGTGCTCGACCTCGCCGGCATCGACGGCAGCAACGTCTCGGGAGCCGCCCGCTTCGCCGGCTCGGCCGCCTTCGCGCTCGGCGAGCTGTCGTTCCGCGGCTCCCCCCGGCGCGTGACGCAGGCGATCCAGGCGGCGATCGGCCTCGCGGAACCGCCCGCCGACGCGGGCGCGCGCGCGATCACCTTCGACATGGAGGACTTCCGCTTCGAGGCCCGCCGACCCGGCGCCGAGCCGGCGACCCTGCTGGCCGCCGAGATCGCCCTGCGCGGTCACGTGGGCGACGCCGCCTCGCGGGTCTCGCTCGTGATCGACGGCGTGCGGGCCGACACCGCCCTGTTCGCCGGCTCGCCGGCGGAGCCGATCGTGGCCGAGGTCGCCGCCCGCGCGGATGCGCAGGCTCCAGGGACGCCGGACACGTTGACCTTCGATCTCGACGCGGACGCCGCGGTGCGGCCGGGCCGCGCCCGCGTGCGCCTGTCCTGCCTCGCGGTTCCCGGCGTGATCCAGGCGAGCGGCGAGGTCGACGTGTCCCTTCCGGAAGACGCCGACCTCTCCGAAATGTCGATGCGCGAGCTGATCGGGGCCCAGGTACGCGACATGCGTATCGCCGTGATCGACCAGGGCTTCGGCGACCTCGTCGAGCAGCTGACGGGGACGACGGTGCGCGCTCTGGTGGAGGACGCCGCGTCCTCCGTGCTTCAGGCCCGGCTCGGGCTGCCGGCCCCGGTGGCGCGGCTGACCCTGCCGCCGCTGCTCGGCGCGGTCGAGATCCTGGAGACCCAGGGATCGCTCGCCGCGGCGTCGAGCGCGGCCGGTCCGCTGCCGCTCGCCGCCGCCTCGCTGCTCGGATCGGCCGCGCCGGCCGAGGGCGCCGCCTGCGAGTGAGGACGCCCGCCGCGGGAGGCGGCGAGCGTCGGCCGTCTCAGCGCGTCGCGCCGATGTAGCGCTCGAGCGGGGCGACCTCGTCGATGAGGCCGCGCTCCTTCATGAAGGTGGCGAAACGGGCGTAGCGCTCCGGGTCCACCGCCGCCGGGCTCGCCTGGAAGCGGCGCAGCGTGTCGGTCCAGGCCTGGCGGTTGAGCGCGTCGTCCGCGCGCGGATAGGCGGCGACGAAGGCCTCCCAGCTCTCCTCCGGATGGTTCAGGAGGTGCACCGTCGCCTGCTCGATCGCGTCGAGGAAGCGGGCGAAGACGGCTTCGTCGGCGCGGTCCCGGCGCACGACGTAGATCAGCTCGTCGTAGGTCGGCACGCCGTGCTCCTCGGGATAGAAGGCGCGGCCTTCCGAGCCCTGCAGAGCGAGTTCGGTGAGCTCGAAATTGCGGAAGGCGCCGATCACGGCGTCGACCTGGCCGGACAGAAGCGCCGGGGTGAGCGCGAAGTTGACGTTCACGAGCGAGACGTCGTCGAGCGTCAGGTCGGCCTGCGCCAGCATGGTCGAGAGCAGGGCCTCCTCGAAGCCGGCGATGGAATAGCCGATCGTGGCGCCCTTCAGGTCGGCGAGGGTCTCGACCGGCCCGTCGGCGAGCGTGACGAGGCTGTTGAGCGGGGTCGAGACCAGGGTGCCGATCCGCACCAGAGGCAGCTCCTCGGCGACGTGCAGGTAGAGGCTGGGCTGGTAGGAGATGGCGATGTCGCCCTGCCCCGACGCGACGAGGCGCGGCGGCGCGGAGGGATCGGCGGGCTCGATCAGGGTGACGTCGAGATCGGCGGCGTCGAAATAGCCCATCTCCTGAGCCACCACGAGCGGCGCGTGGTCGGGATTGGCGAACCAGTCGAGCAGGACGGTGAGCTCGTCGGCCGCCTGCGCGGGCGCGGTCGCGGCGGCGGCGAGGAGGAGCCCGGCGAGAGCTGCGGGGATACGCTTCATGGACGGGAGACTTTCACGGTCGGAGTGTCGAGCCGCGGGCCGGGCGCGCGTAGCGTCGCGCCTCAGCCCCGCAACGTCTCGGGCGCCCAGTGCAGCGCGCGCGAGACGGCCCAGTCCGTAGCGCGCCAGAGCGCGAGAGCAAAGAGCGCGAGCACGATCAGGCAGGCGAAGACGAGATCCGTCTGAGCGCGGGCGTTGGCGTGCAGCATCAGATGGCCGAGGCCCGCCGCGCTGCCGACCCATTCGCCGACGACGGCGCCGATCGGCGCGACGCCGGCCGCGACGCGCAGGCCCGCGCCGAGGGACGGGAGCGCGGCGGGCGCGCGGATCATGAACAGCAGGCGCAACGGACCCGCGCCGTAGAGACGGGCGAGCTCGACCAGGTTCTCGTCGACGCGGCGCAGGCCGTCGTAAAAGGCGCTCGCCACGGGGAAGAAGATGATCAAGGCCGCCATCGCGATCTTCGGCGCGAGCCCGAAGCCGAGCCAGGTGACGAGGAGCGGCGCGATGGCGAAGACGGGGATCGCCTGCGCCATCGGCAGGAGCGGGCCGATCGTCGTGCGCGCCCGTCGCGACCCGCCGATGAGCAGGGCCGCGCACACGCCGACCGCCGCGCCGACGGCGAGCCCGATCAGCGTCTCGGCGGCCGTGACGAGCGCGTTCTCGAGGATCAGCTGCCAGCGCGCGAGGAGCGTCGCGCCGATCCGGCTCGGCGCAGGGAGCATGTAGGCGGGAAGCGCGAAGAGGCGCACGGCGCCTTCCCAGAAAACGAGCAGCGCGACCGCCGCTGCCGCGCCGCCCGCCGCGCGTGCGACGCCCGAAGGGCCCATCGTCTCCTCGTCGTGCTCGCGCATCGTCGCTCCTGCTCGCCGCTCCTCGCGGCCCTCCGCCGCCCGTCCCGGCCCGCATCGCGCGCATGAAGCCAGATCATGCCATCTCTGCGGGCTTCGAGATTTTGCCGGGATCGAAAAAATCAAAAGTCCATCGCATTTGAACGAAATGTCTCAAGCTTCCGCAAAGGAACTCGGTCTTCCTGTGGGCGACCGATGGAGGCAGCTGTCATGCGAGTTCGGGATCAGCTTCGTCGTGCGCGGGACGACCGCTCGGGTGCGGTCGCGATCATCTTCGCCCTCGCGCTCGTGCCCGTTGTCGCCATGGGCGGCGCGGCAGTGGATTATTCGCGGACGCAGCAGGCGGCCTCGGTCCTCCAATCCGCGCTGGACGTCGCTGCGATCGCGGCCGCGAACAAGGGCCCGGACCTGACCGAGGCCGAGATCGAGGCGCTCGCGCGGACCACCGTCGAGCAGCGGCTCGGGTCGGAGACGGCCGCGGTCCTCACGGGCCTGAAGGCCGTGCGCGCGGACAAGACGATCTCCCTCACCGGCCAGGCGCGGATCTCGACCGCGTTCATGCGCGTCATCGGCGTGGGCGTGATGGACGTCCACCGCGAGGCCCAGTCGACCTACGGCATGCAGCACATCGACGTCGCGCTCGTGCTCGACAACACGGGATCGATGGGCCAGAGCGGCAAGATCACCGAGCTCAAGCGCGCGCTGTGCGGCGATACGCGATGCTCAAACCCGAACAACGAGCAGGGTTTCGTGGGAATCATGCGCGAGGCGGCGCGCGAGGAGGATCGGATCCGGGTCGGTCTCGTGCCGTTCGACACGACGGTGCGCATGCCGCTCGACGTCCAGGAAGCGACCGCCCGCGCGACCGCGACCGCGGACACCTTCGCCGCACCGCGCAACGACGGCTACTGCGCCGGCGGCGCCGGCAGCGACGACGCGCAACGCGTGGGCATCTTCCGCTTCGCGGGACGCGACCGCAACGCCCAGCGGGGCAATCCCTGCGGCTCCCCGCGTCCCGCGCCGGCGACCTGGAACGGCTGCGTCTGGGACCGCGACCAGAACCGCGATCTCGACATCGTGGACGATGGGCAGGTGCTCACGGACATCCGCACGCTGCACCCGGCGGTGACCTGCCGCTCCAACTCGCTCGCGCGCATCTTCCCGCTCGCTGACGTCTGGACGCAGAACGCGCGCCTGGTCGGCGCCCTCGCGGACATGTCCCCGTCGGGCAACACCAACCTGACGATCGGCGTGAGCTGGGGCCTCGCCCTGCTCACCGCGCGCGAGCCCTTCACCGAGGCGGGCGCGCTGCCCAGGGGCGTCGATCAGGGCGACGTCCTGCGCTACATGATCGTTCTCACGGACGGCGACAACACCGAGAACAAGAGCAGGGGCAGCCGCGGCGCGATCGACGACCGGACGCTGCGCGCGTGCCGCAACGCCAAGGACGCGGGGATCACCGTGATCACGGTGCGCGTGATCGCCGGCAACCGCAACCTGCTGCGGGACTGCGCGAGTGGGCCCGAACACTACTACGAAGTCTCCCAGGCCGCGCAGCTGACGGCCGCCTTCCGCGAGATCGCGGACCGTATCGGATCGGTGCGCCTCACCCAGTGACACGGCCGCGGGCGGCGCCTCGACGCGCCGCCCGGCGCGAGCCGCCCTCACATCACCGCGCCGATCTGCCAGGGCACGAACTCCGCCCCGCCGAAGCCCAGCGCCTCGCTCTTCGTGCGCTCGCCCGAGGCGACGCGCAGGAGGAGCTCGAAGATCTCCTCGCCCTTGGCGGCGACCGGTACGCCCGCGGAGACGATGTCCCCGCAATCGACGTCCATGTCCTCCTCCATGTGCCGGTACATCTCGGTGTTGGTCGCGAGCTTGACGCAGGGCGTCGGCTTGTAGCCGGAGACGGAGCCGCGGCCCGTGGTGAAGGCGACGAGGTTCGCGCCGGACGCGATCTGGCCCGTGACCGAGCAGGGATCGTAGCCGGGGCTGTCCATGTAGACGAAGCCGCTCCGCGTGATCGGCTCGGCGAACCTGTAGACGTCGACGAGCGGCGCCGTGCCCGCCTTCGCCACCGCGCCGAGCGACTTTTCCAGGATGGTCGAGAGCCCGCCGCGCTTGTTGCCCGGGGACGGGTTGTTGTTCATCTCGCCGCCGACCCGCGCGACGTAGTCCTCCCACCAGCCGATGCGCGCCATCAGCTTCTCGCCGACCTCGCGGGAGACGGCGCGGCGGGTGAGCAGATGCTCGGCGCCGTAGATCTCCGGCGTCTCGGAGAGGATCACGGTGGCGCCGTGCCTCACGAGGAGATCGGAGGCCGCCCCGAGGGCCGGGTTCGCGGTGATGCCGGAGAGCCCGTCCGAGCCGCCGCATTGCAGGCCGAGCGTCAGCGCCGAGACCGGCGCCGGCGCGCGCCGCGCCGCATCCGCGACCTGCGCCATCTCCCGCAGCATGGCGAGGCCACGCTCGACGGTCTTGCGGGTGCCGCCGGTCTGCTGGATCGTCATGTAGCGGAAGTTTCCGTCCGGCCGCATGCGGCCCGCGGCGAGGAGGTCGGGCACCTGCATCACCTCGCAGCCGAGCCCGACGAGCAGGATGCCGCCGAAATTCGGGTTCTGCGCATAGCCCCTGAGCGTGCGGTAGAGCGTCTCGTAGCCCTCGTCCTTGCCGGACATGCCGCAGCCGGTTCCGTGCACGATGGGCACGACGCCGTCGACGTTCGTGAAGGCGCGGATCGTCGGGTCCGCCTCCGCGGCCTCCGCGATGAAGCGCGCCACGGAGCCCGAGCAGTTCACGGAGGTGAGGACGCCGAGATAGTTGCGGGTGCCGACCTTGCCGTCCTCGCGGTGGAAGCCCTGGAAGGTGCGGGGCGCCTCGACCGGCGGCAGCGGACGGGCCTCGGTGGCGTAGAGGTGCTCCCGCCGGTTATCGCCCATGCCGAGATTGTGGTCGTGCACGTGCGCGCCCGGCTCGATCGGCCGCGTCGCGGCCCCGATCACCTGGCCGTAGCGCACGGCGTTCTCGCCCTCCCCGATCGGGGCGCAGGCGACCTTGTGGCCGCGCGGGACCGCCTCGCGGATCGGGGCCGGAACGCCCTCGACCGTCGCCCCGGGCGCGAGCGCCTCGAGCGCGATCAGGACGTTGTCGGACGGGTGCAGGCGCAGCACGCTGCCCTTCGGCTCGGTCATCGCCGACGCTCCTCTTCTCGCGGCCGGCCTCGGGCCGCGCCGGCGCGATGCTACAGGCCGCCGCGCGCGCCCTGCAAGGACGCGGATGCCGAGCCGGGCTTGCGCGAACCGCCACGGCGGGCGCGCGATCCGATGAGATCAGGTCGCACGCTCCAGCGCTTCCTCCCTGGAGCATCGTCTCGTCCACCCACCCGATTCCCCTCGGTGGGATGATGCTCTAGGCTCTCCGCCGCCAGACCCCGAACCCGGAGCCGCCCGACGTGAGCGAGCGCACCATCCTCTGCTTCGGCGATTCGAACACGCACGGAGCGATCCCTCTGACGAGCCTCGCCGTGCGGCGGCGCCATCCCCGGGACGTGCGCTGGCCCGGGCGGCTCGAGGCCGCCCTCGGTCCCGGCTACCGGATCGTCGAGGAAGGTCACCCAGGCCGCACCACCGTGCACGACGACCCGATCGAAGGCGCCCACAAGAACGGGCTTTCGGTCCTCCCCGCCCTGCTCGAATCGCACCGGCCGATCGACCTCGTCGTCCTGATGCTCGGAACCAACGACCTGAAGGCGCGCTACTCGGTGACGGCCATGGACATCGCCCTCGCCGTCGAGCGGCTCGCGCTCGTGGTGCGCGCCTCGCCCGCAGGGCCGGACGCGACGCCGCCGGCCCTCCTCCTGGTGGCGCCGGTCCCGATCCTCGAGGCGGGCTGCCTCGCGGAGATCTTCGCCGGCGGCGCGGAGACGAGCCGCGCCCTCGCCCCGCGCCTGCGCGACGTCGCCGAGCGGCTCGGCTGCCCCTTCGTCGACGCCGGGCGGGTCGCCGCGGTCGATCCGCTCGACGGCGTCCATCTGGGCGCGGAAGCTCACGCGGCCATCGCCGACGCGGTCCTGGACGGCGTGCGCACCGCCCTGCCCTGAGCGCGACGATGGATCTCTACAAGGCGTCGGAGCGCCTGATGGCCATGGACGAGGCGGCGTGGGAACGGCACGCCCACCCGATCAGCGTCTATTCGCGCATGATTTTGGGCCTGCCGCTCGCGGTGCTCGCGATCTGGTCGCGCGCCTGGATCGGCTGGTGGGCGCTGGCCGCGCTCGCGGCGGTGGCGCTGTTCGTCTGGGCCAACCCCCGCCTCGCGCCGCGCCCGCGCTCGACCGACACCTGGGCCTCGAAAGCCACTTTCGGCGAGCGCGTGCTCCTCGCCCGCGAGACGATCCCCGTGCCCGCGCATCACGTGCGGATGGCGCACCGCCTCGCCGCGGTCTCGGCCGCGGGCGTGCCCTTCCTGGCGTGGGGCCTGTGGGCGCTCGAACCCTGGCCCACCGCCTTCGGCATGGCGCTGGTCTATGCCGGCAAGCTCTGGTTCCTCGATCGCATGGTGTGGCTCTACGAGGACATGCGGGAGAGGGAGCCGCGCTACGCAGCCTGGCTGCGCTGACCCTCAGCGCCGGTGCATCACGGCGTGCGGGCGCCGCCCACGCGGGCCGGTCGCCGGCCGTGATCCGCCCTCGCCGCGGGCGTAGACGAGCGCCGCGAGCCCCGCGCCGGCGGCGGCGAGGGCGGCGGTGGTGAGCGCCGGGTGCATGACCGCCTCGGTATAGGCGGCCGTGTTCGACGTGTAGGGATAGGTGCTGCGCTCGGCGCCGTCCCGGCCGTGGCGGTAGAGGCTGTCGCCGCTGCGGGGATCGTGCGGCTCGCTCGTCTTCTGCAGCCGCGGCATGACCCGCGCCATGACCCGGTCCGCCATGCGCGGGGCGAGGCTGGAGGCGGCGGCGATCGCTCGCCCGCCGCCGCCGACGACGAGATCGCGCGCGTCGTGCTCGCAGGCGTGGAGGATCGCGCGGGCCACCGTCTCGGGCGCGTAGACCGGCGGCGGGTTCATCGGCGCGCGGTCGAGATAGTTCCTGGCGTGCTCGCGATAGGGCGTGTTGATGGCGGAGGGCTTGATCAGCGTGATCGAGACAGGCGCGTCGATCGCGTCCATCTCCATCCGAAGCGCCTCGGTGAAGCCGCGGATCGCGGACTTGGAGGCCGAATACGGGCCCTGGAGCGGGATGGCGCGATCGCCCAGGACCGAGCCGATGTTGACGATCTTGCCCGGCCCGCGGCGTTTCTCGAAATGCCGCACGGCGGCGAGGCAGCCGTAGACGGTGCCCCAGTAGTTCGTGTCGAACAGCCGACGCATGTCCTCGACGGAGACCTCGTCGATGCGCCCGTAGATGGCCACGCCCGCATTGTTGATCCAGGTGTCGAAACCGCCGTAGGTGCGGATCGCCTGGTCGGCGATGCGGCCGACGTCGCGCTCCTCGCCGACGTCGGCGACGCAGGTCGCCACTCGCGCCCCGCCCTCGCGCAGCTCCCGCGCGAGCCCCTCCAGCGCATCCCCGTTGCGCGCGGCGATCACGAGGTTGGCGCCGTGCGCCGCGAGGCGCCGCGCGGTGACGAGGCCGATGCCGCTCGTGGCGCCGGTGAGGACGATCGTCTGCTCGTCGAGCGGCTTCAGGCGGGTCATGGGGCGTGCTCCTGTCCGTGAGATCGGGACGGGAACGGAGCGCCCGGCGGGAGGTTCCGGGGGCGCGGCGGGAGGCCGCCTCACCGATGCGCCTTCACCCACCCCGCCGCGCGGGCCTCGCGCTCGTCGCAGAACCAGCGCTCGCCCCTGGAGAGATCGATGCGGGTGCGGGCCCAGTCCGGGCTCTCCGGCGTGTGGTAGAGCCGCCGGCCGGAGCGGGAGACGTTGCCCTTGATGACGCAGCCGTTCGGCCCGGCCTCGGCCACGTCGAGCCCGCCGCCGCGGCGGTGCTCCCAGGGCGGGACGGAAGCGCCGGCGAAGACGCCGAGCTCCTCGCGCCGGGCCGCGACCTCCGCCTCGACGTAGCGGTCGCTGTACTCCCGATAGGCGTAGGCGAGCCCCTCGCGCACGAGGACGTGGTTCAGGTTCATCCGGCCGAGCCGGCAGATCGCGACGATGCGCTCGTAGCGGTCGCGGTCGCGCTCCTCGCAGACGAGCCGCTCCCCCGCCGCCAGCTCCGCGAGCCGACGCGTGGCCGCCCGGCCGCAATCGTAGGCGCTGCCGCTCGCGCCGCGGCAGGTCTGGCCCGCCTCCGGCGCGTCGATGCCGAAGAGGCGGATGCGCACGGCGCCCGCGCCGCTGCCGAGGTCGAGCGTGTCGCCGTCGACGATGCGGGAGGCGACGCCCTCGAGCCGGTCGCCCGGCGCGGCGCGGGCGGGCACAACCGTGAGAAGGCAAGCGGCGAGAATCGAGACGACGAGCGGGCGCATGCCCGCGACTTGGCCCGAATCGCCGCCGCTTTACAACTTGCAAACGAAACGCACCCGCCACCCGAGCGCGAGCACGCACCCCGCGGTAGAGCAGCGTCAGCGCAACCGCGCCCCGCTCTCCGGGTCGAACAGGTAGAGCCGTGCCGGGTCCACCCGGACCTCCACCTGCGCTCCGGGCCGCGGCGCGCGCACGCCCTTGGTCTCGACCACCACCCGCTCGCCGTTCGGCGCGTCGCAATGGACGTGGCAATGCCCGCCGAGATTCTCGACGAGATCGACCGTCAGCGCCGTCCCCTCGACGAGCTCGAGGTCCTGCGGGCGAAGCCCCGCCGTGACGACGCCGGAGGCCGGCAGCCGTGCGCCCGTCGAGAGCGTGCGGCCGAGCGCCGGGACGACGACGCCGCCCTCCCCCGCCCGGCCCTCGAGGAAGTTCATCGACGGCGAGCCGATGAAGCCCGCGACGAAGCGGTTGCCCGGATCCTCGTAGAGGGCGAGGGGCGAGCCCACCTGCTCGATGCGCCCGGCGCGCAGCACGACGATCTTGTCGGCGAGCGTCATCGCCTCGACCTGGTCGTGGGTCACGTAGATCATCGTCGCGCCCATGGACTTGTGCAGGTGGGCGAGCTCGACGCGCATCTCCACGCGCAGCTCCGCGTCGAGGTTCGACAGCGGCTCGTCGAACAGGAACACCTTCGGGTCGCGCACGATGGCGCGCCCGATGGCCACGCGCTGGCGCTGGCCGCCCGAGAGCGCCTTCGGCTTGCGATCGAGATAGGGCTCGAGCCGCAGGATGCGCGCCGCCTCGGTCACCCGCTGCGCGATCTCCTGGCGGGGGTGGCCGGTCATCTTGAGGCCGAAGCCCATGTTCTCGGCCACCGTCATGTGCGGATAGAGCGCGTAGGTCTGGAAGACCATGGCGACGCCGCGCTCGGACGGATCTCGACGCGTGACGTCCTCGCCGGCGATGGCGATGGCGCCGTCCGTCGTCTCCTCCAGGCCCGCGATCATGCGCAGCAGCGTCGACTTCCCGCAGCCGGAGGGCCCGACGAAGACGCACAGCTCGCCCTCCTCGACGGCGAGATCGACGCCGTGGATCACCTGCGTCTCGCCGTAGCGCTTCACCACCTGTTGCAGGACCACGCCGGTCATGAGTCGGGCTCCATCGGGATCAGGCCCCGCCGTCGGCGGGGCGATGGTCCGGGCGCGTCGCGCCGGAAAAGGTGTAGGCCGCCGCCTCGCGCGCGACCGCCTGCGCCGTCTCGCGCAGCCGCGGCGCGAACGCCGCGAGGTCCGCGAGGGAATGCCGCAGCGTCGAGGAGGTCACCGACATCGCCCCGAGCGGACGCCCGCTCGCGTCGAGGATCGGGGCGGCCACGCAGATGATCTGCGGCTCGTGCTCCTCGCGATCGAAGGCGACGCTCTCGGCGCGGATCGCGGCGAGCTCGGCGCGCAGGCTCTGCGGGCTCGTGTGCGTGTGCGGCGTGTGGGGGAACCAGCTCTGCTGCGCCAACGCCCGCTCGAGCGCCGGCTCGTCCAGGAAGGCGAGCATCGCCTTGCCGACGCCGGTGCAATAGGCCGGGCCGATCTTGCCGGCGTCCGAGAACATCGGGATCGGGCGCGCCGCGTTGCGCTTGTCGACGTAGAGGACCTGCCCGTTGTCGAGCTTGGCGAGGTGCACCGTCTCGCCGATGGCCCGCGACAGCCGGTCGAGGTGCGCGCGCGCGAGCGGGGCGAGCGTGGTCTGCTGCCAGGAGGCGTGGGCGAGCCGGATCAGCCGCGATCCGAGCGCGTAGGCATGGCTCGCTTCGTCGTAGGCGAGCATCCGCTGCCCGACGAGGGTCTGCAGCAGCCGGTAGAGCGTCGCCTTCGGCAGGTCGCTGCCCGCGAGCAGCTCCGCGAAGCGAACCGGGCGGCCGTAGGCGGCCACCTCGTCGAGCAGCCCCAGCGCCTTTCCGACCGTACCGCCGGCGGGCTTGTCCATCCTCTCGCGTCTCCATCCCCCGGCGCAGGATCGGGACGCGAACGGCCGCCCTGCGCTCTTGTGATTGACAAGCGTAACGACGAGGGGCATCGTTTTCAATAATCAAAACAAGGTTTCAATATGTGAAACCGAGTTCCGGGAGAAAACCAGATGCCCATCGCCAAGACCACCCTCGCCGCCCTCGCCGCCGCGACCATGCTCGTCGGCCTCGCCGGGCCGGCCTCGGCGCAGCAGGAGCCGCTCACCGGGGATCTGCGGATCTTCCTCGACACGTCGAACCCGGCGCCTCGGGCGACGATGGAGGACATGATCGCGCGCTTCCAGGAGATGCATCCGGATCTCGCCATCGAGACCACGATCATCGATCGCGAGGCCTACAAGACCCAGCTGCGCAACTTCCTCTCCGCCAACGCCCCCGACGTCGCCACCTGGCACGCCGGCAACCGCATGGCGCCCTATGTCGAGGCGGGCCTGCTCGAGGACGTCTCGGACCTGTGGGACGAGGAGACCTCGCGCCTCCTCGCATCGAGCAAGGCCTCGATGACGATAGACGGCAAGCAGTGGGGCGTACCGTACACCTACTATCAGTGGGGCGTGTACTATCGCGAGGACTTGTTCCAGCAGTACGGCCTGTCCGAGCCGGAGACCTGGGACCAGTTCAAGGACAACTGCCAGACGCTGCTCGACAACGGCGTCAAGTGCTTCGCCATCGGCACCAAGTTCCTCTGGACCGCCGCCGGCTGGTTCGACTACATCAACCTGCGCACCAACGGCTACGAGTTCCACATGGACCTCACCGCCGGCCGGGTGCCGTGGACCGACGAGCGCGTGCGGGCGACCTTCGCCAATTGGCGCGAGCTCATCGACATGAACGCCTACATCGACAACCACACCTCCTATTCCTGGCAGGAGGCGCTGCCCTTCATGGTCCAGGGCGACGCGGCGATGTACCTGATGGGCAATTTCGTGGTCGCGCCGCTGCGCGAGGCGGGCCTCACGGACGACCAGATCGGCTTCCATCAGTTCCCGGCGATCGACGACAGCATCCCGATGGCCGAGGACGCGCCGACGGACACGTTCCACATCCCCGCCCAGGCGCAGAACAAGGAGGCCGCCCGCGCCTTCCTGCGCTACGTCGTCGATGCGGAGAACCAGTCGATCATCAACGCCCAGCTCGGCCAGCTGCCGATCAACTCGGCTGCGACGATCGAGGACGACGAGTTCCTCGCGGAGGGCTTCGAGATGCTCTCGAACGCGCACGCGCTCGCCCAGTTCTTCGATCGCGACGCGCCGGCCGAGATGGCGAAGGCCGGCATGGAGGGCTTCCAGGAGTTCATGGTCCGCCCGGACAACCTGGACGCCATCCTCCAGCGGCTCGAGCGCGTGCGCCAGCGGGTGTACTGAGCCGGCTCGCCTGCCGTCCCGGGCCGCGAAAGCGGACCCGGGACCCAGATCCTCCATCGGCTCTCTCGCGGCGTTCACGCCGCGTCGCGGAACCGCCGATGGAGGGAGCCGCCGGTGGGGGACCGCGATGCGGCCTTTCCGGGCCGCAAGGAGCACGTCCGCTGTTCCGGGTCCCGGGTCGCCTTCGGCGCCCGGGACGACCTCCGAGCCGCCCGCCCCCCTCGTCCGCCGCACCGCTCCGGGAGTGATCCGATGGTCGCCGTCGCGACGCCGCCGAAGGAAGCCGCGCGCAAGGCCGAGGCGCCCACGGCCTTCGGCGGCTACTGGCGGCGCAATCAGCTCAAGCTCGCGCCCTGGCTGTTCCTCGCGCCCGGCGCGGCGATGTTCCTGCTCTACGTGATCTTTCCCATCGTCCAGTCCTTCCAGATCTCGTTCTACGAGTGGGACGGGCTCGGGGCGAAGGAATGGGTGGGCCTGCGCAATTACGAGGAGCTCTGGTGGGACGACGCGTTCTACACCTCGCTGCGCAACAACGTGATCTGGCTGGTGCTCTACCTGCTCGCCATCCCGGCCGGACTGTTCATCGCCTTGTTCTTGAACCAGACCGTCGCCGGCATCCGGATCTACAAGTCGCTGTTCTTCTTTCCCTTCGTGATCAGTCAGGTCGTCGTCGGCCTCGTCTTCGCCTGGTTCTACGATCCGACCTTCGGCCTGTTCAACGAGCTCCTCGGCGTGTTCGGGCTGGGCCCCGTCGCGGTGCTGGGCGACCCGGACCTGGTCACCTACGGCATCATCGCCGCGGGGCTCTGGCCGCAGACGGCCTATTGCATGATCCTCTATCTCACGGGCCTCAACGCGGTCGATCCCGAGCAGATCGAGGCCGGGCGGCTCGACGGCGCCAAGGGCTGGCGGATGCTCTGGTACGTCGTGCTGCCGCAGCTGCGTCCCGCGACCTTCATCGCCTTCGTCGTGACCATCATCGGCGCGCTGCGCTCCTTCGACCTCGTGTCGGTGATGACCGCCGGCGGCCCCTTCGGCGAGAGCCGGGTGCTCGCCTACTACATGTTCGAGGTGGCGCTGTCCGAATACGGCTTCCGCATGGGCTACGGGGCGGCGATCGCGGTGGTGCTGTTCCTGATCATGATGATCTACATCGCCTTCTTCCTCACCAAGATGTATCGCGACGAGAAGGGGGTGTGATGAGCGGACCCCTTCGCCAGCGCGTCGCCGCGATCTGCGAGAGCCTCCCCGGGGCCGAGGCCTCCGATCCGTGGGGCGGCGGGCACGAGGCCTGGAAGGTGGGCGACAAGATGTTCGCCTGCTTCGGCTCGGTCACGCCCGGCGTCGCCGTGAAGTGCGCCGACGTCGAGACGGCGCAGATGCTGATCGAGGCGGGGGTGGGCGCGCGGGCGCCGTACTTCCACCGCTCCTGGCTGCTGCTCCCGGAAGACGTCGCGCAGGACGAGCTCGCGCACCGCATCGCGATCTCCTACGACCTCGTGCGCGCCAAGCTGCCGAAGAGGGTGAGCGCGGCCCTGCCCGCGCGGGAGGGCGCCTGACATGTTCCCCACCCCCGTCCAGAAGGCCTCGCCGGCCGCGCGCCTCTCCTATCAGGCGCTCTTGCCGTTCGCGCTGATCCTGTGGCTGCTGCCGCTGATCGCGGTCGCGATCTTCTCCATCCGCCCGGACGCGGACTTCGCCAACGCGAACTATTGGGGCTGGCCGTCTTCCTTCGACTTCGTCGAGAATTACGGCGCGGTGTTCTTCCAGTCGGACATGCCGCGCTACCTGCTCAATTCCGTGCTGATCACCGTTCCGACCGTGATCGGCGCGGTCGGGCTCGCCTGCATGACGGGCTTCGCGCTCGGCGTGTACAAGTTCAAGGCGAACCTCGCGGTGTTCTTCGTCTTCGTCGCCGGCAACTTCGTGCCCTTCCAGATCCTGATGGTGCCGGTGCGCGAGCTCACCCTCGGCCTCGGGCTCTACGACACCAAGACCGGGCTCGTGCTCTTCCACGTCGCCTTCCAGGCGGGGTTCTGCACGTTGTTCATGAGGAACTTCATCCGTGCGCTGCCCCGCGAGCTGATCGAGGCGGCGCGGGTGGAGGGCGTCTCCGAGATCCGGATCTTCTGGTACGTGGTGCTGCCCCTGATGCGTCCGGCCATCGCGGCGCTTTCGGTGCTGATCTTCACCTTCGTCTGGAACGATTACTTCTGGGCGATCGTGCTCACCCAGGGCGTCGACTCGCAGCCGGTGACGGCGGGGATCACGGCGTTCAACTCGCAATATCGCGCCGCCTATCACCTGATGAGCGCCGGCTCGATCGTGGCCGCGCTGCCGCCGGTCCTGATGTTCTTCCTGATGCAGCGCCACTTCATCGCCGGCCTGACGCTCGGAGCCGTGAAATGAGGCATGTCTGGCGTCTCGACACGCCGGCGCAGACGCTCGTTCTGGCGAGCCGCGAGGGCGGCCTGCCGGAGGTCGCCCATTGGGGTGCGCCCCTCCCGGCGGACGAGGAATGCGCGGCGCTCGCCGCCGCGTTGCTGCCGCTCGAGGTGACCGGCGGCATGCGCGACGTGCGCGCGCCGCTGACAATCTGCCCGCTCGCCGGCGACGGGACCTCGGGCGTGCTCGGCGCGGATCTCGGGTCGGCCGCCCCGCGCCTCGCGCTGGAGGACGTGGCCTACGAGGAAGGCCGGCGGCTGGACGCCGTCTTTGCGGGCGACGGGGTGCGCTACACGCTGAGCGTCGAGGCCGACGCGGAAACGGACGTGCTCGTCCTCTCGGCCCGCATCCAGGGCGCGCGCGTACGCTTCCTCGCCGCGCCTGCCCTCCCCGGCCCGCCGACGGGCGCGGCGGCGATCGCCTTCGGCGGCCGCTGGATCGGCGAGTTCCGGCGCCGGGAGCTCGCCTGGGAGGCCGGGCCGCACGCCGTCGAGGTGCGCGAGGGGCGCACCTCGCACGAGGCCTATCCGGGCCTGCTGATGCCCGCGGGGCCGTTGCGCAACAGCGAGGGCGAGGTCTTCGCCCTGACGCTCGGCCAATCGACCGGCCACCGGCTCGTGGCCGAGACGCTCGCCGACGGGCGCCGCCAGGTGCTCATCGGCCCGATGCTGCATCCCGACGGCGCGGAGGACGTCGTCGCCGGGCCGCTCTACGTCACCCGGTCGGCGCAGGGCGTGAACGGCGTCACCGACGCCTTCCACCGTCACCTGCGCCGACGCGTCGTGCGTTTCCCCGATCCCGCGCGGCCCCGGCCGGTCCACGCCAACAGCTGGGAGGCGGTCTATTTCCGCCACGACGTCGCCGAGCTCCAGGCGATCGCGACCCGCGCCGCCGCGCTCGGCGCCGAGCGCTTCGTCCTCGACGACGGCTGGTTCAAAGGCCGGAACGACGACACGACGAGCCTCGGTGACTGGGAGGTCGACCGGGCGAAATACCCGGACGGGCTCGACCCGCTGATCGCGCATGTCCGCGCGCTGGGGATGACCTTCGGCCTGTGGGTCGAGCCGGAGATGGCGAGCCCGGATTCCGATCTCGCCCGGGCGCATCCGGACTGGATACTGGGACCGCCGGACCAGCCGCTCGCGCGCCATCAGCTCGTCCTCGACGTCGCCCGGGAGGAGGTGTGCGATCACCTGTTCGCGCGGCTCGACGCGCTGCTCGCCGCCCACGACATCGACTACTTGAAATGGGATCACAACCGCGCCCTCCCCGGCCCGGACCACCGGCAGGCGCAGGGCTTCACCGCGCTCGTCGAGCGCCTGCGCGCCGCGCACCCGCATGTCGAGATCGAGAGCTGCGCTTCGGGCGGCGGGCGGCTCGACTGGGGGGCGCTCGCGCGCACGCAGCGGGTCTGGCTGTCGGATTCGAACGACGCGCTGGAGCGCCTGCGCATCCAGCACGAGGCCCTGCCCTTCCTCGTTCCGGAGGTCACCGGCAGCCATGTCGGCCCGCGCACCTGCCACACCTCCGGCCGCACCTTGCCCATGAGCCTCCGCGCCTGGACCGCGGCGCAGCGCCATCTCGGCTTCGAGATGGATCCACGCTCCCTCGATTCGGGGGAGGCGGAGACGCTCGCGCGGGTCGTCTGCTGGTGGAAGGGGCGGCGCGACTGGCTGATGCCGGCGCGGCGGCTGCGGCTCGACACGGACGACCCGGCTCGCCTCGCCGAGCTGGCGATCGCGCCCGATGGCGACCGGTTCGCCCTGTGGCTCGCGCAGCTCGGGGCGCCGGCGCGAATTCTCCCGTCCCGCCTGCGCCTCCTGGGCCTGGAGCCCGCGGCCCGCTATCGGCTATGGCTCGCGAATCCCGAGGACGTCTCGCCGCTGTCCCGCGGCGACCACCCCCTGAAGGGGGGGCGCGCGATCGAGATGTCGGGCGCGGCGCTGACGGGCGCGGGTCTCGCGCCGCCGCTGCAGGGACCCGAGAGCGTCCTCGTCGTCGAAGGAGAGCGTCTGCCATGAGCGAAGCGACCGCCGTCTATCCCGACCTGAAGGGCGCCTCGGTCTTCGTCACAGGCGGCGGCTCCGGCATCGGGGCTGCGATCACGGAGGGCTTCCTGCGCCAGGGCGCGAAGGTCGCCTTCGTCCAGCGCTCGGACGCCGCCGCCTTCTGCGAGGCGATGGAGCGCGAGACCGGCACGCGCCCGCTCTTCATCCGCTGCGACCTCACCGACGTCGCCGCGCTCGAGGCGGCGGTCGCCGAGGCCTCAGCCGCGCACGGGCCCGTGACGGCGCTCGTGAGCAACGCCGCCAACGATGCGCGCCACACCACCGAAGAGATGACGGTCGAGGCCTGGGACGCCAACCAGGCGATCAACCTGCGCCCCTATTTCTTCGCGACGAAGGCGGTCGCGCCCGGCATGCGCGCGGCCGGCGGCGGCGCGATCGTCAACATGTCGTCCATCAGCTACATGATGGGGAATGCCGGCTACCCGGCCTATGTCGCCGCCAATGCCGCGATCACGGGCCTGACCCGGGCGCATGCCCGCGAGCTCGGGCCGGACCGCATCCGCGTCAACGCCCTGATGCCGGGCTGGGTGCTGACGGAGCGGCAGCGGCGGCTGTGGGCGACGCCCGACGACCTCGCCGCCCATCTCGACAAGCAGTGCCTGAAGGCGCATCTCTCGCCTGAGGACATCGTCGGCGGCGTGCTCTTCCTCGCCTCGAAGGCGAGCCGCATGATGACAGGCCAGGCGCTCGTGATCGACGGCGGGGTGGTGGTGACCGGATGAGCCAGGAGCTCCATGACGGCTTCGCGGACTGGATCGCCCTCGACTGGGGCACCACGCATCTGCGCGGCTGGGCGATGGTCGGCGAGACCGTGATCGGCGAGATCCGCTCGGAGGCGGGCATGAACGCGCTCGCCGACCGCGACGCCTTCGAGCAGGCGCTGTTCGAGGCCATCGGGCCGTGGGTTCCGATCGATGACGGCGCGAGAAAGCTTTCCGTCGTCGCCTGCGGCATGGTCGGCGCGCGCCAGGGCTGGCGCGAGGCGTCCTACCTGCGGGTCCCGACGGCGCCGCGCGGCGAAGCGCGGTACGTGCCCACCATGCTCGACTTCGTCGACGTCGCGATCCTCCCCGGCGTCGCCCAGGACGACCCGCCCGACGTGATGCGGGGCGAGGAGACGCAGATCGCCGGCCTCCTCGCCGCCGAGCCCGATTTCGAGGGCCTCGTCTGCCTGCCCGGCACGCACACGAAATGGGCGCGCATCGCCGACGGGCGCATCGAGGCTTTCCGTACGGCGATGACGGGCGAGCTGTTCGATCTCCTCTCCACCCGCTCCGTGCTGCGCCACAGCGTCGACCCGTACTGGGACGAGGGCCTCTTCGCCGCGGCCGTCGTCGAGGGCGCGGCCGCACCCGAGACCCTGCCCGTGGCGCTCTTCGGCATCCGCGCGGGTCAGCTGCTCGAAGGCGCGATCGCCGGCGAGTGCCGGGCGCGGCTCTCCGGGCTTCTCATCGGCGCGGAGCTCGCCGCGATCGCTTCCCTGCGCGAGGGGGTCGCCGCGGTGCGGATCATCGGCGCGCCGGCTTTGGCGGACCATTACGCGAAGGCGCTCGGCGCGCTCGGCCAGGGCGCCATCCTCCACGACGGGGCCGAGACCACCCGCGCCGGCCTCCTCGCCGCCTACCGGGAGATCGGCCGATGCTTCTGAACGTGCGTCCGCTCATCGCCATCCTGCGCGGGATCACGCCGGAGGAGGCCGCACCCGTGGCGCGCGCGCTCGTCGCCGCCGGCGTCGCGCGCATCGAGGTCCCGCTCAACTCGCCCTCCCCGCTCGCCTCGGTCCGCGCCATGATCGAGGCCGTCGGCGACGATGCCGCGATCGGGGCCGGGACGGTGCTGACGCCCGACGACGTCCGCGCCGTCGCGGAGACGGGCGCGACCTTCGTGGTCTCGCCGAATACCGACGCGGCGGTCATCAGCGAGACCAAGCGCCTCGGCCTGTCGAGCTATCCCGGCGCCTTCACGCCGAGCGAATGCTTCGCCGCTCTCAAGGCGGGCGCGGACGGGCTGAAGATCTTCCCCGCCTCGCTGATGGGGCCGGCGGGCCTCGCGGCCCTGCGCGCCGTCCTTCCGGCCGGCACGCGCGTCTACGCGGTCGGCGGCGCGGGGGCGAACGATTTCGCCGCCTGGCTCGCCGCCGGCGCCGACGGCTTCGGGATCGGCTCGGCGCTCTACAAGCCCGGCCTCGAAGCGGACGCGGTCGCGGCGCGGGCGCGCGCGATCGTGACGGCCTACGACGCGGCGGCGGCGCGCTGACCCCCTGTCTCACCGGCTCGAGGACCCTCATGCCCACCCCCCAGCTCGGCGTCTGCTACTATCCCGAACATTGGCCCGAGACCCTCTGGGCCGAGGATGCGCGGCGGATGCGCGAGGCCGGGCTCTCGCTCGTACGCATCGGCGAGTTCGCCTGGTCGCGGCTCGAGCCGACGCCGGGAGATCTGCGCTTCGGCTGGCTCGACCGGGCGATCGAAACCCTCGCCGAGGCCGGGCTCGGGATCGTGCTCGGCACGCCGACCGCGACGCCGCCGCGCTGGATGCTCGCGCGCCATCCCGACATGCTGGCGGTGGACGCGCAGGGCCGCACGCGGAAATTCGGATCGCGGCGGCACTATTGCTTCGCGCACGAGGGCTATCGCGCCGAGGCCGTGCGGATCGCAGGGCTGCTCGGGGAGCGCTACGGGCGCGACCCGCGCGTCGTCGCCTGGCAGATCGACAACGAATACGGCTGCCACGACACGGTGGAGAGCTATTCCCCGGCCGCGGCGGCCGGCTTCCGGCGCTGGCTCGCGACGCGCTACGGCACGATCGCGGCGCTGAACGACGCCTGGGGGAACGTGTTCTGGTCGATGGACTACGCGAGCTTCGACGAGATCGACCCGCCGAACCTCACCGTCACCGAGGCGAGCCCCTCCCACCGGCTCGATTATCGCCGCTTCCTGTCGGACGAGGTCGTCGCCTTCAATCGCGCGCAGGCGGAGGCGCTGCGGGCCCACACCGACGCGCCGCTGATCCACAATTACATGGGCCGGATCGTCTCCTTCGATCATTTCGCGGTGGGCCACGATCTCGAGATCGCCTCGTGGGACTCCTATCCGCTCGGCTTCCTGGAGGACCGGGTCGACACGCACGAGGAGCGCCGCCGCCGCTTCGCCCGGCAGGGGGACCCGGATTTCCAGGCCTTCCACCACGATCTCTACCGCGCGGTGGGGCGCGGGCGCTGGTGGGTGATGGAGCAGCAGCCCGGCCCCGTGAACTGGGCCCCGCACAATCCCGCACCGCTGCCCGGCATGGTGCGGTTGTGGACCTGGGAGGCGATCGCCCACGGCGCGGAGGCGGTGTGCTACTTCCGCTGGCGACAGGCGCCGTTCGCGCAGGAACAGATGCATGCGGGCCTGCTCCGGCCCGACAGCGCCCCCGCCCCCGGCCTCGCCGAGGCGGCCGAGGTCGCCGCCGAGCTCGGCGATCTGCCCGAGACGGGGGTGTCCCCGGTCGGGCTCGTCTTCGATTACGCAGCCGCCTTCGCCTGGGAGATCGAGCGGCAGGGGACGGAGTGCGACTATTTCCGGCTCGTGATGGACGTCTACCGAACCCTGCGCCGGGCCGGGCTCTCGGTGGACATCGTCCCGCCCGACACCGCCGATCTCTCGCCCTGGCGCATGGTGCTCGCGCCCGGTCTCGTGACCTGGCCGGCGGCCCTGCGCGATGCCCTCGCGGCCTATGACGGCGCCGCGCTGATCGGCCCGCGCACGGGCGCCAAGACGCGCGACTTCCGCATTCCGGACGCCCTCCCGCCGGAGGTCCCCGGCCTCGACCTCCGCGTCGCGCGCGTCGAGACGCTGCGCGCGGATTGCCCGGTTCCGCTGGCGGACGGCGGCGCCTTCCGGTTCTGGCGGGAATACGTGGAGGGCGACGCGCCCGTGCTGGAGCGCTGCGCCGACGGCGCGCCGGCGCTCGTCGGGTCGCAGAAGCGCGCCTATCTCGCGGGCTGGCCGGACGATGCCGCGCTCGACCGGATCGTGAGGCGCTTCGCCCAAGCCGCTGGCATCGAGACGCTTTCCCTCCCGGATGGCCTTCGCGTGCGCGACCGCGGCGGGATGCGGATCGTGACGAACTACGCGGGAGAGCCGATGGCGCTCGACGGAATCGTGCCGGGCTTCACGGGGACGCTGCCGCCGGCGGGGGTGGCGTGGGGGACGCGCGTGGGGTGACGCCGACGCCCCCGAGCTCTGCCCGCAGGGGAGGGAGTCGGCCGAAGGCCGGCGGGTCGGGAGCGCGAGGCGGCACCATCCCCTCCGGACCGGGCTTCGCCCGGCCCACCTCCCCTGCGGGGAGATGTCGGCGTCGCGCGTGTCGCCTCACGCCGCGCTCGACGCGCCCTCTTCCGGCTCGTCCGCGCCGCGCCCCTCGGACGCCCCGAGAACCCCGTCGTAGAGCTCCTTCTCGCCGAGCACGCCCACCGCGCGGCCGTCTTTCTCGACGACGAGGAGCGCGCCGGTGCGGCGGCGGATCTCGATCGCCTCGCGCAGGGTGACGTCGGGCGGCACGACGACCACCGCGCCCCCGGCGGCGTCGAGGCCGTCCGGCCCGTCGTAGACGTGGACCGCCGCCGGCCCCTTGCCGTCCACCGCCGCGCCGGCGACCGCGCCGTCGGCGCCGAGCTTGAGGGTCACGCCGCCCTGCGGCTCGGCGACGACGCGCCCGTCGCGCAGGCGCGCGAGCGCCTCCAGCGGCGTCATCAGGCTCTGGCCGCGCAGCACGTTGACCGGGTTCATGTGCGCCACGAACTCCGCGACATAAGCATTTGCGGGATTGAGCGCGATGTCCTCCGGCGTGCCGGTCTGGACGATCCGCCCGCCCTCCATGATCGAGATGCGGTCGCCGATCTTCATCGCCTCGTCGAGGTCGTGCGAGACGAAGAGGATCGTCTTCTTGAGCTCCTTCTGCAGCTGCACGAGCTCGTCCTGCAGCTTCGAGCGGATCAGCGGATCGAGCGCCGAGAACGGCTCGTCCATGAGCAGGATCGGCGCGTCCATGGCGAAGGCGCGGGCGAGGCCGACGCGCTGCTGCATGCCGCCCGAGAGCTCGTGGCCGTAGGCGTTCGCCCAGTCGGAGAGGCCCACCAGCGCGAGCTTCTCCGCGACGACCTCGGCGATCTCCGCCTTCGAGCGCCCGTTCACCTCGAGCCCGAAGCCGACGTTCTGCGCCACAGTGCGCCAGGGCAGAAGCGCGAATTGCTGGAAGACCATGGCGACGCCCTTGCCGCGCAGGCGCTTCAGGTCGGCGGGCCGGCAATGGGCGACGTCGATCTCCTCGCCGTCGACGGAGACGATCACCCGCCCGCGGGAAACCGTGTTCAGGCCGTTGACGCAGCGCAGCAGCGAGGACTTGCCGGAGCCCGAAAGCCCCATCAGCACCGAGATCTCGCCCTCGGCGACCTCGAGATTGGCGTCGGCGACGCCGAGCACGGCGCCCGTCTCCTTCTGGATGGTCTCGCGGTCGCGGCCCTGGTCGAGGAGCGCCAGCGCCTCGCGCTGGCGGCCGCCGAAGACGAGGTCCACGTGCTCGAAGCGCACGGCGATCTTGCGGGTCATCTCTTGGCCCTTCATCGGGTCGCCCTTCATCGGGTAGCCTTCTGCGGCTGCTTGCACAGGCGATCGAGCACGACGGCGAGGAGCACGATGGCGAGCCCGGCCTCGAAGCCCATGGCGATGTTGACGGTGTTGAGCGCGCGCACGACCGGCTGGCCGAGCCCGCCCGCCCCGACGAGGGCGGCGATCACCACCATCGAGAGCGAGAGCATGATGCACTGGGTGAGACCGGCCATGATGGTCGGCAGCGCGTGGGGCAGCTCGACCTTCCAGAGGATCTGGCGCCTCGAGGCGCCGAAGCTCTCGCCGGCCTCGATCAGCGCCCGCGGCGTCGAGGTGACGCCGAGATAGGTCAGGCGCACGGGCGCCGCGACGGCGAAGATCACGGTGGAGATCAGGCCGGGCACGACGCCGAGCCCGAACAGGATCAGCGTCGGGATGAGATAGACGAAGGTGGGGATCGTCTGCGTCAGGTCGAGCATCGGGCGCAGAACCTGGTAGAGCCAGGCCCGGTGCGCCGCCGCGACGCCGAGCGGCACGCCGATGAGCATGCACAAAGCGGTGGCGAAGACGACGAGGGAGAGGGTCTCCATCGTCTCTTCCCAATAGCCCAGATTGATCACGAGCAGGAAGGAGACGACGACGAGGGCGAGGAGCTTCCAGTCCCGGTGAATGATCCAGGCGAGCGCGCCGAACAGGGCCACGATCGCGAGCGGATGCGCCCACAGGAGCGCGTCGGTGACGCCGTCGATGACGAAGCCGAGCCCGTCCGAGATCGCGTAGAAGACGAAGGCGGCGTGGTCGTTGAGCCAATCCACGCCGTCGCCGATGGCGCGCCCGAGCGGGATCTTGTTGTCGGTCAGCCAGGCGACGGGGTCCATGGCGGGGGATTCCTTCTCGTGTCTTCGCCGCAGGTCGTAGCCGGTCGCCCGCGACGGTCGGGACGCGCGAGCGGCGATTGCCCTCCCTCTCGCGGTGAAGGGCTAGGGGCGTCTTGCAGTGCGCCACCCTACCGGTGTCGGCGCCAGCCGCGTGCTCGGCGGGTGCGCCGAACCTTTTCCTTCCCTGTAGGGGAAGGTGTCACCGCGCGAAGCGCGGTGACGGATGGGGCGCGCCGGCAGGCGCGTTCGGCGAAGCCGAATTCGACGGGGGAGACGGATGCCGCCGGGGGCTTCCGCTGCGCGGAACGCGTCGCTCGCGCGCCGCGCCCCATCCGTCTCGGCTTCGCCGAGCCACCTTCCCCTACAGGGAAGGAAGCAACAGGCGTCGAGCCTGCAAACTCCACACCCTCAGCCGCCGGCGTCCTGCCGCACGAAATGCGTGCATCAGCGCGCCACGAGGAAGAGGGGAGCATCCCGGTCGCCTCACTGCGCGAGCGCGGCCCGCACGGCCTCGGCGCCGTCCTCGCCCTCGACGGTGGTGACGCCCTCGACCCAGGCGAGCGCGGTGTCCACGTTGCTCTCGAGCCAGGCGCGGGCGGCGTCCGCCGGCACGGCGCCCTCGTCGAGGATCGCGCCCATGATCTCGTTCTCCATCGCGAGGGTGAACTCGAGGTTGGTCAGGAGCGTGCCGAGGTTCTCGCACTCCTGCATCAGCCCGGCGCGCACGTTGGTGTAGACCTCGGCGCCGCCGAAGTTCGGCCCGAAGACGTCGTCGCCGCCGGAGAGGTAGACGAGGTCGAAATTGGCGTTCATCGGGTGCGGCTCCCAGCCGAGGAACACGATCGGCTCCTCGCGCGCTTCGGCGCGGCGCACCTGGGCGAGCATGCCCTGCTCGGAGCTCTCCACCACCTCGAAGCCGGACAGCCCGAACATGTCCTCGTCGATCATCATCTGGATGAGGCGGTTGCCGTCGTTGCCGGGCTCGATGCCGTAGATCTCGCCGTCCAGCGCCTCCTGGAACTCCGCGATGTCGGCGAAGTCCGTCAGGCCCTGCTCGGCGAGATAGGCGGGCACCGCGAGCGTGTACTTGGCGCCGACGAGGTTCGGCGTCTCGATCACCTCGACGGTGCCGGCCTCCCGGTAGGGCGCGATGTCCGCGGCCATGGTCGGCATCCAGTTGCCGAGGAAGACGTCGACGTCGCCGTTGGCGAGGGAGGCGTAGGTCACCGGCACGGAGAGCAGCTCCGCCTCCGGCGCGTAGCCCAGCGCCTCGAGCACGACCGAGACCGCGGCGGTGGTCGCCGTGATGTCCGTCCAGCCGACATCGGCGAAGACCGGGGCGCGGCAGGCGTCGGGGACCTGCGCGAGGGCCGGTGCGGTCGACAGCGCGAGCATGCTCGCGGCGGCCAGGGCGGGAAGGCGGATCGTCATCGGGTCGTCTCTCCTGGTCGGGCCCTCGTGTGGCGCTCCGCGAGCCGCGAAGCAGCCTGCGGATGCGCCGCCGCCGCCGAGACGCCGCGGAGGCGCCTCGACGAATGCGGCCGTTTGGCTGGGCCGAAATTGATTGACCATTCAATTAAGATCGGGCACGGTGCCGATGTCAACCCGCTTCGAGACTTTTCGCGAGAGTGACCCAGATGCCGCGTGTCGGCGTGTCGAAGATCCGAAGGAAACAGCTCATCGACGCCACGGTTGCGGCGATCCACGCGCATGGCTACGACGCGACGACCATGGCGAAGATCGCCAAGCGCGCGGGAATGTCTCCGGGGCTCATCGCGCATTATTTCGGGTCGAAGGACGAGTTGCTCGAAGCGACCATGCGCTCGATGCTCACCGAGCTGCAGAGCCTGGTCGCGCAGCGCCTGCGGGAGGCGAGCGACGCGCCGCGGGCGCGCCTTTCCGCCATCGTCGCCGGCAATTTCGACGAGAGCCAGTGCGTGCCCGAGACGGTTTCCGCCTGGCTCGCCTTCTGGGGCCAGGTTCCCCACGTGCCCGAGCTCGGCCGGCTGCAGCGCATCTACCGCCGCCGGCTGCACTCGAACCTGAGGCGCGAGTTCGCGCGGATGGGGATCGCGCCCGGAGAGACCGACCATCTGGCCGAGGTGATCGGCAGCCTCGTCGACGGCGTCTGGGTCCGGGCCGGACTCGACGGCGGCGGGCTCGACACGCGCGCGGCGCGCGCGCTGATCGACGAGACGATCGACCTCCATCTCGCCGCCCGCGGCGTCGCCGTAGCGCGAGCGAGCGAAAACCGAGCCGCGACAGCCAAGAAGAGGAAGACGGCGTGACCCCCCACCTCCCCCTGTTCATCGGCGGCGAACGCCGCCCCGCGACCTCCGGCGAGCGTTTCGAGACCCGCGATCCCGCCGACGGCAGCGTCCTCGCCACCGTCGACGTCGCCGGCGCGGCGGACATCGAGGCCGCGGTCGCGGCCGCGCGCGAGGGCTTTCGCGTCTGGTCGCGCATGACCGGCGTCGAGCGCGGGCGCATCCTGATGCGCGCCGCCGCCCTGCTGCGCGAGCGCAACGACGCGCTCGCCAGGCTGGAGACGCAGGACACCGGCCGGCCGATCTCCGAGACCTCCGTGGTCGACGTGATCTCGGGCGCGGATTGCCTGGAATACTACGCCGGCATGGCGCCGACGCTCACGGGGCAGCACATCCCGCTCGGCCCGGAGGCCTTCGCCTATACGCGCCGCGAGCCGCTGGGCGTCTGCGCCGGCATCGGCGCCTGGAACTATCCGATCCAGATCGCCTGCTGGAAGTCGGCGCCGGCGCTGGCCTGCGGCAACGCGATGATCTTCAAGCCGGCCGAGCTGACCCCGCTCACCGCCATGGCGCTCGCCGAGATCTACGCCGAGGCCGGGTTGCCGGCGGGCGTGTTCAACGTCGTCCAGGGCTTCGCCGATACGGGGCGGCTCCTCACGCGCCACCCGGGCATCGCCAAGGTCTCGCTCACCGGCGAGGTCGGCACCGGCAAGGCGGTGATGGCGGACGCGGCCTCGACCCTGAAGCACGTCACCATGGAGCTCGGCGGCAAGTCGCCCCTCGTCGTCTTCGACGACGCGACGCTCGACAACGCGGTCGGCGGGGCGCTGCTGGGCAACTTCTATTCGCAAGGCGAGATCTGCTCGAACGGCACCCGCGTCTTCGTGCACCGCCGCGTGATGGACGCCTTTCTCGACAAGCTCGTCGCACGCACCGAGCGGATGGTGATCGGCGATCCGAAGGATCCCGCGACCCATGTCGGACCTCTGATCTCGCACGAGCACATGGGCAAGGTGCTGGCCGCCATCGAGCGCGGCAAGGCCGCCGGCGCGCGCCTGCTGACCGGCGGCGACCAGGTCACCGCGAACGGGCTCGACAAGGGCTTCTACGTCGCTCCGACGATCTTCGCCGAGTGCACCGACGAGATGGACGTGGTGCGCGAGGAGATCTTCGGCCCGGTGATGACGGTGCTTCCCTTCGACGACGAGGAGGAGGTGGTGGCCCGCGCCAACGCGACGCCCTACGGCCTCGCGGCGGGCGTCTTCACCAACGACCTCACCCGCGCCCATCGCGTCGCCGCGGCCCTCGAGGCGGGGACCGTGTGGATCAACGCCTACAACCTCACGCCGATCGAGATGCCCTTCGGCGGCGTCAAGCAATCGGGGCTCGGCCGCGAGAACGGCCACGCCGCGATTCAGCACTACACCCAGGAGAAGAGCGTCTACGTCGCGCTGGGCGACGTGGACGCGCCGTATTGAGAGCGGAAGGCCGCACGCCGTCATCCCCGGCCGGAGCGAGCGAAGCGAGCGCAGGGGAAGGGGACCCAGCGCAAGAACTCTGCGCCGAAGGCGCTCCATAGCCGCCGTCCAGGCGGCTGGTCGCCGCCGATAGCCGCCGCTTCGCGGCGATCGAGTCGCGCTGGGTCCCCTTCCCCTCCGCGGGCTGCGCCCGCTCCGGCCGGGGATGACAGGGTGGCGTCCTTCGCGAAGCCTCGAGATGAATGTGGAAGCAGACATCATGACCAAATCCCACGACTACATCATCGTCGGCGCCGGCTCCGCCGGGTGCGTGCTGGCGAATCGGCTCTCCGAGGACCCGGACGTCACGGTGCTGCTGCTCGAGGCCGGGCCGAAGGACCATTGGTGGGACTGGCGCATCCACATGCCGAGCGCGCTGTCCTACCCCATGCAGGGCAAGACCTACAATTGGGACTACTGGACCGAGCCGCAGCCGACGCTGGCCGGGCGGCGCATGCACTGGCCGCGCGGCAAGGTGCTCGGCGGCTCGTCCTCGATCAACGGCATGGCCTATGTCCGCGGCCACGCGCTCGACTACGAGCGCTGGGCCGAGGACCCGGCGCTGGCGCACTGGTCCTACGCCAACGTGCTGCCCTACTTCCGCAAGGCGGAGGCGCGCGGGACGGGGCCGGACGCCTATCACGGCGGCGAGGGGCCGTTGAAGGTCTCGACCGGCGTCGCGCAGAACCCCCTCTACCGGGCTTGGGTCGAGGCGGGGGTGCAGGCGGGCTACGACCGCACCGAGGACCAGAACGGCTACCAGCAGGAAGGCGTCGGCACGATGGACATGACGGTCCACGAGGGCCGGCGCTGGTCCACCGCGCAGGGCTACCTGCGCCCGGCGATGGGCCGGCCGAACCTCACCGTGCGCACCGGCGTCTCGACGCTGGAGATCATCCTGGAGGGGAGCCGCGCGCGCGGCGTCGTCGTCGCGGACGCGACCGACGGGATGGAGCGGCTCTTCGCCGAGCGGGAGGTGATCCTGTGCGCCGGCGCCATCGGCTCGCCGCAGCTGCTGATGCTGTCCGGGATCGGCAACGCGGACGAGCTGAAGGCGGCGGGCGTGACGCCGCGCCACGACCTGCCGGGCGTGGGCGAGAACCTGCAGGACCACTTGGAGATCTACGTCCAGCAGGAGAGCCGCGAGCCGATCACCCTCTATTCGGCGCTCAACCCGGTCGCGAAGGTGAGGATCGGGCTCGAATGGTACCTGAGGAAGACCGGGCTCGGGGCCACCAACCATTTCGAGACGGGCGGCTTCATCCGCTCGCGCGCGGGCGTGC
The DNA here is from genome assembly GCF_040111675.1 of Salinarimonas sp. NCBI lineage: Bacteria > Pseudomonadati > Pseudomonadota > Alphaproteobacteria > Hyphomicrobiales > Salinarimonadaceae > Salinarimonas > Salinarimonas sp. The sequence goes on along the minus strand of NZ_CP157794.1, from coordinate 1,984,171 downwards.
GCCATCCCGACCTGCAATACCACTTCCTGCCGATGGCGGTGCGCTACGACGGCCGCAACCCCTCCGACCGGCACGGTTACCAGGCCCATGTCGGGCCGATGCGCTCGAAGAGCCGGGGCAAGATGCGGCTCGCGAGCGCCGACCCGGCGGCGCATCCGATCATCGATCCGCGCTACATGTCCCACCCCGAGGATTGGGAGGAGATGCGCGCCGCCGTGCGGCTCACCCGCGAGATCTTCGGGCAGCCGGCCTTCGACCGCTTCCGCGGCGCGGAGCTCGCGCCGGGTCCCGACGTGCGCACGGACGCGCAGATCGACGCCTGGGTCGCGGCGAATTGCGAGAGCGCCTACCACCCGTCCGGAGGCTGCAAGATGGGCTCCGACCCGATGGCCGTGGTCGACGGGGCCTGCCGGGTGCACGGGATCGCGGGGCTGCGGGTGGTCGATTCGGCGATCATGCCCTCGATCGTCTCGGGCAACCTCAACGCCCCCACCATCATGCTCGCCGAGAAGGCGGCGGACATGATCCGCGGCCGCGAGCCCCTGCCGCCGTCGAACGCGGACTGGCACGAGGACGCGGAATGGGAGACGCGGCAGAGGCCGCGGGCGCCGGACGTGGGGGTGCGGGAGGCGGCGGAGTAGGCCTCACCCCGCCTTCCGGCACCGCACCTGCAGGAAGATCGGCGCGTTGCGGGTGTCCGCCACGACGGGCTCGGCGGCGGCCTCCTCCTCGGTGGCGCGGGGCTCGGCCATGGCCTCGACCAGGAAGCCGGCCGCGACGACCATCTCGACCCAGCGCGAAAGCGTGCGGTGGTAGCGGGGCGTGCGGAAGGGCGGCGTCGTCGCGCGCTCCTCCGGCGGGACGGTGGAGAAGATCCAGGTCTCGATCTCGCCGTCCAGCTCCTCGAAATAGCCGCCGATCTCGAGCGCGACCACCCGGCCCTCCGCGTCGCGGACGTTGCGGTGGCGCGGGGGGACGAAGCAGGGGTGCAGGATCGAGAACTGGAGGAACCCGCCGGGCGCCAGGACCCGGTGGGCCTCCGCGAGGGCGGTCGGCTGATTCGGCATGTCCATCAGGGACATGAAGGCGGTGGCGAAGGAAAAGCTTCCATCGGCGAAGGGCAGCGCGGCGGCGTCCGCGATGCGGTAGGCGATCCCCAGCGGCTCGGCCGCCTCCGCCTCGAGCGCGTGGCGCACGAAGGTCGGCGCGACGTCGATGCCGGTCATGCGCGCACCGAGCCGCGCCAGGGCTCGGGTGTTGGCGCCCTCCCCGCAGCCGAGGTCGAGCCCGGGAAGGCCGGCGACCGGGGGGAGCATCGCCAGGAAGGCCGGCGTATTGAGCGCGTCGCGGTAGCGGTCGTGGCCGGCGCGGACGAGCCGCGTCCAGGTCTCGGCGTTGCCTTCCCAGCAGGCGGCGACGTCCTCGGGCTTCATGGGGCGGTTCCTCGATGCGATGAGAGGTCGTCATAATCGACCCTGCGCGATGCGCAAGCGCGCCGCGACGCCTTGGCGAGCGCCCTCCCCGTCCCCAGCTTCTCTCCCATGCCCCATGCCCTCACCCGCCGCGCCGTCCTCGCCCTCGCCGCCGCCGCGGCGCTCGCGCCCGCACGGGCCCAGGACGAAGCCGCACCCGATACGATGGGCGCCCTGCTCGACGAGGCCGCTTCGCTCGATGCGCTCGAGACCGTCCTCGTCTCCCGAGACCGCGCGCTCCTGGCTGAGCGCGGCTATGGCGGCGCCTCCCCGGATCGGCCGACGAACATCAAGTCCGCCTCGAAGGCGATCGTCACGGCGCTCGTCGGGATCGCCATCGAGAAGGGGTTCATCGCGGGCGTCGACCAGCCGATCGCGCCACTCTTGCGCGATAAGCTCCCCGCCGACCCCGACCCGCGGCTCTATCGCATCACGATCGGCGATCTGCTCACCATGCGCGCGGGGCTCGAGCGGACGTCTGGGGCGAACTACGGCTCGTGGGTCGCGAGCCGCGACTGGACTCGCGACGCGCTCGCGCGTCCCTTCGTCGACGAGCCCGGCGGGCGCATGCTCTACTCCACCGGCTCGACCCACCTCCTCTCGGCGATCCTCGCTCGCGAGACCGGCCTCTCGACGCTCGCGCTCGCCAACGACTGGCTCGGCGCGATTCCGGGCTTTCGCATCGCGGACTGGGAGAGGAGCCCCGAGGGCGTGCATCTGGGCGGCAACCAGATGGCCGTGACCCCGCGCTCCCTCCTCGCCTTCGGCGAGACCTGTGCCGCCGGCGGGCGCGCGCCCGACGGGACGCAGGTGATCCCGGAGGACTGGATCGAGGCGAGCTGGCGCCCGCGCACGCGCTCGCGCTGGACCGGGGACGGCTACGGCTATTCCTGGTTCGCCCGCGAGATCGGCGGGCGGGACGTGCGCTACGCCTGGGGCTACGGCGGGCAGATGCTCTACGTCGTGCCGGACCTCGCCCTCGTCGTGGCCGTGACCTCCGACGAGAGCCGCCCCTCCGCCCGCACGGGATACCGCGACCGGCTGCACGATCTCCTGGCGGGGATCATCGGCATCGTCGAGGTGGCGTGACCTTTCGAGGCTCTGGCGCTGTCATCCCGGATTGCGAAGCAAGTCCGGGACCCAGATCCTCCGACGTGTCCCTCAGCGGGCGCGGGAGCGCGCGCGTCCCGCGCCCGTGAGGGCGGCCTCACGGACGGCGGGACGCGGCGTGAACGCCGCTCGGGAAACCTCGGCGGTTCTAGGTCCCGGATCGGCTTCGCCGTCCGGGATGACGGCTGATCACAGCGCAGTGCCTGCTCGTCACCCCCGCTCCGCCACCGCGGCGAGCGCGAAGGCGTAGCCGAGCGCGACCTCCTCCAGATGCTTGAAGCGCCCCGACGCGCCGCCGTGGCCCGCGCCCATGTTCATGTGCAGCACCACGGGGCCGCCGCCGGTCATCGTGGCGCGCAGGCGCGCCACCCATTTCGTCGGCTCCCAATAGGTCACCCGCGGGTCGGTGAGGCCGCCCATGGCGAGGATCGCGGGATAGGCCTGCGGCTGGACGTTGTCGTAGGGCGAGTAGCTCAGGATGACGTCGAAGGCCTCGGCGCTCTCGATCGGGTTGCCCCATTCGGGCCATTCCGGCGGGGTGAGCGGCAGGTCGGCGTCGAGCATGGTGTTGAGCACGTCGACGAAGGGCACCTCGGCGACGATGCCGGCGAAGAGGTCCGGCGCCATGTTGGCGACGGCGCCCATCAGCATGCCTCCGGCGCTGCCGCCATGCGCCACGATCCGCCCGCTTCTCGTATAATCCTCTTCGATCAAGGTCTCCGCGCAGGCGACGAAGTCCTGGAAGGTGTTGACCTTCTTCTCCCGCTTGCCGCCCGTGTACCAGGCCCAGCCCTTCTCCGTGCCGCCGCGGATATGGGCGATGGCGAAGACGAAGCCGCGATCGACCAGCGAGAGAATATTTGTGCGGAACGAGGCCGGCATGGCGATGCCGTAGGAGCCGTAGCCGTAGAGCAGCGCCGGCGCCGAGCCGTCGCGCGGCGTGTCCTTGCGGGCGAGGAGCGAGATCGGCACGCGGTCGCCGTCGGGCGCGGTGGCGAACAGCCGGCGGGTGACGTAGGCGGCCGGGTCGTGGCCGCTCGGCACCTCCTGGCGCTTGCGCAGGGTCCGCTCGCGGCTCGCCATGTCGTAGTCGTAGGTCTCGCCGGGCGTCGTCAGCGAGGAATAGACGAAGCGCAGCCGCGTCGTGTCGTATTCGGCGCCGGCGCGCATGGCCAGCGAGAAGGCCTCCTCCTCGAAGCGGATGGCGTGCTCCTCGCCGGTGGCGAGGTCGAGGAGGACGATGCGCGGATGGGCGTCCTCGCGCTCCAGCCGGGCGAGATGGCCGGCGAAGGCGGCGTGCGAGAGGATCATCACGCCGGGACGGTAGGGCACGAGATCGCGCCAGTTGGCGCGCGACGGCTCGGACAGCGGCGCGGTGACGAGCTTGAAGTCCTCCGCCCCGTCGGCGTTGGTGAGGATGATCAGCGCATCGCCCCGCTGCTCGACGTCGTAGCGCACCTGATTCTCGCGCTTGGCGACGAGACGCGGCGTCGCCTCGGGATCGTTCAGGTCGAGGAGCCAGGCCTCGGAGGTCTCGTGGTCGCCGAGCCCGATCACGCCGAAATCGCGCGAGCGCGTCTCGGCGAGATTGACGAACCAGCCCGGATCCTGCTCGGCGTAGACGAGGACGTCCGCCTCTTGCGGCGTGCCGAGGAGATGGCGCCGCACCCGGGCCGGACGGTGGTTCTCGTCACGCTCGACGTAATAGAGCGCCCTGCCGTCGGCGGACCAGACGAGCCCCCCGGCGACGTGCTCGAGCCGGTCCTCCAGCTCGACGCCCGAGGTGAGCTCGCGGATGCGAACGACGTAGCTCTCGGACCCCTCCGTGTCGCAGCACCAGGCGAGCCGGGCGTGATCGCGGGTATGCGCGATGTCGCCGAAGGCGAAGTAGCCGTGCCCCTCGGACAGCGCGTCGCCGTCGAGCAGGATCGCCTCCTCGCCCCCGTCGCGCGGGATGCGGCACACGAGGGGATGCTCCCCGCCCTCGCGGTAGCGGGTGAAGTAGGCGAACGGCCCGTCCGGCTCGGGGACGGAGCTGTCGTCCTCCTTCATGCGCCCGCGCATCTCCTCGACGAGCCCCCGGCGCAGGTCCGTCGTGCCCGCCATCACCGCCTCGCCATGGGCGTTCTCGGCCTCGATGTAGGCTCGGACGTCCGCCGGCAGCGCGCCCGGATCGTCGAGCACCTCACGCCAGTTCCCGGCCTTGATCCAGGAATAGTCGTCGCGGACCTCGCGGCCGTGAGCGGAGACGACGTGCGGGCGCACGGGCGCGACCGGCGCCGCCGCGGCGGGCTTCTGGAAGCGGGACATTCAGGCCTCTCCGGACGGGATGAACGGCGGGCGCGCACGGCTCGCGGCCGAGCGCGGCGCCCGAGACGGTGATGCGGTCGACGCGATCATGCGGCCCCCTCGCTCTCGCCGCAACAGATGGCGCGGCGCGGCGAGGGAGGCAAGCGGTAAAGGCGGGGGGTCAGGACGCGCGGTCGGCGGAGCCGTTGCCGGGCTTGGCCGGCCGCGTCGGCTCCATCGGCTCGAACAGGGCCTCGTCGGGAGCCTGGGCGGCGCCCGCGGGAGCTTGCGCCGCAGGCGCGGGCGCTTGCGCGGCCGCGGACTTCGCGGCGGCCGGCTTCGGCACCGGCTGCGCGACGCCGTTCGCGGGCTGGGGCGCGGCGGTCGCCTGCTGGGGGGCCGCCGTCTCCGTGCGCGCGAGCCGCTTGAGGGCGCTCAGGACGGCGTCGTCTCGCCCCCGGCCGGCATAGCGCGGCGCGCGGCTGTCGAGGAGGTCGAGCAGCGATTCGAGCGCGAGATCCGCGATCGGCCCTTCGAAGGTCTTCGGCCGTGCGCCGAGCGCGAGCGCACGCGGCTCGATCACGTCGTCGGGCGCGAGCTCCGGCCCGCACCAGGCCGGCGCCTTGAAGGCCTTGGCCTCGTCCGGTCCGTCGAAGACGATCCGCACCACGGCGGCGGTGGTGGGTGCGAGATAGCGGTCCACCACCATGATCGGCCCCTCCCCCGCGTCCAGCCGGATGCGCTCGTAGGAGACCTTGCCCTCGCAGACGTCGAGCAGCACCTCGCCCTGGGCGCGGGAGACCTCGGCGCGCTCCTCGCCGGTGACCCCGCCGTCGGAGAGCGTCTCGAGCACGAGCTCGCAACGCTCGCCCTCCAGTCGCACGTGCGAGCGCCGGTCGGGCTGATCCGGAAAATGACCCTCGACGATGCGCACGCCCGGGCGCTCACGGCGGATCAGGCGCACGAAGGACGGCGCGATGGCGAATCGACGTTGCTGCTTCATCAGGATGTCTCGACGCTGGCTCGTTCTCGGATCCGAAGGAGCCCCCGCTGCCGCGCAGGGGCGTTCTCCGCCCGCTTTTCGTTGGTTGGCACCGCCTGGAACGTCCGGCGATTCTCCGCCGAACGTTCCCCCACCATTGCGTCGAATTTGTGCGCAGGTCGATAAAGTCAGTTAGACTCGTTCCCACTTTCCGCAGCGTCCATCTCTACGGGATCGCCGCTCGCGCTCTCGTCTTCCGAGCCGTTGTCGTGCTCGTGCCCCTTCAGCAACTGAAGGACCTCCAGCGCGACGGGCCAGGGCGCGGGCATGGCGATGCGCAGCATGGCGCGCCCGTTGCCGAGATCGTCGACATGGACGCCGGTGAAGCTCTCCTCGGCGCCGGCCGCGGGAGCCGTCAGCTCGCTCGTGCCGAGCAACTCCTGCGTGTCCACGCCCAGAACCCGGCCCAGCGCTTCGACGTGCGTCATCCGGCGCGGGAGGCTGCGCCCCTTGGCGTAGGACCAGACGCTCACGTCGCTGATGCGCATGCCCGGCGGAAGGTGCTCCTGCGCCCGCCGGGCGGTCTCCTTGTAGGTCAGCCCGCTGCGCTTGATCGCCTGCCAGAGGCGCTGCGCGAAGGCGTCCTTGTCGATGGGGAGCGTGCGCTCCTTGGCCGGCTTGGCCGGCGTCTCGGGGGCGGGAGGACGACCCTGCATCACTGACATCCTTACGAGCGTTGACCGACCGTCCGACGCGACGTCGCCGGCGCCGCGGACGCCCCGATCCACCGCGCGGGCGCGGCAACCAGAGAAGCGTATCCATCGAAGATGGGGTGAAGAGTGTTTAAGTTATGGCGCACCCTGAGGGATCTCCCGTGAAGACGGGCACGGACTCGCCGTCGCGCGCCGTCGGACGCCCCCATCGCCACCCGACCGAAGCCATAATGCAGGGTGAATGGTTTTCTCAATCTTAAACGGCCTTCGCACGTCTTCGCCATATCGAAACGCCTCCGTATTAACGATTGTCAAGGTAGCCCTCCGGTCGTTCCCAAATGGAACCGAACAAGCCACAGGCCTTACCTCCTGCGAAGACCGTACCGGACAAATCGAGTAAAGCCAATTCGTCGTTTTTTATGCAACTTGATACGTTCTTACTTCATGGGCCCCAGCAGAAAGTCGAAAGGACAGAGGATCGTCGCGGCGGTCGCGAAAAATTTCGTAGCGAAATGCTGTGAGGATCGCGCCGCGGCGACAGCGGTGGTGGCCCCGGCCGGACTCGAACCGGCACGCCCTGCGGGCTCCGAATTTTAAGTTCGGTGCGTCTACCGATTTCGCCACGGGGCCGTCGCGCGCACGCGTCAGCCCTCTAGCACACGTCGCGCGCGTAGCGAAACGCCCTTCTCACGATCGGCGATTCGCCGGTCATCCCGCGGAGCCATTCGGTCCGGCGGACGTTGGCGTCGGGTCCGCAAGCACAGCCAGGAGCGTCCGCGATGCGCCGTCTCGCCTTTCTGCTCGCCGCCGGCACCCTCGCCGGTCCGACCCTCGCCGCCGAGCCGGCCTTCACGCCCGACGCCGTGAACGGCGCCGCGCTCGGCGAGGGCGGGGGCTGGCAGGACGGGCAGAGCGCGCTCGTGATCCGGATGCAGACGCTGCTCGATCGCGCCGGCGTCTCGCCGGGGGTGATCGACGGCTATCTCGGCGAGAACGTCCGCAAGGCGCTGGCGGCCTACGAGGAGATCGAGGGCTTTCCCGTCGACGGCGAGCTCGATCCGGAGGTGTTCCGGGCGCTGACCGAGGGCGACCCCGCGCCGGTGCTCGGCGCCTACACGATCACCGAGGACGACGTCGACGGCCCCTTCGTCGACGCGATTCCCGAAGACTACGCCGAGCTCGCCGAGATGGAGCGCCTCGCCTATCACGGGCCGATGGAGCTCCTCGCCGAGACCTTCCACATGGACCAGGAGCTCCTCGCCGCCCTCAATCCCGACGTCGATTTCGGCGCGGCCGGGACCGAGATCGTGGTCGCGCAGACCGGCGACCCGATCGCGAGCGCCGAGATCGCCCGCATCGAGGTCGACCGCTCCATCGGCGCCGTGCGGGCGCTGGACGCCGACGGCGCGCTGCTCGTCCATTATCCGGCGACGATAGGCAGCGAGGAGACGCCCTCCCCCTCCGGCACGCACGAGGTCGTCGCGATCGCGCCGGACCCGGTCTATTACTATCGGCCGGACGTGAACTTCCAGCAGGGCGGTAACGAGAAGCAGCTCGAGATCCCGCCTGGACCGAACAACCCGGTCGGCTCGGTCTGGATCGACCTCAGCGAGCCGACCTACGGCATTCACGGCACGCCCGAGCCGGCCCTCATCGACAAGACCTACAGCCACGGCTGCGTGCGGCTGACCAATTGGGACGTGGAGGAGCTGGCGGAGCTGGTCGACAAGGGCATCACCGTGGCCTTCGTGGAGTGACGCGGATGCGCGGCGCCCTCCCCCTCGCCGCCCTCGCCGCCTTGGCGGGCGTCCCGGCGCTCGCGCAGCAGGAGGCCCCGCCCCGGCCGCCGGAGCGCCCGCCGGGCCTGTCCCACATCGAGATGGACCCGCCGATCCCGATGACGCGCCCGGTCTTCCCGGACGATCCCGAGGGGCTGGAGGAGATCGAGAGCCCGGCGCTCGACGCGCGCACCGAGACCACGCCCGGCCCGCCACCGCGCCCCGCCCCGGACGAGCCGGAAGCGGTCCTTCCCGACGAGGAGCGGGCCCCGCTCGAGGTGACGCAGGCCGAGCGCGAGGCCCACCGCGCCTGCCTCGCCGACCTCGACCGGCTCGACGTCGCATACGAGGCGCGCGAGGCGATCGACGGCGAAGGCGATTGCGGGGCGGCCTTCCCGCTGCGGGTCACCGCGATCGGCGACGTCGCGCTCGAGCCGGCGATCACCGTGCGCTGCCCCGTGGCGCGCGCCCTCGCCGGCTGGCTCGACGAATCCGTCATCCCCGCCGCCGACGCGCATCTCGACGCCGAGATCGCGACCGTCTTCACGGCCGGCGCCTATGTCTGCCGCGGGCGCAATCGCCAGGAGGGCGCGCGGCTCTCCGAGCACGCCTTCGCCAACGCGGTCGATATCACGGGCGTCGATTTCGTCGCGCGCACGGCCGTGCCGGTGGAGCCGCGGGACGGGCGCGAGACGCCGGAGGCGCGCTTCCAGCGCGAGATCCGCGCGGAGGCCTGCGCCCATTTCCGCACGGTGCTCGGCCCCGGCTCGGACGCCTACCACGACGACCATCTGCATTTCGACCAGCGCGAGCGCACGAACGATTACCGCCTGTGCGAGTGAGGCTCGGCCTCAGTCGCGGTCCTCGCGCGGCTTCTTCAGGTGCAGCTTCAGCTCGATGACCCGCACGACCGACATCATGATCATGCCGAAGACGACGGCCACCGCGGCGAGCGTGTACTGACCCGCGCCGAGCGCGATGCCGAAGGCCGCGGCGAGCCAGAGATTCGCCGCCGAGGTGAGGTTGCGCACGTCCCCCTTGGCCACGAAGATCGCGCCCGCCGCGATGAAGCCGATCGCCTGGGCGAGGCCCTGGATCGCGCGCAGCGGATCGACCGTCACCTGATCGCCGGTCGCGATGGCCTGCTCGTAGACGAGAAAGGCCGAGATCGTGATCACGCACGAGGAGAGGCTGACCATGCCGTGGGTGCGCAGCCCGGTCGCCCGCCCGCGCAGCTCCCGGTCGAGACCGAGCAGCATGCCGCCGATCGCGGCCGCGAGCAGGCGCCCCACCACGTCCCAGAGCGGGATCTCGCCGGAATAGATCAGCTCCTCGAGCGCCATCGACCTGCCTTTCGCACGTTCCGTCGGGCAGGTTGAACGCGCGAGGGCGGCGGAACGGTCCTTGGGCGGCGCTGACAGCCTCAGAGCAGCGAGCCCTGCCCGTCCTCGTCGGAGGAGCGCGTCGCGCTCCCGCGCGCGGTCTTGCGCGGCGTCTCCGGTGCGGGCGCCTCCTCGCGCAGAGGCGCGATGTTCTCCGGATCGTCGTTGGCGACCTTGTTCACCCGCGGCGAGACCGGGACCATGTCGAGCCACGCGTCCGGGCAGGGCTTCGTCAGCTCGCGCGCCTCAACGTCCGAGACACCCTCGACGTCGAGCCAGCGGGCGACGCCCTCGCGGCCGAGGATCACGGGCATGCGGTGATGGATCGCCGCGACCGTGCCGTTGGCGTCGGTGGTGACGATGGCGGCGGTGTCGATCTCGCCGCCGACGGGGTCGCTGTAGGTCTCCCACAGCCCCGCCATCGGCATCGGCCCGCCCGACGCCATGCGCACGAAGTACGGCGCCTTGACCCGGCCCTCGCGCCGCCACTCGTAGAAGCCGTCGGCGAGGAAGACGCAGCGCCGGCGCTTCGTCGCGGCCTTGAAGGTGGGCTTCTCGAGCAGGGTCTCGGCGCGGGCGTTGATCACGAGGGGGAAGTCCTTCGGGTCCTTCACCCACGAGGGCAGGAAGCCCCAGCGCACCAGCTTGAAGCGGGGCCGGCCTTGCTCGCGCACGACGATCGGCACCGGCTGGGTGGGCGCGACGTTGTAGCGGGGCGGGAAGTTCGGCTGGTCCTCGTAGCCGAACGCCTCGCGGAAGACCTCGGGGCTGAGCGTGATCACGAAGCGGCCGCACATGACACCATCCCACCTCTCGCGCGCCGCCGGCGCGGCGCGCTCCGTAAGTAACGCTTTTTTCGCGCCTCGCCGCCACCATGCGCACGAGAATCGGAGGGGCGACCGCACGACGCGCATGCGAGGCTCGAGCGACGAGATCGAGGCGACGACGCCTGCCGGCGCCGGCGCGGAGCCGGCCGCGGGCGGGCTGTCGAACGATTACCTCAACCATTTCAGCGAAGTGCTGATGCTCATCGAGCTCGCGGCCGGCGATCCCGACGCCGCAGCCGATCTCGCCGATTGGCGCCCGATCGACTATCCCGCCTATTTCGCCGCCTCGCAGCTGCGCCGCGCCCCCGCGGCGCGCGCGGCCTACGACGCGCTTGCGGCGGAACGCCGCGTCGCCTTCGAGGCGCTCGTCGCCGCCATGGACCGCCTCGCCACGACCGCGATCCGCGCGCTGCGCCCGCCCTGCGGGCCGCAGGAGGCCGCGACCGTCGCCGAGGTGACCGGCCCGGCGCTTCGCCGCCTGATCGCGCAGGCGAGCGCGTTCCTGAATTCCGGCGGGGTCGAGCTGCCCGAGGAGGCCGACGTCGAGGCCGCGCAGGCCGCCATCGACAGCCTGCTCGAGCGCGCCTCCGCCGAGGCCTGACCCGTGGCCGTTCGCCCCATCCTCCGCTGGCCCGACCCGCTGCTCTCGACGCCTGCGGAGGCCGTCGGCGCCCCGGACGAGGCGACGCGGCGCCTCGCCGACGATCTCCTCGAGACGATGCGCGCGGCGCCCGGCGTCGGCATCACCGGGCCGCATGTCGGGGCGCTGCGGCGGATCGTGGTGATCGAGTTGCCGGGCGATCCCGCGCCGACGATCTATTGCGACCCGCGCGTCACCTGGTCCTCCGCCGAGACCGCGCGCTTCACCGAGGGCTCGGTCTCGACGCCGGGCGTGACCGAGGAGGTGGAACGGCCGGCGCGCGTGCGGGTGGCCTTCGCCGACCTCGACGGCGTCGCCCGTGAGGAGGCGGCGGAGGGCTTCCGCGCCGCCTGCCTGCAGCACGAGATCGACCAGTGCGACGGGATCTTCTGGCTGCGCCGGCTCAGCCGCGTGCGTCGCGAGCGCGCGGTCAAGCGCTGGGACAAGCTGCGCCGGGCGTGAGCGTGGCCGCGCGGCGTTGACCCGGGGCGGCCCGGCGCTTATGTCCCATCGAGATTTCCCGAAGCCCGAAGCGTCCCGAGCCCGCCGCCGTGAGCAAGATCGTCAAGCTGCCCGACCCCCGCCTGCGCCTCGTCTCCACGCCCGTGGCGCGCATCGACGCCGAGACGAAGGCGCTCGCCGAGGACATGCTCGACGCGATGTACGCCGCGCGCGGCATCGGGCTCGCGGCGATCCAGATCGGCGTCCCCAAGCGCCTCGTCGTCATCGATCTCGGCCGCGAGATCGAAGGCGAGACCGTGCTCTCCGAGGACGGTGAGGAGGAGCCGAAGATCGAGGCCGATCCGCAGGTGCTGGTCAATCCCGAGATCCTCTGGACCAGCGACGAGCGCAGTCTCTACGAGGAGGGCTGCCTCTCGATCCCGGACTACACGGAGGAGGTCGAGCGCCCGGCCCGCATTCGCGTGCGCTGGACCAATCTCGAGGGCGAGCTCGTCGAGCGCGAGGCGGACGGGCTCCTCGCCACCTGCATCCAGCACGAGATCGACCACCTCGACGGCAAGCTGTTCATCGACTACCTCTCGAAGCTCAAGCGCGACCGCGTGGTGAAGAAGTTCGCCAAGGCGGCCAAGCGCGACATCGAGACGGCGTGACGCGATGAGCCTGCGCGTCGTCTTCATGGGCACGCCCGACTTCGCGGTGCCCACCCTCGCCGAGATCGTCGGCCAGGGCCACGAGGTCGTCGCGGCCTATACCCGCGCGCCGGCCCCCGCGGGCCGCGGCATGGCCGAGCGCCCCTCCCCCGTCCACAAGATGGCCGACGGCTTCGGCATCCCGGTCTTCACGCCGAAGACGCTGCGCAGCGAGGAGGCGGCCGAGATCTTCCGTTCGCACGGGGCGGACGTCGCGGTGGCGGTCGCCTACGGCATGATCCTGCCGCGGCCGATCCTGGAGGCGCCGGACATGGGCTGCCTGAACCTGCACGCCTCGCTGCTGCCGCGCTGGCGCGGCGCGGCGCCGATCCAGCGCGCGATCATGGCCGGCGATCCGGAGACCGGCGTCGCGGTGATGCGCATGGAGGAAGGGCTCGACACCGGCCCCGTCGCCATGGTCGAGAAGACGCCGATCGGCCCCAACGAGACCGCCGGCGCGGTGCACGACCGGCTCGCCGCGCTCGGCGCCGACCTGATGGCGCGGGCGCTCGCCGCCCTCTCCCGCGGCTCGCTCGCCTTCACGCCCCAGCCCGACGCAGGCGTCACTTACGCCGCCAAGATCACCAACGGCGACGCCGAGATGGCGTGGACGCTGCCGGCGACGCGCGTCCACGACCAGGTGCGCGGCCTCTCGCCCTTCCCAGGCGCGTTCTTCATGGCCGATCTCGGCCGCGGGCCGGAGCGCATCAAGGTGCTGGAGACGGAGATCGCGGACGGCGACGGCGCGCTCGGCACGCTGCTCACCGCCGACGGCGTCGTCGCCTGCGCCGAGGGCGCGGTGCGGCTCCTCACCGTCCAGCGCCAGGGCAAGGCCGCCATGAAAGCCGCCGAGTGGCTGCGCGGGGCGCGGCTCGCGCCCGGCGCGGTCCTCGCCGCCTGACGCGATGCCCCGCTACAAGCTCGTCGTCGAATACGACGGCACGCCCTATTCGGGCTGGCAGTACCAGGAGAACGCCGCCTCGATCCAGGCGGTGGTCGAGCGCGCCATCGAGGCCTTCTGCGGGCATCCCGTGCGGCTGCACTGCGCCGGGCGCACGGACGCGGGTGTCCACGCGACCCATCAGGTCGTGCATGTCGACCTCGAGCGGGAGTTCCGCACCGACACGATCCGCGACGCGACCAACGCCCACATGCGCGACGATCTCGTCGTCGTGGTCTCGGCGACCGCCGTCTCCGAGGCCTTCCACGCCCGCCTCTCGGCGGTTAAGCGGCACTACACCTACCGCATCCTCAACCGCATGGCCCCGCCGACCTTCGACCGCACCCGCGTCTGGCACGTGCGCCAGCCGATCGACGTCGCGCGCATGCAGGAGGCGGCGGACACGCTCGTCGGCCATTACGACTTCACCACCTTCCGAGCGAGCCAGTGCCAGGCCAAGAGCCCGATGAAAACGCTCGAGCGGCTCGCGGTCGAGCGCCATGGGGACGAGGTGCAGGTCCACGCCGCCTCGCGCTCGTTCCTGCACAACCAGGTCCGCTCGATGGTGGGGACGATCATGCTCGCCGGGATCGGCCGCTGGAGCGTCGACGACGTCCGCGCCGCGCTCGAGGCCCGCGACCGCACCCGCTGCGGTGCGCTGGCCCCGCCGTGGGGGCTGTATTTCGTCGGGGTGGATTACCGCGAGGATGCGACCTGAGCGGAAGGGCACCCCCGCTCGTCTTCCCGGGGGCCGAGCAGCTCCGGGCGGTCCGACGGCCAGTCCGGGCCATCCTTCAAGTGATCGAAGCAATCGTCGGGCAGCGCATCGAGCCGGCGGTGAGCCTCAGCGAGTTCGACGGCCGTGAGATTTGCCGTCGGCAGGACGTGCTCTTCCCGGCCGAGTTTGTCGCTGGTCGATCCCTCACTCACCGGCCCGCACTCCGTCGGCGCTCGATGCATAGTCGATAGATGGCGCAAGTGCAACGCGCGCGAAGGGGCGAGCTCAAGCCCCGAAGAACCGCCCCATCACCCGCTCGTAGATCCCCGACAGCCGCTCGAGATCGGCCACCGGCACGCGCTCGTCGATCTGGTGCATGGTCTGGCCGACGAGGCCGAACTCGATCACCGGGCAATGGTCCTTGATGAAGCGCGCGTCCGAGGTGCCGCCGGTGGTCGAGAGCGCGGGGCGCAGGCCGGTCTCGGCCTCGATCGCCTCCTGCACGAAGCCGACGAACGCGTTCGGCTCGGTGAGGAAGGCCACCGCGTTGGTCTCCTCGAAGGTCGCGTCCCAGCGCACGGCGTTCCCCGCCGCGGCCTCCAGCCGGCCGCGGATCTCGGCTTCCAGGGTCTGCGGCGTCCAGAGGTCGTTGAAGCGGATGTTGAAGGCGGCGCGCGCCTCGCCCGGAACGACGTTCGTCGCCGGGTTGCCGACGTCGAGCGTCGTGATCTCGAGGTTCGAGGCGTCGAAGCGCTCGGTCCCGTGGTCCAGGGGCGTCGCCTTCAGCGCGGCGAGGAGGCGCACCATGCCGTCGATCGGGTTCTCGGCGAGGTGCGGATAGGCGACGTGGCCCTGCTTGCCGTGGACGACGACGGAGCCCGAGAGCGAGCCGCGCCGGCCGATCTTGATCATGTCGCCGAGCCGCTCGGGGTTGGTCGGCTCGCCCAGGATGCAGGCGTCGAAACGCTCTCCGCGCACCTTCGCCCAATCGAGCAGCTTCACCGTGCCGTTGATCGCCGGCCCCTCCTCGTCGCCGGTGATCAGGACGGCGATGGAGCCCGCGAAGCCCGGGTTCTCGGCGGCGAAGCGGAGCGCCGCGGCGAGCATGGCGGCGATGCCGCCCTTCATGTCCACCGCGCCGCGCCCGTAGAGCACGCCGTCCACGATCTCGCCGGAGAAGGGCGGATGCGTCCAGCGGCCCTCGTCTCCCGGCGGCACGACGTCGGTATGGCCGGCCAGCACGAGGACGGGCGCCTGCGTGCCGAGCCGGGCGTACAGGTTCTCCACGTCCGGCGTGCCGGGGGCGGAGAAGACCGGGCGCTCCACCGAGAAGCCCGCCTCGCGCAGCAGGTCGGCGAGGAGCGCGAGGGCGCCGCCCTCCGCCGGCGTGACGGAGCGGCAGCGGATCAGCGCCTGGGCGAGGTCGATTGCGGAGCGCGGGTCCATTGGGGCGCTCAGTCGCGCAGGAGCTCGTTCACCGCGGTCTTGGCGCGCGTCTGCGCGTCGACGCGCTTGACGATGACGGCGCAGGCGAGCGAGGGGCCGGGCGAGCCGTCGGGCAGCGGCTTGCCGGGCAGCGCGCCCGGCACCACCACCGAATAGGGCGGCACCTTGCCCCGGAAGACCTCGCCGGTCTCGCGGTCGATGATCTTGGTCGAGGCCGAGATGAACACGCCCATCGAGAGCACCGAGCCCTGGCCGACGATCACGCCCTCGACCACCTCGGAGCGCGCGCCGATGAAGCAATCGTCCTCGATGATGGTCGGGTTCGCCTGGAGCGGCTCCAGCACGCCGCCGATGCCGACGCCGCCGGAGAGATGCACGTTCTTGCCGATCTGCGCGCAGGACCCGACGGTGGCCCAGGTGTCCACCATCGTGCCCTCGTCGACATAGGCGCCGAGATTGACGAAGGAGGGCATCAGCACGACGTTCTTGGCGACGAACGCCCCGCGGCGCACGACGCAATTCGGCACGGCGCGGAAGCCGGCCTCCTTGAAGCGGCCGGCGTCCCAGCCGTCGAACTTCGAGGCGACCTTGTCCCACCAGACGGCGCCGCCGGGGCCGCCCGCGATCACCGCCATGTCGTTGAGGCGAAACGAGAGCAGCACGGCCTTCTTCAGCCACTGATGCACCACCCAGTCCTCGCCGACCTTCTCGGCGACGCGGGCGCGGCCGGAATCGAGGGCGGCGAGGGCCTCCTCGACGGCCTCGCGCACGGGGCCGCCGGTCTGGGCGTCGATCGCGGCGCGATCCTCGAAGGCGGCGTCGATGGTGCGCTCGAGCTCGGCGAGGGCGGTCTGGGACGTGGTCATGGCGGCGCGGGCTCCCGGCGAATGGTTCGTCGGGTCTCTACCAACGCCCGCGCCTCAGGTGAAGCCGAAAACCGCCGCTTTCCGCTCCCGGAGCGACCTCGTCAGAAGGAGCGCTCCGCCTGCTCGGCCACCGGCGGGCCCGCCAGGACGCCGACGCCCGCGCCGACGGGGCCGGCCACCGCGGCTCCGGCGGCCGCGCCGCCGATCCGCTCCTCGGTGGTGGTGCAGGCGGCGAGGCCGAAGCCGAGCGCCGCGACGAGCGCGAGCCAAGCCGCTCGGGTCGGGGTCGTTCGCATGACGATCTCCTCTCGAAGGTGCGGCGCAGGCCGCGGGATCGCTCGGAACGTGCGAGCCCCGAGGAAGTTCTAGCCACGCTCGTCGCAAGGGTTCGACAGCGGACGGGCATCCCCGTACGACTCCGTACCCCCGAACGATCTAACGTATGTTGTGGAACGCTTCCGTCAGTTCTCTATCAATCGAAACGCACTGGGGGCGCGATGTCTACGGCGGTGGGGAAGATGAACGTCGTCTCTTTTTCTTTAACAAAGCGCAATACTTCGCAAAGTCGCGATCAGCTGGCGTACAATTTGTTCCGGCGGCGAAATGAGCCGGATTTGTACTGCGCGGTGCCGGAACACTACCCGGTCCCGGCCTTCATCATCGGCGATGCGTGGGATTTCGGCGGTCGGCTGGACAATCCGGCGGGTGCGCCGCGCGGTTTCGATCCGGATGCCGCGCGTCACGGCGTGCGGCTCACAGGCTACTACCTCTTTCTGGCCGATGCCGGGATCGCACCCCCGTTGCGGGCGATCGACACAAGAACGCGCGAAATACGTGTATAAACAACAAGTATTCGACCATAAGCCTGATTGCAATCGATTTAGTTCGGACCGACACTACGAAAGGGAGGCGTGGCGGGTCGGCGAGGTCGGACCACCCCAGAAGCGGAGGCGGCGTATGCGTATGGTCGAAACTCGTGGCGAAGCACTCGGCGCTCCGGCGGTGGCCTCATGAGCAATCCGCTCGTCAGACGCCTCGCGCATTACGCGCCGCTGACCCGCGAGGACGAGCGGCTGCTCGACGACGTCTCCCGGGAACGCACGCGGCGCGTCGGCCCGCGCGAGGACGTGTCGCGGGAGGGCGATCGCACACGCGGCCTCAATCTCCTCCTCGACGGCTGGGCGATGCGCTACAAGTCGCTCGAGGACGGACGCCGTCAGATCCTCTCCTTCGCCCTGCCCGGCGATCTCTGCGAGCAGCAGGCGCTGCTTCTCGCCCGCGCGGATCACAGCCTCGGCGCGATCACGGCCGTCACCGTCGCCGAGATCGCGCCGGCCCGGCTGGCGGAGCTGCTTCGGGCGAGCCCCCGTCTGGCGCAGGCGTTCGCCTGATCGGATCTCGCGGGCCACGCCCTGCAACGGGAATGGACCGTCAATCTGGGCCAGCGCACGGCGCTCGAGCGCATGGCCCACCTGATCTGCGAGCTCTACTTCCGCCTGCGCGCCATCGGGATGTCCCACGGCCGCAATTGCGAGCTGCCGGTCACCCAGGCCATGCTCGCGGACGCGATCGGCATCTCCGCCGTCCACGTGAATCGGACGCTTCAAGAATTGCGGGCCTCCAACCTGATCACCTTGCGCGGCAAGCACCTGACGATCCATGATCTCGAGGGTCTGCAGAGCGTCGCGCTGTTCGCGCCCGGCTACTTGCATCTGGAGGAAGCGTCGCGCGCGACGCAGACGGATGCGGAGCAGCCGCCCTTCTTCCTCGGCGCGCTCGCCGCGGGCGGCGAGAGCTGAGGAGGGCTTGATGGCGGAACGCCGGCAGGACGACACCGAGGCGAGGCTGAAGGTTCTCCTCGAGAACCTTCCGCAGCTGGTCTGGCGCGCCCGAGGTGCGGGCGAGTGGACCTGGTGCGGCCCGCAATGGATCGCCTTCACCGGCCTGTCGGCGGAGGAGAGCCAGGGCCGCGGCTGGCTCGCCGCGGTTCATCCAGACGACCGAGAGGCCGTCGAGCATGCCTGGGATACGGCTCCGCAGGCGGGCGCGCTCAGCGTCGAGCACCGGCTGCGCGAGGGCGGCACGGGCGCGTATCGCTGGTTCCAGACGCGGGCGACGGCCATCTCGGACGACGCGAGCGGCGAGCCGGAATGGTTCGGCGCCTCGACCGACGTCGACGACCTGCGCCGCCTGCAGGAGCACCAGAAGATCCTGATGGGCGAGCTGCAGCACCGCGTGCGCAACATGCTCTCGATCGTCCGCTCCATCGCCCGGCGCACCGGGGAGACGGCGGAGACCGTCGCCGACTTCGCCTCGCACTTCGAGGGGCGGCTCAACGCCTTCGCCCGCACGCAGGCGCATCTCACCCGCGATCCGGCAGGCGGCGTGGACCTGGAATACCTCGTGGCCGAGGAGCTGACCGCCTGCGCCGCACGGGAAGGCGGCCGCGTGAGGATCGGCGGGCCGAAGGTCAACCTGCGCTACAAGGCGGCGGAGGCGCTCACGCTGGCCATCCACGAGCTGGCGACGAACTCGGTGAAGTACGGCGCGCTCGCGGGCGGCGGCGACGGCGCGGTCTCGGTGACCTGGTCGATCGAGCGCCGCAAGGAGCCTGCGGTGCTCACCCTCGTGTGGCGGGAGACCGGTGTCGCGCCCGATCCCGAGCGTCCGGTCCGCGACGGCTTCGGCACCGAGCTCCTCACCCGCACCCTGCCCTACGAGCTCGAGGCCGAGGTGACGTTCGAGGTCGGGCCGCAGGGCGTCGTCTGCCGGATCGTCATGCCGCTCGGGCGGCGCATCCTGGCCTGAGACCCCGGCGCGACCGGCCTCCGAAGACGAGGCCGATCGCCGCCCGAGGCGCTCACCAGCGCAGCCAGCGCTTTCCGGCGAGCGCGCCGACCCCGGCCGTGATCAGAGCCGCGCCCGTGTACCAGGTGGCGACGAAGAGCGGGCTGTCGTCGGGGCAGTAGGTGGCGTAGAGGCTCGCCGCGAGACCTGCGGACGCGAGGCCGGCGACCGCCCCGGCGAGTCGGGGACGCAGCGGCGCGCCCCGCCGCAGGGCGTAGATCAGCCCGGCGAGCGTCGGCATCGCCAGGACGGGAATGGCGACGAGGCAGAAGACGGCGTTCTGGCCGATCCAGGCCGCGCTCCAGAGGCTCGCGGGCAGGACGGAGAGCTCGACCGCCGAGAACAGGATCGCGGCCACCGGCGCGGCGAGGAGCGCGAGCCCCCAGCCGGAGGCGGGCGCGCCCGGCCGGGCGAGGCGCGCGGCGAGCCCGAGCGCGGCGGCGGCGAGAAGCAGGGCGACCGTCGGCTTCGCCAGGAAGCGCGCGCTCTCCAGGGCCGCGACGAAGTCGGGACGCGGCCCGAGCATCGTCAGGAACAGAGCGGCGCTGACGGCGAAGCCGAGCGCGAGCGCGGGGGCGAGCGCGGCGGCGAAAGGCTTCTGCGGCTTGAGGTCCGCGGCAAGCGTGTCGATCAGGTCCTGGGTTCGCATCTCGATCGTCCTCATCCCACCATGCTCGCTCGTAGATCGGCCAGCTTGCGCAAGCCTCTGTGCAGGGCGACCCGCACCGCGCCCTCGGTCATCCCGAAGCGCTGAGAGGCCTCCGCGACGCTCGCGCCCTCCATGCCGATGGCGCGGACGATCTCGCCCGCACGGCCCGAAAGGCGCCCCACGACGCGATCCATGTCGGAGGCGACGGTCGGATCCTCTTCGGCCTCGGCCGGCAGGATCTCGGTGAAGTCCGAGATGTCGACTTCGGCGTGCCGATACCGGCGGCGCATCTGATCGACGATCTTGTAGCCGGCGATGGCGAACACCCAGGGACGGATCGGCTCGTCCTCGCGCCAGGTCTGGCGCTTGACGTGGATTGCGAGCAGGGTCTCCTGCACCGCGTCCTCGACGTCCGCCCCCGACAGGCCGTAGCGCGCCCCCTTCGCCCGGATCTTCGCCCGGATGGCGGGAGCGAGCTCGGCCAGGAGCCGGCGGTACGCACCCTCGTCGCCGCGATTGGCGGCGCGCATGAGGGACGACCAATGTGTCTCGACCGGATTTGTCATGGCTGACCCCTCTTCGTGACGAGAGGTCTCCCTGTTACACCCGAAACCGGTCTTGGTGTCCTCACACGACCGTGGGGAGCGCGCACATCGGCGTGAGCGCGCGCGTGAGCATCGCTCACGGCGTCGGGAGCGCGGCGTCAGGAACGACCGTTGCCGTTGCCGCCGCCGTTGCCGTTGCCGTTGCCGCCGCCGCCGTTGCCGTTATCGCCGGCGCTGCCGTCGTCGCCGGCGTCGGCCGTCTCGGCGGCGCCGGACTCGTCGGCGCCGTCGCGGCTGCCGCGGCCGTTGCGAGAGGACGCCGCTTCGGACACCGTATGACCGAACGCGCCTCCGCTCAGATCGCCCCGGTCCCGGGCGAGCGCGGAGACGGCCTCGCCGAATTCGGCTCCGAACAGGCCCGCCAGCGGGTTCTCCGCGGCCGGCTCGCTCGTCGGCGCGGTCGGCTCGGCCGTGGCCGCTCGATCCATCAGGATGAAGCGCAAGGCGTCGGACGCCGACGCCGGGCCGGCGAGGGAGACGGCGAACGCAGCGGCGAGAGCGGTTGCGATGACGGTTTTCACGTGAGCCTCCTGTCGAAACCCACGCACCGTGCGCGCGACCTCTTATCGTCCGGTTCGCGCCGCCGCGACAGTTCGCGACGAAACCGCGCGAAATCGCGCTCAATCGAAATCGCTGGACCCGTCGCTCGAGAAATACGGATCGAACGGCACCAGCCGATCGCCGTCCCCGACACCACGCGACGCGGGGAAATACGGATCGTAGGCCACGACCGCGGGGCGCTCGGACTCGGTCTCGGCACGGGCCCGGTCGTCCCGGCGGTCCGTCTCATCGTCGTTCATGAGTCGCCTCCTGTCAGGCCGGAGGCGTAGCACGGTCAGGCCGCGACGTGTGTTGCTCGCCGGCAACAGACGTCGCGAGACGGCGCCGAGATCAGCGGACCCGGAAATCCGCCTCCGTCACCGTCTCCGGCGCGCGCGCCTCCACCGACAGGTCCGAGACACGCGCCGCCGGCGGGCCGGACCGCAGCGCGGCGAGAAAGGCCTCGACCGCGCCCGCAGGACCGGCCGCCACGCTCTCCACCGTCCCGTCCTCGACGTTCCGGACGTAGCCGCGCAGCCCGAGCTCGCGGGCGCGTTCGGCGGCATGGGCGCGAAAGCCCACGCCGTGGACCTGTCCCGAGACGACGACGCGTACGGCGCTGTTGGGCATGGCGGTCTCTCCTCGCTCGATGTCCGGCCGGTGGGACATAGGGCGTCCGCCACCCTCTCGGAAGGGGACGTCCCCGACCTCAGCCGCGCGCCCTGCGCCGGAACGGGCCGGGCACGGCGAAGGCGGGGACGCGCTCGGCATAGGCGCGCCAGGCGGAGCCGAAGCGGGCGTCGAGGGCGCGATCCTCCACGTGCGCCTGGATGCGCAGCACGCTGATGCCGACGAGAAGCGCCACGAGCGAGAAGACGCTCGGCAACGCCAGGAAGAACCCGATCTGCCCCAACGCCACGGCGACGAAGAGCGGATGACGCATGGCCGCGAACGGACCGCCCGTGAGGAGCTGGCGCGGACCCTCGGCGCTCGTCCCGGTCATCCAGTCCTCGGCCATGTAGGAATGGGTGTAGACGACCAGCGCCAGGGAGGCGACGAGGAAGAGCAGGCCGCTCGCCACGACGGGCGCCGTGTAGAGCGCATCGAAGCGCCCGACGAGGACGTCGACGCGCGGGTCGATCACGCGGGCGACGCACACGCCCCAGATCGCGAGCCGGAAGACGTTGAAGAAGGTGCGCCCGACGGCCTGCGCCGAGCCGCGCGGGCCTCTCGCCAGGTGCGAGCGCCCGGTGCGCGCGCGCAGCGCGAAGAGCTTCGCCGTATAGAAGACGGCGATGAAGGTGAAATAGCAGGCGAGCGCCGCGCGCCCGAAAGTCAACAGGTCCACGTGAGCGGCCTTTTCGCGCCAGACGAGCCCCAGCCGGCCGAGCCGGCTCGGCCCGGGCGTCGCGTTCCGCACCGAGCCGCACACACTTCCCGCGCGCTCCGGGGGGCGGCTCTGACGGCACGCTCTCTCCTGCGCATCGACAGTACAACACGGGCCCGATGTTTTTTGAAGCCCTGACGCAACGTGATCCGGGTTCGTACCGGGGCGCTCCGCACGAACGAGAACGCGCCGCGCGGGCAGCCCGCGCGGCGCGTTCTCGTTCGAGCCGACGTCTTGCTCAGTGCAGGATCTGGCCCAGGAAGAGCTTGGTGCGCTCGTGCTGCGGGTTGGAGAAGAACTCCTCGGGCGTGTTCATCTCCACCACCTGGCCGTAATCCATGAAGATCACGCGGTCGGCGACCTGACGGGCGAAGCCCATCTCGTGGGTGACGACCATCATGGTCATCCCCTCCTCGGCGAGGGAGACCATGGTGTCCAGCACCTCCTTCACCATCTCGGGGTCGAGGGCGGAGGTGGGCTCGTCGAAGAGCATGATCTTCGGGTTCATGCACAGCGAGCGGGCGATGGCGACGCGCTGCTGCTGCCCGCCGGAGAGCTGGCCCGGGTACTTGTGCGCCTGCTCGGGGATCTTCACGCGGGTGAGATACGTCATCGCGATCTCCTCCGCTTCCTTCTTGGGCATCTTCTTCACCCAGATCGGCGCGAGCGTGCAGTTCTCGAGGATCGTCAGGTGCGGGAAGAGGTTGAAGTGCTGGAACACCATGCCGACGTCGCGGCGGATCTCGTCGATCCGCTTCAGGTCGTTCGTGAGCTCGATCCCGTCGACGATGATGCGCCCCTTCTGGTGCTCCTCCAGGCGGTTGATGCAGCGGATCATGGTCGACTTGCCGGATCCGGAGGGGCCGCAGACCACGATGCGCTCACCGCGCATGACGCGCAGGTTGATGTCGCGCAGCACGTGGAACTCGCCGAACCACTTGTGCACGCCCTGCATCTCCACCGCGACCTCGGTGCGCGAGGCCTGGCTGGCCGCCACCTGCGGCTTCTCGAGGTTCATGCTGTCCATCGCTTCCGTTCCCATCATCGTTTCTCGCTCGCCGCGAGCCTGCGCTCGACGGACTGCGAATACCAGGACATTCCCCAGCAGCAGAGGAAGTAGAAGATCGCCGCGAAGGCGTAGCCGGAATAGTTCACCGAGGGCGCGGCCCAATTGGGGTCGACGCGCGCGGACTCGATCGTGCGGATCAGGTCGAAGATGCCGACGATGGAGACGAGCGTCGTGTCCTTGAACAGGCCGATGAAGGTGTTGACGATGCCCGGGATCACGATCCGCAGCGCCTGCGGCAGGATGATGAAGTACATCATCTTCGGATAGGACAGGCCGAGCGACATGGCGCCCTCGTACTGCCCCTTCGGGATCGCCTGCAGCCCGCCGCGGATCACCTCGGCCATGTAGGCCGAGGCGAAGAAGGCGACGCCGATGAGCGGGCGCACCAGGCGATCCACCGTCATGCCCTCCGCCAGGAACAGCGGCAGCATGGTGTTGGCCATGAACAGCACCGTGATCAGCGGCACGCCGCGCGTGAACTCGATGATGATCACGCACACGAGCCGCACGATCGGCATCCTCGATCGTCGGCCGAGCGCGAGCAGCACGCCGAAGGGCAGCGAGACGACGATGCCGACCGCCGAGACGACGATCGTCACGAGGATGCCGCCCCACAGGCCGGTGGGCACGTTCTGCAGCCCGATCGCCGGAAAGCCGGCGAGGAGCCAGTAGGAGAGGAGCGGCACCACGATGAAGAAGTAGATCGCGCCGAGCCCGCGCCTGGGCGCGTCGAGCCAGAGCATCCAGACGATGCCGATCGCCAGCGCCAGGAAGAACAGGTTCGGGCGCCAGCGCAGGTCCGCCGGATAGGAGCCGTAGATGAAGTAGTTGATGCGGTCCCAGACGAAGGCCCAGCAGGCGCCGACCTCGCGGCCGGTGACGTCCTCGCGGCAGGCCGAGCCGTCGGTCCCCTGCCAGACGGCGTCGCCGATCATGTAGTCGAAGATCGGCGGGAGCACCCAGAACAGGAACCAGGCCACCACGATGGTGAAGGCCGTGTTCACGGGACCGGAGAACAGGTTCTCCTTGATCCAGACCAGGGGGCCGCTGACGCTGCGCGGCGGCGCCATGGCGGCGACGTCTTCGGTGCGCACGAAGCGCTTGGCGTCGGCCGGATCGGGACGGGTCATGACGGTCACGGCGCGCCCCTCAGCGTTCCACCAGCGCGATGCGCCGGTTGTAGATGTTCATGAAGAAGGAGGTCGTCAGCGAGATCGTCAGGTAGACGAGCATCGTGATCACCACCACCTCGACGGCCTGCCCGGTCTGGTTCAGCACCGTGCCCATGAAGACCTGCACGAGATCGGGGTAGCCGATGGCGACCGCGAGCGAGGAGTTCTTCGTCAGGTTGAGGTACTGGCTGGTGAGCGGCGGGATGATCACCCGCATGGCCTGCGGGATGACGACGAAGCGCATGGTCTGGCCGGGCTTGAGCCCGAGCGACGAGGCGGCCTCCGTCTGGCCGCGCGAGACGGCGAGGATGCCGGCGCGCACCACCTCCGCGATGAAGGCGCCGGTGTAGATCGCGAGGCCGAGAACCAGCGCCACGAATTCCGGATAGAGCTGCATGCCGCCCGTCAGGTTGAAGCGGCCCTGCTCCGGGATGTCGAAGGCGATGGGGTTGGCGCCGAACAGCGCGAGGACGATCCAGGCCAGCGCCGGCAGCCCGACGACGAGCCCGAAGGTCGTCCAGTTCACCGGGAACTGCGCGCCGGTGGCCGCCTGGCGACGCTTCGCCCAGCGGCGGATCACGAGGCTCGCCACGAGGCCGATCGCGGCCGCGAGCGGGATCGCGAAGGCGTCCCAGTTGTAGACCGGGGCCGGCATCACGAGGCCGCGGACGTTCAGGTAGAAGCCGGCGCCCATCGAGATCGAGTCGCGGGCGGAGGGCAGCGTCGCGAGAACGGCGTTGTACCAGAACAGCAGCTGCAGGAGCAGCGGCAGGTTGCGGACGATCTCGACGTAGGCGGAGGCGACCTTGGCCAGCAGCCAATTCTTCGACAACCGGGCGATGCCCATCGCGAAACCGATGATCGTCGCGAGCACGATGCCGATCACCGCGACGATCAGCGTGTTGAGCAGGCCGACGACGAAGGCCTCGCCGTAGGTCGAGGTGGCGGACGAGTAGGTGATGAAGGCCTGGTTGATGTCGAACCCGGCCGGCTGCTCCATGAAGCCGAAGCCCGAGGCGATGTTCGCCCGCCGCAGGTTCTCGGCGGCGTTCGTCACCGCCTCATAGGCGAGGAACCCTATGACCAGGACGAGAACCGCTTGAAAGAAGAGACCCCGCACTCTCGGATCGTAGATCAACGATCCGCGCGGTGGCGTTTGCTCGACGACGCTCGCCACGTCCGACCCTCCACTTGCCGGCTGTACTCGCCGGAGAGACGCACCCGATCGCGGACGTCCCGACCGCGATCTCCCAGCCTTGGCGGCTTTCGTATTCTACGGATGCAAGAAGAGCGCCGCGCTTCTCGCGCGACGCTCGCTTTTCTTCGCCGATCAGCGGATCGGGTGGCCGTACTGCAGGCCGCCCTCGGTGTAGAGAGCGTTCAGGCCGCGGCTGAGGCCAACCGGCGAGCCCTCGCCGATGTTGCGGTCGAAGACCTCGCCGTAATTGCCGACCATCGAGATCGCGTTGAACGCCCAGTCGTTCCCGAGCCCGACCATCTCGCCGAAATTGCCCTCGGCGCCGAGCAGGCGGCGGATCGCCGGCGCCTCGCTGGTGTCGCGCATCTGCGCGGCGTTCTCCGAGGTGATGCCGTACTCCTCGGCCTCGAGCATGGCGTAGTGCACCCAGCGGACGATGTCGGCCCACTGGTTGTCGCCGTGACGCACGACCGGGCCGAGCGGCTCCTTCGAGATGATCTCCGGCAGGATGATGTGATCCGCCGGGGTCGGGGCGCGCAGGCGCTCGGAGGCGAGGCCCGAGGCGTCCGTCGTGAACGCGTCGCAGCGGCCGTTGAGGTAGGACTCGACGGCCTCGGCCGAGGTCGCGAACGCCACCGGCTCGTAGGCCATGTCGTTGCGGCGGAAGAAGTCGGCGAGGTTCAGCTCCGTCGTCGTGCCCTGCTGCACGCAGACCGAGGCGCCGTCGAGCTCGAGCGCCGAGGTCACGCCGAGGTCGGTGGAGACCAGGAAGCCCTGGCCGTCGTAGTAGTTGATGCCCGGGAAGTCGAGGCCGAGCGAGGTGTCGCGCGACATCGTCGAGGTCGAGTTGCGGAACAGGACGTCGATCTCGCCGGCCTGGAGCGCGGTGAAGCGGTCCTTGGCCGAGAGCGGGATGAAGGAGACCTTGTTCGGGTCGCCGAAGATGGCCGCGGCGACGGCGCGGCAATAGTCGACGTCGAAGCCGGTCCAGTTGCCCTCCGCGTCCGGAACGCCGAAGCCGGCGAGGCCCGGGTTCGAGCCGCAGATCAGCTCGTCGCGCTCGAGGACCTGAGCGAGAGTCTCCTGCGCCGAGGCGACGCCGGTGAAGGCGACCGTCGCGGCGAAGCCGAAGGCGATGGTGGTAAGCGCTTTCTTCATGCTTTTTGCTCTCCCAAGGAAGGTTTTCTGCGCCGACCCGTTAGTCAAGTCAGCCCCAACGTGTGTCGGGCGCCCGCGCGAGCCATGGCCACGCTTCCGAGCGCGCCGTGATCTCTGGCAAAATGCGTATTGTGCGTCAATGCCAGATCAGCCTTTGGGATAATGCCGCGCTCGCCCGGGTACCGTCACGCCCGCATCTCAGGGCAGCGTGCGAATGCGGTCAAGTGTCCATGCGCGAATCCGCTTCGTTCGAGAGAGGGTTTTTTCGTGCGAACGCGGCGGCCTCGAGTACCATGCCCACCGCATACGCAAGCCGAGGATGCAAATGACGCAGGATAATGCAGCAGACCGCTGGAGAGATCGCACCCGCCTCGTTCACGCCGGGCGCGACCCTGAACTCCAGCACGGCTTCATCAATACGCCAATATACCGTGGATCGACTGTTCTTTATCCGACCTACGACGACCTCGTCCATCGTCGGGGGCGCTACAGCTACGGGACGAAGGGCACGCCGACGACCGATTCCCTCGAATCCGCCTGGAGCGAGATCGCCGGGGCGGCCGGGACGGTGCTCGCGCCGTCGGGCCTCTCGGCCGTCGCGCTCGCGCTCTTGAGCGCGGTGAAGGCGGGGGATCACGTTCTCGTCACCGACAGCGTGTACCGGCCGACGCGCGAGTTCTGCGACAAGATGCTCGCACGCCTCGGCGTGGAGACCACCTATTACGATCCGCATCTCGGCGCCGGCGTCGAGAGCCTGATGCGGAAGAACACCTCCGTCGTGTTCACCGAGGCGCCCGGGTCCCAGACCTTCGAGATGCAGGACGTCCCGGCCATCGCCGAGGTCGCCCACGCCCACGGCGCGCTCGTGATCATGGACAATACCTGGGCGACGCCGCTCTACTTCCCGCCGCATGCGCGCGGCGTCGATCTCGCCGTCGAGGCGGGCACCAAGTACCTCTCCGGCGGCTCCGACCTGCTGATGGGTGTCGTCTCCGCGAACGAGCGCGCCTGGCCGCAATTGCGGCGGACCTACGATCTCTTCGCCAACTGCCCGGGCCCGGAGGACGTCTTCCTGTGCCTGCGCGGGCTGCGCACGATGGCCCTGCGGCTGAAGGAGCACGAGGCGCAGGCGTTGGAGATGGCGCGCTGGCTGCGGCAGCGACCCGAGGTACGGCGCGTTCTGCATCCCGCCCTGCCGGACGATCCCGGCCACGCCATCTGGAAGCGCGACTTCCTCGGCGCCTCCGGCCTGTTCTCGATCGAGCTGCTGCCGGCCTCGCGCGACGCGCTCGCCGCCATGCTCGACGGCCTGTCCCTGTTCGGGATGGGATATTCCTGGGGCGGGTTCGAGAGCCTCGTCGTTCCCTTCGACTGCGCCAGCTACCGCACGGCGACCACCTTCCGTCACGAGGGCCCGATGCTGCGCTTCCACATCGGGCTCGAGGACCTCGAGGACCTGAAGGAGGACCTCGACGCCGGCTTCGCGCGGCTGAAGACGGCGGGGTGAGCGGTCACGGGACGAGCCAGCAGGCCTCGTGCCGCCCGGCGCTCGTCCCGTTCTCCTGCAGCCCGAACCGCGCCCGCCTGTGGCCGTCATGGGCGAGATAGAGGGTCTCGAGCGTCTGGGCGACCACCTCGACCGCACAGAAATGCGCGCGGCCGGCGAGGATCTCGCCCTCGTCGGCGGGAAGGCGGAAGGCCCCGCCCTCGCCGATCGCGCTCCCCGGCGCGGGCTCGGTGGCGTAGCAGGCGCGGCTCGTCATGCGCGAGGCGCGCCAGGCCTGCTCGGCGAGCGCGTCGTCGCGGTGCACGATCGCCCGCCCCTCGATCCGGATCTGGAACTTCCCCTGCGGGTCGTAGGCGTGGAGCGCGATGCGCGGATCGGCGGCGAGCTCCGCCACCTTGTCGGCGCGTGCGTCGGTGTGGAAGCGCAGCCGCGCCGTCGCGGGCTCCACGCCGCGCAGCACGACGGTGCGCAGCCGCGGGCGTCCGTCGAGCCCGATCGTGGCCACGCTCGGCGTGTGGAAGGGCGAGCGCCGGTCCTTCACGCCGCGCGCGAGCTGCCGCCAGGAATGGGCGAGCGTCTCGTCGAGATCGTCGGCGAAGGCGGGCTTGTCGCGGCGCTCGGGCATGGTCTCCGCTTCCCGGCTCAGGAGGTGAGCGTCTTGGTCTCGCGCTTCGATTTGGCGATGAGCATCAGGTTGCGCATGTAGATGAACGAGCCCAGCGCCTGGCCGACGATGAAGACCGGGTCCTGCCGATAGACGGCGTAGCCGAGCAGGATGAAGCCGCCGCCGAGCGAGAAGAACCAGAACGAGATCGGCACCACGCTCTTGCCGGCCCGCTCGCTGGCGATCCACTGGACGAGAAAGCGCGCGGTGAAGAGCAGCTGGCCCAGGAGCCCGATCAGCACCACCACGTCGAACCCGTCGATGAAGATGGTGTGCAGGCGCCCGCCGAGGTCGTTGAGCAGGTTCGCGATCATCGAGACGAT
Organism: Salinarimonas sp.; assembly: GCF_040111675.1. NCBI lineage: Bacteria > Pseudomonadati > Pseudomonadota > Alphaproteobacteria > Hyphomicrobiales > Salinarimonadaceae > Salinarimonas > Salinarimonas sp. The sequence continues at coordinate 1,954,738 of NZ_CP157794.1, read as the reverse complement.
CCTTCGGGGGTGGCGACGCGCTCGGCGGCGCGCGGCTCGACGGTGATTTCGCGCGCCTGCGCGACGCGCCGGCGACGCCGGATCAGCCACCAGACGCCGGCGAGGTCGAGGATGCCGACCCAGAGCCGGTCGAACATGCCGTATTTGGAGGCGCCGGCGAGCCGCGGCCGGTCCTTCACGTCGACATGGACCACGGAATAGCCCTCGCGGGTGACGAGGGCCGGCATGAAGCGGTGCAGGGCGTCGAAATAGGGCAGAATGAGGTAGACGTCGCGGCGCACGACCTTGAGCCCGCAGCCGGTGTCGCGCGTCGCGTCCTTCAGCACGCGCCGGCGCACGCCGTTGGCGACGCGGGACTGGAAGGCCTTGAAGCGCCCCTTGCGGCTGGTGCGCTGGCCGGCGCAGAGCCCGCAGGCCGGACCCGCCGCCTCGAGCGCCGCGACGAGGGCGGGGATGAAGGCGGGATCGTTCTGCCCGTCGCCGTCGATCGTCGCGATCAGCGGCGCGCGGGCCGCGCGCGCGCCGGAGCGCACGGCGGCGCTCTGCCCGCAGCTCGTCTCGTGGCGGATGACGCGAAGATGCGGGCGCGTCGCCTGCGCGGCGGCGAGCTCCTGCGGGGTGGCGTCGTCGGAGCCGTCGTCGACGTAGAGGATCTCGAAGGAGCCGAGCGGCGCGCAGGCGGCCTCGATCTCGGCGATGAGCGGCAGGACGTTGCCGGCCTCGTTCTTCACGGGGACGACGACGGAGAGGACGGGCGCGCTCATCGCACGCCCTCCCCGGCCCGGACGTAGACGCCGATGCCGAGCGGGTCGCCGCCGTTGATGTTGAAGCCGATCACGCGATCCGCCTGGGCCGCGGCGACGCCGGCCTCCGCGAGGGCCTGGCCGAAGCCGACCTCGAACCGATCGGTGACGAAGACGGCGCGGCAGCCGCCCGCGGCGAGGAAGGCGGCGGCGTCGGCCGGCGTATCGAGCATCGCGAGGTTCGTGCCGCCGAGGAAGACGAGGCTCGGCTCGCGATAGCCGAGCGTGCCGAGGCGCGGGTCCTCGCAGGCGAGCGCCCGCTCGGACGCCGTGGCGAGGCTCGGCGAGAGCTTCAGGGAGACGAGGTCGCGCTGCGCGAAGCCGAACACGGCGACGGCGAGCGCCATGGCGGAGGCGATCCCGGCGAGCGCCGCGTCCTCCACCCGCGCCTTCGCCCACAGCCGCCAGGCGTAGAGCGCGATCGCGGCGGCGACCCCGAGCGCCGCGAGCGCAGGCCAGCCGAGGCGGTCGCCGAGGACGTGGGCACCGATCGGCAGGCCGACGAGCAGCGCCACCGGCACCAGCGCCAGCAGCCATCCGAAGAGCTTGAAGCGCAGCCGGTAGGGACCGACGAAGCCCCGCCCGATCCCCAGCGCGGCCGCGATGGCCAACGCCGGGTAGAGCGGCATCGTGTAGTGGGGCAGCTTGGTGGGCACGAGCTCGAGCACGAGCCAGGCCGGGACCACCCAGGCCAGGAGGAAGGCGGCCTCCCGCACGCGCCGGTTCAGCCAGGCGAACTCGATCCCGATCGCGGCCATCAGCGCGCCGGGCCAGAAGGTCGCGAAGAAGGCGGCGAGATAGAAGCCGGGCGGGGCCCAGTGATAGGTCTGGGCCGTGCCGACCTTGCCGAGCAGGTCCTGGCCGGCCGACGCCGCGAAGAAATCCGCGCCCGAGCGCAGGGCGATCATCACGAACCAGGGCGCTGCGATCGCGAGCGCGAGCGCGATCCCCGGCAGCGGCCGCAAGGCCCCGAGCCAGCGCGCCGAGCGCTCGTGCAGCGCGAGAGCGGCCGCCGCGAGCCCGGTGAAGAACAGGATCAACGGCCCCTTCACCAGGACCCCGACGCCGATGCCGACCCAGAAGATCAGGAAGACGGAGGTGGGCAGCCGCCCCGCGCCGCGCGCGAGCCAGGCGCGGGCGAGCCCGCCCATGGCGGCGACGCAGGTGGCGAGCAGAACGGCGTCGGTCTTGGCGAGCCGGGCCTCGACCATCAGGATGACGCTCGCGCCCAGGAAGGCCGCGGCGAGGAAGGCTTCCCGCCGTCGCGCCAGGGCGAGCGCGGCCCAGTAGGTGAGGAGCGTCGCCGCGATCGCTCCGAGGAGCGAGGGGACGCGGTAGGCCGCGATCGTGGTGCGGGCTGCCTCGAGCCCGAGCGCGTCGGCGGCGGAGACCGCGGCGCTCTGCATCCAGTAGATCCCCACCGGCTTCTTGTGCCGAGCCTCCTCCTGGAAGCGGATGTCCACGAAATCGCCGGTCTCGAGCATCTGCTTCGTCGCCTGCGCGTAGCGCGGCTCGTCGCGATCCATCGGGTGGAGCGAGACGAAGCCCGGCAGGAAGCAGACGAGGCAGATCAGGACGAGGAGGAAGGCCGCGCGTCCGTGCCCGCCCTCCGCGAAGGCGAGGATTCGGCCGCCCGCGGAGCCGCGGTCCGGCTTCGGAAAGCTTCCGTCGCGGTTGAGGGAGAGTGTCGTCATGAAGGGCTCCGGCGGCGCGGGTCATCTCCGCAATCCGGCCTGAAATGTCAAACGGCGAAGGCGCTCCCCGTCGCGAGCGGGTGTGGAGCGGACGGCCGGCGAAATCAAGGCGACGGCACGGCGCAGAGGCGCGGCGGGGCCGTCGAAGGGGCGCGGTGGGCGTTGTCGCCGACGGCGGACGTGCTACATTGGGTTTCGGAGTGAGAGAGGAGAGTTTCCCCTCCCCTCTCTTTTTCGTCAGGCTCCGAGCGAAATGCGGAAGACGAGGTGCCAGCTCGTCTTCCGCACGCTGCGGAAGCTGACGGACAAGCTCAGGCGTGGAAACCACGTCATCGCTCATCCTCCGATCGATCGAGCAAGGCTTTTGCCCCAATTTTCTTCCATTGGGGCGCGGGAGCCCATCTCCCGACACGGGGCCCTGGCCCGCCCTGACTTCTGCCCGATCGACTCCGTTGGCGCGCCTGGCGCACCGAACCCGTTTTGCGCGCATCTCCGCTAGCGAGCCGACCGCCGGTCGACAACCGCCATCGGCGCGCACGATCCGGCGCGGTCGCGCTCCGGTGGCGGCGCTTCGGCGCGCGATCGCCTGTGGCCAGCGGCCCGCCTCCCGTGCGACGGTGGCCGGAACAAACCGCCGCGCGATCCGGTTCTGGCGGCGGGCGGGGGTCGAGGACGGAATGAGCGAATCGGATCAAGGCGCGGCGCCTTACGCCGTCGGCTTCAGGAGCGTGCCGCGCGAGCTCGAGACGACGCAGCTCGCCGTGAAGGGTCGCTTGCCCGACTGGCTCTCCGGCGCGCTCCTGCGCGTCGCCCCGGCCCAGTTCGAGGTGGGCCGCCAAGCCTACGCGCACTGGTTCGACGGCCTCGCCCGGCTTCACCGGTTCGGCATCGCCGACGGGAGTGTGACCTACCAGAGCCGCTTCCTGCGCTCGGAGGCTTACACGCAAGCCAAGCGCCAGGGCCGCATCGTCCATGCCGAGTTCGCGACGGACCCCTGCCGGAGCCTCTTCGGCCGCGTGCAGGCGATCTTCGCGCCGACCATCACCGACAACGCGGTGGTGAGCGTCAACCGGATCGGCGACGACCTCGTCGCTCTCACCGAGACGCGGCTGCCGGTGCGGTTCGACCCACACACGCTGGAGACGCTCGGCATCCATGATTTCGGCGCGTCGGTGGAGGGCTCGGTGTCGACCGCGCACCCGCATCACGACGGGCGCCTCGCCTACACCTACCTGATCTCCTTCGGGCGGCAATCCTTCTACCACGTGCACGTGGTCGACGGCGCGCAGGAGCGCGAGATCGCCCGCATCCCGGTCGAGCGACCGTCCTACATGCACTCCTTCGGCATGAGCACGCGGCGCATCGTGCTCGCCGAGTTCCCTTTCGTGGTGAACCCGCTCGTCCTGTACCTCTCGGGCAAGCCCTTCATCCGCAACTATCGCTGGGACCCGCGGCGCGGCACGACGCTCACCGTCCTCGACAAGGAGAGCGGCGCGCTGGTCGGCCGCTGGACGGCGCCGCCGCTCTTCGCCTTCCACCACGTCAATGCGGTCGACCGCGAGGACGGCGGGCTCGAAATCGATCTCGTCGCCTACGACGACGCCTCCGTCATCGACGATCTCTACCTCGCGCGCCTGCGCGGCGCGGAGCCGGTGCGCGCCGTCGGCCGGCTGGTGCGCCTGACGCTGCCGCCCGACGACGGGCCGGTCGAGACGCGGCTCCTGTCACACACGCCGATCGAGCTGCCCCGCATCGACTATCCGCGCCGGCAGGGGCGGCCGTACCGCTTCGTCTGGGGCGCCGGGCAGGCCGGCGAGGACTTCCTCGATTCCATCGTGAAGCTCGACCTCGACGGCGATCCGGCCGACAACGCCCTGGTTTGGCGCGAGGACGGCGCCTGGCCCGGCGAGCCGGTCTTCGTGCGCCGGCCCGGCGCCGCGGCGGAGGACGACGGCGTGCTGCTCTCGGTCGTGCTCGACGCGGGGGCGGAGCGCTCCTTCCTGCTGGTGCTCGACGCCGCGACGCTGACCGAGATCGCCCGGGCCGAGGCGCCGGAAATCGTCACCTTCGGCTTCCACGGCAACTTCCTCGGCGACCCGGAGGACGGGCCGCTGCACGCCTGAGGCGCGCGGCGGAACCGCGCGGGCGCTCGCCCATTGCCCTGTCTGATCGCAGGCCCGCCGCTGCGGCGGGCGCACGGACAGGGAGGTTCGCCATGGCCGAAGCCACGACCGACCACGACACGATCCGCAAATGGGCCGACGGCAAGGGCGGCAAGCCCGCCGCCGTCGAGCGCACGCATGGCGGGGATAATGTCGGCATCATCCGCATCATGTTTCCCGACGCACAGCAATCCGAGCACGAGGCGCTGACGGAGATCTCCTGGGACGAGTTCTTCCGGCAGTTCGAGGAGAGTAATCTCGCCCTCCTCTACGAGCCCGACAGCATGTTCTCGAAGATCGTCGGGCGCGACACGGTGGAAAAGCGCGAGCACGGGGAGCACGGCGCGCACCGGTGAGCGGGCGCGCACGAGACCGAGCCACTCCCGAAGGAGGCCATCCGATGAAGATCGACCTTTGCAGGACCCTCGCCGGCGGCGCGTCCGTCGCGACGCTCGCGGCCGCGCTCCTCCTCGCGCCCGCCGCGATGGCGCAGGACGCGACCGCGCCGGAAGCCACGGGCGCGATCGGCGGCTACGCCCAGCTCGACGCGAACCAGGACCAGGCGCTCGACGCGGCCGAGTTCCGGCCGTTCGTCGACCAGACCTACGACGCGTGGCAGACGGACGCCGACGACCTGCTCGGCGAGGGGGAATTCTACGCCGGCCTGTTCGGCTCGTGGGACCGGGACGCGAACGCGATCCTCACCCGCGAGGAATACGAGCGCGGCTACGCCTCCTGGTTCGAGGACATCGAGGTCGAGGGCCCCGCCTACGACGCGATCGCCGCGCGCGAGAACGAGCTGATGGAGGACGCCTTCACCACGGCCGCTGGCGAGGCCGGCATCTACGAGGCCTGGGTGGGCCAGGGCGAGCCCGTCGACCGGGAGACCTTCGCCGAGATCATGTTCGGCCGGATGGCCGGCGACGACGCGCAGCTCAGCGAGGCGGAGTTCGAGCTGATCTATCCCGGCTGACGTCACTCGGAGACGGCCGCGCGAGCGCCGCCCGCTCCCGAAGAGCACGCGGCGTTCTCGTGCGCGTTGCCCCGATGGCGGCGCCCTGCTCCGCGGCGCCCTACTCCGCGGCGGCCTGCATCTCGACGGCTGCAAAGGCGGACTCGAGCGAGCGCACCAGGTGGTCGATGTCCGCGCTCGTGTGCAGCGGCCCCGGCGTGATGCGCAGCCGCTCCGTGCCGCGGGCGACGGTGGGGTAGTTGATCGGCTGGACGTAGACGCCGAAGCTGTCGAGCAGCAGGTCCGCCATCGCCTTGCAGCGCACGGGGTCGCCCACCATCACCGGCACGATGTGGCTGTCGTTCATCATGTGCGGGATGCCGACGGCGTCGAGCTTCGCGCGCAGCTCCGCGACGCGGGCGCGCTGGGCCCGGCGCTCGTCGTCGGAGACCTTGAGATGGCGGATCGCGGCGCGCGCGCCGTCGGCGAGGGCCGGCGGCAGGGCGGTGGTGAAGATGAAGCCGGAGGCGAAGGAGCGCACGAAGTCGCAGGCCGCGGCCGAGGCGGCGACGTAGCCGCCCATGACGCCGAAGGCCTTGCCGAGCGTCCCCTCGATGAAGGTGAGCCGGTGGGCGAGCCCGTCGCGCTCGGAGACGCCGCCGCCGCGGGGGCCGTAGAGCCCGACCGCATGCACCTCGTCGAGATAGGTGAGCGCGCCGTAGGCGTCCGCCACATCGCAGATGTCGGCGATGGGCGCGACCGTCCCGTCCATCGAGTGGACCGATTCGAAGGCGACGATCTTGGGACGCGCCGGATCGATCGCGGCGAGCTTCGCCTCGAGATCGGCGACGTCGTTGTGACGGTAGACGATCTTCTCCGCCTTCGAGTGGCGGATGCCCTCGATCATGGAGGCGTGGTTTCCGGCGTCGGAGAGGATGACGGCGTTCGGAATCTTGGCGCCGAGCGTCGAGAGCGCGGCCCAGTTCGAGACGTAGCCCGAGGTGAAGAGCAGCGCCGCCTCCGTGCCGTGGAGATCGGCGAGCTCGCGCTCGAGCAGGACGTGGGCGTGCGTCGTGCCGGAGATGTTGCGGGTGCCGCCGGCGCCGGCGCCGCAGCGGGCGATCGTCTCCTGCATGGCGGCGATCACGTCCGGGTGCTGGCCCATGCCGAGATAGTCGTTCGAGCACCAGACCGTGACCTCGCGGGCCGAGCCGTCGCGGCGGAAGGTGGCGCGCGGGAACGAGCCCGCCCGGCGTTCGAGGTCGGCGAAGACGCGATAGCGTCCCTCCGTGCGAAGGCCGTCGAGCTCGGCGCGGAAGAAGGACTCGTAATCCATCATCGTCTCCCCAGACTGTAAGCGGCGTTGTCGTTGTCGATCTTGGACGTCGGCGCCGGCCGGACGGCGGCGAGCGGCTCGCGCGCCGGCTCGCGCGCCCCGTCCCTCGCGGCGTCCCTCGCGCTCGGCGCGCGCGGCCCCTCCCCGGCGGGCAGCCGCCAGAGCGCGATCGATTCGAAGGGCAGGACCAGGAACCAGTGCTCCAGCACCGCGAGCGCGAGCAGCGTCGCGACCAGGGCGGCGGAGGCGGCCTCGAAGGCGGTCGCGCTCGCCGAGAAGGCGGGCTCGGCCACCAGCACGGTCGCGACCAGGGCCGCCGAGACCGAGACCGGGAAGAAGACGTTCATCGGCTTCTTCGTGAACCAGGACTTCAGATAGGCGAGGTGGTCAGGCAAAAAGCCGTCGGCGTGGTTGGGCACGCCGAGGAAGATGTTGATCTTGGCCGAGAGCCGCATGACCCACAGCACCGCGTAGCTCATCGTCGCCGTCTGGTTCTCGCCGCCCCAGGAGACCGCCAGCACGACGAGGAAGCCGGCGAGGATCGCGAGCTCGTGCCAGATGATCGCCGCGATGGCGTGGCGCAGGCGGGTGAGCCCGCGCGTGCCGGGGGGCGAGGCGGTGGTGCGCGGGCCCGTGATCCAGCCGGTGAGGAAGGACACCTCCGTCCAGCCCCAGACCACGAGCGCGCAGGCGAAGGCGCAGAGCGCCGCGGCGATCGTCGTCTCCCCCGCCGACCAGGAGAGCCCCAGCAGCGCGAGCACTGTCAGCAGCGTCGCGCCCCCCATGGTCCACGGGAAGGTCCAGCGCGGCAGCCGGTCGAGCACGAGGATGAGCCCGGTGGACGCCCACCAGGCGAAGAGCGCGAAACCGGCCGCTGCGAGGACCATGGTCATGACGCGCGCGTCTCCCTCACCACGCCGGCTCGAGGCGCACCGAGGCCGGGACCTCGTTGCGCTTGACGGGCACGAGATAGAGCCGCGCGAAGGTCGCGGCCGCCGCGACCGAGAGCGCCGCCTTGCGCATCTTCCCCGCGATTCCGCCGTGCGCCTCGGCCTTCTGCATCGAGCGGGAGATCCGCACGAGGCGGTCGAGCCCCGCCTTGAAGGCCGGATGATCGATGTCGAGCACGACGGGGAAGACCTGGCGCGAGACTTCCGAGGTGATGCGGAAGACGCGGTAGTCGTATTCGTCCGGGTCGATGCCGAGCGCGGCGTGGAAATGCGGCCGGGCATGGTCGCGCACGTACATGGTGGCGTAGACCGCCAGCAGGAAGAAGCGCACCCAGTACTTGTTCAGGCCGGTGACGAGGTGCGGATTGGCGCGCATGAGCAGCGCGAAAGCCTCGCCGTGGCGGAACTCGTCATTGCACCACTTCTCGAACCACTTGAAGATCGGATGGAAGCGCAGCTCCGGGTTCCGCTCGAGGATCCGGTAGATGGTGATGTAGCGCGCGTAGCCGATCTTCTCCGACAAGTAGGTCGCGTAGAAGATGAACTTCGGCTTGAAGTAGGTGTACTTCTTCGCCTTCGTCAGGAAGGCGAGGTCCACCGCGATGTCCATGTCCTTGAGCGTGTCGTTGATGAAGCCGGCGTGACGTCCCTCGTCGCGGGCCATCAGCGCGAAGAGCTCGCGCACGTCGGGGTTCTTGATGTGCTTCTTGAGCTCGACGTAGAGCACGCAGCCGGAGAACTCGGCGGTCACCGAGGAGATCAGGAAGTCCTTGAGCTCCTCCTGCAGGCCCTCCGGCAGGGCGGAGAGGTCGAAGTCGTCCCACTCGTCGGTGCGCTTGAAATGGCCCTTGTTGGGGTCGTCGCGCATCTCCTTGATCAGCGCGTCCCAGTCCTTGCGCACGGGCTCGACGTCGATCGCGTCCATCGCCGCGTGGTCGGTGGTGTAGAAGCGCGGGGAGAGCATGGTGCTCTCCTGGGCGCGGCGGGTCGATTCGCTGACCTCGGCCGCTCCGGCCCGGCCCTTGCGGGGCTTGGGCGTCTCGCCGACGCCGCCTTCCATGGTGATCATGTCGTCCTCCTCGGGGGATCTCAGACGTCGGATCTCAGACGTCGCGCGCCGGTCCGGCCGGCGCCGCGCTCTTGTGGATTTCGGGAGGATGCCCTTCGAAGCCGACCTCGAACAGGTCGGTGAGTTCCGCATATCCTTCGGCCCGGGCGAAGAGCCGGTCGAAGAGCGTGCCGCGGATCACGGTCGCGCGGCGCTCGAAGACCTGCCGCTCGCCGTGGGGCACGATGGTCGGCGCGCCGTGGACGACGACGGAATCGCCGGGGGCGACCTTGACGCCGTGCAGGTCGACATGGGCGTGCAGGCTGTCGAAGGTGTTCTCGATCTCGACGGTGCAGGGCACCTCGATGGTGCGGCGGAAGATCATGACGCGTCTCCGGCGGCGCTGAGGATGCGGGCGAAGGGCGCGAAATTGTCGGGCCCGAATGCGGAGAGATCGATCGAGGCGTTGGTCGCCCGGTCCTCGATCGAGAGATGGCCGGTGGGCCACAGCACCAGGACGAAGGGCGTCTGCGGCCCGATCTCACGGCGCTTGCGCTCGCGGGCGAGCCCGCGCATGGCGCCGCGGACGAAGCCGTTGGTGCCCGGATCGAACACCTCGACCACCTCGCCGGTCGTGGCCTGGCGCACGACGACGGCCCCGTCGGCGCGGTCCTCGAAGAGCAGCTCGACGACGTGGTGCGCGCCCGAGAGGTCGCGGGGCTGCGGATCGGCCTCGCCGAACAGGGCCGCCGACGAGACGGTGACCAGGAGGAGCGCGCCGGCGCCCACCAGCGCCGCGCGCGGGAAGTGTGGGCGCCGCGGCGCGTCGCCGGAAGGCGCGCTCTCGGGGCCGGGCCGGGGAGGTTTCGCGTGAGCGTTCATCGGGGGATCTCCGCTCGGTTGCCGGTCATGCGGTGGCGGGCTTCAGGCCGCCCGCGCGCCGCTCGCCCCCGCGCGTGTCGGAGGAGGTCTTCGCCGCGGCCTCCGCCGCCGCCGCGTTCTCGCCGTGGGCGGCGGTGAGCCGCTCGGCCAGGATCGCGGCCACGCGCTCGGCCTGGGGGACGCAGCGCAGCATCGGCTCGACCTTCGAGAAGCGCCAGGGCCGCACGTAGGGCCAGAACAGCACGTAGGAGAGCCGCCGCTCGCTCTTGATGGTGAGCGGGATGTCGCCCGTCCCGTTCGGCCAGGCCTTCAGGGCGACGTTCTCGATGAGCTTGTAGGGCACGTTCATGCTCATCGGCAGCGCGACGCCGAAGGAGAGGATCACCCGCTCGTTCGTGATGGTGAACCAGGTCGAGCGGGCGGACAGCCAGCCGTAGAGGGCGAGGAGGCCGATCGCCACCGCGCCGATGGCGAGGAGCCAGGTGGCGGAGACGAAGGCGGACAGCGGCCCCTCCCCGCTCACCAGCGCGTCGCCCGCGGCCCACACGGCGAGGAAGCCGAAATAGAGGCTGATGCCGCGCAGATGCATGGCGCGCCGCGCGAGCGTGCGCCAGGCGGGCTGGCCCTGCCATAGGATGGTCTCGCCCTCGGGCAGCGGCGCGGGCAGGCCGCGCGGGGTCACGGGCTCCGCGTCGGCCGCCTCGCGGGCGGCCGCGGCCAGAGCCTCCTCGGACTTCTTGACGATGGCGACGGTCATACGATCGGCTCCGAGCGCTCGGGGGTGGCGTAGATGGTGCCGCCGCCGAAATAGCCGGTGATCTTGTCCTCCTCGCGCGCCGTGATCTGGTCGGGCGAGGCGATAGCCGGCACGTCGGCGAACTGCGAGGCGAGGATGGCGGCGACGTGAACCTCGCCGCGGTTCTTCTTCATGCGGCAGAAATTCATCGGCACGAGAACGGCGCGCGTTCCCGCTGCGGTGGGCACCTCGGTCTCGAGGTAGCGGATCATCGGCTCGGACCGGTCGATCCAGATCTCGGTGACCGTCCCCGCCTTGATCCCGTCGGCGCCGTAAACGGCCATGCCGATCGGAGAGACGTCCTCGGCCGAGACCGCCCAGTCGGTGGCGACGCGCAGCGGAACGGTGCGGGCCTCGTCCTCGGCGGTGAGCTCGGGTACGTCCTCGCGCAGCGCGTAGGAGGCCGCGCCGATGCCGTCGATCATCGGGTTCCCGGTGGGCTTGAGCGGCGCGCCGAGCCAGGGCTCGGCCGGGACCGCCTTGAGCTCGCGCTCGTCGACGTGGCCGGGAGGCGCCTGGTAGGTATGGCCGTTGCGCAGGAGAAACGTCTTCGGCTTGGGCATGGACGGGAAGCCCTGCACCAGCACGTGCTCGGAGCGCTCCGAGACCAGCGGATAGCCCTCGCGCTTGTCCTCGCGCCGCAGATAGAAGATCAGCCCCGCGAAGAAGAACCAGAAGACGTAGAGCGTGACCTGCGCGACGTCGATGTAACCCGTGATGGCTCCAGTGCCCATGGAAGCCTCCTGTTTCAAGCTGGCATGTCGGCGAGACCGAACCGCTCGCGGGGCGCCGAACGGCCGACCGAAGCGGGTGCGACCAGCGGACCGATCGCGACGAGGGATATGAAGAGGACGAGGATCTCGAGGTGGTAGACGACGTGGTAGCCGATTTCCGGCCCCGACAGGGCCACGCCGAGCGCGCCCGAGGAGGCGAGCGCGTCGACGCCGTCGCGGACGGCGCCGCCGAGCGCGATGCCCACGCCCGCCGCCGTCGCCTGCACCGCGCCCCAGGCGCCGAGCGCAAGGCCCGAGCCGCTCTCGTCGGCGAGCGCCATGGCGCCGGTGAGCGTGCCTACCGCGAACAGGCCCGCGCCGAGCCCGATCAGGACCGCGCCGACGCGCAGCAGGAACGCCGAATCGAACGCGCCGGCCACGACCACGCAGGAGAAGGCGGCGATGCCGACGAGGACGCCGAGCGCGGCGAGCCGATACGGGTTGCCGCCCAGCGTGAGCCGGCGCGCAGCGTAGGCGAAGCCGACGAGCGAGCCGCCGGCGAGGAGCGCGGTGAGCGCCGTCGTCTCCGAGACGGACATGCCCAAAGCCTCGCCGCCATAGGGCTCGAGCAGGATGTCCTGCATGGAGAAGCCGGCCGTGCCGAGGCCCACCGCCACCAGTGTGCGGGTGGCCCGCCCGCCGGCGACGAACTTCGCCCAGCTCTCGCGGAAGGCGGGGCGGGCCACGTCCTTGCGGGTGCGGGAGGGATCGCGCGCCTCCTGCTTCCACAGAGCGATGGCGTTGAGCACCATCGTCACCACGGCCGCCCCCTGGACGACCTGGATCAGCGCCAGGTGGCTGTAGGGCTCGAGCAGGAAGGAGAAGAAGAAGGCGCTCACGACCATGCCGGCCAGCAGCATCACGTAGAGGAAGGCGACCACGCGCGGGCGCGTGTCCTCCGGCGCGAGGTCGGTGGCGAGCGCGAGGCCCGCCGTCTGCGTGGTGTGCAGGCCCGCGCCGACGAGGAGGAAGGCGAGCCCGGCCCCCAGCTGGCCCACCCAGACGGGCCCCTGCCCGTCTCCGGAGAGGACCAGCAGCGCGAAGGGCATGATCGCGAGCCCGCCGAACTGCAGCAGCGAGCCGAACCAGATGTAGGGCACCCGCTTCCAGCCGAGCAGCGAACGGTGATGGTCCGAGCGGTGCCCGATCAGCGCGCGCACCGGCGCGAACAGGACGGGCAGCGCGATCATCGAGGCGACGAGCCAGGCCGGCACGTTGAGTTCGAGGATCATCACCCGGTTGAGCGTGCCGTTGAGCAGCACGATCGCCATGCCGACCGAGACCTGGAACAGCGACAGGCGGACGAGCCGCCCGAGCGGCAATTCGCGCGTCGCCGCGTCCGCGAACGGCAAAAAGCGCGTGCCGATCAGCGTCCAGAAGCTCGAGAGGGCCGGGCGCGGGCTCTGCATCAGCGAACGAGCTCCAGCGCCTGCGAGGTGTAGAAGCCGCGCGCGACCCGGCGCATGCGCCCGATCCGCCAGGCATCGACGCCCTCCTCGCGGTGGAAGAGGCGCGTGATCTCCCGCTCGGAGACCGGCTCGATGGCGGGCGAGCGGTCCGAGCGCGGGAAGAGCTTGCCGGCGGCGTGCATCATCGAGAGCGCCGGCGTGCGCGGAGCGAAGGTCGCGAGCACCGCCCGCTCCGTGCGCCGGGCGAGGGAGGCGAGCGCGCCCGCCATGTCGCGCGGGCGATAATGGATCAGCGAATCCATCGCCACCACGTAGTCGAAGCGGCCGAGGCCCTCGTCCATCATGTCCCCGGCGCGGAAGTCGATCAGGCCGTGGTCGATGTCGGCGGGGAGCCGCTCGCGGGCGATGGCGACGAGGCTCTCGGCCACGTCGATCGCGGTGACGCGGGCCCCGCGCCGCGCCGCCTCGGCGCTGAGCGCGCCGGTGCCGCAGCCGGCGTCGAGCAGGGTGAGACCGGTCATGTCGGCGGGCAGCCAGGAGAGGAGCGTCGCACGCATCTCCTCGCGCCCGGCGCGGACCGTGGCGCGGATACGGCTCACCGGCGCGTCCGAGGTCAGCCGCGCCCAGGTTTCCGACGCGGTGCGGTCGAAATAGGTCTGCAGCTGGTGCCGACGGGCGATGTAGCTCTGGGTGTGCATCGTCAGCGGGTCCCGTCTCAATCGAAGCCGAGAAGGTCGAAGATCTCGCGGTCCTTCAGCGAGTCGACGACGAGCGGCTCGGTGCCGTCGAGCATCGTCTGCGCCAACCGAAGGTACTCGTCCTGCGCCGCGATCACATCGGGTTCATCCCCCATCTCGAAGAGCGTGCGCTTGCCGAGCCGCGAGCGGCGGATGGCGTCGAGGTCGGGAAGCCGGCCGAGGATGTTGAGCCCCACCTTGTCGGTGAAGCGCTCGATCTGGTCGGTGGCCGCGGAGCGGTTGGCGATGACGCCGCCGACGCGCACCTCGTAGTTCTTCGACTTCGCCTTGATGGCCTGCACGATGCGGTTCATCGCGAAGATCGAGTCGAAGTCGTTGGCGGTGACGATGATCGCCCGCTCCGCATGCTGGAGCGGCGCCGCGAAGCCGCCGCAGACCACGTCGCCGAGAACGTCGAAGAGGACGACGTCGGTGTCCTCGAGGAGGTGATGCTCCTTGAGGAGCTTCACCGTCTGGCCGACGACGTAGCCGCCGCAGCCGGTGCCCGCGGGCGGGCCGCCGGCCTCGACGCACATCACGCCGTTGGTGCCCTCGAAGACGAAGTCCTCGATGCGCAGCTCCTCGGAATGGAAGTCCACGGTCTCGAGCACGTCGATGACGGTCGGGATCAGCTTCTTCGTCAGCGTGAAGGTCGAATCGTGCTTGGGATCGCAGCCGATCTGCAGCACCCGCTTGCCGAGCTTGGAGAACGCCACCGACAGGTTCGATGAGGTGGTCGACTTGCCGATGCCGCCCTTGCCGTAGACGGCGAAGACCTGGGCCTTCCCCATGTCGAGGCTCGGATCCAGGTGGACCTGCACGCTGCCCTCGCCGTCCGAGCGGCCGAGAGCGGGGCGCCGGGGGACAGGCGCACGGATGTTCAAGGCGGTCACGGGGTCGCTCCTTCGGTGATGCCTTCCAGGCGGTCCTCGAGGGCCTCGCCCGCGGCGCGCAGCGCGGCGAGCGTGGCGGCGTCGGGCGTCCAGTAACGGCGCTCGTGCGCCTCGATGAGGCGGTTGGCCATCTTCACGGACGCCTTCGGGTTGAGCGCGGCCATGCGCTCGCGCATCGCCTCGTCGAGCACGAAGGTCTCGGTGAGGCGCTGGTAGACCCAGTCCTGGACCTGGCCGGTGGTGGCCGACCAGCCCATCGTGTTGGTGACGGAGGCCTCGATCTGGCGCACGCCCTCGTAGCCGTGCTGGAGGAGGCCCTCGTACCATTTGGGGTTCAGCATGCGGGTGCGGGCCTCGAGCGCCACCTGTTCGGTGAGCGTGCGCACCACGTTCTTGCCCTTGGTCTGGTCGCCGATATAGACGGCGACCGGTTTCGCGCCGGGCGCATCGCGGCCGGCCTCGCGGCGGGCCCGGCCGATGGCCTTCGAGATGCCGCCGAGGCTGTCGTAGTATTGATCGACGGTGGTGACGCCCAGCTCCACGGATTCGAGGTTCTGGTAGGCGAGATCCGCCCCCGAGAGCATGGTCTCGAACAGGGCCGGCTCGCGCGTCGTCTTACCGGAGCGGCCGTAGGCGAAGCACTTGCGCCGCGAGAAGGTCTCGGCGAGCTCGTCCTCGTCGTCCCAGGCGCCGGCGTCGATCAGCTGGTTGACGTTGGCCCCGTAGGCGCCGTCGGCGTTGGAGAAGATGCGGAGCGCCGCCGTCTCCAGGTCGCAGCCCTTCTCGGCCATGTAGGCGCGGGCGTGCTTGGCGACAAAGTTCGCCTCGTCCGGCTCGTCCGCGGAGGCGGCGAGCCAGGCGGCCTCGGCCAGCATGCGCGTCTGCAGCGGCATCAGGTCCCGGAAGATGCCCGACAGCGTCGCGACCACGTCGATGCGCGGGCGGCCGAGCTCGGAAAGCGGCTTGAGCGTCGCCCCGCACAGCCGACCGTAGCTGTCGAACTTCGGCAGCGCGCCGATCAGCGCGAGCGCCTGGCCGATGGGGGCGCCCTCGGTCTTGAGCGTGTCGGTCCCCCACAGCACCATCGCCACCGTCTCGGGCATGGCGTTTCCGTCGGCCACGTGGCGGCGGATCAGCTCGTCCGCCTGGCGCGCGCCGTCCTTGACGGCGTAGGCGCTCGGGATGCGGAAGGGGTCGAAACCGTGAATGTTGCGGCCCGTGGGCAGGATCGCCGGCGTGCGCAGGAGATCGCCGCCGGGCGCCGGGCGGACGTAGCCGGCGTCGAGCGCGTGCAGGATGCCGGGCAGCTCGTTGTCGGCGACGAGCGCCGCGTTCACCGCCGCGAGGCGGGTGAGCACGGCGAGATGCTCGGGCGTCACCTCGCCGCGACCGGGCTCGCCCGCCTGGTAGGAGGCCGCGGGCGTCGCGCCGGCGGCGAGCGCCTCGGCGGTGGCGCGCGGCAGGACGATGCCGTCGGAAGCGTCCGCGACGGAGACGAGGAGGTCGGCGCGCTCCGCCTGCGAGGGCGCCCGGCCGACCACGTGCAGGCCGTAGGGGATGAGTGTCGTCTCGTATTCGAGCACCTGCTCCCACAGGCCCGCGATGTCCTCCTCCCCGCTCTCGCCGGGATCGGCGAGGACGAAGTCGAGCTCGCCCGCCTGGGAGCGGATGCTCTGCGCCAGCTCGGAACGCTCGGCGACTTCCTCCGGCGGCAGGGAGCGCCAGCGCTCGACCGAGCCCTTCAGCTCGATCAGCCCGCGATAGAGCCCCGCCTGGGCCACCGGCGGCGTCATGTAGGAGATCAGCGTCGCGGCGGCGCGGCGCTTGGCGATGGTGCCCTCGGAGGGGTTGTTCGCCGCGTAGACGTAGAGGTTCGGCAGATCGCCGATGAGCCGGTCGGGCCAGCAGGCGCCGGAGAGGCCGGACTGCTTGCCGGGCATGAACTCGAGGGCGCCGTGCGTGCCGAAATGCAGCACCGCGTGTGCGCCGAGATCCTCGCGCAGCCAGCGGTAATAGGCCGAGAAGGCGTGCGTCGGCGCGAAGCCCTTCTCGAACAGGAGCCGCATCGGGTCGCCCTCGTAGCCGAAGCCGGGCTGGACGCCGACGAAGACGTTCCCGAAATGCGCGCCGAGAATCAGGATCGAGGCGCCGTCGGAGAGCTGGCGGCCGGGCGCCGGCCCCCATTGCGCCTCGATCTCCGCCAGATGGCGCTCGCGGCGCACGTGGTCGTCGGCGGGGATGCGCGCCGCGACGTTGGCGTCCGCGCCGTATTGCGCGGCGTTGCCCTCGAGGATCGCCGTGCGCAGGGCGTCGACGGTCTCCGGGACCTCGACGGCGTAGCCGGCTTTCTTCAGCGCGCGCAGGGTGTTGTGGAGCGATTCGAAGACCGAGAGGAAAGCGGCCGAGCCCGTCGCGCCGGCATTGGGCGGGAAGTTGAAGAGCGTGATCGCGACCTTGCGGGCGGCCCGCGCGCTGCGGCGCAGCGCGACGAGCTTGCCGACGCGCGCGGCCAGCATGGCGACGCGCTCGGGCTGCGGGCGCATGCAGTCGCCGCACTCGCCCGCGTCCCGCTCCGCCTGCGTGCGGCGGCAATTGGAGCACGCGCCCCCGGCCCCGCGCCCGGCGAAGAGGATCGGCCCGGTCGCGCCGTCGAGCTCGGGGAGCGCCACCGTCATGGTCGCCTCGACGGGCAGGAGGCCGCGATCCGAGCCCTCCCAGGCCGAGAGCGACTGGAACTCGCTCGCCTGCGCCGCGAGGTAGGGCACGTCGAGCCGCGCCAGGATCTCCTCGGCGGCCTTCGAATCGTTGTAGGCCGGCCCGCCGACGAGGGAGAAGCCGGTCAGCGAGACGACGGCGTCCACGGTCGGGCGGCCGTCCGCGTCGAAGAAGAAGCGCTCCATCGCAGGCCGCGCGTCGAGGCCCGCGGCGAAGCAGGGCACCACGTTCAGGCCCTTGGCCTCGAGCGCGCGCACGACGCCGTCGTAATGCGCCGTGTCCTCGGCGACGATGTAGGAACGCAGGCAGACGAGCCCGACCGTGCCGGCGCTCCCCTTGCGCGGCAGCGCCTTGACGCCCTCGCCGATGCGCCCGGCGATGTCCGGATGGTAGACGCCGACCTCGGCCACCTCGACCGGGTCGCCCACCGTCAGCTTGCCGCGCAGCACCTTGCGCGGGCCGTCGGCGTAGCGGTCCACCAGCATGCGGACCAGGTTGGCGACGTTCTCCTCGGAGCCCGCGAGCCAATATTGCAGGCACATCAGGTAGGCGCGCAGGTCCTGCGCGGTGCCGGGGATGAAGCGCAGAATCTGCGGGATGCGGCGCAGGAGCTTGAGCTGGCGCGCGCCCGAATCGCCGGCGCCGGGTGCGCCGTCCTTCTTCGAGCTCTTGGGCCGGAGCTTCTTGAGGAGCGCCATCGGGCCCGAGGCGGGCTTGCCCATGTCGAGCCCGCCCATGCGGGTGAGCTTCGTCACCTCGCCCGCCGACATGCAGGCGACGAGGGCGTCGCAGCGCTCGCGGCGCGCCTCGAGCGCGGGCATCACCGCGCGGATCTGATCCTCCAGGAACATCATCGCGCACAGCACGATGTCGGCGCGAGCGATGTCGTCGCGGGCGCGAGCCACTGCGGCGGGATCGCCCTCCCAGTCAGTGGCGCAATGGACCGTGAGCGACAGGCCCGGCATGTCGCGCGCCAAGGTCTTGCGGGCGCGCGCGATCGGCCCGGCGAGGTGGTTGTCGAGGGTGACGATTGTGAAGCGCAGCGGCACCGCCCCGGGCGGAGCCGCCGCGGCGGCCCGCTCCGGGCAGGACGGGGCCGGCGCCTCGAGCGCCGGAACCGTCAGGTCGTTGCGTTCAGCGACTGAAGTGAGCCTTAGCATCGTAGATCGTCTCGACGGTGATCGACGCGAGCCCGCGCTCCTGCGCGAAGCGTTCCGTGTTGCGGCGGGCCTTGCCGCGCACGAAGAAGGGGATCTTGCCGAGCTCCTTCTCCGCCTCCGGCGTCCAGCCGACGCCCGCCTCGGCCGGGCGCTCCAGCACGGCCGTATCGGCCGCGGAAGCGGGCGCGGCGGCCTCGGCGACAGCGGGCGCCGGCTCGGGGCGGGCGACGGCGTGCTCGGAGGCGAGGTGCGAGGGCACGGCGGAGTCGTTGAACTCGAAATCGTCGCGGAACATCGCGAGCAGGTGCTCCTCGAGCCCCATCACGAGCGGGTGGACGAAGGTGTCGAACACGACGTTCGCCCCCTCGAAGCCCATCTGCGGCGAGTAGCGGGCCGGGAAGTCCTGGACGTGGACGGGCGCGGAGATCACCGCGCAGGCGATGCCGAGCCGCTTGGCGATGTGGCGCTCCATCTGCGTGCCGAGCACGAGCTCCGGCGCGAGCGCCGTGATCGCGTCCTCGACCTCGAGATGGTCGTCCGTGATCAGCGCCTCGAGGCCGAGGCGTTCCGCCTGCGCGCGCACCTCGCGGGCGAGCTCGCGGGAATAGGTGCCGAGCCCCACCACCTCGAAGCCGAGCTCCTCGGCGGCGATGCGCGCGGCGGCGATGGCGTGCGTGGCGTCGCCGAAGACGAAGACCCGCTTGCCGGTGAGATAGTTCGAATCGACCGAGCGCGACCACCAGGGCAGCCGCCCGGCGCCCTCGGCGAGCACGTCGGCGACGTCGAGGCCCGACAGCGCGCCGATCTCGGTGATGAACTCGCGCGTGGCGTTCACGCCGATAGGCACGGTCTTGGTGAAGGGCTGCCGGCAGACGCGCTCGAGATGGCGCGCCACGGGGCCCGCGATCTCGGGATACATGACGACGTTGAAGTCCGCCTCGCCGAGCCGCGCGATGTCGCGGGCGCGGGCCGTGAGCGGCGCCACCGCGTTGACCCGCACGCCGATTCGCGCCAGCAGCCGGCGGATCTCCTCGAGATCGTCGCGATGGCGGAAGCCGAGCGCGGTGGGCCCGAGGATGTTGCAGGAGGGCTGAGCGTCCGGATCGCGGGCGCCCTCGCGGGGCCGCGCCAGGGCGCGCACCAGCTGGAGGAAGGTCTCCGCCGCGCCCCAGTTCTCCTTGCGCTGGTAGGAGGGCAGCTCCAGCGGCACGACCGGCACCGGCAGGTTCAGCGCCTTGGCGAGCCCGCCCGGATCGTCCTGGATCAGCTCGGCCGTGCAGGAGGCGCCCACCAGCATCAGCTCGGGGTCGAAGCGCTCGTAGGCCTCCCGCGCCGCGTCCTTGAAGATCTCGGCCGTGTCGGCGCCGAGGTCGCGCGCCTGGAAGGTGGTGTAGGTCACCGGCGGGCGATGGTCGCGCCGCTCGATCATGGTGAAGAGCAGGTCCGCGTAGGTGTCGCCCTGCGGCGCGTGCAGCACGTAGTGCACGCCTTCCATCGCGGTGGCGACGCGCATCGCGCCGACATGCGGGGGAGCCTCGTAGGTCCAGACCGTGAGCTTCATCGCCTCACACCTTCAGCTTTTCGCGGCGCACGAGCGGGCGGGCGAAGAGGCCGGAGAGATCGGCCGCCTGGTCGTAGCCGTGGATCGGGGTGAACAGGAGCTCGATCGACCACTTGGTCGCGAGCCCCTCCGCCTCGAGCGGGTTGGCGAGGCCGAGCCCGCACACCGTGATGTCGGGGGCGGCCTCGCGGCAGCGGTCGAGCTGCCGGTCGACGTGCTGGCCCTCGACGATCGAGAGCCCGTCGGGCAGGAGCGCGAGCTCCTCGGCCATGTGCTGCCGGTGCAGGTAGGGCGTGCCGACCTCGACGAGCTCCATGCCGAGCTCGCGGTTCAGGAACCGCGCGATCGGCACCTCGAGCTGCGAATCGGGGAAGAAGAAGATCCGTCTGCCGGCGAGCCGCGCGCGGTCGCGCTCCAGCGCCGCACGGCCGCGGGCGATCATCGGCGCGGTGACGCGCTCGAACAGGGCGGGGTCGACGCCGAACTCGTCCGCCGCCGCCTTCAGCCAGGCGGTGGTGCCCTCGACGCCCAGCGGGAACGGCGCGGGAAGCCGCGTCGCGCCGCGAGCCTCGAGCGCGCGGGCCGTGTCCGCCAGGAAAGGCTGGGCGAGGAGCATGCGCGTCCCCTCCCCCACCGGCGGCAGGTCGCCCGCCTTGCGCATCGGCAGGAAGCGCGCGGGAATGCCGAGCGCCGCGAAGCTGCGCGCGAACTGGTCCTCGACCACGTCCGCCAGGGCCCCGACGACGAGGAGCTCCTTCGTCTGCGGCTCCGCCCGCGGCAGCGTCGGCACGAGGGACGCGAGGCAGGCGTCCTCGCCCTGCGTGAAAGTGGTCTCGATGCCCGACCCCGAATAGGCGAGCACCCGCACGTCGGGCAGGAACTGCGCGGAGAGCCGCTGGGCGGCCCGCGCGAGATCGAGCTTGATCACCTCGGAGGGGCAGGAGCCCACGAGGAAGAGCATCTTGATGTCCGGCCGGCGCGCGAGCAGCCGCTCGACGCAGGCGTCGAGCTCGTCGTTGGCGTCGGCGATGCCGGCGAGGTCGCGGTCGTCGATGATGGCGGTGGCGAACCGCGGCTCGGCGAAGATCATCACGCCCGCCGCCGACTGCATCAGGTGCGCGCAGGTGCGCGAGCCGACGATGAGGAAGAAGGCGTCCTGGATCTTGCGGTGCATCCAGATGATGCCGGTGAGCCCGCAGAAGACCTCGCGCTGGCCGCGCTCGGCGCGTACGCTCGGCCCCGCGCCCGGCGCCGCCGGAGCGTCGGCGCAGCCGGCGGGAGCCGGACGACGCGTCTCGTCGACGAGGACGTGGCTGGACGGAACGTGACGATTCATCGTGCGGCCTCCCCGATGGCGGCGGTCCCGGCGAGGGCGGCGCCCTCGCGCGCCTCCTGCAGCCGCGCCGCACGCAGCTTCAGGACGAACTGCACGGCGTTGACGACGTAGGCGGCATAAGCAGCGAGCGCGAGCAGCATTTCGCCGCGCGATCCGAGCAGATCGGTGAACAACGCCAGAAGATAGAACGTGTGCAGGGCGATAACGCCGAACGAGACCACGTCCTCCCAGAAGAACGGCTCGGCGAAGAGGTACACGCCGAAGACTTCCTTCTCCCAGATAGCGCCCGTGATCATGATCGTGTAGAGCGTAAATGTCTTCACCACGATCGAGATCGTCGCCAGCCAGTAACCCTCACCCGTCATCAAGTAACGCGCGATGAGCGCGATGCTGGCGAGGCACACGAGGAACTGTACCGGGGCCAGGACGCCCTGCACCGTCGTCCACGGCGAGGAGTCGCGGCGGCGCCGCTCTTCCGGCGTGTACAATCCCCGTCGGCGCATCTCGGCGTCGGGGCGACGCATGGCGGTCCTCCCTGGAACGGCGCGTTTTCTTACCATCGGAGGCTAGGGAGGGGCTCCAAAAGTGTCAACCTAAATTGACGTCAATCCCGCCTCACAACAAACACGGTCAGGTTAAGTGCGTAGCTTCGACCCTCTTGCGTCCGTTGTGTCGAGGGCCCTATGATCTGCGCCAGTTCAGCGAAGCTCTTCGACCCGAAAAAGCATAAGAAAACAGAGGTTTTCGAGCCTCACCGTGTTGGACGCCGAGACAGAGGGAGGGTGTCCATGGCCATCCTGAAGGAGGCGATCGCTTCGGCGAAGGAGGCTTCCGCCGACGGCGGCGGGGCCGTCGAAGACCGATCCGCGCGTCGCGGTCCGGGCGAGAAGCGCGGGCAGACGGGCCGGTCGGAGGCGGGGCGCAGGGATGCGCTGTCGCGCACGATCGAAGCCGAGATCATCCCGCGCCTGATGCTGGTCCACGCGTCCGAAGAGTGCGATTCGCGCTCGGAGCGGGACGCGCTGCCCACGCGGGAAGAGGTGTCGGAGCTCGCCGCGCTCGTCCTCGAGCACGAGGTCGAGGTCGCCGCCTCCTACGTCGCGGTGCTGCGCGCCCGCGGCGTCACGCTGGAGACGGTCTTCCTGCATCTGCTCGCCCCGGCGGCGCAGCGGCTCGACGAGCTCTGGCGGGAGGACAAGGCGGATTTCTGCGACGTGACGATCGCGCTCTCGCGGCTGCAGCAGCTCCTTCGGGAGCTCAGCGCGCCCTTCGAGGCCGAAGGCGAGCCCTCGGCGGAGGAGAAGCGTGCGCTCCTCTGCTCGGCGCCGGGCGAAACGCACACGTTCGGCGTGGCCATCGTCGAAGAGTTCCTGCGGCGAGCGGGCTGGGACGTCGCCTGCGCGCCCGGAGCGAACGTAGCGGAAATCGGCCGGCTCGCAGGTCGAGACTGGTTCGACGTCGTCGGTTTCTCGTTGAGCTGCGAAGGCTTGCTCCCGGAGCTTGCCTCGGTTATCGACGTCGTCAGGCGCCGTTCCCGAAATCCGCGTGTCGGCGTTCTCGTGGGGGGCCGATACTTCAACGAACACCCAGAAAGCGCCGCGCTGGTCGGCGCGGATCACGTGGCGTTCGATGGCCTGGACGCAGTCAGGAAGGCGCAACGCTGGGCGGGAGGCGTGGCGCGGGCTCGGTGAGGACTCGGCTTGGAACAAGGATCGCAGCGCCCGATGGACACTCCCTTGGCTTCCGAGGGCCTGCGACAGTTCCGGGCCCCTCAGACGTCGCTCGGCGACGTCGACGCCGCGAGCGCGGCGCGGCTGATCGCGGCCACCAGCGATCTCGCCCTCGTCCTCGGCCCGGACGGCGTGATCGAGGACGTGGCCGTCGGCTCGCGCGAGCTCGAGGCCGAGGAATGCGGCCGCTGGGTGGGCCGGCGCTGGATCGAGACCGTCACTCCCGAGAGCCGCGAGAAGATCGAAGCGCTTCTGCGCAACGCGTCCTCGGACAAGGACCGGCTCTGGCGCCAGGTCAACCACCCGCTGCCCACCGGCCCCGACCTGCCGATCCTCTATTCCGCCGTGGATTTCGGGCACAACGGCCGCATCGTCGCGGTGGGCCGCGACCTGCGCGGCGTCGCCGCCCTGCAGCGCAAGCTCGTCGACGCCCAGGCCGCGATGGAGCGAGAATACGCGCACCTGCGCAGCGCCGAGACGCGCTACCGCCTGCTGTTCCAGATCGCCTCCGAGGCCGTGCTCGTCGTCGACGCCGCGACGCGGCGCGTGAGCGAAGCGAACCCCGCCGCCACAGAGCTCGTCGCCGCCGCGGGCCCCCTCCCCGGGCGGCCGCTGGCTCAGCTCTTCGCGCCGGAGAGCGCCGGCGCGCTCGAGGATCTGCTCACCTCGGCACGCTCCGCGGGCCGCTCGGACGAGGCCCGCCTGCGCCTCGCCGACGGGCGCGAGGCGACCGCCTCGGCCTCCGTCTTCCGGCAGGACCGCGTCACGCACTTCCTGCTGCGGCTCTCGCCGCCGGCCGGTGCGGCGGGCGCGCTCGCGGCCTCGCGCCGGCGGGTGCTGCGCGTCGTCGAGCGCCTGCCGGACGCGATCGTCGTCACCGATTCGGACCGGCGCATCCTCACGGCCAACGCCGCCTTCCTCGATCTCGTCCAGCTCGCCACCGAGGAACAGGCCCGCGGCGAGCCGCTCGATCGCTGGCTCGGCCGCTCGAGCGTCGACTGCAACGTGCTCGCCGCGAGCGTGCGCGAGCACGGCGCGGTGAAGCGATTCGGCACCGTGGTGCAGGGCGAGTACGGCCTCGTCGAGGACGTCGAGGTCTCGGCCGTGCTGGCGCCGGAGACGGACGATTCCTATTACGGCTTCGCCATCCGCCCCACCGGCCCGCGGCCGATGGCGACGATCGGGACCGGCGCGCCCGAGCTGCCGCATTCGGTGGCGCAGATGAAGGAGCTCGTCGGGCGGGTCTCGCTCAAGGAGCTCGTGCGCGAGACGACCGACGTGATCGAGAAGCTGTGCATCGAGGCGGCCCTCGATCTCACCGGCGACAATCGCGCCTCCGCCGCCGAGATGCTGGGTCTCTCGCGCCAGAGCTTCTACGCCAAGCTGCGCCGCCACGGCCTGGGCGACCTCGACCACGAGGATTGAGGCCGCACCCGAGTTGACACACGTAAGTGTCAATTCTGATTGACGCGGCGCGCGACCGGACTAGCATCTCCGGCATGACGCGACCGGCCATCCTCTCCTTCACCGAGCTCCTGAAGCCCATCACGTGGTTCGCGCCCATGTGGGCGTTCGCCTGCGGGGTGGTCTCCTCCGGCGTCGCCGCGGACACGCGCTGGCCCGTGATCCTGGCCGGCGTGGTGCTGGCGGGGCCCCTCGTCTGCGCCGCGAGCCAGGCGGTCAACGACTGGTACGACCGCCACGTCGACGCCATCAACGAGCCGAACCGGCCGATTCCCTCCGGGCGCATTCCCGGTTCCTGGGGCTTCTACATCGCCGTGATCTGGACGGCCTTGTCGTTCCTCGTCGCCTTCATGCTGGGGCCCGTCGTGCTGCTCGCCGGGGTGATCGGTCTCGCCCTCGCCTGGGCCTATTCCGCCCCGCCCTTCCGGCTGAAGCAGAACGGCTGGTGGGGCAATTCCGCGGTGGCGATCTCCTACGAGGGCCTGCCCTGGTTCACCGGCGCCGCCATCATGGCCGCGGCCTTCCCGGACTGGCGCATCGTCGTCGTGGCCCTGCTCTATTCCTTCGGCGCGCACGGCATCATGACGCTGAACGATTTCAAGTCGGTGGAGGGCGACAAGCGGGAGGGCGTCGATTCGCTCCCCGTCATGCTCGGCGTCGACCGCGCCGCGCGCCTCGCCTGCGTGGTCATGGCCGCGCCGCAGGTCGTCGTGATCGCGCTGCTCCTCGTCTGGGGCGCGCCGTGGCACGCCCTCGCGGTCACGGCGCTCCTCGCCGCTCAGGTGGCGCTGATGGGCAAGCTCGTCGCCAACCCGCGCGAGAAGGCCGCCTGGTACAACGCCACCGGCACGACGCTCTACGTGCTCGGCATGCTCGTCACCGCCTTCGCCCTGCGCGGGCTCGGCCCGGTCGGCGCCTGAGGAGAACGCCCCCATGATCGCCTCCTCCGGCAGCGCCCCCCTCTCCTGGCTCGGCATCGTCCGGCTCGGCCTCGTCCAGGCCTCCCTCGGCGCCATCGTGGTGATCACCACCTCGACGCTCAACCGCGTCATGGTGGTGGAGCTCGCGCTCGCCGCGACGCTGCCCGGGCTGCTCGTCGGCCTGCACTACGCCGTGCAGCTGCTGCGCCCGAAATGGGGCCACGGCTCCGATATCGGCGGGCGGCGCACGCCCTGGATCGTCGGCGGCATGGCGGCGCTCGCCGCGGGCGCCGTCCTCGCCGCGCTCGCGACCGCGCTCGCGGCGACGAACCTCGTCGGCGGCATCGCGCTCTCGACCCTCGCCTTCGGGATCATCGGCGTCGGCGTCGGCGCGTCGGGCACCTCGCTCCTGGCCCTTCTCGCCGAGCGCGTCGCGCCCGCGCGCCAGGCCTCGGCCGCGGCGATCGTCTGGATCATGATGATCGCGGGCTTCATCGTCACGGCCGGCACGGCCGGGCACTTCCTCGATCCGTTCTCGATGACGCGCCTCGTCGCGGTGACGGCGGGCGTCTCGGGAATAGCCTTCGTCGTCACCTGCCTCGCCGTCCTCGGCGTCGAGGGCGCGCGGGCCTCCCGCAAGGCGGCCGACGGCGCGCCGAAAGTCCCGTTCCGTCAGGCCCTGGCCGAGGTCTGGGCCGAGCCGACGGCCCGGCGCTTCACCGTCTTCGTCTTCGTCTCGATGCTGGCCTATTCGGCGCAGGACCTCATCCTCGAGCCCTTCGCGGGCGCCGTCTTCGCGATGACGCCGGGCGAATCGACCCAGCTGTCCGGCGTCCAGAACGCGGGCGTGCTCGCCGGCATGATCCTCACGGGGCTCTTCGGCGGCGGCTTTCGCGAGGGCGGGCCCTCGCGCCTGCATCTTTGGGCCATCGGCGGCTGCCTGATCTCCGCGGCGGCGCTCGTCGGCCTCGCCTTCGGCGGCGCGCTCGGGACGGTCTGGCCGCTCCACGCCAACGTCGCCGTTCTCGGCTTCGGCAACGGCGTCTTCGCGGTGGCCGCCATCGGCTCGATGATGCGCCTCGCCCGAGACGGCGCGGCCAATCGCGAGGGTACCCGCGTGGGCCTGTGGGGCGCGGCGCAGGGCGTCGCCTTCGGGCTCGGCGGCCTCGTCGGCACCATCGCCGTCGATCTCGGACGCCTCGTCGCCGATACGGCGGCGGGCGCCTATTCGAGCGTGTTCCTCGGCGAGGCGGTGCTGTTCCTCGTCTCCGCCGTCCTCGCGGCGCGCGTCATGAGCGGGCGCGCGACCATCGCCCCGGCCCCGCGCCGCATCGCAACCCCCGCCGTCGCCCCGCGCGGCGAGGCGCTCACCGAACGGGAGATCGCGCCGTCATGACGACAGAGACGAAGACCGAGACCCTCGGTGCGCCCGCCGCGGCGCACTCCGCCATTCCCTCGGCGGAGCGCACCTACGACGTCGTCGTGGTCGGCGGCGGGCCCGCCGGCGCGACGGCCGCGACCGACCTCGCCCGCGCCGGGCGCGACGTGCTCCTGCTCGACCGCGCGGGCCGCATCAAGCCCTGCGGCGGCGCGATCCCGCCGCGGCTGATCCGCGACTTCGCCATCCCCGACGGCATCCTGTGCGCCCGCATCTCCGGCGCGCGGATGATCGCGCCCTCCGACAGGCGGGTCGACATGCCGATCGAGGACGGCTTCGTCGGCATGGTCGATCGCGAGGTCTTCGACGAATGGCTGCGCGAGCGCGCCGCGGCGAACGGCGCCGAGCGCCGGGCGGGCACGTTCGAGACCCTCACCCGCGATCCCGACGGGACGGCGCGGGTGCACTGGAAGCTCCCGACCAAGGACGGCGGCGGCGCGGTCAGCGTGCGCGCCCGCGCCGTGATCGGCGCCGACGGCGCCAACTCGGCGGTGGCCCGCGAGGCCGTGCCCCAGCGCGGGCCGATTCCCTTCGTCTTCGCCTATCACGAGATCGTCGAGGCGCCCGAGGAGGGCGCGGCGGACTACGAGGCGAACCGCTGCGACGTGTTCTACCAGGGCAAGCTCTCGCCGGACTTCTACGCCTGGGTCTTCCCGCACGGGAAATCCGCCTCGATCGGGGTGGGCTCCATGCACAAGGGCTTCGGCCTGAAGGAGGCGGTGGCGGAGCTGCGCGGCAACACGAAGCTCGACGGCGTACGCACCATCCGCAAGGAGGGCGCGCCGATCCCGCTCCATCCCGCGAAGAAGTGGGACAACGGCCGCGACGTGATTCTCGCCGGCGACGCCGCCGGCGTCGTGGCGCCGGCCTCGGGCGAGGGTATCTACTACGCCATGGTGGGCGGGCGCCTCGCGGGCGAGGCGGTCGAGGCCTATCTCGAGACCGGCCGCTCCAAGGCGCTGGCGGGCGCGCGCAAGGCCTTCATGAAGGCGCATGGCCGGGTTTTCTTCATCCTGGGGATCATGCAGCGCTTCTGGTACGTCAACGACAAGCGTCGCGAGCGATTCGTCTCGATCTGCCGCGACGCGGACGTGCAGCGCCTGACCTGGCAGGCCTACATGAACAAGGAACTCGTGCGCCGCGATCCGATGGCGCATATCCGCATCTTCTTCAAGGACCTGGCTCACCTGTTCGGCCTCGTGCGGCCGTGATCGACTTCGTCGCGTCCGGCCGGGTCTTCGATCTGGTCTTCGCGATCCTGGCGCTGGAAGGGATCGCGCTACTCGCGCTCTCGCTGCTCCCCCGGGCGAGGGCGCGTATCCTGCCCGAGGGCCGCGCCCCGACGCCTCGCGATCTCGCGGGGTTCGTGGTCGCGGGCCTCGGGCTTTCGATCGCGGCGCGGGCCGCGATCCAAGGTCAATCCTGGACGATCGTCGCCGCCGGGCTGACGATCGCCTTCCTCGCGCATGTCTACGACCTGCGAAGACGCTGGCGCGCGCGGTCGTGATCGCGCCGCGACTTCCCGCGCGCGGGGCCGATTTCGCCCATGACTAAGCGTGATCCCGGACCTGCCGCATTTTTATGCGCGGACGACTTGTCGCATGCGTGTGTCAAGCTATAGTGACACTGGAGCGACATCCCCCGCGCTCCCTCCCCCGGTCCTGAAGGAGGCCGCCATGCCGAGCCGCCCCGACACCCCCCTCCTCGACACGATCCGCGACGCCGCCGACCTGCGCGGGCTCAGCGACCCCCAGCTGCGGCAGGTGGCGGACGAGCTGCGGGCGGAGACGATCGACGCGGTCTCGGTGACGGGCGGGCATCTCGGCGCGGGGCTCGGCGTCGTGGAGCTGACGGTGGCGCTGCATTCGGTCTTCGACACGCCCTCCGACCGGGTGATCTGGGACGTCGGGCACCAGGCCTATCCGCACAAGATCCTGACGGGGCGGCGCGAGCGCATCCGCACGCTGCGCCAGGGCGGCGGGCTCTCGGGCTTCACCAAGCGCGCGGAGAGCCCCTACGACCCCTTCGGCGCGGCCCATTCCTCCACCTCGATCTCGGCGGGGCTCGGCATGGCGGTGGCCCGCGACCTCGCGGGCGCGAGGAACAACGTGGTGGCCGTGATCGGCGACGGGGCGATGTCGGCGGGCATGGCCTACGAGGCCATGAACAATGCCGGCGCGATGCATTCGCGCCTCGTCGTCATCCTCAACGACAACGACATGTCGATCGCGCCCCCCGTCGGCGCCATGTCGGCCTATCTCGCCCGGCTCGTCTCCGGCAAGACCTACCGGGGCTTGCGCGAGACGGCGAAGCAGCTGACGAGGCGCCTGCCCAAGGGCCTCTCGCAGAAGGCCGCGCGGGCGGAGGAATACGCGCGGGGCTTCTGGACCGGCGGGACCATGTTCGAGGAGATGGGCTTCTACTACGTGGGCCCGATCGACGGGCACAATCTCGACCATCTCCTGCCCGTGCTGCGCAATGTGCGCGACACGGAGGGCGGGCCCGTCCTCGTCCACGTCGTCACCCAGAAGGGCAAGGGCTACGCCCCGGCGGAGGCCTCCTCCGACAAGTATCACGGCGTCGTCACCTTCGACGTGGTGACGGGCGCGCAAGCCAAGCCCAAGGCTAACGCCCCGGCCTATACCAAGGTCTTCGGGCAGTCGCTGATCAAGGAAGCGGAGGCCGACGACAAGATCGTCGCCATCACCGCGGCGATGCCGTCGGGCACCGGCATCGACCTGTTCGGCAAAGCCTTTCCGACCCGCACCTTCGACGTCGGCATCGCCGAGCAGCACGCGGTCACCTTCGCGGCGGGCATGGCCACCGAGGGCTACAAGCCCTTCTGCGCGATCTATTCCACCTTCCTCCAGCGCGCCTACGACCAGATCGTCCACGACGTCGCGATCCAGAACCTGCCCGTGCGCTTCGCCATGGACCGGGCCGGGCTGGTCGGCGCCGACGGGCCGACGCATGCCGGCTCCTTCGACGTCGCCTATCTCGGCTGCCTGCCGAACTTCACGCTGATGGCCGCCGCCGACGAGGCCGAGCTCGTCCACATGGTCGCGACCGCGGCGGCGCACGATGCGGGCCCGATCGCCCTGCGCTATCCCCGCGGCGAGGGGGTCGGCGTCGACATGCCCGAGCGCGGCGTGCCGCTTCCCATCGGCAAGGGCCGGGTGGTCAAGGAGGGCACGCGCGTCGCGATCCTGTCCTACGGCACCCGCCTCGCGGAGGCGCTCCAGGCGGCCGAGGAGCTCGACGCGCGCGGGCTCTCCACCACGGTGGCGGACGCGCGCTTCGCCAAGCCGCTCGACGTCGAGCTCGTCGCCCGCCTCGCCCGCGAGCACGAGGTGCTGATCACGGTGGAGGAGGGCTCGATCGGCGGCTTCGGCTCCTTCGTGCTGCACGCGCTCGCCGAGGCCGGCCTCCTCGACCGCGGGCTGAAGGTCCGCCCGATGGTGCTGCCCGACCTGTTCATCGACCAGGACAAGCCCGCCAAGATGTACGCCAAGGCCGGCCTCGACGCCGCCGGCATCGTCGCCAAGGCGTTCGAGGCGCTGGGCGGCGCGGAGCCGGTGAAGGCGCGAGCCTGATCGGGCGGGGGGCGCGCGCCCGGCGGGCCTCGCGCGCCCGGCACAGGGGAATCGCCTCAGGTTAACGGCGGGGCCTGACGAACCATCGCCTCCATGTAATCCTCGTCGATGGCGGCGACCTTCTTGCGGACCTTGAGTGAGTGCTTGTCCTTCGGGTTCCGGAGCATGATCATGGCCATGTGCTTGACGATGGCCATGTTTTGGGGGCCGTGGCCGGTCCTCAGCCGTGCGAGGTCGTCATGGAAGACGACGTCGAGGACCCAGTGGAGGCGGTTCTCGATGCCCCAGTGCGCGCGCACGGCGGCGGCGAAGGTCTTGGCGTCGAGGAGGGCGGAGGAGAGATAGTAGCGCCGCTCGACGCGGGTCTTCCCTGCCTGCTCGACACGGCTCTCGACCATGGCGATGGCGGCGAGATCGGGGAAGCGCGGCTCGTCCGCGTAGCGGCGGTCGGAGAACAGCCAGTCGACCTCGCGGCAGACGCTGTGGCGGCGCTCCTCGATCCGCCCGTGATCCCCGTCGACGGTGACGTGGCGATCGACGGCGATCTCCGGCGGCGGATCGGCGAAGAAGGCCTCGACGTCGCCGTGCAGAACGGGCCTATTGGCCTTGAGCGCGAGCAGGTAGTCGCCGCCGCGCCCCACGATGATCTCGGCGATCGCGTCCTGCGTGCCCATGGCGTCGATGGTGACGAGCGCTCCCGTGAGCTCGAGCCGCTGGAGCAGCAGCGGGATCGCCACGATCTCGTTGGACTTGTCCGCGACCGCCTCCTGGCCGAGCACCAGGCGTTGGCGCGTCGCCCAGGCCGAGACGAGGTGCAGCGGCTCGCGGCCCTTGGACCGCGCATGCGTGCGCCGCGAGGTCTTGCCGTCGATGGCGATGACCTCCTTCTCCTCGTCGCGCAGCGTGTCGACCCACTCCAGGAAGCAGGCCTTGAACAGCTCCGGGTCGAGCGCATTGACGACGTCGTTGAGCGTGTCGTGCGAGGGGATGCCGCGCTCGAACGGCAGGAAACGGCGCAGAAAATCGAGCCGGAGCTTCCCCCAAGCCCGGATCTCGACGAAATCGTCCATCCCCGCGATGGTGCCGCACAGGACCAGGAGCAGGATCTCCCGAAACGGATAGGCCACCTTCCAGGACTGGCGCGGGTCCTTCAGCGCCGAAAAGTGGTCGAGCAGTGAGCGGGAGGACGACGGGGTGGACATGGCTGGCTCCGAATCGAAGGAGCCCTCTAGGAATCACGCCACGTCAAGAGATGCACGCCCGTTAACCTGAAGCGATTGCCCTGGCCCGGCACATTTCCCGTTGACCCCGCACGCGCCTTCCCCTAACGTCCCCGCGCACGAAACGCGACGAGATCCGCACCCCATGCGCAAGATCATTCTCGTAATTGGAGCGCCATCGACGGAGCGGGGCTGACCCCCGCACGATCCGGCGATGGCGCACGAGGGCCCCCCGACGGGCCCTTTTTTATTGCCTTCAAGACACCGAGCCCCCACACCACGCAGACCACGACACGAAGGACGAGTGCGATGAGCGAGATGATGACCGGCGCCGAGATGGTCGTCCGCGCCCTGCAGGATCAGGGCGTCGAGCATGTCTTCGGCTATCCCGGCGGCGCAGTGCTGCCGATCTACGACGCGCTCTTCCACCAGGAGACGATCCAGCACGTGCTCGTGCGCCACGAGCAGGGCGCGGTGCACTCCGCCGAGGGCTACGCGCGCTCGTCCGGCAAGGTCGGCGTCGTGCTCGTCACCTCCGGCCCGGGCGCGACGAACGCGGTCACCGGCCTCACCGATGCGCTGATGGATTCCGTCCCCCTCGTGTGCATCACCGGCCAGGTGCCGACGCATCTGATCGGCTCGGACGCGTTCCAGGAATGCGATACGGTGGGCATCACCCGCCATTGCACCAAGCACAATTACCTCGTGAAGGACATCGCCGACCTGCCGCGCATCCTGCACGAGGCCTTCTACGTCGCCGCCAACGGCCGTCCGGGCCCCGTCGTCATCGACCTGCCCAAGGACATCCAGTTCAAGACGGGTCTGTACGCCCGCCCGCGCGACAACCAGCACAAGACCTACCGTCCCAAGGTCAAGGGCGACATGGACAAGATCCGTCAGGCGATCGAGCTGATGGCGGCCGCCAAGAAGCCCGTCTTCTACACCGGCGGCGGCATCGTCAACGCCGGGCCGCACGCGGCGGAGCTCCTGCGCGAGCTCGTCCGGCTGACCGGCTTCCCCATCACCTCGACCCTGATGGGTCTCGGCGCCTACCCGGCCTCGGACGACCAGTTTCTCGGCATGCTCGGCATGCACGGCACCTACGAGGCGAACCTCGCCATGCACGGCTGCGACCTGATGATCAACATCGGGGCGCGCTTCGACGACCGCATCACCGGGCGCCTCGACGCCTTCTCGCCGCACTCGCGCAAGATCCACGTCGACATCGATCCGTCCTCCATCAACAAGAACGTCAAGGTCGATCTCGGCATCGTCGGCGATTGCGGCCACGTGCTCGAGGACATGGTGCGCCTGTGGCGCTCGATGTCGCCCGTGGTCGACAAGGACGCGCTGGGCTCCTGGTGGGGCCAGATCGGCGAGTGGCGCGCGCGCAAGTGCCTGGCGTTCCGCAATTCCGACAGCGTCATCAAGCCGCAATACGCCGTCCAGCGCCTCTACGAGGCGACCAAGGCGACGGGGCGCGACACCTTCGTCACCACCGAGGTCGGCCAGCACCAGATGTGGGCGGCGCAGTATTTCGGCTTCGACGCGCCCAACCGCTGGATGACTTCCGGCGGGCTCGGCACCATGGGCTACGGCCTGCCGGCCGCCATCGGCACGCAGCTCGCCAACCCGCACGGGCTCGTGGTCGACATCGCCGGCGAGGCCTCGATCCTGATGAACATCCAGGAGATGTCGACCGCCGTGCAATATCGCCTGCCGGTGAAGATCTTCATCCTCAACAACGAGTACATGGGCATGGTGCGCCAGTGGCAGGAGCTGCTGCACGGCGGTCGCTACTCGCAATCCTATTCGGAGTCCCTGCCCGACTTCGTCAAGCTCGCCGAGGCCTACGGGGCGGTGGGCATGCGCTGCGACGATCCGGCGAAGCTGGACGGGGCGATCGAGGAGATGCTGGCCGTCGACCGCCCGGTGATCTTCGACTGTCTCGTCGACAAGGCCGAGAACTGCTTCCCGATGATCCCCTCGGGCAAGGCGCACAACGAGATGCTGCTCAACGACTATCTCGGCGAGACCGGGGCGGACATCGGCTCGGTGATCGACGAGAAGGGCAAGATGCTGGTGTGACGAGCCCCGCAGGAAGCGGTTGAACGGCAACCCACAGGAGGGGATGATGGGAAGGCGCTATTTCGGCGCCGTCCCCTGCGAGGTTCGCCCCGCACCTGCGGCCCAGTCCCACCGAGGCACCCATGAAACTCCTCATCGGCAACAAGCTCTACTCGTCCTGGTCCCTGCGGCCCTGGATCCTGATGCGCCATCTCGGCCTCGCCTTCGAGGAGGTGCTGATCCCGCTCGACCTCCCGGACACGAAGGCGCGCATCCTCGCGCATTCCCCCGCCGGCAAGGTCCCCGTCCTCGTCGACGGCGCCGCGACCGTCTGGGAATCGCTCGCCATCATCGACCATCTCGCGGATCTCTATCCCGAGGCGCCGATCTGGCCGCGGGAGGACGCGGCCCGCGCCTATGCGCGGTCGATCGCAGCGGAGATGCACGCCGGCTTCCAGCCGCTGCGCGCGGGCCTTCCCATGAACCTCGGCAAGGGCTACGCGCACAAGGACCGCGGCGCGGCGGTCGCGGCGGACGTCGCGCGCGTCGTCGCCATCTGGCGCGAGGCGCGCTCGCGCTTCGGGGCGGGCGGACCGTTCCTGTTCGGCGCGGACTTCGGCGCGGCCGACGCGATGTACGCGCCCGTGGTCACCCGGCTCGACACCTATTCCTGGCCGGTCGATCCCGACACCCGCGCCTACATGGACGCCATCCTGGCCCTTCCGGCCTTCGTCGCCTGGCGCGAGGCGGCGCTCGACGAGGAATGGGTGGTCCCGGGCGACGAGCTGGACGAGGAGCCGATCGCGGTCTATCGCAGGCGCGGCGCCTGACAGGAACGGACGAGATGAACCAGACCCATTACCCGGATTCCACCGTCGTCGAGGCCGTGAACCGGCACACGCTCGCGGTCATCGTCGACAACGAGCCGGGCGTGCTCGCGCGCATCGCCGGCCTCTTCTCCGGCCGCGGCTACAACATCGAGAGCCTCACCGTCTCGGAGACGCAGCACGAGACCCACGTCTCGCGGATCACCATCGTCACCGCCGGCACGGCGGGGGTGATCGAGCAGATCAAGGCGCAGCTCGAGCGGCTCGTCCCGGTCCACCGCGTCGACGACCTCACCGTGCGCGGCGAGGCCCTCGAGCGCGAGCTGTGCCTCGTCAAGGTGGTCGGCGAGGGCGAGCACCGGGTCGAGGCCCTGCGCCTCGCCTCCGCCTTCGGCGCGCGCACGCTCGACGCGACGCTCACCTCCTTCGTCTTCGAGCTCACCGGCGCCTCCGAGGACATCGAGCGCTTCGTCAAGCTGATGGCGGGCGTGGGGCTGGTCGAGGTGGCGCGCACGGGCATCGCCGCGATGAGCCGCGGGGCCGAATCGATCGACGCGTGACCCCGGTCACGGTCCGGGCGGCTCTCCCGCCAGCGCGAGGAGCCGCGCCGGGTTCTCCACCACGACATGCGCCGGGCCGAGCAGCCTGATCACCTTCTGCGCGCGCAGCTTGGTCATCGACCGGCAGACCGTCTCGACGGTGAGACCGAGATGATCGGCGATGTCCGCGCGGGGCATGGGCAAGGTCAGCTCCAGCCCAGCGCGCGGCTCCCCGACGAGGCGGCGCGCCATGGCGAGGAGAAAGCGGGCGAGCCGCTCGTCGGCGCATTGGTGGAGCAGGATCAGGAGCTGCTCCTGAGCGGCGCAGATCTCGTCGCGCATGCGATCGACGAAGGCGGGCCTCAGCTCCGGCAAGCGCTGCACCATCCCCTGCAGCGCGGCGCGGGGCGCCCGGCGGACCGCCGTCTCGGTCACCGCCTCGGCGGTGAACAGATAGGTGTCCGAGAAGCACAGCCCGAGCACGTCGCCGGGTCCGAGGAACCCCGCGACCGCGCGGCGACCGTCGAAGAGGATGCGCTGGACGCGCACCATTCCGCGCACGACCTGCAAGAGATCGCGGGCCGGGTCGCCTTCCCAGAACAGCGCGCGGCCCGGCGGCGCCAGCTCCAGCGGGCGACCGTCGAACAACGACTCGACGCTCGGCTCGGGGGGTTCCGGAGACGTCGCGAGATGAGCGGACTTGAGGACGTACATCGCCACGCTCCGCTGATCCTGCCTCATGCGCCAAAACGCATGTGATCGGCGTGCGTTCTCCTGGATCACGCAAATAAACGGTGCTCTGCGCCAGGGCGGAACGCGCGCACCGCATCGGCCCGACGGCCACGTTGACGAAAGTCAGGGCCGGCGCCCCCGACGGGACTTTTCCTCGTCGCGACCGGTCTTCCGGAGGCCCGCGATGAGGACGCGTTCGCGCGCCGCGCCCGGGACGCCCTACGCCGTCGGTCCGCTCGACGCACAGGCCGTCGAGCGCGCCTTCGCGCTCGTTCGTCCCGCGACGACGCATCTCGATCTCGAGCGCTGGCGCGCGTTCTGCGCGCGCCGCGATCCTGCCGGACGGGACATGCGGCTCCTCTGCGCCCGCGACGAGTCGCGAACCGTCCGCGGGCTGAGCGGCGCCCGCGCGCTGGTGCACAGGCGACGGGGGCCGATCCTGTCCTGCTCGCTCCTCGTCGTGGCGAGCCCGCTCGACCCGACGGGCGTGGCCGAGGCGCTGGTGAACGCGCTCCTGGCGGCGGCGCGCCGCCAGGCCCATGCGGGTCTCCTCGTCACGACCCGCCTCGTCGAGCCGGCGGTGGCCGGGGCCATCGCCTCGCGTGGCGAGGCCGATGGCGACGGCGCCGTCTTCCTCGCCGCGCACCCCCCCGATCCGCCGCCTCGCTGAGAAAAGTCAATCCGCCGGAGCCGGGCCTGCCTCAGGCTCCCCGCCAGACCCGCCGCCGAGAGAATAAGCCGAGGGGACGCCCGATGGACCGGATACTCGTCGCGACCGACGGGTCGGATCATGCCGACCGCGCCGTCGATCTGGCCGGCGCGCTCGCCGGCCGGTTCGGGGCCGAGCTGATCGTGCTGCACGTGGTCCCGCGCACCGCGCTGACGCCGGGCGAGCGCGAGCTGATCGAGACCGAGTACGCGCACGAGCTCGCCAGCCGCATGCATCGGCGCGACCCGACCCTCGATCCGCGCCTCACACCGGCGAGCTTCCTCGATCGCGAGGCGGACATCACCGAGGACCTGCGCGGCATCGTCGGCGCGCGCCTGATCGAGGCGGCCGAGGAGCGCGCCGGCAAGGCCGGCGCGACCCGCGTGCGCGGGCTGATCGCGCACGGCGATCCCGCCCGGATCATCCTGCAGACGGCGGAGGGCGAGCAGGCCGACGCGATCGTCGTGGGCAGCCGCGGGCTCGGCGACTGGCGGGCGCTCCTCCTCGGCAGCGTCTCGCACAAGGTCGCCCAGCTCGCGAGCGCCTCCGTGATCACCGTGCGCTGAGATCCTGGAGGGTGCGCGTGACGCATTTCGCGCAGACGCCTGCGCCGCTGCGGCGGCTGTTCGAGCGGCTCGATTTCGCGCCGCGGCCGAGCGCGGCGGCGCTCGCCGATCTGCTGGCCCGCTGGGAGGCGGCGCGCGGCGCATCCCTCTGCCCCGCCGCTGCTTCCCTGGAGATGCCGGAGGGCGAAGCGAGCGCGATCCTGCGCCCTTCCCCCGACGCCCACGACTACGTGGTCGCCGCGGGCGCGCCGGCGCTCGCGCCGCTGCTCGGCCGGCTCGCGCCCGGGGCCCGGCTCGGCGAGGCGCCGCAGCGACGCGACGCGGTGCGGCTGCGCCGGCTGCTCGACGAGACGATCCGCGCCGGCGAGCCGGTTCTCGCCGCCTTCACCGAGGCGGTGGCCGGCGCGCAGGCCGCGCATGTGGAGATCCTCGCCGCGCCCCTGTCGGAGGGCGGCGGGAGGGTCGACGCCGTCCTCGTCGGCCTCGACCGACGCGCCCCGGCGGGCGCGGTGCGCGCCCGTCCGGCGCCGGCGATCGCCCGCGGGGAGCACGCGCCGCCGCTCCTCTTCGCCGTCGGCGCGAGCGCCGATCTCGGCGCGCGGATCGCCGCGCGGCTCGGGCTGTCGCGCGCCGTCCACGAGGAGCGCGTCTTCGTGGACGGCGAGCGCAAGCTGCGTCCCCTCGTCGATTGCCGCGCCCGCGACGTGGTCGTGATCGACGCCCTCGCCGCGCAGGCGGACGCCCGCCCGGACGAGGCGCTGATGCGCCACCTGATCCTGGTCGACGCCCTGCGCGGGGCCGGCGCGCGGCGGATCACGTCGTGCCTCGCCTATCTCTGCTACGCCCGCAAGGAGCGGCGCACGCAGGCGAACGACCCGGTCTCGAGCCGCCTCGTGGCGCGGCTGATCGAGGCGGCGGGCGTCGACCGCATCGCCGTCCTGGAGCCGCACGTCCCCGCCGCCTTCGAGAACGCCTTGCGCATCGAGACGCGGATCCTCGATCCGGACCCGCTGCTGGCGGAGCGCGTCGCGGCCCGGATCGGCGACGCGCCGATCGCGGTGGTCTCGCCCGATCTCGGCGGGGCGAAGCGGGCGGAGGCGTTCCGCCGGCGGCTCGAGGCGCGGCTCGGGCGGCCGGTGGCGAAGGGATTTCTCGAGAAGGGGCGATCCGCCGGCGAGATTACCGGGGACCTCTTCGCCGGCGACGTCGACGGGCGCGTGGCGATCGTGCGCGACGACCTGATCGCCGGCGGCGGCACCGCGGCGCGCGCGGCGGCGATGTGCGCCGAGCGCGGCGCGCGGGAGGTGATCGTGTGCGCGACGCACGGCCTGTTCTCCGGCGGCGCGCCGGGGCTGTGGGACGCGCCGGCGCTCGCGCGGGTGATCGTGACGGAGAGCGTGCCGCGCCCGCCGCTCGACGACGCCGCCGTCGCAGGCCGCCTCGAGATCGCGCCGCTCGACGGCCTCCTCGCCGAGGCGATCGTGGCGCTCCACCCGGCGGCCGGCCTCCACGCGCGGAGCGCATGATGAAGATGGACGACCCGACGGGGCTCGCGCTCTTCACGGACCTCTACGAGCTGACCATGCTGCGCGCCTATTGGGCGAGCGGCATGGAAGAGGAGGCGACCTTCAGCCTGTTCGTGCGCTCGCTGCCGACGGGGCGTGGCCATCTCCTCGCCTGCGGCCTCGACGACGCGCTCGCGGCGATCGAGCGCCTCGCCTTCACCCATGCCGACTGCACCTGGCTCGCCGAGCACGGCTTCCCGGCGCCGTTCCTGAAGCGGCTGGGTCGCCTGCGCTTCTCGGGGCGCGTGCGCGCCGTGCCGGAGGGCACGCCCGTCTTCCCCGACGAGCCGATCCTGGAGGTGACGGCGCCGATCGGCGAGGCGCAGCTGCTCGAGACGCTCCTCGTCAACCAGATCGGCCTGCAGACGCTGCTCGCGACCAAGGCGGCGCGGGTGGTGCGCGCGGCGCGCGGCCGGCCGGTGGTGGATTTCGGCGGCCGGCGCGCGCAGGGCGTCGACGCCGCGCTGAAGGGCGCGCGGGCCTTCGCCGTCGCCGGGGTCTCCGCCACCTCGAACGCGCTGGCCGGGCGGCGCTACGGCCTGCCCGTGGCCGGAACCGTGGCGCACTCCTTCGTCGAGGCCTGCCCGTCGGAGCGCGAGGCCTTCCGGCGCTTCGCCGAGGTCTTCCCCGAGGCGACGCTTCTCGTCGACACCTACGACACGCTCGACGCCGTGCGCGCGGTGGCCGCCCTGGCGCACGGGATCGGGCCCTCCTTTCGGCCCAGCGGCGTGCGGCTCGATTCCGGCGATCTGCTCCGCCTGTCGCGGGGGGCGCGGCGCATCCTCGACGAGGCGGGGCTGTCCGAGATCCGCATCTTCGCCTCGGGCGGGCTCGACGAGCGGGAGATCGACCGGCTGGTGCGCGCCGGCGCGCCAATCGACTCCTTCGGGGTCGGCACCGACATGAGCGTCTCCGGCGACGCGCCGGCGCTCGACATCGCCTACAAGCTCGTCTCCTACGCGGGGGCGGGCCGGATGAAGCTCTCGGAGGGCAAGCGCACGCTGCCGGGGCCGAAGCAGGTCTTCCGGGAGATGTCCGGCGGGCGCGCGATCCGCGACGTGATCGCCCGCGCCGACGAGACGCGTCCCGGCCGCGCGCTGCTCGAGCCGGTGATGGAGCGCGGCCGACGCCTGCCCTCGGCGATGCGCACCATCCCGGAGATCCGCCGCTTTGCCGCCGCGCGGCAGGAGGAATTGCCGGAGCGGCTGCTCGCCCTCGACCCCGGCGCGCCGCCCTATCCCGTGTCGCTGAGCCCCTATCTCGCGGAGGACGAGCGGCGGCTGCGTGAGCGGCTGATGGCTCAGGTGTCGGCCAGCGCCTCCTCGGCGATGGAGAGGTAGGTTCGCGTCAGCGGCCGCCAGGCGCGGGCGCGGCGCTTGCGGCGGGGCAGGAGATGCGCGAGGCATTGGCGTGCGCGCAGAAGCGCCCGCGCCGCCGTGTAGAGCGCGACGAGCCGCGGCGGCGCGTCGTCCCCGAGCCGTTCCGCCACGGCCGCCTCCACCGCCGGCCCGACGGCCGGCGCGCCGAGCCGCCGGCATTCGAGGGCGAGATACGCGATCTCGTCCAGAGGATCGACGATGCGAAGCGCGTCCGAGAACTCGAGGCAGTCGAAGATCGCGATCGGGTCGGTCAGGCAGACGTGCTCCGGGCGCAGGTCGCCGTGGCCGTCGACGAGCGCGCCTTCGAGAGCCCGCGCCTCGAGCAGCGGCCGGTCGGCGGCGAGGCGCGCCTCGAAGCGGCCGAGCGCGGCGGCGAAGGGCGCGCGCGCATCGGCGACCACCGGCTCGGCGAGGAGCATGCGCGCCTCCGAGATCTGCCGCGCGAAACGGGCGGGGTAGTGCGCCGGGTCCACCCTCGGACGCTGCGCCCGCGCGTAGAACGCCGCCAGCCGCTCGCCGAGCGTCGCGATCTCGCCTCGCGTGACCCGCCCGGCGCGGATCACCCGGTCGAGCATCCGGTTCGCCGGCAGGCGGCGCATGGCGACGAGCCAGTCGACCGTCTCCCCCTCCCCGCCGATCGCGAGCCCGCCGGGCCCGCGCGTCAGCGGGACTACGCCGAGATAGACGCCCTCCGCGAGGCGCGCGTTGAGCGCGGCCTCGGCCCGGCAATCGGCCTCGCGCTTCTCCAGGGTGGAGAAGTCGAAGACCGAGGAGACGAGCGGCTTCTTGAGCTTGTAGACACGCGGCCCGGCCAGGAAGACGAAGGACAGCGTCGTCTCGATCACGCCCACCCGCGAGGGCCGGTGCGCATAGGCCTCCGGGCGCGCGAGGAAGCGCGCCTTCGCCGAGAGCGGCGGGTCCTCGGCGGCCGCCGCGGGCGCAGGGCGCGGGAGCGAGGCGAAGGGCATGGGGCGGCGCGGTCCGGAACGCGGGAGGGCGGCGCGCCAGCGTGCCGGAGGGCAGCGTCGCGCGGGTTGCGAAATGTCAATCCGGGTCTCGCCGGCGGGCGCATCATGCCCCGCCGCAGCGGATGAGGAAACGCCCATGGACCCGAACCTGCGCGCCGACATTTCCGCCATGCTCGCCGAGGCGAAGGACCTGACCCTCGCGACCCTTCGCCCCGACGGCTGGCCTCAGGCCACCACCGTCGGCTTCGTGCCGGACGGGCTGATGCTGTATTTCGCCTGCTGGGAGAAGGGCCAGAAGGCGCGCAACATCGCGCACGACGAGCGCGTGTCCTTCACCATCGACCTGCCCTACGAGACCTGGCAGCAGATCCGCGGCCTCTCCGGCGCAGGCCGCGCCGAGCGCGTGTCCGACGCGCAGGAGCTGCGCCGGATCGGCGCGGCCATGGCGGAGCGCTTCCCGGAGCTGAACGAGGCGGCGCCCGGCGGGATCGACGCGATGACGGAGACGGCGATGTTCCGCATCCGCCCCGTGGTGCTCTCCGTGCTCGACTATTCCAAGGGCCTCGGCCACACCGAGCTCGTCGGCGACCTCGGCGACGAGGTGCCGCCGGACGTGGTGGAGGAGGCCGACGAGGAGAGCTTCCCGGCGAGCGACCCGCCCTCGTGGACGGGGACGCATCTGCGGTAGGACCGTTCAGCGCGCCGCCCGGCGGCCCTCCATCGGCTGCGCCGCGTACCACGCCGACACGGCGGCGATCTCCGCGTCCGTCAGACGCTCGGCGGCCATGTGCATCACGTGCGCGAAGGCCGTGCCGCCGCGGGCTCCCTCGCGCCAGGCCTCGAGCTGCAGCTTCAGGTATTCCTCGTACTGCCCTGAGACTAAAGGATAATAGGGCGAGCTTTCCGGACCGTGGCAGCTCTCGCAGGCGGGGACGCCGCGCTCGGGCACGCCGATCCGCGCGACCCGCTCCCCGAGCGCGATCTCGCCTTCATCGGGCGCGGGACCGGCCGGCGATCCGGCGGGGAGACCCGCGTAGTAGGCGGCCAGCGCCCGCATCTCGTCGTCCGTGAGCCCCACCGCGATCGGGCGCATGAAGCCGCTCTGGCGCTCGTCCTCGGCATAGGCCCTGAGCGAGGCGTAGAGGTAGGTCTCCTTCTGGCCGGCGAGCCGGGGGAAGGCCCCCTCCCCGCGCCCGCGGCCGTCGGCGCCGTGGCAGCGCGCGCAGCTCTCGGCGACGATCTCGCCGATCGGCGGGTCGACGAGCCGGCGAATGCGTGTCCCGCCGCCCTCCGCCCCCGGCTCGCCGGGCGCGAACGCCGCCTCGGCGACGGGGGCGGCCGCGGCCTCCTCCAGCCCGGCGAGGCGGCTCCATTCGTCGGGCGTCATCCCCGGGAGGCGGCGCAGGAAAGCGACCATGGACCAGACCTCGTCCTCGCGACCGTCGGCGGGCCAGGCGGGCATGGCGGAGAACTTGATGCCGTTCTGCAGGATCCAGAACAGCTCCTCGTCCTCCCAGTCGGGGACGCGGTCCTCGAGCCGCGGCGGCTGCGGCGTCATCCACCGGGCGATGGCGGAGCGCGCCTGCCCCGGCGCGCCATGGCAGGGGGCGCAGCCGCTGGCGAAATGCGGGGCGCCGCGCAGGGCGAGCATCGGATCGGAGACGTCGACGTCCTGCGGCGTCTCGACGAAGACCGCCGCGCGGGTCTCGACGCCCTGGCGCATGGCGAAATGCAGGAACCAGGCGGTGATCTGCCAGTGCCCCGCCCGCGCCGAGATCGGCGCGAGCCCGGCCCAGGCATAGACGAACCCGCCGATCGCGGCGAGGACGAGGAAGGCGCCGATCGTGGTCAGGCGCCGCCGCCAGGAGAGGCGCCTGGCGACCTTGTACGCGCGGAACTTCATGGCCGCGCCTCCTCGCGGAGCAGCGTGGAGAGGAGCGCGAGACCGCCGGCGAGATACACGGTCCCGCCCACCGCCAGCATCATCACGCCGCCGACCTGCTGGTCGAAGAGGCCGAGGCAGGCCTCGTAGAGCGGGCGCGGCGCGAGGGCGAGGAGGACGCCGAGGAGGCCCATATGCATCGAGGTGAGGAGCAGCGCCCCGACGCCGCCGGCCGCCCGCTCGCGCCGGCGCGCGGCGCTCCCGCCGAGCGCCGCGATCCAGACGAGGAGGCCCACCGCGAGGAAGGAGGCCTGCTCGGCGACGAAGATTTCGGGGCGCAGCCGCGCCGCGTCGTGCGCGGCGGGCGCATGCCAGCCCCAGATCACGACGAGCTCGAGGAAGGCCGCCGGCAGCGGCGCGAACAGGAGCGGCGCGCGCGCCGCCGGATCGGTGCGGCTCCCGGCGAGCGCCGCGGCGATCAGCGGGGCCGCCAGCGCGACGACGGCGAGGTGCATCGTCATGTGCGCCCAGAACCGCGTCATGGCGAGCGCCGGCAGCGGGCCGGTCCAGGCGACGGCGAGGACGGCGAGGCCGGCGCCCAGGAGGAGGAGACGCCGCGCATTCATCGGCAGGTCTCCGTGAAGACCACCACCATGCCGACGAAGAGCACCGCGACGAAGCTCAGCGCCGAGAGCAGCAGGGTCGAGAAGCCGAGGAAGCGATGCCGGTCTGCGGGCGTGTCGAAATCGTGCGGCACGGTGGCGTCGCCGTAGGCATGGTGCCGCCAGCCCCAGATCCCGACGATGGTGATGGCGAGGAGCGCGACGCCCGTATAGCCCGCGACCAGCCAGCGCGCGCCGTCGAGCGAGCCCGTGCGCCCGGCGATCTTCGCGCACCAGACCGCGGCGGTGACGTATGAGGCGAGGAAATGCGCCGCCCAGATCGCGGGCGCGGCGGGGATCATGAAGATCGTCTCCCGCCGGGCCTGCAGCTCGTCGGGAACGTCCTCGCGCCGTGCGGCGTCTGCTCTCTCCTCCATGGCGGGCCTCACGAGACGAGCGGGAAGCCGCCGATCGTGGCGACGGTGATCACGACGGTCGCGAGCATGAAGTGCCAGTAGAGCGTCGTGTTGCGGATATCGATGTCGCGCCGTGCGGTGAGCTGCCCGGCGAGCGCGCGGGCGAGGCAGTAGCCGTGGGCGATGAAGCCGACGCCGAGATGCACCCCGGTCCAGAGCACCAGCACCCAGACGGTCGCCGGATAGGCGTGCGCCGTCGGGTCCATGCCCGTGAGGTACGGCCCCGCCGCGAGCGCCGCCGCGCCGGCGGCGCCGAGGGCGAGGCACAGGGCGAGGAGCCCGATCCCGAGCCGCTGGCGGCCGCTGCGGATCGTGCGGTCGGCCGCCATCGTCGCGGCCCAG
This sequence comes from Salinarimonas sp., assembly GCF_040111675.1. NCBI lineage: Bacteria > Pseudomonadati > Pseudomonadota > Alphaproteobacteria > Hyphomicrobiales > Salinarimonadaceae > Salinarimonas > Salinarimonas sp. Next base: position 1,910,512 of record NZ_CP157794.1, on the reverse strand, counting down.
GCGAGGAACAGGGTCGCGAGCGCGACCGTCGGCCATTCCCAGCCCGGCCCGCGCGCCCCCGGCGGCGGGAACTCGGGATGCACGGTCCAGAAGAAGAAGTAGCCGAAGACGAGCCCGCCGAAGGCCGCCATGTCGCCCAGCATGGTGATGAACATCGCCCACCAGCCCACCGACGCCGGGCCCGACGCGTAGAGCGGCAGGGTCTGGCCGCGCCCGATGCTCTTCGCCTCCTTCTCCGGGTGGACGGCCGTGCCGGTCCAGAGCCAGACCAGGATCGTCGCGACCGAGAGGCCGCCGCTCAGGAGCGCCAGCGCGTAGAGCTTGAACGTGCCCAGGATGAAGAACGCCCCCGCGAAGCCCGCCGCGATCATGGTCAGCCAGGTCGGGCCCGGCACGCGCAGGCACTGGATGGGCCGGGCGTCGATCACGGTGGTGATGATGGTCTCGCGCTTCACCTCCTCCGCGTCGGGCAGGTAGAAGCGGCCGGCGTCGTAATCCTCGACGAAGTTCTCCTGCTGCCAGAGCGGGTAGCGGCTCTGCACCTCGGGGATGGAGCGCGCGCCCCAGGGCGGCGGCGGGATCTTGGTCACCCATTCGAGCGTGCCGGCGTTCCACGGATTGCGCGGCGAGATCGGCTGGTTGCCCTTGGGCCGGATCACGTCCCACAGGAACACGGCGAGGCCGGCGGCGAGCGTGAAGGCGCCGATCGTCGAGAGCAGGTTGAGGAGCTCGAGCCCCATCCCCGGCTCGTAGGTGAAGACGCGGCGCGGCATGCCCCGCAGGCCCGAGATGTGCATCGGCCAGAAGGCGAGGTTGAAGCCGAGGAAGGCGAGCCAGAAGGCGATCTTGCCCAGCGTCGGCGAGAGCGACTTTCCGCCCACCAGCGGGAAGAAGAAGTGGATCGCGCCGAGGATCGGGAACACGACGCCGCCGACGAGCACGTAATGCAGGTGGGCGACGACGAAATAGGTGTCGTGCGCCTGGAAGTCGAAGGGCGCGAGCGCGACCATCACCCCGGTGAGCCCGCCGAGGACGAAGACGGCGAAGGCGCCCGAGACGTAGAGCATGGGCACGTTCGGGGTCGCGCGCCCGACCAGCAACGTCGCGATGAAGCAGAAGATCTGCACGCCTGTGGGGATCGCGACCGCCACCGACGCCGCCGAGAAGAAGCCCAGCGAGACGTTCGGCAGCCCGGTCGTGTACATGTGGTGGACCCACAGGCCGAACGAGATGAAGCCCGTTCCCACCGCCGCGAGCACGATCCAGGAATAGCCGACGAGCGGCCGCTGCGCGAAGGCGGGGATCATCGCCGCGACGAGCGCGATGGCGGGCAGGAAGATGATGTAGACCTCCGGGTGGCCGAAGATCCAGAACAGGTGCTGCCAGAGCAGCGGGTCGCCGCCGCGATCGGGGTCGAAGAAGGGCCAGTCGAAGGCCCGCTGCATCTCGAAGAGCAGGTCCCCCGCGATGAGCGGCGGGAAGGCGAACAGGATCATGCCCGCCACCACGAGCACGTACCAGGCATAGAGCGGCATCAGGTTGATGCGCATGCCGGGCGGGCGGGTCTTCAGCGTGCCGACGATGAGCTCGACCGCCGCCGCGATCGAGGCGATCTCGATGAAGGAGAGGCCGAGCAGCCAGATGTCACTGCCGATCCCCTCTTGGTATTCGGTGGCGAGCGGCGGGTACATGAACCAGCCCCCGCGCGGGGCGGCGTCGAAATAGATCGAGCCCAGGACGAAGACGCCGCCGATCAGGAAGCACCAGAAGCCGAAGGCCGAGAGCCGCGGGAACGGCAGGTCCCGCGCGCCGAGCAGCTGCGGCAGGATCATGATCGAGAAGGCCTCGAAGCTCGGCACCCCGAACAGGAACATCATCGCCGAGCCGTGCAGCGTGAAGAGCTGGTTGTACTGGTCGGCGGTGACGAGGTCGTTCTCCGGCACGGCGAGCTGGGCGCGCATGATCAGCGCGAGCACGCCGGCGAAGAGGAAGAACAGGAAGGCCGAGACCAGGTACCAGAGCCCCACCTCGGTGTTGTTGACCGCCGACCAGTAACGCCAGCCCGTCGGCGTCTCCCAGGCCTTCGAGAGGCGGCGCTCCTGCGCCTCCTCGACGCTTTCGCCGGGGCGCGTCTTCGCCCATTCGAGGAGCTTGTCGCGCCCGCTCATGTCAGGCCGTCCAGGTAGAGGGCGAGCGCGGCGAGGTCGTCCTCCGCCAGCATGCCGAAGGGCGGCATGTTGGCGTCGGGCTTCACCTCGTGGACGTTCGCGATCCAGCGGGCGTAGTCGTCGGGCGTGTTCGGCAGGGCGCCGGCCGCGAGGGTGCGGCGCGAGCCGACATGGGTGAGATCGGGCCCCACCACGCCGTTGGCCTCGGTGCCGCGGATCGCGTGGCAGGCGCCGCAGCCGTACTCGAAGAAAACCGCCCTGCCCCGCTCGGCCGCCGCGCTCGTCGGAGGCTCGGCGGGCGCGGCCTGGCGCGCGAGCCAGGCCTCGTAGTCGGCTGGCTCCTTCACCAGGACGGCGAAGTTCATCAGCGCGTGCGAGGTCCCGCAATATTCCGCGCAGGCCCCGCGGAACACGCCGGTGCGCGTCGGCTCGAGCACGATCACCGTCTCGCGGCCGGGGATCATGTCGGTCTTGCCGGCGAGCGCGGGCACCCAGAACGAGTGGATCACGTCGGGGCTGCGCAGGCGCAGCACGGCGGGGCGGCCGACGGGAAGCGCGAGCTCGTTGGCGACGGGCACGGGGCCGGCCTCGGTCGCGTAGCGCACGCGCCACCACCATTGCAGCCCCTCGACCTCGATCTCGACCGCGCCCTCCGGCAGCGGCGGCTTCACCTGCGGCATCAGCCACAGCGCGTAGGCGAGCACGCCGGCGAGCACCACGGTCGGCACCGCCGCGCCGCCGCCGATGATGAGAAGCCGCGTCTTCGCCTCGTCGTGCGCCCGCGGGCGGTAATAGGCGGCGTAGATCGACAGCCCGATCACCGCGATCCAGACGATCGTGGCCCCGCCGAACAGCCACCAGGACAGCTCCGCGATCCGCGCGGCGCTGCGACCGGCGGGGTTCAGGACGGAGGTCTCGCCGAGAAGCGCGGCGATGGTATCGTCTGGAGGCGAGGCCATGCGGCGCCAGGGACGGTGACGGTTCGGGTTCGACCGTCAAGCCGCGAGCCGCGCGAACCGTTCCGCCGCGCCTTTCGCGCGAACGGTCCGTCAGAACCGCATGGCGGAGGCGTTGATCAGGCCCGCGGCGACGGCGGCCGCGCCGAGGAAGAGCGCCGGCGCGATCTCGCCCTTGGCGATGCGCGGGGAGAGATCCGGCATGACGATGCGCACGAGGCCGTAGACCACGATCTGCACGACGAGCGCGACGAGCCCCCAGAGGACGAGCCCCACGAAGGTCGTGGCGAACACCATGGCGCTCGACAGCGGGATCGCGAATCCGACAAGGCTCAGGCCCAGCGCGAGGGCCGCCGAGGGGACGTTGCGCCGGATGAGGGCGAACTCGTTGTGCGCCGTCGCGAATGTGTAAACGGCAAGATAGAGGGCGACGAGCGCCGTCGCGACGGCGAAATCGAGGAGGAAGTCCGGCAGGACGGTCAGAATCGGCATCATCGCGTTATATCCATCATCCCGCCTGATTCGCGGTCCGAGCCAGCATAGAGGCGAGCCCGCGCATCGAAAGCCCTTCCCCGCCGCGCGCCAGGAGAAACGAAAAGTGCGTCACCGCCGCATCGCGCCCCTCATCGTCGCGACCGCGCTCTTCATGGAGACCACGGATTCGACGGTGATCGCGACGGCGCTGCCAGCCATCGCGGCGGATCTCGGCGAGGACCCGATCGCGCTCAAGCTCGCCATCACCTCCTACCTGATCGCGCTGGCGATCTTCATCCCCGTGTCCGGCTGGATGGCCGACCGCTACGGCGCGCGCACGATCTTCCGCGCGGCGCTCGGCGTGTTCACGGCAGGCTCGATCGCCTGCGCCTTCGCGGATTCCCTCGGCTATTTCGTGGGCGCGCGCTTCTTCCAGGGCATGGGCGGAGCGATGATGGTCCCCGTCGGGCGGTTGGTGATCCTGCGCGGCACACCCAAGCACGAGCTCGTCGGCGCCCTCGCCTTCCTCACCGTGCCGGCGCTGGTGGGCCCGGTGATCGGCCCGCCGCTCGGCGGCTTCATCACGACCGCCTTCTCCTGGCGCTGGATCTTCCTGATCAACGTGCCGATCGGGCTGCTCGGCATCGTGCTCGCCTCGCTCTACATCGAGAACCTGAAAGAGGACGGCGTGCCGCCCTTCGACTGGCGCGGCTACCTGATGCTGTCGATCGGGCTCGGCAGCCTGATGCTCGGCCTCGCCACCGCGGGCCGGCACCTGCTGCCGCTCTGGGCCTCGCTCGGTTGCATCGGCGCCGGCGCGGCCCTGCTCGCGGCCTACTGGCGGCACATGCGCCGGGTCGCGCACCCGGTGATGAGCGTCGCGCTGATGGCGGTGCCGACCTTCCGCGCCGGGGTGATCGGCGGGGCGCTGTTCCGGCTGGGGGTCGGGGCGATCCCCTTCCTGCTGCCGCTGATGCTGCAGATCGGCTTCGGCCTCGACCCGCTGCAATCGGGCGCGATCACCTTCTCCGCCGCCGCCGGCGCGCTGTTCATGAAGGCGCTCGCCGCGCGCATCCTGCGGGCGTGGGGCTTCCGGTCGATCCTGTTGTGGAACAGCCTCGTCTGCGCCGCCTTCATCGCGGTGATGGGCGCCTTCCGGCCGCAGACGCCGGAGGCGGTGATGCTGCTCCTCCTGCTGGTCGGCGGCTGCTTCCGCTCGCTTCAGTTCACGGCGCTCAATGCGCTGTCCTTCGCCGACGTGGTGCGGCGGGACATGAGCCAGGCGACCGCGCTCACCAGCGTCGTCCAGCAGGTGGCGCTGGCGCTCGGCGTGACGATCGCCGCCTTCGCGCTCGAGGCGGCGAGCGCGCTGCAGGGCCATGCGACCATCGTCACCGCGGACTTTACGCCCGCCTTCCTGTTCATGGCCGCCCTGTCGGGGCTGAGCGTGCTGGTGATGCGCCGCCTCGACCCCGGCGCCGGCGCGGAAATGTCCGGTCACGGACGGCGCATCGAGCCGGCCGGCTCGGCCCCTGCCGCGGCTCCGGCGGAGCCCGCCGGCAAGCCGTGAAGCTCAGCGCCGCTCCTCGTCGGCGCGGAACCAGACGTAGCCGTGGGCGGGGATGGCGACGGGCTCGCCCGCATCCTGGGTGAGCCGCCCGCCCGAGTCGCACAGAATCGGCCGCAGCCGCTCGTGCCGGTCCGCCACGCGCGGCGTCACGGTGACGTGACGGGGCGACAGGTTATGGAGCGTGACGACGGCGCCGCCGCGCCAGGAGGCGTGGAGCGCGAGCACGGCGGGCTCGTCCGTCTCCAGGATCTCGGTGCGTCCCCAGCCGATCTCGGGGCAGGCGCGCCGCGCGCGCACGAGCCGGCGGATGCGCTCCAGCAGGCTGTCGCCGTTCTCGCCCTGCTCGGCGACGTTCACGGCCCGGGGCGCGAAGTCCGGCGCGGAGACGAGCGGGCGCACGAGATCCTCCGGCGCGGCGGGCGAGAACCCCGCGCTCGCGGACTCGTTCCACTGCATCGGCGTGCGCACGGCGTCGCGCTCGGGCAGATCGAGGTTCTCGCCCATGCCGATCTCCTCGCCGTACCAGAAGACGGGCGTGCCCGGCAGCGCCAGCATCAGGCTGGTGGCCATCGCGATCCGGCGCGTGTCGCCGCCTAGCATGGACGCCAGGCGTCGGCGGATGCCGCGGTCGTAGAGGCGCATGCCCTCATCGGGGGCGAAGGCGGCGAAGACCTCAGCGCGCTCCGCGTCCGACAGCCGGCCGAGGTCGAGCTCGTCGTGGTTGCGCAGGAAGGTCGCCCATTGCGCCACCTCGTGGATGGGCGGGCGCTCGCGCATCAGCGCGGCGATCGGGCGCGCGTCCTCGCGGGCGAGCGCCAGGGAGGTCGCCTGGTTCAGCAGGAAGTCGAAGACCATGGTCATCCGGTCGGCGTCGTCGCCGAAATAGGCCGGGATCGTCTCCGAGGGCACGTTCGCCTCCGCGAGCAGGATCGCCTCCGCCTTCCGCCAGGACATAAACCGCCGCAGATAGGTGAGGAAGGCGTGCGGATCGGGCTCGGCGTCGGCGGTTCCGTTCCTCTGGCCGGCGGTGCGGAAGGGCGAGCGCGGCTTGTCCTCGATGATGAAGGGCACGGCGTCGAGCCGGAAACCCGAGACGCCGAGCTCGAGCCAGAAGCCCATGATCTTCTCGATCTCCTCGCGCACGGCCGGGTTGGCGAGGTTGAGGTCGGCCTGATGGGCGTAGAAGCGGTGGAAATAGTAGGCCTGCGCCGCCTCGTCCCAGGTCCAGGTGGTCTCCTGCACGCCGGGGAAGACGACCCCCGATGCGGCGTCCTCGGGACGCTCCTCGGACCAGAGATAGAAGTCGCGGTAGCGCGAATTCGGGTCCGCGCGCGCCTTCTGGAACCAGGGATGGTCGATCGAGGTGTGGTTGACCACGAGATCGACGATGACGCGGATGCCGCGCCCGCGCGCCTCCCGGGCGAAGCGCACGAAGTCGCCGAGCGAGCCGAGCCGCGGGTCGACCTGGTAGTAATCCGAGACGTCGTAGCCGTTGTCGCGGTTCGGCGAGGCGTAGAACGGCAGGAGCCAGATGCAGGTGGCGCCCAGCGCCTCGATGTGGTCGAGCCGGTCGGCGAGGCCCTGGAAGTCGCCGCATCCGTCCCCGTCGGCGTCCATGAAGGTCTCGACGTCGACGCAATAGACGACGGCGTTCTTGTACCAGAGATCGAGCATCGTGGCCTCCCGTTTCGTCCCCGTCTGTCATCCCCGGCCGGAGGTCGCGCAGCGACCGGAGGGGAAGGGGACCCAGCGCAAGAGTGTGCGCCGAAGGCGCTCCGTCGGCCGCCGGCCAGGCGGCTGGTCGCTGCCGGAAGGAGCTTCTTCGGCGCGACAAGTCGTGCTGGGTCCCCTTCCCCTCCACGCCTGACGGCGCTCCGGCCGGGGATGACACCGCTCCTCCGCGCCCCGCCTCTCACGCCACGATGATCACCCCCTCGTTCGGCCGCAGCACCACCCCCGGCCCGACGGCCTCGTCGTCGCGGTCGAGATGCGTCGAGAGCGCGATCCGGCCCTGGCCGCCGGCGAGATGCAGGTTCGGCACGGCCTCCTCCTGTGTTCCGAAATTGAGCACGATCGTCAGCTCGTCGCCCCCGTGACGGCGCTTGAAGGCGAAGACCTCGCCCGCGGTCTCGATGCCGGACCAGTCGCCGATGGCGAGCGCCGGCGAGGCGCGCCGCATGGCGATGAGGCGCCGGTGGAGGGTCAGCATCGAGCCGGGATCGCGATCCTGCGTCTCGACGTTTCGCGCCGCGTGGTCCGGCGAGAGCGGCAGCCAGGGCTCCACCGTCGAGAAGCCTGCGTGTTCGGAGGCGTCCCACTGCATCGGCGTGCGCTGCGGATCGCGCGTGAAGCCCGCCTCGTGGCGACCCCAGGCGTCCTCGCCGCGCCCCGGCGGGATCTCGACGTTGGGCATGCCGATCTCGTCGCCGTAATAGAGAGTGGGCGTGCCGCGCAGGGTGAACAGCAGCATCGCCGCGATCCGCGCCTGCGCCGCGCCGACGCGGGCGGCGACGCGGGCCTGGTCGTGGTTGCCGAGCACCCAGTTCGGCCAGCCGCCCTGCGGCAGCAGCCCCTCGTACTGCTCGACCAGCGCCCGCACCTCGTGGGCATTCCAGGGGGTGAGGATGAGCTGAAAGTTGAAGGGCAGGTGCGCGCCCGAGAGGTCGCGCCCGTAATAGGCCATCAGCCGCTCCAGCGGCAGGTAGATCTCGCCGATCAGGAGCCGGTCCTCGTATTCGTCGACGAGGCGGCGCATCTCGCCGATGACGATGGCCATGTCCTCGTGGTCGTTCGAGTGCGTCTGGAGCAGCGTGTCGATCTCCGGCATGCCGGGCTTCCAGCCGGGATTGGGCGGATTGTCCCGCAGCTTCGGATCCTTCATGCAGTAATACACGACGTCCACCCGGAAGCCGTCGACGCCGCGGTCGAGCCAGAAGCGCATGGCGTCGTACATCGCCGCGCGGACCTCCGGATTGCGCCAGTTCAGGTCCGGCTGCTCGGTGAGGAAGGAGTGCAGGTAGTACTGCCCCGTCGCCTCGTCCCACTCCCATGCCGAGCCGGAGAAGACCGAGATCCAGTTGTTCGGCGGCGAGCCGTCGGGCTTCGCGTCGCGCCAGACGTACCAGTCGCGCTTGGGACTCTCGCGCGAGGAACGGCTCTCCAGGAACCAGGGATGCTGGTCGGAGGTGTGGTTGGGCACGAAGTCGAGGATGACCTTGAGCCCCAGGCTCTTCGCCTTGGCGACGACCCGGTCGAAATCCTCCAGCGTCCCGAACAGCGGGTGGATGCCGGTATAGTCCGCGACGTCGTAGCCGTGGTCCTTCATCGGCGAGGGATAGATCGGGCTGATCCAGAAGGCGTCGCAGCCGAGCCCCGCGATGTGCTCGAGTCGCTCCTCGATGCCGCGCAGGTCCCCGATGCCGTCGCCGTCCGTGTCCTGGAACGAGCGCGGGTAGATGTGATAGATGATGCCGTGCTGCCACCACGACGTCCCGCCGACCATGGCGTCCTCCTGCTGTGGAGGGTGACGAACGAAGCCGGCTCCCGGGATGTTCCGACGGCGCGGGGTCGGGCGGCGCGGCGGACGGCTTCATCGCTTCGTCGGATTTCGCCGGACATGCGCGGCGCGAGCGCGTACCCGGTTGTCATTTCGGGCCGGGATGCTATCTTGCCGGAGTGAGCGGGGAAGGGTCTCCCCTCCCCCACTCTTTCGTCAGCCGCCGAGGCTAAAGCGGAAGGCGAGGTGTAGGCTCGCCTTCCGCACCCAGCGGAAGCTGACGGACACGCTCAGGCGCGGAAATCTCCACGACATCGTCATGTCTCTCCGTCGATCGAGCGGCTCCTCCGCCCGAGGGCGCCGGGAGGATGCCCGGCACGGGGCGCCTGCACAGCCCTGGCGTTTCGCTCGATGGCGGCTCGCAACCTATCTGGCGGAACTCGGCGCTGCAATCCGAAAACGCGAACATGCGTCGTTTGCCTGACATGACGCTGTCACGTCCAGCCTTGCCCTCCCCGCCCGGATCGGCCACTTTCGCACCCCGTCGACCCCGAGAAAGTCGCCCCAGGTGCGCCCGTCCATCCTCGATCCGCTGTTCGCCCCCGCGACCTCGCTCCCCGGCGTCGGGGCGAAGATCGCGCCGCTCGTCGACCGGCTCGTCGGCGAGCCGGGGCAGCCGGCGCGGATCGTCGATCTCCTGTTCCATCTGCCGACCGGCGGCGTCTCGCGGCGGGTCGCGGGCAAGATCACGGACGCGCCGATCGGCGAGCCGGTCTCCCTCGTCGTCACGGTCTCGCATCACCAGCCCGGCCCGCTGAACCGCTCGAAGGCGCCCTACCGCGTCGTCGCCGACGACGAGAGCGGGGACGTGGCGCTCGTCTTCTTCAACATGCCCCGCGCACGGATCGAGCGGCTCCTCCCCGTCGGCGCGCGCAAGGTGGTCTCCGGCAAGCTCGAGCTCTACGACGGGCGCCGGCAGATGGTGCACCCCGACCGGATCGTGGACCTCTCCGAGATCGACAAGCTCCCCGCCGTCGAGACCATCTACGGCCAGACCGAGGGCCTCACCTCGCGCATGATCGCGCGCCTCATCGGGGCGGCCTTGGAGCGCGTGCCGGAGCTGCCCGAGTGGCAGGACCCCGCCTTCCTCGCCCGCGAGAAATTCCCCGCCTTCCGCGAGGCGCTGACGACGCTGCACAGGCCGCCGGACGTCGAGGCCGTCGCCGGCGAGGCCGCCGAGGACCACCCGGCGCGGCGCCGCCTCGCCTACGACGAGGCGCTCGCCTCGCAGCTGGCCCTCGCGCTGGTGCGCGCCCGCGCCCGCCGCAAGCCGGGGCGCGGCAACGCCGGCGACGGGCGGCTGGTCGAGGCGATCACGCGCGGCCTGCCCTACGCGCTCACCGGCGCGCAGGCCCGCGCCATCGCCGACATCCGCGGCGACATGGCCTCCGACAAGCGCATGCTGCGTTTGCTCCAGGGCGACGTCGGCGCCGGCAAGACCGTGGTGGGCCTCCTCGCCATGGCGAGCGCCATCGAGGCGGGGCGGCAGGCGGCGATGATGGCGCCGACCGAGATCCTGGCGCGCCAGCACTACGCGCGCCTCAAGCCGCTGGCCGTGGAGGCCGGCCTCTCGATCGCCCTTCTCACCGGGCGCGACCGCGGGGCCGAGCGCCGCACGGCGCTCGCGGGCTTCGCGGACGGGTCGATCCAGATCGCGGTGGGGACGCACGCGCTGTTCCAGGAGGAGGTCGTCTTCCACGACCTTGGGCTGGCCGTCGTCGACGAGCAGCACCGCTTCGGCGTGCACCAGCGCCTCGCGCTCGGCGCCAAGGGCCGGGCCGTGGACGTGCTCGTCATGACCGCGACGCCGATCCCGCGCACCCTGGCGCTCACCTGGTTCGGCGACATGGACGTCTCGATCCTCGACGAGAAGCCGCCGGGCCGCCAGCCGATCCAGACGAAGCTGATCGCGCTGGAGCGCATCGACGAGGTGGTGAAGGGATTGGGGCGCGCCATGGAGGCCGGCGCGCGGGTCTACTGGGTCTGCCCGCTCGTCGAGGAGAGCGAGACCATCGACCTCGCCGCCGCGGAGGACCGCGGCGAGGACCTGCGCCGCTGGTTCGGCGCGCGCGTGGGCGTGATCCACGGCCGCATGCCGGGCCGCGACAAGGACGAGGCCATGCGCCGCTTCCAGACGGGGGAGACGACGCTGCTCGTGTCCACCACGGTGATCGAGGTCGGCGTCGACGTGCCCGAGGCGACGATCATGGTCATCGAGCACGCCGAGCGCTTCGGGCTGGCGCAGTTGCACCAGCTGCGCGGGCGCATCGGGCGCGGCTCGGGGGCCTCGACCTGCCTGCTGCTCTACAAGGGCCCCTTGGGCGAGACCGCCCGCGCGCGGCTCGAGATCATGCGCGAGACGGAAGACGGCTTTCGCATCGCGGAGGAGGATTTGAAGCTCCGCGGCGAAGGCGAGGTGCTGGGCACGCGGCAATCCGGCCTGCCGGGCTTCAAGCTGCTGCGGCCGGAGCGGGACGGGCGGCTGCTGGAGACGGCCCGGGACGATGCACGGCTGATCGTGGAGCGCGACCCGGGGCTGGAGGGGGAGCGGGGGGCGGCGCTCAGGGTGCTGCTGTATTTGTTCTCGCGGGATGCGGCGGTGCGGACGCTGGGAGCGGGGTGAGATGCTGGCCAAAAAGCCATCGAGAATCAAATACTTGCCAGCGCATTCCCTCTAGCGACGCCTAGACCGGCCCGCGTCACCGGCCCGGGCGCATACCGTGCGAGCCTTCGAACGGGCGGCTCGGCTCCTTGCCCGCCGCATGGCAGGTCGCGAGGTAATCCTCGACGAGATCCGCAAAGGCCTCTTGCGCCGCCGCGGTGTCTCCGACCTCGTCCAGCACGGTGTCCTCGATGTCGAGGATCTGCACGATCCAGCGCCCGTCCTCGTGCTCCAGCGAGCCGCGGAATTCCTTGTAGGTGAGCATCGTCATAGAACGCCTCGCTCCATCAGCTCGCGCCGCAGCCGCCGAACCATGCCCGGCTGCATGACGTCGTCGTGCGGTTCGTGCAGCATGATAATATGCCCGCTCTCTCGATGCACGTAACGTCGCCGCGAACCACCTGTTCGGCCAGCGGGCTTCACCAGCACGTAGCCCGCATCGCGCAGGATCGCTTCGAAGGTGCGGAACGAGAACGGTCCTTCGCAGGCCCGGAAAGCCTCCCTGGCTCGCTCCACCCGACCCATTGATACGGCCCCACCGCACGCACGCCGCGCACCGCGCCTCATGCGACTGATTTCGCACCGGCATCGAACCCGACGTCCTCTACTTTCTCAGGCCTGCATCTGAGCATGAAGCTCAACCGACGACAACCGATCAGGCCTTCACGCTCACGGCTCGTCCGGATGAGCCCTCAGGATGCGCCGGATCATCTCCGCCCGCCCAGGCTTCGGCTCGGGTTCCCGCGCGATCGCCTCGTCCAGCGCCTTCAACAGGTCCGAGCGCAGGCGCACGCCGATCAGCGTGCCGACCTCGCTCGACGAGATCGCCGCCCTCGCGGAGGGGCTCGAGGCGGCGCGCGCGCCTTCGCCGTAGAGGCTCTGGGCGGGTGCCGCCATTCCGTATGATGCGATCCAAGATCGCTATCACCCACCAATGCGACGTTCCGCCGCGCCCCTGCTGCGCCGTTGACAGCCGCGCTCAGGCTTGCGTAAAAACACGTAGGATGCAATCTCGACGTGAGATTTCAGAAACCTGAGGTTAGCGGAAGGAACTAGAACCATGGTCGATCGATACTCCGGGGTCGCCCTTCCGGGCGCCTCGACTCTCACGCGGATCACCGGCCTGCAATCCGCGGTCGCTACGCCGCTGGCGCTGCTGGGCGATCCGGCGGCGCGCCGTCTCTTCGCCACCGCGCCGACGCCCGCTTTCGTGCATGCGCCGCACATCGCCCGGGCGCGGCTCGCCCGGTTCCGCGATCTCCTGCCGGGGATCGAGGTGTTCTATTCCGTCAAGACGCAGCCCGACGAGCCCCTGCTCGCCGGCTTCGCCGAGGACGGGACCGGCTTCGACGTGGCGAGCGACGGCGAGCTCGCGCTGGTGCGGGCGCTGGGCGTGCCGGGCGAGCGGATGCTGTTCGGCAACCCGATCAAGACGAGCGACTCGATCGCCCAGGCGCGCGACGCGGGCCTGAGCCTCTACGCCGTCGACAGCGAGGAGGAGATCGCCAAGATCGCGGCCATCCATCCGGGGGCGCAGGTCCAGATCCGTCTGCGCGCCACGCCAGGCCGGGCGGCCTGGCCGTCGGGGCCGAAATTCGGCATCGAGCCGGATGGCGCCGTCGACCTGATGCGCCGGGCGGTCGCGGCGGGGCTCGTGCCCGCCGGCATCTCGCTGAACGTGGGCTCGCAGCAGGTCGATCCCCAGACCTGGCGCGCCGGCATCGGCACCGCCGCGGAGGTGCTCGGGCGCGCCGAGGCGGAGGGCTTCACGCCGTCGCTGCTCAATCTCGGCGGAGGCTTCCCGGCGCCCTACGCCATCGGCGAGGACCCGCTCGCCGACGTCGCCGCCATCGTCCGCGAGGCGCTCGCCGCCGCCTTCGGGGAGCGGCTCGCTCGCTACCGTCTCCTCGCCGAGCCCGGGCGGGCGCTCTCGGCCGAGGCCGGCGCGGTCGTCGCCTCCGTCGTGCTCGCGACGCGGCGGGCGGGGTCGCGCTGGCTGATGATCGACGCCGGCCTCTATCGCGGCCTGATCGAGGCCATGGGCGAGACGATCCGCTACCCGATCCTGGTGCCCGACCGCGGGGCGCCGCTCGAGCGCACCAGCATCGCCGGCATGACCTGCGACAGCGTCGACGTGCTCTACACCAACACGTCGTACATGCTCCCGGTCGATCTCGCGGAGGGCGACCGCCTGGTCTTCCTCGCCGCCGGGGCCTATTCGACGACCTATTCCGCGGTCGCCTTCAACGGCCTGCTTCCGCCCGCCATCCACGTGGCGGCGACGGGTGTCGACGCCGAGGCCGATCAGAGGGCCGCCGGCTGAGCGCCGCCGACGGCGACGGGCGGCGCGATCCGCCCGTCGCTCAAGCGATCCGGACGTTCGCCGTTCGTTCGGAGAACCCGCACGCATCGCTAGTGTTGGCTCGTCAACACGCGCGGTTTCCGCGGTCCCGAGGTCGCATCCCGACGTGGCGGTCTCGTTTTGTTCGCGGTGCGCGTAGCCGCGTCTCGCAATTCCTGGATCGTGGCGCGAGCATGGCGAGCCTTCAGCGGCGGCGCGCGACGGCGGAGCGAAACACGCCGACGAGCTCGAGATGCGCCGTGTGCGCGAACTGGTCGACGGGGGTGACGCGCTCCAGCCGGTAGCCGGCGCCCGTGAGAATCGCGGCGTCGCGGGCGAAGGTCGCCGGGTCGCAGGAAACGTAGGCGACCGTCGCGACCTCGGTCTCGGCGAGGCGGCGCGCCTGCGCCTCGGCGCCGGCGCGGGGCGGGTCGAGCACCACGGCGTCGAGGGCGGCGAGCTCGGTGGCGAGCAGCGGACGGCGGAAGAGGTCGCGCGCCTCGGTGGTGACCCGGCGCAGGCCCGGCGTCGTGCGCGCGGCGCGGTCGAGGGCTGCGAGAGCGGCGGCGTCGCTCTCCACCGCATGGACCTGCGCGCGTTCGGCGAGGCGCAGTGCGAACGGCCCCGCGCCGGCGAAGAGATCGCCGATCCGCTTGGCTCCGGCGCAGGCCTCGACGACCAGCGCCGCGAGCGCCGCCTCGCCCGCCCCCGTCGCCTGGAGGAAGCCCCCCGGCGGGATCGCCACCGCGCCGGGGCCCATGCGCACCAGGGGCGGGCGCCGCTCCACCAGGATCTCGCCATGGAGCGAGAGCCGGGCGAGGTCGAGCAGGTTCGCCGCCCCGATCAGCTTCGCCCGCAGCCCCTCGTCCACCTTGCCGTGGCCGCGGATGTCCACGTCGAGCCCGGCCTCGGTGAGGGTCGCCTGGATGTCGAGGGGCTTCGCCGAGCCGCGCATCAGGTGGGCGAGGGCCGCCGCCGCCTTCGGCGCGGGGGCGGGCCCGCCGTCGGCGGCGCGCGCGCCGAGCGCCGGCTCGGCGACGGGGCAATGCGCGACGGCGACGAGATCGTGCGAGCGCGCCGCCATGAAGCCGACCCGCGCCTTGCCGTCGCGATAGCGGGCATGGAAGGTCAGCCGACGGCGGCCGGCGCCGCGCGCGTCGACCATCGGCGCGATCGCCTCGGGCGTCACGCCCGCGGTCTCGAGCGCGCGGGCGAGGATGCCGGTCTTCCACGCGCGATAGGCGGGCTCGGCCATATGCTGCGTCAGGCAGCCGCCGCAGGCGCCGAAATAGGGGCAGAACGGCGCGATGCGCTCCGGCGCGGGCGTCTCCACCGCGACGAGCCGCGCCCGGTCGCCCTCCCGCAGCGCCACGCGCACCCGCTCGGCGGGGAGCGCGTAGGGCACGTAGAGCGGCCCGCGCGGCGTCTCGGCGATGCCGTCGGCCCGCGCGCCGAGGCGGTCGATCACGACCTCGACGATGTCGGTCTCGCCGGGGCGGAGGGTCTCGTCGCGGAGGGTCTCTTCGTCAGCCACGCACGGCTCCGATCAGCTCTTCGAGGTTGCCGTCGCCGCCGGCGATGGGGGACGGCACGCGCCCCTGCACGCGCCAGCCGCGGGCGGCGAGGAAGGCGGCGATCTCCGTCCCGACCCGCTCCCGCACCGCGGCGTCGCGCACGATCCCGCGCTTGTCGAGCGCCGCGCGGCCGGCCTCGAATTGCGGCTTGATCAAGGCCACGAGCCGCGTCCCCGGCCGCGCCTGATCGAGCACCGGCGCGAGCGCGATCCGCAGCGAGACGAAGCTCAGGTCCGACACGATCAGATCCACCGGATGCGGCAGGGCGGCGAGGTCGAGGGCGCGGGCGTCGCAGCCCTCGCGGCCGTCCACCCGCGGATCGGCGCGCAGCCGCGGGTGGAGCTGGTCGCGCCCGACGTCGACCGCGACGACGTGGCGCGCGCCGCGGGCGAGGAGGACGTCCGTGAAGCCGCCGGTCGAGGCGCCGACGTCGAGGCAGGCGAGGCCGGCGGGGTCGAAGCCGAAGGCGTCGAGCCCCGCCTCGAGCTTCAGCGCGCCGCGCGAGACGTAGGGGTGCGGCGCGGACGCCTCGATGGCAGCGGTCTCGGGCAGAGCCTCGGAGGCCTTGCGCACCGGCGCGCCGTCGGCGCTGACGAGGCCCGCCGCGATGGCGGCCTGCGCCTTGGCGCGGCTCTCGAACAGCCCGCGCGCAACGAGGAGCGTGTCGGCGCGGGTCTTCGTCATGCGGTCTCCATCGACATGCGGGCCGCCTCCCTAGCACGCTCCGGCCGGGTCGGCGAGGGATGGGAACAGGAGCCGGCGCGCGCCGTTTTCCGGCGATCCATTCCTCGACAGCGGAGACATGTCATGCACCGCCCCACCTCGCTCGCCCTCGCCGCACTCCTCGCCGCCGGCGTGCTGGCCACGCCCGCCGCGGCGCAGGACCAGGCGCAGATCGAGACCTTCGAGACGCCGATCCTCGGCCAGCAGGGCGACGAGATCGGCCTCCTCGTCCTGCGCGGCGGGCCGAACGGCGTCGTCGGCCGCTTCACCATCGACCAGGGGCAGCTCGAGACGGGCTGGCACGCGGCGCATTTCCACCGCGTCGGCGACTGCTCGGACGCCCCCGACTTCCAGGCCTCGCAGGGCCACATCACCTCCGAGGGCGCCATGCACGGCCACCTCCACGCCGAGGGTCCGGAAGCCGGCGACCTGTCGAACTTCTACGTCGGCGAGAACGGCGCGGCCGTGACCGAGTTCGCGACGACGCTGGTCACCTTCGACGGCGATCCGGCGCTCTTCGACGAGGACGGCTCGGCGCTCGTGATCCACGTCAACCGCGACGACCACGTCACCCAGCCGATCGGCGGCGCCGGGGACCGCCTCGCCTGCGCGGTGATCCAGCGCCAGCAGTGAGGACGGCGCGTCAGAGCCGCAGCGCGACGTCGGGCGCCTCGCGCGGGTCGATCCATCGCCACCCGGGCATGGAGTTCCGGAACCAGGTCACCTGCCGCTTGGCGTAGGCCCGCGTGTCCGCCTGTCCCTTGGCGATCGCCTCGCCGAGGGACATCCGCCCGTTCAGATGGGCGATCAACCCCGGCACGCCGTGGGCGCGCATCACCGGCAGGAGCGGGTCCAGCCCGCGCGCGGCCAGAGCCCGCACCTCGTCCAGCGCGCCCTCGTCCATCATGGCGAGGAAGCGCGCGTCGATGCGCGCGCGGATCTCCGCGCGGTCGGGCGCGAGGAAGATCGTCTCCACCCCCTCCCCGGAGAGCGGGCCCGGCGCGCGGGCGTCCCAGAAATCCGAGATCGAGCGCCCTGTCGCGGCGTGCACCTCGAGCGCACGCATCACCCGCAGCCGGTCGGAGGGGCGAAGCCGCGCCGCGGCCGTCGGGTCGCACGCGCGCAGCCAGGCGTGCAGGTCGGCCGTCTCGCGGCCCTCGCATTCGGCCCGCACGCGAGCGCGGACCTCGTCCGGCACCGAGGGGATGTCGGAGAGGCCCTCGGTCAGCGCCTTGAAATAGAGCCCCGTGCCGCCGCAGAAAATCGGCAGCCGCCCTTCCGCCTCGACCTCCGCCAGCACCGCCGTGGCGTCCGCGAGCCAGCGCGCGACGGAATAGTTCACCGCCCCGTCCACATGGCCGTAGAGCCGGTGGGGGGCCGCCGCCTCCTCCTCCGGCTTCGGGCGCGCGGTGATCACCCGCAGGTCGCGGTAGACCTGCATGGAATCGGCGTTGACCACCACGCCGTTCGTCCGCCGGGCGACGTCGAGCGCCAGCGCCGACTTGCCGGATGCGGTCGGGCCTGCGATGAGAAGGGCCCTCACGGCCGTCAGTCCTCCATCTCCGAGCCTCCGCGGATCGCACGCCATGACACACGTCGCAACCCTGATCGCCGGCCACGACGCGCGCCTCGACGCCTCGACGGTGGAGCGGGCGCTGTCCGTCCTGCCCGGCGGCGCGGCGCGCACGCTGGCCGAGGGCGTCGCCGTCGACGTCGCCTTCTCGCCCGGCCCGTTGGAGGACCCGAACGTCGCACCGCTCGGCGAGGCGGTGCTCCTCTCCGACTACCGCAACGCCGTCGCCGACGCGATCGGCGCGGGCGAGGCCGGCATCGACGTCGTGGTGCAGCCGGCGGCGGGACGGCGCAAGAAGCTGTTCCTCGCCGACATGGATTCCACCATGATCGGCCAGGAATGCATCGACGAGCTGGCCGATTACGTCGGCCTCAAGCCCCAGGTCGCCGCCATCACCGAGCGCGCCATGCGGGGCGAGCTGCCCTTCGAGCCGGCCCTGCGCGAGCGCGTGGCGCTGCTCGCCGGCCTCTCCGAAACCATCGTGCCGGACATCGTCGCCGAGCGCATCGTGCTCACGCCCGGCGGCCGCGAGCTCGTGCGCACCATGCGCGCCAACGGCGCGTATGCCTGCCTCGTCTCCGGCGGCTTCACGCTGTTCACCGGCCCGATCTCGGCGATGATCGGCTTCGACGAGCACCGCTCGAACCTTCTCCTCGTGGAGGACGGCAAGCTCGTCGGCCGCGTCGCCGAGCCGATCCTCGGCCGCGCCGCCAAGTACGCGACCCTCGTCGAGCTGCGCGAGCGCTTCGGCCTCGGCGAGCACGAGACGATGGCCGTGGGCGACGGCGCCAACGACCTCGCCATGCTGGGCGAGGCGGGGCTGGGCGTCGCCTACCACGCCAAGCCGGCGGTGGCCGAAGCGGCGGCGGCGCGCATCGACCACGCGGACCTGACGGCGCTGCTCTACGTGCAGGGATACGCGGCGGACGAGATCGTGCGGGATTGATCCCGCCGGGCCTCACAACGCGTCGTGCATGCTCTTCGGCGCCCAGTCGTTGACGATGCGGCGGCGGCGGGCCTGGCGGCGCAGCACGGTCTTGAGCTTCGACTTCAGAAGGGCGATGTCGAAGGGCTTGAGCAGGAAGGCGTCGACGCCGGCGGCGTGGGCGGCCGTCACCTGCTCGAAAGTGATCGAGACCTCGGTGAGGATGAAGGCGATCTTGAACAATTCCTCATCGCTCTTCACCGTGCGCAGCACCTGCAGGCCGTCCACCGGCTCGAGGTCGAGGTCGCAGACGATCAGGCCGTAATTGCCGTTGCGGATCATCTCGATGCCCTCGACGCCGGAGGGCGTGACGTCGACCTCGGCGAAGCCGAGGCGCGCGAAGATCTCGGCCACGAGCCGGCCGATCTTGGCGTTGTCGTCGATGATCAGGACTGCGGGAAACGGATCGTCGGACATCAGAACGCTCCCGTCCGCAGGCGCTTCGTGCGGCGCGTCGTCATGTCAGGGCCTCGATGCCGCGCTTGGCGAGCAGGTTCTGCTGAAGCGCGAGGATGCAGGCGTGAACGAGACTC
This sequence comes from Salinarimonas sp., assembly GCF_040111675.1. Classification (NCBI taxonomy): domain Bacteria; kingdom Pseudomonadati; phylum Pseudomonadota; class Alphaproteobacteria; order Hyphomicrobiales; family Salinarimonadaceae; genus Salinarimonas; species Salinarimonas sp. The sequence continues at coordinate 1,891,397 of NZ_CP157794.1, read as the reverse complement.
GGCTTGGGCGTGCCGCGCGTGAACGCGTCGTCGAGCGCGAACTTGTCGAGGATGTCCTGGGTGATCAGGTTGCGATCGAGGAGCTCGAGCGAAGGCAGGAGCTCGCGACGCGGGATCTCGCGCCATTCGACGATGCGCACCTCCTTGTGCCGGTTATCGGCGGCGATTCGGCGGAAGGTGCCGTTGAGCGCGTCGCGATCGCCCTCCAGCATGTGGCAGAACCAGCCCCTGTCGAGCACCAGGATAGAGGTGATCAGGGCGAACTCGTTCTGCCTGCGGCTCGCGCGAACGAGCTTGTCGAGCTGGTCGTCGCGCAGAAGCGCGTCGCGGTCGAGCGCGCAGCGGCTGAAATAGATGATCCGGCTGAGGCTGGAACGGTTGAGCATGGGGCCTTCGCGTCAGGTTCGGCCCCACGCTCTCAAAGCGGCGATAATAATCCGTAAAGCCCGTGGCTTAAGGGCATTGAACGCGATAGAGCCGCCCGTCGCGACCGCGGGCCGTGCAGTTGGCCGGCGTCGTCTCCGCGCCAATGATCGCGCCCGCGGCGCCGCCGAGCACGCCGCCGACCAGGGCGCCGCCGGCCGTGTTCGTCGCAGCCGCGCCGATCACAGCGCCGGTGCCGGCGCCGATCGCGCCGCCGGCGAGCGCGCGGTCGGTGCGCGAGTTGGGGCTGCAGGCGCCGAGCACGAGAGCGAGCGCGGCGCAGGCGAGAAGGGTCGTCTTCATCTGGCGTCTCCGGTCGCGGCGCCGTAGCGCGCCGCGCCGATACGTTTTCAGAAGAGCGTGGCCGTTTCAACCCGCACTTTCCCCGAGCCGTCCCGCTCGCGCACGCCCCCGAGAGGCGGCGCTACATCCGGAACACGCCGAAGCGGGTCTGCGGGATCGGCGCGTTCAGCGTGGCGGCGAGCGCCAGCGCCAGCACGCGTCGGGTCTCGGAGGGCAGGATCACGCCGTCGTCCCACAGACGCGCGGTGGCGTGGTAGGGCGAGCCCTCGGCCTCGTACTTGTCGCGGATCGGGGCCTTGAAAGCCTCCTCCTCCTCCGCCGACCAGGCCTTGCCCTCGGCCTCGATGTTGTCGCGCCGCACGGTCGCGAGCACGCTCGCGGCCTGCTCGCCGCCCATCACCGAGATGCGCGCGTTCGGCCACATGAACAGGAAGCGCGGGGAATAGGCCCGCCCGCACATGCCGTAATTGCCGGCGCCGAAGGAGCCGCCGACGATGAGGGTGAGCTTGGGCACCTGCGCGCAGGCGACGGCCGTGACGAGCTTCGCCCCGTCCTTGGCGATGCCGCCGGCCTCGTACTCGCGGCCCACCATGAAGCCGGTGATGTTCTGCAGGAAGAGCAGCGGCACGCCGCGCTGGCAGCACAGCTCGACGAAATGCGCGCCCTTCTGCGCGCTCTCGGAGAACAGGATGCCGTTGTTGCCGATGACCCCCACCGGCATCCCGTGGATGCGCGCGAAACCGGTGATCAGCGTCGTGCCGTAGAGGCGCTTGAACTCGTCGAACTCCGAGCCGTCGACGAGGCGGGCGATCACCTCGCGGATGTCGTACTGCTTCTTGAGGTCGGTGGGGACGACGGCGTCGAGCTCGGCCTCGTCGTAGGCGGGCTCGACGGGGTCGGTCAGCGCGAGGTCGACGCGCTTCACCGTGTTCAGGTTCGCGACGATGCGTCGGACGATGGCGAGCGCGTGCGCGTCGTCGGTGGCGTAATGGTCGGCGACGCCGGAGAGGCGGGCGTGCACGTCCGCCCCGCCGAGATCCTCGGCCGAGACCACTTCGCCCGTCGCGGCCTTCACCAGCGGCGGGCCGCCGAGGAAGATCGTGCCCTGGCGGCGCACGATCACGGTCTCGTCCGACATGGCCGGCACGTAGGCGCCGCCGGCGGTGCAGGAGCCCATCACGCAGGCGATCTGCGGGATGCCCATGCCCGACATCGTGGCCTGGTTGTAGAAGATGCGCCCGAAATGCTCGCGGTCGGGGAAGACCTCGGTCTGGTGGGGCAGATTCGCGCCGCCCGAATCGACGAGGTAGATGCAGGGCAGGCGGTTCTCCCTGGCGATCTCCTGGGCGCGCAGATGCTTCTTCACCGTCATCGGGTAGTAGGTGCCGCCCTTGATGGTCGAGTCGTTGCACACGATCATGCATTCGCGGCCCGACACCCGGCCGATGCCCGCGATCAGCCCGGCGGAATGAATCGCGTCCTCGTACATGCCGAAGGCGGCGAGCGCGCCGATCTCGAGGAAGGGCGCGCCGGGATCGAGGAGGCGCATCACGCGCTCGCGCGGGAGCAGCTTGCCGCGGGCGAGGTGCCGCTCGCGCGCCTTGGCCGGCCCGCCCTCCGCCACCTCCGCCCGGCGCGCCGCGAGCTCGTCCGCGAGCGCGGCCCAGGCGGCGCGGTTCTCCTGCGCCTGCGGGGAGGAGAGATCGATCTGCGAGGCGATGACGGGCACGGGAGAGGCCTCCGGGACGCGGTGACGACCCGTGGGTTATGCGGCAGGCCCGCGCGGATCACAAGCGGGAGAGGAGCGCGCGAGGCGCTTGCGGCGGGGGCCGGCCGGGGGCAGCGTCGGCGGCATGATCCGTCTCGCCTTCGCGCTCGCGCTTCTCGCCAGCGTCCCCGCCCCCGCCCTCGCCCAGGCCCCCGGCCCGGAGGACCGCATCCCGCATTCCGCAGTCGCCACCGGCGGGCGCGACGTCGCCCGCGCCTGGCTCGCCGAGCCGACGACGCGCTACGCCCACGGAGTCTTGGGCGACGCGATCGAGGCGGGCGCGCTCGTCGTCGAGACGCGCGGCGGGGAGCGGCTGATCCACCGGCTGCCCGAACGCTTCGTCTTCGAGGACCTGACGCCGCGCCTCGCCGATCTCGACGGCGACGGCCGCGACGAGGTGATCGTGGTGCGCGCCGATGCGCGGCTCGGCGCGGCGCTCGTCGTCTACGGCGTCGAGGGCGGGGCGCTCGTGCAGGAGGCGGCGAGCGAGCCGATCGGGCGGGCGAACCGCTGGCTCAACCCGATCGGCGCCGCCGATCTCGACGGTGACGGGGCGATGGAGGTCGCCTGGATCGAGACGCCGCATATCGGCGGCGTCCTGCGCGTCGCCAGCTGGCGCGACGGCCGGCTCGTCCCGCGCGACGCGCTGCGCGGCGTGTCGAACCACGCGCTCGGCGCGACCGCCCTCGGGCTCCACGCCCTCGTCGACCGGGACGGCGACGGGACCCCGGACATCGTGGCGCCCGTCCAGGCCCGCGACGCGCTCGTCGTGGTGGATTTCCGCGGCGGCCGGCTGGTCGAGGCCGAGCGGATCGCGCTGCCCGGGCGGGTCGCGGGGGACATCCGGGTGGAGGGCCGGAGCCTCGTCGTACCGACGGATCGAGGCGCCGTCGCCGTCCCGCTCGCGACGGGGGAGCGCGGCTGACCCGGCGCGCCGCGCCGACCCCGGCCTTGCCCACGCTCGCGCGACGGGGTATCGCGTCGCGCTCCAATCACGACGCGCGGACGGGCGGCGACACCATGGCCAAGGCCGACAAGACGACTGGCAAGACGGGCGGCAAGACCGGCGAGACCAAGGCGGACCGGCTGAAGGCGCGGGTGCCGCGCGGCTTCGCCGATCGCGGCCCGGGCGAGCTCGCCGCCGCCGAGCGGATGCTCGCCGCGATCCGGGAGGTCTACGAGCTCTACGGCTTCGAGGCGGTGGAGACGCCGCTCGTGGAGTACACCGACGCGCTCGGCAAGTTCCTGCCCGACGAGGACCGGCCGAACGAGGGCGTGTTCTCCTTCCAGGACGAGGACGAGCAGTGGCTCTCGCTGCGCTACGACCTCACCGCCCCGCTCGCGCGTTACGTCTCGGAGAATTTCGAGGCGCTGCCGAAGCCCTACCGCTCCTACAGGTCGGGCTGGGTGCTCCGCAACGAGAAGCCCGGCCCGGGGCGCTTCCGCCAGTTCATGCAGTTCGACGCCGACACGGTGGGCGCCGCCTCCGCCGCCGCGGACGCCGAGATCTGCATGATGGCCGCCGACACCCTCGACCGGCTGGGGCTCGCCGGCCAGTACGTCGTCAAGGTCAATAACCGCAAGGTCCTCGACGGGGTGATGGAGGCGATCGGGCTGTCCGGCGAGGCCGAGGCCGGGCGCCGCCTCACCGTCCTGCGCGCCGTCGACAAGCTCGACAAGGTCGGCGTCGCGGGCGTGCGCGACCTCCTCGGCGCAGGGCGCATGGACCCGAGCGGGGACTTCACCAAGGGCGCGGGGCTCTCGGCCGAGCAGGCCGAGCGCGTGATCGCCTTCAGCGAGGCGAAGCGCGAGACGCTGGAGGCGACCTTCGCCGCGCTCGAGGCGGTGGTCGCCGGCTCCGAGAAGGGGCTCGCCGGCGTCGCCGAGCTGCGCGAGATCGCGGCGCTCGTCGAAGCCGGCGACTACGCGGAGCGCGTCCAGATCGACCCCTCCGTCGTGCGCGGGCTCGAATACTATACCGGCCCGGTCTTCGAGGCGGAGCTGACCTTCCCCGTGACCAACGAGGACGGCGTGCCGGTCCGCTTCGGCTCGATCGGCGGCGGCGGGCGCTACGACGGGCTGGTCGGGCGTTTCCGCGCCGAACCGGTGCCGGCCACGGGCTTCTCGATCGGCGTCTCGCGGCTGCTCTCGGCCTTGCGCCTCGTGAACAGCCCGATCCTGGCGCAGGCCGAGCCGCAGGCGCCGGTGATCGTGCTCGTCATGGACCGCGACCGCGTGGCCGACTACCAGCGCCTCGTGGCGACGCTGCGCGGGGCTGGCGTGCGCGCCGAGATGTATCTCGGCTCGGCCGGGATGAAGGCGCAGATGAAGTACGCCGACCGTCGCCGCAGCCCCTGCGTGATCATCCAGGGATCGGACGAGCGCGAGCGCGGCGAGGTGCAGATCAAGGACCTGATCGAGGGCGCCAAGGCCTCGACCGAGATCGAGACCCACGAGGAATGGAAGGCCGCCCGCCCGGCGCAGTTCTCGGTGCCCGTGGAGGGGATGGTCGAGGCCGTGCGCGAGGTGCTCGCGCGGCACCGGTGAGGCGAGCGGCCGTCAGGCCACCCGCGCGGCCTCGCCCTCGATCTTGTCGAGCGCGTCCGCCACCGCATCGAAGGTCAGCAGCGTCGAGGCGTGGCGGGCCTTGAAGTCCCGCACGGGCTCGAGCACGGCGCACTCGGCCCACTCGCCTTCCGGCGGAGGGCCGTTCTCCTTGAGCATCCGGCGCATGCTCTCGCGCACGGCTCGCAGCGCGTCGGGCGTCGCGCCGACCACGTGGCGGGCCATGATCGAGGAGGCGGCCTGGCCGAGCGCGCAGGCCTTCACCTCGTGGGCGAAGTCCGCCACCTTGCCGTCCTCCACCACGAGATCGACCGTCACCGTCGAGCCGCAGAGCTTCGAGCGCACGGTGGCGCTCGCCTGCGGCGCGGGGAGGCGTCCGAGGCGGGGAATGTCCGCCGCGAGCTCGAGGATGCGCTTGTTGTAGATGTCGTCCAGCATCGGTCCGTCCGGGTCTCGCCCGCTTTCACCCGGCAATATAGGGGGAATGCGGGCTCGCGGGTAGCGCGCCGGAGGCTCGCGGCGACGCCGATGCGGCTATGCGCCGCGACACGCATCCGACGGGAGACATTCCCCGTAAGCCGGACGGTTCCAGAGCGGGAGGCGCCACATGGATGCCGTGGTTAAGACCTTGTCCGCGCGTGTTGATGAGCACGTCGCCGGCGAGACCAGAACGATAACGCGCCCGAGCCGGGAAGAGGCCGAGGCGGCAGTGCGCACCCTCATCGCGTTCGCCGGGGACGATCCCGACCGCGAGGGGCTGCTCGAGACGCCCAAGCGCGTCGCCAAGGCCTATGCCGAGCTGTTCTCCGGCTACGGCGAGGATGCGGGCGCGGTGCTCGCCAAGGTCTTCGAGGACGTCGAGGGCTACGGCGACATGGTGCTGGTGCGCGACATCCCGTTCCATTCGCATTGCGAGCACCACATGGTGCCCTTCGTCGGCTCGGCGCATATCGCCTATTTCCCGTCGAAGGGCGTGGTCGGTCTCTCGAAGCTCGCGCGCGTGGTCGACGTCTTCGCGCGGCGCCTGCAGACGCAGGAGACCATGACCCAGCAGATCGCCGACGCCATCGACGACGCGCTCCAGCCCCGCGGCATCGCGGTGCTGATCGAGGCCGAGCACATGTGCATGTCCATGCGCGGCGTACGCAAGACCGGCGCCTCGACGGTGACGACGGTCTTCACCGGCCTCTTCCGCGAGGAGCCGGCCGAGCAGGCCAGGTTCTTCACGCAGGTGCGGCTGGGGAAGTGACGTGAGGGGCGGGCGGCGCTCGCGCTCTTCTGGACACCGGCGACCGTGATGCTTTCCTTCCCTGTCCGACAGGGAAGGAAACGCTGTGGCGCGCCCGACGAGCACCTTGCCCGAGAGCGGGGAGACCGCCTCACGCGGCGACGCTACCACTCCCACTCCGACTCGTCCCAGTCATAGGCGCCGCTGCCGGAAGCAGCCGGCGCATCCTCGCCGTCGGTCGCCGCCTTCGCGAAGGCCTCGTCCCAGCCCTCGCGCGGACCGCGCCGGGGGCCGAGCACGATCGTGCCGCCCGTCACGTGCATCTCGATCTCCTCTCCGAAGCCGCATCGCGCGACGACGTCTCTCGGCAGCTCGACGCCCAACGAGCTGCCGATCTCGACGAGCTTCACGATCATGACCGGGTCCTCCGTTGCGATCACAACGAAAGCAGCGAGATCGACGTGTCAATGCCGGAACCGGACATCAGGCGAACGACTCTTGACTCGCCCCCCGTGCTCGCGCCTGCTGCGCCCGGCTCCCGATCAGAAGACCCGAGCGTCATGGACACCACGGATTTCCCCACCCTCACCGACAAGACCGCCCTCGAGGAGGGCGACGTCCTCGCCCCGCGCTTCGGGGCCGACGGGCTCGTCACGGCGCTCGCGGTGGATGCGGATACGGGCGAGATCCTCATGCTCGCGCACATGAACGCGGACGCTCTGGCGAAGACGCTGGAGACGGGCGAGGCCTGGTACTGGTCGCGCTCGCGCGGGGAGCTCTGGCACAAGGGCGCGACCTCCGGGCAGATCCAGACGATCGTCGAGATCCGCACCGATTGCGACCAGGACGCCCTCCTGCTGCGCGTGCGCGTCGCGGGCGACGGCGGCTGCTGCCACACGGGGCGGCGCTCCTGCTTCTATCGCCGCGTCGTGCCGGGAGAGGCCGGGCCGCGCCTCGCGCCGGCCGCCGAGGACGCGAAAATACGAGGCGGCTGAGCCACGCATTTTCGAAGATGGCGCGCATCATTCCCCACCTTCGCCGCGTTGTTCAGGTCTCCTTCACGAGACGAGGGAGAGGATGGGCGACGGCGGTGAGGAGTTTCGCGCCATGTTGTTCGGGGATCTGGCGAGGCGGGCTTTGGGAGGCGCTGCGATGAGCGAGCCGACGACGCTCGGAGCCGAGGCCGGGGCGCTCGCCCAGGCCCAGGCCCAGGCCCAGGCCCAGGCCCACGCCCCCGCCGCCGCCGCGGACGCCGCCGCCCCCGTCGCGACCGATCTCGCCGGCGCGCCGCCGTCGCCGCCCGAAGCCGAGCCGCCGGAGGGTCCGCCCAAGCCGCAGCGCGCGAAGAACCGCCTCAAGATCGGCCTCGCGCTCGGCGGCGGCGCCGCGCGCGGCTGGTCGCATATCGGCGTCCTGCGCGTCCTCGCCGAGGCGGGGATCGAGCCCGACGTCATCGCCGGGTCGTCCATCGGCGCGGTGGTCGGCGGCTGCTACGCGGCGGGCAAGCTCGACGACGTCGAGCGCTTCGCCCGCGACCTGACCAAGCGCCGGGTGCTCGGCCTGCTCGATTTCCATATCGGCGCCTCCGGGCTCATCGCCGGGCATCGGCTGAAGAAGCTGCTCGAGGTCGATCTCGGGTCTCTGCGCATCGAGGACCTGCCCAAGACCTTCGCCGCCATCGCCACCGAGCTCGGCACCGGCCACGAGGTCTGGCTGACCAAGGGCCCGCTCGTGCAGGCGGTCAACGCCTCCTACGCGCTGCCGGGGATCATCGACCCCGTGCGCATCCGCGGCCGGCTCTTGATGGACGGCGCGCTGATCAATCCCGTGCCGGTGACGACGGCGCGCGCGCTCGGGGCCGACATCGTGGTCTGCGTCAATCTCAACGGCGATCTCAGGCTGCGCGGCACCACGATCCAGTCGCTCGAGCCGCATCCGGGGGACGAGGAGGAGGACGAGCTCGTCGAGGCGGTGATCGAGGAGCCGCGGCGGTGGGGCCTGTTCGGCCCCGTGCGCGGCGCCGCCGATCGCGTGCGCGGGCGCCCGCCCAAGCCGCGGATCGGGCCCGGCGTCGCGAGCGTGATGATCGACGCCTTCAACATCACTCAGGACCGGATCTCCCGCTCGCGCCTCGCCGGCGACCCGCCGGACCTGATGATCGCGCCGAAGCTCGGCGCCATCGGGCTGTTCGAGTTCCACCGCGCGGCGGAGACCATCGATCTCGGCGCCCAGGCGGCGCGGCGGGTGCTGCCGGACCTGCAGGAGCTGCTGCAGGAGGCCGAGCGGCAGCTCGTGCCGTGAGGGCGGCTCGCGCCGCGATCAGCGCCGCGCGAGCCGCACCCGGGCGACCTTCAGCCCCGCGAGGACGACGACCCCGTAGACGAGCCCTCCCGCGGCGGCGAGGAGCGCGAGGTGCGCCTCCGCCTCCAGCGCCGGCAGGCGCGCGGCGAAGGCGGCCGCGGGGTCGCGCAGGGCGAAGACCGCGAGCGCCAGCAGGATCGTGCCGGCGAGGCTCACCGCCAGCGCCTTGCCGAGCGTCGCGTTCGGCGCCGTCCAGCCGCGCCGCCAGGCGAGGCCGAAGAGGAGGCCCACGTTCACCCAGGCGCCGATCGCGGTGGCGATGGCGAGGCCCGGCGCGCCCAGCGGCTCGGTCAGCAGGATCTTGAAGACGACGTTGACCGCCACCCCGGTGAGCGAGGCGATCACGGGCGTCGTCGTGTCGGAGCGGGCGTGGAAGCTCGCGAGCCCGGCGCGGATCAGCACCACGGCGGGCAGCGCCGTCGCATAGGCCGCGAGCACCGCGCCCGCCGCCGCGGCGTCCGCCGCCGTGAAGGCGCCGCGGCCGAAGAGGGCGAGCATGATCAGGTCGGGGATCGCCACGAAGGCCGCCGCGCAGGGCAAGGCCAGCGCCAGCACGAGGCCGACCGCGCGGTTCTGCGCGGCGTGCGCGCCGGCGACGTCCCCCTCCGCGATGCGCCGGCTCATCTCCGGCAGCAGCACGGTGCCCGCGGCGATGCCGATGACGCCGACGGGAAGCTGGTAGAGCCGGTCGGCGTAGTAGAGCGAGGACACCGCGCCGGCTGGCAGCAGCGAGGCGAGGATCGTGTCCGCGAACATGGCGATCTGCACGCCGGCGGAGCCGATCAGGGCGGGGCCGAGCGTCCTGAAGAACTTGCGCACGTCCGGATCGAGCTTCGGCCGGGAGAGCTTCGGCGCGAGGCCCTTGCGCGCCGCGTCCCACCAGACGAGCAGGAGCTCCAGCACGCCCGCGACCGCCACGCCCCAGGCGGCGGCGTGGCCGGCGGTGGGGAAGAAGGCCGCCAGCAGCAGCCCCGCGATCAGCGAGACGTTGAGCAGGATCGGCGCGCCCGCGGCCGCCGCGAAGCGGTCGTGCGCGTTCAGCACCGCCGAGAAGAGCGTCACCAGGGTGACGAAGAGCAGATAGGGGAAGGTGATCCGCGTCAGCGCCACCGCGAGATCGTAGCGCACGGGGTCGTCGACGAAGCCCGGCGCGAGGAGGCCGACGAGCTGCGGCATGAAGGCCAAAGCCGCGGCGAGCACCAGGAGCTGCGTCGCGAGAACCAGCGCGGTGATCCGCCCCGCGAAGATCCGCGCGTCGCCGTCGCCGCGGGCGGCGCGGGCCTGGGCGTAGGTCGGGATGAAGGCCGCGTTGAAGGCGCCCTCGCCGAAGATGGCGCGGAAATGGTTCGGCAGGCGAAGCGCCACCACGAAGGCGTCCGTGATCGGCCCGGCGCCGAGGATCGCCGCCATGGTGACGTCGCGCGCGAAGCCCGTGACGCGGGAGACCAGGGTCCAGCCGCCGACCGAGACGATCTTCTTGAACATGGGATGACGCCGCTCCTGCCGCACCGATCTAGCCCGAGTGCGGCGCGCTGTCATGCGCCTCCGCGCTCAGGCGATGCGCCCGAGGCGGAGCGCGAGCGGCCAGCGGACGAGCTTCTCCGCCTCCGGGTCGCCCCAGGCGTCGGCGAGGGCCTCCCGGAAGCGGGCGAGCGGCGCCTCTCCGTGGGCGGCGCGCAATCCCTTCAGCGCCGACCAGGTGTCGACGTAGCCGAGAAGGCCCGCGAGCGGCAGCCGCGCCTCGATGGCGAGCGGCGGGGGCGCGATCCCCGGGAAGGGGAACGGCAGGGTGGCATAGCCGGCCTCGACATGGGCGCGCTCCGGCGGCCAGTAGGGCCCGGCGACGTCGTGGTAGAAGCGCGCGAAGACGAGCCCCGCTTCCGCGTCCTCGGGCAGGTCCATGATTCCGTAGGCGACGAGGGCGACGGCGGCGCCCGGCCTCGCCGCGCGCCGGGCCTCCGCGTAGAAGGCCGGCAGGTCGAACCAGTGCGCCGCCTGGGCGGCGACGACGAGATCGACGCTCCCGGCCGCGACGCCCGTCGCCTCCGCGGGCGCGACCCTATAGGTGACCTGCGCATGGGGAGCGGCGCGCGCGATCTGCTCGGCGCTGGCGTCGGTGGCGATCACACGCGAGAACACCCGCGCGAGGCGCGTCGAGAGCTGGCCCGTGCCGCAGCCGACGTCGAGCGCGAGGTCGCGGCCCGGCGCGATCGCGGCGAGCGCGTCGACGAGCGCGTCCGGATAGGTCGGCCGGAAGGCGGCATAGGCGGCGGAGCTCGCCGAGAAATGGTCCTTGAACGCGCTCATTCGGTGGGTCTCCTCACGCTCCGCGGTCGCGACGGCACAGCCGACCGGCGTCGAGGCGCCGACGCACGTCACCCCCGCGTCGCTTCCCGCACCACCTCGCCCACGAACCGCCCGCAGGCCTCGAGCTCGCTGCGCTCGATCCACTCGTTCGCCTGGTGCGCCTGGGCGATGTCGCCGGGGCCGATCACCACGGTGGGGATGCCGGCGAGCTCGGAGAACAGGCCGGCCTCTGTGCCGTAGGCGACCTTGGAATGCTCGTTCCTCCCGGCGAGGCGCTTGGCCAGCGTCACCACCTCCGCCTCCGGCGCGGTGTCGAGGCCGGGGAAGCCGGCATAGACGTCGAAGGAGAAGCCGGCCTGCGGGTCCACCGCCTGCATCCGCGGCTCCAGCGCCTCGCGGGCGTGGGCCTCGATCTCGGCGAGGAGCGCGTCCGGATCGTCGGCGCCGATGGCGCGGACCTCGAACAGGATCTCGGCGCGGTCCGAGACGATGTTGAGCGCCGTGCCGCCCTTCAGCACGCCGACATGGGCGGTGGAGAACGGCACGTCGTAGAGGCCGTCCCGCGCACCCCCGGCGGCGAGGCGGTCGGCGACGGCACGGATCTTCGCCACCAGGAGCGCCGCGAACTCGACCGCGTTGACGCCCTGCGGCGCCAGCGAGGAATGCACCGTGTGGCCGCGCACCGTCACCGCTACCGAGCGCTTGCCCTTGTGGCCGACGACGACGCCCATGCGCGTCGGCTCGCCGACGAAGCAGGCGAGCGGGCGCACGGGCTTCTCCTGCAGCCGCGCCACGAGCCCGCGCGCGCCGACGCAGCCCACCTCCTCGTCGTAGGAGAAGGCGAGGTGGATCGGGCGCTTCAGGTCGGCCCGCGCCATCGCGGGCGCCGCCGCGAGGCAGACGGCGAGAAAGCCCTTCATGTCGCAGGCCCCGCGGCCGTAGAGGCGCCCGTTCTTCTCGGTCAGCGCGAAGGGGTCGCTCTCCCAGGCCTGGCCGTCGACGGGCACGACGTCGGTATGGCCGGACAGCACGTAGCCGGGGACGTCGGCGGGGCCGATCGTCGCCCAGAGATTGGCCTTGGCGCCGGTCGCGTCGGGCACGCGCTCGAGCGCGAAGCCGAGGGGCCGCAGCACGCCCTCGATATGGTCGACGATGGGAAGGTTCGAGTTGCGGCTCGTCGTGTCGAAGGCGACGAGGTCTCTCAGATGCGCGACGATGCGGTCGCTGTCCATGAACTGCCTCCTGGCGCCGCTCGGCGGAGCGGCGGATGTTGCGGCCGGACTCGCGGCGCCCGGCTCTCTCGGTGTCCGGTCGCGCCCCGCGACCCCGCGGATCAGTCCGCCGGGACGAGGGACATCTGCTCGGTGCGTACGAAATCGACGAAGCGGCGCGCCACCGGCAGGTTTCCGCCGACGGCGGGGAAGAGGAAGGACGATTCGTAATCGATCTGCGGCATGAACGGCCTGAAGGCGATCTTCGCGCCGGTGACGTAGGCGATCGGGAACGGGTTCACGACGGCGATGCCGAGCCCGGCGCGCACCATCTCGGTGAGGAACTGGATCGTGCCCGATTCGAGCACGGTGCGCGGCTCGATGCCGTAATCGGAGAAGGCGCGCTCGAGCCGGGCGCGCGCGGAGAAGCGGCGCGTCACCTGGATCAGCGGCGTCTCGCCGATGTCGGCGGGGGTCACCGTGTCCTTGGCCGCGAGCGGGTGGTCCGCGGGCATCATCACGTGCGCCACCGACTGGCGAAAGGCCTCGGCGCGCACGCCGAAATGGGAGGCCGGCACGTCGACGACGCCGAGATCCGCGGTGCCGTCCGCCACCGCGTTCACGGCGTCGCTGGAGCGGCCGATCTCCATCTGGATGCGCGCGTCGGGCTCGACCGTGAGGAAGCGCACGACGAGGGGCGCGAGGAAGGTATGCGCGATCGTCGGCGGCGCGAGCACGCGCAGAACCGTCCCCGTCGATCGCACGTCCGGCCAGTCGGAGAGCCGCTCGAGCGCGGCGAAGATCGGGGCCGCCTCGGCGTCCAGCGCGAACGCGTCCGCCGTGGGGACGAGGCGTCCGCCGTCGCGCAGGAACAGCTCGCGGCCGAGCCGCGCCTCCAGGGCGCCGATCGCCCGCGAGACCGCAGGTTGCGAGACCCCGAGTCGCTGGGCCGCCGCCGTGGTCTTGCGCGTGGTGATCACGGCGTGGAGCACCTCGAGCTCCCGGACGCTGGGCCTAGAGGAACGGCCACTTTCGTCGCCGCTATCCGTCTCGCGCATTTGACTATTACCGTATTTGATGCGGTTGCATATCGACAATGCCGGAGCGGAATATTAGCGTGGCCCCAGCGGCGATCAAGCCCGGCTGGCGCGGCCTACAGGTCGCGGCCCGGCATCGGCACGAACGCCCGAAACATGCCTCCGAGGGCCGGACCACACGGCCCGGGCGAGGCGACCAGAGGAGACGAAACGCAATGAAGAAGACGGCCAAGAGCCTCGCGGTCGCGAGCCTCCCGCTGGCGATGATCCTGGCGACGCCCGCGTTCGCCGAGGACCTCACCATCGGCCTCGCGTCCGAGCCGACCTCGATCGACCCGCATTTCCACAATCTGGGTCCGAACAACCAGCTGCGGATGCACATCTTCGAGGGGCTGACGCAGTCCGACGAGGCGCAGCGCACGGTGCCTTCGCTCGCCACCGAGTGGGAGGTCGTCGACGACAACACCTGGCGCTTCGAGCTGCGCGAGGGCGTCACCTTCTCCGACGGCACGCCGTTCGACGCGACCGACGTGGTCTACACGATCTGCCGCGTGCCGACCGTCGAGAACTCGCCCTCCTCCTTCGTGGGCTTCCTCTCGGGCATCTCGCAGATCGAGATCGAGGATCCGCACACGATGATCTTCCGCACCGACGCCCCGGTGCCGCTCCTGCCGACCAACCTCGCCAACGTCGGCATCCTCTCGGCCGAGAATTACGGCGGCGAGAACGTCGTGTTCAACGGCGGCGCCTGCGACGACCTCGGCACCCCGCCCCAGGCGACGGACTTCGACGATCCGTCGGTGGCGGTCGGAACCGGGCCCTACGTGCTCGAGGACTTCGCCCGCGGCGACGCCATCACGCTGGCGGCCAACGAGAGCTACTGGGGCGGCGCGCCGACCTGGGACACGGTCGTCATGCGCCCGATCGCCAACGAGGGCGCGCGCGTCGCGGCGCTGCTCGCCGGCGACGTCGACGTGATCGAGACGCCTCCGATCCAGGACTTCGACCGCATCCGTCAGGAGGGCAACCAGATCGCCCAGGGCCTGTCGAACCGCGTGATCTATCTCCACCTCGACCAGAACCCGGAAGAGGGCCACGTCCCGCCGGGCGTCGAGGGCACCGACGGCGAGAACCCCTTCACGGACGTGCGCGTCCGCGAGGCGATCTCGAAGGCCATCGACCGCCAGGCCATCACCGACCGCATCATGGGCGGGCTCTCCGTCCCGGCCGGCGATCTCCTGCCCTACCCGATGTTCGGCGCCCGCGAGGACACGCCGATCGAGGGCTACGATCCCGACCGCGCCCGCGAGCTGCTGGCCGAGGCCGGGTACGAGAACGGCTTCTCCATGGTGCTCTCGGCCCCGAACGACCGCTACATGAACGACGAGCTCATCGCCCAGGCGGTGGCGCAGATGCTGGCCCGCGTCGGCGTGCGCACCAGCGTCGACGCCATGACGCGCTCGACCTTCTTCTCGCGTCGCAACGAGTACGCGTTCGGCATGTGGCTCGCGGGCTGGGGCGCCTCCACGGGCGAGATCTCGAGCCCGCTGATCGCGCTCGTCGCCACCCGCGACCCGGACACGGGCATGGGCGCGACGAACCGTCAGCGCTACTCGAACCCCGAGATCGACCAGGTCGTGATGGAGGCCACGCAGACCGTCGACCCGCAGGCGCGCGAGGCGCTGCTGCAGCAGGCGGCCGAGATGGCCATGGCCGACTACGCCACGATCCCGATCCACTTCGAGGTGACGCCCTGGGCCTTCCGCGAGGGCCTGTCGCTGACCCCGCGCGCGGATCAGTACACGCTGGCGACGGAAGTCGAGCCGCAGAGCTGACCGCGTCGCAACGCGCGGGCGGCGGCCTTCGACACGCCGCCGCCCCCTTCTCCTTCGACGCGACGCGCCGGACGGCGCGCCGCGTCCCGCGCCATTGAACGAGCGCCCGAGCCCGAGCCACCATGCTGGTCTACCTCATCCGCCGCATCGGCCAGTCGCTTCTCGTCATCGCCGTGATGGCGTGCCTGGTCTTCCTCGCCGTCTACGCCGTGGGCGACCCCGTCGCGATTCTCGCCAATCCGGAAGCCAGCGAGGAGGAGATGGCCGCCATCGCGTCCCGCCTCGGCCTCGACCGACCGATCTGGGAGCAGTTCTTCATCTTCATCTGGAACGCGCTCCAGGGCGATCTCGGCACCTCCTTCGTCTATTCCGATCCCGCCCTCGAGGTGATCCTGGAGCGGCTGCCGGCGACGATGGAGCTCGCCCTCGTGGCGCTGATCCTGTCGATCCTGATGGGCGTGCCGCTCGGCGTGATCGCAGGCCTCAAGCCGGATTCGTTCGTGGGCCGCACCATCATGTCGACCTCGATCCTCGGCTTCTCGCTGCCGAACTTCTGGATCGGGCTGATGCTGATCCTCTTCTTCGCGGTGGAGCTGCGCTGGCTGCCGGCGAGCGGGCGCGGGGACACGGTCGAGGTGCTGGGCATGCACCTGTCGATGTTCACCTGGGACGGGCTGCGGCATCTGCTGCTGCCGGCCTTCACGCTCGCCCTCTACAAGGCCTCCCTCGTCATCCGCATCGCCCAGGCGGGCACGCGCGAGGTGATGCTGCAGGACTACGTGCGCTTCGCCCGGGCCAAGGGCCTGTCCTCGCGGCGCATCGTCATGGTGCACGTGCTCAAGAACATGATGATCCCCGTCGTCACCGTGCTCGGCCTCGAGCTCGGCTCGATGATCGCCTTCGCCGTGGTGACGGAGACCGTCTTCGCCTATCCGGGGATGGGCAAGCTCCTGATCGACTCCATCAACCGCCTCGACCGGCCCATCATCGTCGCCTACCTGATGATGACGGTCTTCATCTTCGTGATCATCAATCTCGTGGTCGATCTGCTCTACGCGGCGATCGACCCGCGCGTGCGCCTCTCCGAGGCGAAGGGCTGAGGACGCGGGACATGACGGATCTCTCCCCCCACGCCGCCGCGAAGCCCCTCGCCGGCCCCGCCGCGGGCATGCCCGCCTCCCCGCCCCCGCCCGCGCCCGAGAAGGGCGAGAGCCTGCTGCGCCGGCACGTCTCGTCGTTCTTCGAGAGCTGGACCGCCATCATCGGGCTCGTCGTGCTGGTGCTCGCCGTCGCCGCGGCCGTCTTCGCGCCCTGGTTCGCGCCGCAGGACCCCTACGACCTCGCCACGCTCTCCATCCTCGACAACATGCTGCCTCCCGGCGAGACCTTCGGCATGGGGCAGACCGCCTGGCTCGGAACCGACGACCAGGGCCGCGACATGCTCTCGGCGATCCTCTACGGACTGCGCGTCTCGCTCACCGTGGGCGCCTCCTCGGTGCTGATCGCGGCCGTGATCGGCGCCTCGCTCGGCGTGCTCGCGGCCTATGCCGGCGGGCGGGTCGAGAGCATCGTCATGCGCATCGTCGACCTGCAGCTGTCCTTCCCGGCGATCCTGGTGGCGCTGGTGCTGCTCGCCGTGTTCGGCCGGGGCGTCGACAAGGTGGTGATCGCGCTGATCGTGGTGCAATGGGCCTATTACGCCCGTACCGTGCGCGGCTCGGCGCTCGTCGAGAAGCGGCGCGAATACATCGAGGCGGCGCGCTGCCTCGCCCTGCCGCGGCGGCGCATCGTCTTCCGCCATCTCCTGCCGAACTGCATCCCGCCGCTCATCGTGGTGGCGACGGTGCAGATCGCCAACGCCATCGCGCTCGAATCGACGCTCTCCTTCCTCGGCGTCGGCGTCCCCGTCACGGAGCCCTCCCTCGGCATGCTCATCGCCAACGGCTACGGCTACCTGCTCTCCGGCAAGTACTGGATCTCGACCTTCCCCGGCGTCGCGCTCGTGATCGTCATCGTCGCCATCAACCTCGTCGGCGACCGGCTGCGCGACGTGCTCAACCCGAGGCTCGCGAAATGACGACGCCCGTTCTCGACGTCCGCGACCTCGTCGTCACCTTCGGCACCCGCGACGGCCTCGTCACCGCCGTCGACGGCGTCTCCTTCACCGTCGAGGCGGGCGAGGTGATGGGCCTCGTCGGCGAATCCGGCTCGGGCAAGTCCGTCACCGGGCTCGCCGTGCTCGGGCTGATCGACCCGCCCGGGCGCATCGCGGCGGGCTCGATCAAGGTGCGGGGCGAGGAGCTCGTCGGCAAGCCGGAGAAGGCGCTCCGAAAGATCCGCGGCAAGGACGTCGCGATGATCTTCCAGGATCCGATGACGACCTTGAACCCGGTCCTGCGCATCGACACGCAGATGATCGAGGCGATCCGCGCCCACGAGAAGGTCTCCGAGAAGGCCGCGCGCGACCGCGCCCGCGATGCGCTCGCCAAGGTCGGCATCCCCTCTCCCGAGGAGCGGCTCTCCGGCTATCCGAACCAGTTCTCGGGGGGCATGCGCCAGCGCGTGGCCATCGCCACCGCGCTCCTCAACCGGCCCGGCGTCCTCGTCGCCGACGAGCCGACGACGGCGCTCGACGTCACCATCCAGGCGCAGATCCTCTCCGAGGTGCAGACGCTCTGCGCCGAGACCGGCACGGCGCTCGTCTGGATCACGCACGACCTCTCCGTCGTCGCCGGCCTCGCCGACAAGGTGGCCGTGATGTATGCCGGGCGCATCGTCGAGGAGGGCCCGGTCGCCGACGTGCTGGAGCGGCCGATCCACCCCTATACCGCGGGGCTGATCGGCTCGGTGCCGAGCCGCAACAAGCGCGGCCAGCCGCTGGCGCAGATCCCCGGCATGACGCCGCAGCTCGCCAAGCTGCCGCCGGGCTGTCCCTTCGCCCCGCGCTGCGGCTACGCGACCGAGATCTGCCGCGCCGACCGGCCGCAGCGCACGCCCTATCCGGGCGCCCGCGCCGCGCGCTGCCACAATCCGCTCAACGTCCCCGCCGCCGATCCCGAGCGGGAGCTCGCGCCGTGAGCCGCCAGTCATGACCGACGACATCACCTCCCCCTCCGCGAAGCCGATCCTGTCGCTCTCGCACGTCCACAAGCGCTTCGTGAAGTCGCTCGACGCGGCCGAGCGCGTGGCGAACCTGTTCGGCGCGGGCCTGCGCGAGCAGGTGGTGCGCGCCGTCGACGACGTCTCGCTCGACGTCGCGCCGGGCGAGGTCGTGGGCCTCGTCGGCGAATCGGGCTGCGGCAAGTCCACGCTCGGCCGGATCATGGCCGGCATCCTCGACCCCTCGGACGGCGTGGTGCGCTTCGAGGGCGAGGACGTCGCCAAGATGAGCCCGGCCGCGCGCCGCAAGGCGGATCTCGCCGTGCAGATGATCTTCCAGGACCCGGCCGCCTCGCTCAACCCGCGCATGCGCGTCGTCGAGATCATCGGCGAGGCGCCGGTGGTGCACGGGCTGGTCGCCGAAAGGGACGTCGACGCCTATGTCTGCGGGCTGATGGAGAAGGTCGGCCTCGACCCGGCGACGCGCCGGCGCTACCCGCACCAGTTCTCCGGAGGCCAGCGGGCGCGCATCAACATCGCCCGGGCGCTCGCGGTGCAGCCGCGGGTGCTCGTCTGCGACGAGTCGACCGCGGCGCTCGACGTCTCGATCCAGGCGCAGGTGCTCAATCTCTTCCTGGAGCTTCGGCGCGATTTGAACCTCACCTACGTCTTCGTCAGCCACGATCTCGGCGTGATCGAGCACATCGCCGACCGGGTGGCGGTGATGTATCTCGGCCGCATCGTCGAGCTGGCGAAGACGGACGACGTCTTCACGGCGCCGAACCATCCCTATACGGAGGCGCTGCTCGAGGAGGTGCCGCGGCTCGAGGCGAGGAAGCGCGCCTTCACGGCGCTCAAGGGCGAGATCCCCTCCCCGCTCGCGCCGCCGCCGGGCTGCCATTTTCACCCCCGCTGCCCGCACGCCTTCGCCCGCTGCTCGGTCGACCGCCCGGCGCTGAAGGCCATCGCCGACGCGCGGCTCTCGGCCTGCCACCTGAACGACGAAGCCGCCACGCGCCCCGGAAGGGCGATGCCGCAGGAGGCGGTGGCGGCGCAAGTGTGAGGGTCAGCCGTTCCCGTCGGCAGGGACGAAGGTGACCTCTAGGCGTCCGCCGAGCGCGCGCGCGGCTTCGTCGAGACGCTCGAGCTTGGTGCGGTGGTTCGGATCGAGAATGCGCCGCACTTCGCCCTCGTGGACGTGCAGCCGGTCGGCAAGAGCCACACGCGTCATGCCGGCGCGCTGAAACGCCTCGTAGACAGCGACCTTCGCGGCCATTTCCGCGGGCGGAGAAATCGCGCGCGCACCCGTGACGTCCTGCGACGGCTGCGGGATATCCTCCTGGTCACGCATGCGCCCGCGCAACGCTTCGCGCAGACAGTCCTGAGCCTGTTCGAGAGCGTCTTCTTCCGACCTCCCGAAGGTTATCGCCTCCGGAAGATCGGGAAACGTGACGATGATTTCGCCGTCTTCCCCGTTTTCGAACAGGGCGGGGAAAACATAGCGCGCCGGAGCTTGGATCAACTGCATCTCACTTCTTTGTCAGACAAAAATCAAACGGCGTCCGGTGGAAGGCCAAGTTTCTTCAAAATAAGCTTCATGTAAGTCTTCGAAAGCTCTCCGTGTTTTTCAATATGCTTATTCTTGCCAACATATACTGTACCGTGGCTACCCTTACCCTCGCCCTTGATCCAATCGTAGTCCACGCCTTGATCCTTACAAATACCCTTAATTAAACGCAAAAATTGTTCCCTCTTCATAAAAGATCCTCCATGCAATCATAGACTATCTCCCTCTGGGCTGCTCGATTGATGTCGTAGCCGCGCAATGATACGAACAAAAAAGTGCGATGTCAACCAATTCGTACAATTTTGTTCGCAACACACCGGCAAGCCCGCCGCCTCACCACTCGTCCCGAAGCAGCTGCTGACAGGCGAGGCCATCAGGCTCGCCGGGACCCCAGATCCCGAACGCCTCGTCGAGCGGCCTCGGTTTCGGACGCCCCGCGATCACCCTCGCGATCGCCTCCCGGATCAGCGCCTCGCGTGTCGTGCCCCGCTCGCGCGCGAGGGCGTCCAGCGCCGCGATCGTCTCCACGGGCAGGTCCAGCTCCACACGCATGCATCGTCCTCCCTCGCAGGAGGACACCATAGCACGCTCAGGCCGCGCTCGCGGGCGCCTCCACCTGGCGGAACACCGGCTCCATCTCCTCGAGCTCGGGGAGCGGGATGTGGCAGGCGATGCGGTGGCCGTCGGGGCGGGAATGGACCGGTGGGCGCTCCGCGTCGCAGATCGCGCCGAGCTTGCGCGGGCAGCGCGTGGCGAAGGGGCAGCCCTTGGGCGGGTCGAGGGGGCTCGGCAGCGCGCCCTCCAGCACGATCTTCGTCTTCTCGATGGTGGGATCCGCCACCGGTACGGCCGAGAGCAGCGCCTCGGTATAGGGGTGATAGGGCGGCTCGAACACGTCGACGGTGCGGCCCTGCTCCATGACCTGGCCGAGATACATCACCACCACCCGGTCGGCGAGGTAGCGCACGAGCGACAGGTCGTGGCTGATGAAGAGCAGCGTCGTGTCGTTGTCGCGCTGGATGTCCATCAGGAGCTGCGTCACCGCCGCCTGGACCGAGACGTCGAGCGCCGAGACCGGCTCGTCGGCGACGACGACGCTCGGGTTCCCGGCGAAGGCGCGGGCGATGCCGATGCGCTGCTTCTGCCCGCCCGAGAGCTGGCGCGGCATGCGCTTGGCGAAGTCCCGCGGCAGTTTGACGAGGTCGAGCAGCTCGTAGACCCGCGCCCAGATCTTCTGATGGTCGCTCTCCACGCCGAACTTCTTGATCACCCGCGCGATCTGCCCGCCCACCGACTGGCTGGGGTTGAGCGTGTCGTTCGGGTTCTGGAAGATCATCTGCAGGTTGGCGACCTGCTCCTTGCGCCGCGTCGTCACCGGCGCTCCCGCGACGTCCTCGCCCTCGAAGCGGATGGCGCCGTCCGTCGCCGTCTCGAGGCCCATCAGCACCTTGGCGAAGGTGGATTTGCCGCAGCCGCTCTCGCCGACGATCGCGACCGTCTGCCCGCGTCGGGCCTTGAACGAGATCTCCTCGTTGGCCTTGACGAATCGCACCGAGCGGCCCTGCAGCATCGCCATCAGGGAACGGTCGTAGACCGGATAGTATTTCTGCATGTCGGCGACCTCGAGCACGACGTCGCCGCCCTCCTGCGCGGCATCGCCGCCGGCGCGCTTGCGCCGCTTCCTCACGGGCTCCATGGCGTCGAGCCGCAGGCAACGGGCGCGGTGGCCGGAGGCGGGCGCCTCGTCGTGATCGGAAGCGTCGCGCATGGGCACCTGGCCCTCGTCGCACAGGCCACCTTCGAACAGCCCGCAGCGCGGCCCGAAATTGCAGCCTCGCGGACGCTGATGCGGCAGCGGCAACTGCCCGGGAATGGCGGTGAGCGGCCGGGCGTGCTTGTCCGCCGCCGGGACCGGAATGCAGCCGAACAGCCCGCGCGTGTAGGGATGGCGCATGGCGGTGAAGACGTCCTCCACGGCGCCCTCCTCCACCACCTCGCCGGAATACATCACCGCGACCCGGTCGCAGACCTCGCGCACGAGGCCGAGATTGTGGCTGATGAACAGGATGGCGGTGCCGTACTTGCGCTTGATCTCGCCGATCAGCTCGACGATCCCCGCCTCGACGGTGACGTCGAGCGCCGTCGTCGGCTCGTCGAGCAGCAGCAGCGAGGGGTTGGCGAGCAGCGCCATGGCGATGACGACGCGCTGCTGCTGCCCGCCGGAGAGCTGGTGCGGGTAGGCGGCGAGGGTGCGCTCGGGATCGGGTAGGCGCACGTCGGCGAGAATCTCGGTGGCCTTGGCGAGGGCCTCCTCCTCCGAGAGGCCGTGATGCACGGTGGAGACCTCGGCGAGCTGGGCGCCGACCGTGAGCGAGGGGTTGAGCGCCGCGAAGGGCTCCTGGTAGACCATCGCGATCTCGTTGCCGCGCACCGCGCGCAGCTCCTCCTCCGACATGGCGAGCATGTCGCGGCCCTTGAAGCGCATGCGGCCGGCCGCGATCCGGCCGTTGCGGCCCATATAGCGCATGATGGCGTTCGCCACCGTCGACTTGCCGCAGCCGCTCTCGCCGACGAGCGCCACCGATTCCCCGGCGCGGATCGTCAGGTCGAAGTCGAGCACCGCGGGGATCTCGCCCGCACGGGTGACGTAGGAGATGGCGAGCCCCTCGATCTCGAGCACGGGCTCGGCGGCCGGGACGGCTTCGATGTCGGGCCGGACGCCCTGCGAGGAGGTCTCGTGCATCGCCTCAATCCTTCAGCGAGATCTCGCGGATGCCGTCGGCGAGCAGGTTGAAGCCGAGGACGAGCGAGGAGATCGCGATCACGGGGAAGATCGTCATGTGCGGCGCGAAGGTCGCCATGGAGCGGGTCTGGTTGACCATGCCGCCCCAATCCGGATCCGGCGGCGGCAGGCCGAGCCCGAGGAAGCCGAGCACGCCGATCGTGATGATGGTGTAGCCGAGCCGCAGGCAGGCGTCGACGATGAGCGGGCCGCGCGCGTTCGGCAGGATCTCGACGAACATGATCCACAGCGCGCTCTCGCCCCGCGTCTGCGCGGCGGCGACGTAGTCGCGGTTGCGCAGGTCGAGCACGAGGCCGCGCACGATGCGCATGATCCCCGGGGCGCTCGCGAAGGTGACGGCGAGCACGATGTTGATGCCCGACGCCCCGAAGGTCGAGATGATGACGACGTAGAGGACGAGGATCGGGAAGGAGAGGATGATGTCGGAGACGCGCGAGAGCACGTCGTCCACCCAGCCGCGGTGATAGCCGGCGAGAAGCCCCATCACGATCCCCACCGCGAAGGCGCAGCCCGTCGCCACGGGAGCGTAGAACAGCACCGTGCGCGAGCCCCAGATCACCCGGCTGAGGATGTCGCGGCCGAGGTGATCGGCGCCGAGCAGGAAGGTCCCGCCGTCCGGATGCGGAGCGCCGGGCGGCGCGAAGGGGACGAACTGCGCGTTCGGGTCGAAGGGCGCGATCAGCGGCGCGAGCACCGCGACCACCACCCAGAACAGGACGATGCCCGAGCCGATCATCGCGACCACGCTCTCGCGCAGGAGCGCGAGGCCGCCGACGAGCGGACGGAGCGGCCCCAGCAACCGGTCGCGCACGGGGCGCGGCGGCTTCGGGTCGGCGAGGGTCGGCGGCGAAAGCTCGGAGGCGCGCTCGGGCCCAACGGCGGTGGTGTCGCTCATCGCTCCCCCTCCCTCACGCGAACCGGATGCGTGGGTTGAGATAGGTGTAGCCGATGTCCGCGATCGTCTGCGTCGCCACCGCGACGAAGACAGCGACCATGGCGCAGGCCTGGATCAGGTAGATGTCCTGGTTCAGCGACGCCTCCAGGAGAAGCGCGCCGAAGCCCTTGTAGGCGAAGAAGAATTCCACCACGATCACGCCCGAGAGCAGCCAGTTGATCTGCAGCATGATGACCGTGAACGGCGCGATCAGGGCGTTGCGCAAGGCGTGGCGCAGGATCACCTGGCGGTAAGGCAGGCCCTTGAGCACGGCGGTGCGGATGTAGGGCGTCTGCATCACCTCGGCCATCGAGGCGCGGGTCATGCGCGCGATGTAGCCGAAGCCGTAGAGCACGAGGACGGTCACCGGCAGGACGAGCTCGCGCCAGGCGAAGCCGTCGTTCATCGAGCTCGTGCCCGGCAGCCAGGCGAGCCAGAAGACCAGGACGAAGGTGAGCAGCACCGCGCTCGCGAATTCGGGGATCGACGTGGTGACGATGGAGCCCACCGAGATCGAGCGATCGAGGACGGAGCCTTCGCGCATCCCGGCGAGCACGCCGAGCACCAGCGCGAGCGGGATCATCACCGCGAAGGTGACGCCGCCGAGAATGGCGGTGTTGACGAGGCGCGGCCAGAGCACCTCCGAGACGGGCACGCGGAAGCGGATCGACTGGCCGAAATCGCCGGTGGCGATGTTCCCGAGCCATTCGAAATAGCGCACGAACAACGGCCTATCGTAGCCGTTCGCGACGAGCCAGAGCGCGCGCTGCTCCTCGGTCGTGTAGGGCCCGAGGACCTTCACGGCGACCGCGTCGCCGTTCACCTCCAGCAGGAGGAAGAGGAGGATCGAGACCGCCAGCATGGTCAGGGCCATGAAGGCGAGCCGCTTGGCCAGGAAGATCAGCATCGCTCACGCGTCCGTCGAGGCTCCGCCCGCGCGGGGCGGGCGGAGCCGAAGGGAAGACCGGCCGTGGCCGCGGATCAGCTCTGGGCGAGCCAGACCTGCTCGAAGTGATGCTCCTCGGCGGGATGATGGGCGTAGCCCTGCACCTTCTGGTTCGAGGCCGTGGCGATGGAGCGCCAGTAGGGCTGGATGATCACGGCGTCGCCCTGCAGCATCAGCTCGAGCTCCTCCATGATCGTCTGCCGCTCGGTGACGTCGAGCGTCGCCTCGGCCTTGTCGAGGAGCGCGTCGAAATCCGGGTTCGAATAGGACGACTCGTTCCACGGCACACCCGAGCGATAGGCGAGCGAAAGAACCTGGGTGCCGAGCGGACGATGGGTCCAGGAGGTGAAGCCGAACGGCGTCGTCATCCAGCGGTCCCAGTAGGTGCCGCCGGGCATGATGTTGACCGCGAGGTCGATCCCGGCCGGGCGCAGCATCTCCACCAGCGCCTGGCAGGTATTGGGCTCCCAGGTCGGCTGCGCCACGCAATCGATCTGGATCTCGAGACCGTCCGCGTAGCCGGCCTCGGCGAGGAGCGCGCGGGCGCGGTCGTAATCCTGCGTCGGCTTCGGCAGCGCGGCGTATTCCGGGTGGACCGGCGCGACGTGGTGATCCTCGCCGGCGACGCCGAGGCCCTGATAGGCGATCGCGAGCAGGCGCTCGTGATCGATGCAGGACTGGATCGCCTGGCGCACGCGGACGTCGTCGAACGGCGCCTCGGTCACCTTCATGCGGGCGACGCCGGTCTGCGCCGTGTCGGCCTGGTAGAGCACGAGGCTGGGGATGGCGCGGGCGGCGGGCACCTGCTCGACGTTGAGGCGGTAGAGGATGTCCACCTGGCCGGAGGCGAGCGCGGCGAGCGGGGCGGCCGGATCGTCGCCGTGATCGATGTAGTCGATCCCGTCGAGATGGACCTCGCCGCCCCACCAGCCGCTCTCCTTGCGGCGATAGCGGGCGCGCGAGCCCACCGTGAGCTCGACGAGCTCGAACGGGCCGGTGCCGATCGGGTCCTCGACCCAGTTGCCGCCCTGGAAGGAGCGGTGCGCGATCAGCGCCGGGTAGTCGCCCATCGACTCGGGCAGCGCCAGGAACGGGACGCGCAGGTTGAACTCGACGGTATGGTCGTCGATCTTGACGACGCCGTTCTCGAGCATCGGCGAGCCGTCGTCGTTGGACGTGCGCAGCGCCGAGAAGCGGCCGTAGTTCGAGGAGCCGACGGCAGGGTCCATCCAGCGCTTGAAGTTCGCCACGACGTCGTCGGCGCCGAAATCGTCGCCGTTCGACCACTTCACGCCCTGGCGCAGCTTGAACGTCCAGGTGCGCAGGTCCTCGGAGGCCGTCCAGCTCTCGGCGAGATGGGGCACCGCCACGTTGTCGGAGGTGATGCGCACGAGCGGCTCGATCACGTGGCGCAGCTCGTTGCCCTTCTCCGACCAGTCGACGGTCGCGGGATCCGAGATCTCCTTGATGTTCATCGACACGCGCAGCACGCCGCCCTTGACCGGCGTCCCGTCCTGGGCGCGCGCGGCGGGCGCGAAGGGCTCGCCCGTCAGCTTGCCGGCCATGGCGTAGGCCGCGCCGGCGGAGAGGCCGAGAAGGGTCGCGGTGCGCAGGAAGGCGCGGCGCGAGACCTTGCCCTCGAACACGTCCTCGGCCATTTGCGGCAGCTGCGGGTGAACCGCCTCCAGCGTCGTCGTCTCGTCGCGGTCGAGCCGCGAGCCGTCGTGCTTCTTGGTCGTCATCTCTGGTCCTCCGCCCGTTGCCGCGGGCTTTCGTTCTCGCTGCGGAATGCGCGTTTTGCGACGCGTGGCCGAAGGCGCGCGCAAATTGCCCCTTTCGGCCCGGCCCGTCGTGAAAGTTATTGCCCTGCTCGCGAGGTGTGTCAAATGTATAGATGGCCGCCACGAGGCTAGAGCCGCGCGGCGGCGCACGTCTCTCCCATCGGCCCGCACGACATACGTGCACGGGGCTGCGGAATTGTCATGGGACGCATGCCGCTCATCCGGGGTGCGCCACGACGACGCTTGTGCGAAACCGACGGTGGGCGAGGCTATTCTTCCCAGGCGCCGCGAAAGTGGCGGCGCCCTCCTCCGCTAGACTGCGCCCGCGCGCGGCGACGCGGCGTGTTGCGCGCCGTCGCGCGGCATGGGACAAGCGACGCGTGCCGCAGGTCGGCCCCGAGGCGAGAGGACGGAACGCGATGCGCTTTGCCGGGACGAAGGATTACGTGGCGACGGAGGACCTCGCGGTGGCGGTCAACGCCGCGATCACGCTGGAGCGCCCGCTCCTCGTCAAGGGCGAGCCCGGCACCGGCAAGACGGTGCTCGCCGAGGAGATCGCGAAAAGCGTCGGCGCGCCGCTCCTCACCTGGTCGATCAAGTCCACCACCAAGGCGCAGCAGGGCCTCTACGAGTACGACGCCGTCTCGCGCCTGCGCGATTCGCAGCTCGGCGACCCGCGCGTCTCCGACATCGCCAACTACATCCGCCGCGGCAAGCTCTGGGACGCCTTCGTCGCCGACGAGCGCCCGGTCCTGCTGATCGACGAGGTCGACAAGGCGGACATCGAGTTCCCCAACGACCTCCTGCAGGAGCTCGACCGGATGGAGTTCCACGTCTACGAGACCGGCGAGACCGTGAAGGCGGCGCGCCGGCCGATCGTGGTGATCACCTCCAACAACGAGAAGGAGCTGCCCGACGCCTTCCTGCGCCGCTGCTTCTTCCACTACATCAAGTTCCCCGATCCCGACACGATGGCCGCCATCGTCGAGGTGCACTATCCCGGCATCAAGAGCCGCCTCGTCAAGGAGGCCCTCGAGGTCTTCTTCGCCGTGCGCGAGGCGCCGGGCCTGAAGAAGAAGCCCTCCACCTCCGAGCTGCTCGACTGGCTGAAGCTCCTCCTCAACGAGGACGTCGCGCCGGAGGTGCTGCGCGAATCGAGCGCGCGCAAGCTGATCCCGCCGCTGCACGGGGCGCTCTTGAAGAACGAGCAGGACGTGGCGCTGTTCGAGAAGATCGCGTTCATGACGCGGCGGGGCGGGTGAGCGGGGCCTGTCGATGCCCCCTCCCGAACCCGAGGAGCCCTCGCCGAAGCGACGGCGCGGCCGCCCCGCCACCGGCCGCGATCCGCTCGTCAGCCTGCGGCTGCCCAGGGAGGCGCTGGAGGCGGTCGAGGGGATCGCGAAGGACGAGGGGGTGGCGCGCTCGGAGGTGATCCGGCGGGCGGTGCTGGACTGGCTGGCGCGGCGGGGGTGACGGCCCCCGTCACACGCTTCGCCGGACGGGCACGGCCCGGGTCGACCTCCGCCGCGCCCTGCCGCATCATGACCGAAACGGGAGGAGAGCGGACATGACGCGAGACTTCGTCTGGGGCGTGCTCGGCGCCGCGAAGATCGGCGAGAAGGTGGTGCCGGCCCTGCAGGCCGGCGCCGGGATGCGGGTTGGGGCCATCGCCTCGCGCGACGAGGGCCGCGCGCGGGCGGACGCGGAGCGCTACGGCGTCGCGAAAGCCTACGGCGCCTACGAGGCGCTCCTCGCCGATCCGGAGATCGACGGCGTCTACAACCCGCTGCCGAACGACCTGCACGTGTCCTGGTCGATCCGCGCCATGGAGGCCGGCAAGCACGTGCTCTGCGAGAAGCCGATCGCGCTCACGGCCGCGGAGGCGGAGCGGCTGCGCGAGGCGCAGGTGCGCACCGGCCGATTGGTGGTCGAGGCCTTCATGGTGCGCCACCACCCGCAATGGATCGAGGCGCGCGAGCGCGTGCGCTCCGGGGCGCTCGGCGAGCTGCGGGCGATCCAGACGGCGTTCTCGTTCTACAACGACGACCCGACCAACATCCGCAACCGCCCCGAGAACGGCGGCGGCGGGCTCTACGACATCGGCTGCTACGCCATCAACACCGCCCGCTTCCTGTTCGAGGCGGAGCCCGAGCGCGTGATCGGCCTGTTCGACATGGACCCGCAGATGGGCGTGGACCGGCTCACATCGGGCCTGATGCTGTTCTCCGGCGGCCGGCAGGCGAGCTTCGTGTGCTCGACGCAGCTCGTCCCGACGCAGCGCGTCACCATCCTGGGCACGCAGGCGCGGCTCGTCGTCGAGGTGCCGTTCAACGCGCCGCCGGACCGGGACCTGCGCATCGTCGAGGACCCGGGGACCGACCTGTTCGGCGAGGCGGCGCAGGCGACCGTGCTGCCGGCGACGGATCAGTACGCGCGCCAGGCCGAGGCCTTCGTGGCGCGCGTCGCCGCAGGCGGCGGCGCGGACACCGGGCCGATCGAGGACGCGATCGCCAACATGCGGGTGATCGACGCCCTCTTCCGCTCGCGCGAGAGCGGCGCGCTGGAGCGCGTCGGCTGACGGGCGCGCGCTCGCGGCTCAGTGACCCGGACCGGCCTTGTCGAAGGCGGCCTTCTGCTCGGGGCTCGCCTCGGCCTGGTGCTTCGCCTTCCATTCGTCGTAGGGCATGCCGTAGACGGCCTCGCGGCTCTCGTCCTTGGAGAGCGCGACGCCCTTCTCGTCGGCGGCGTCCTTGAGCCAGTTGGAGAGGCAGTTGCGGCAGAAGCCGGCCATGTTCATCAGGTCGATGTTCTGCACGTCGGTGCGCGCGCGCATGTGCGCGACGAGGCGGCGGAAGGCGGCGGCCTCGAGCTCGGTGCGGGTGGCGGGGTCGAGATCGGAAAAGGGCATGGCTCGCTCGTGGATAGGTGCGGATGGATGGCGTCGCTCCCGAACATGGCGGATGACCTCGGCGCTGAAAAGGCATAGGAAGGGAAACGGAACCTTCGCGAAGCGCGCATGCGCGGTGGGGGTGCCCTCGCCGCCTCGCCCCCCGGAGGAGCCAGATGTCCGTATCCCCCGCCGTCGCCGCAGACAGCCGAGCCTCGCTCGCGCGCGTCTTCGAGGCGGCCGTGGCGCGGGCGCATCCCGACCTGTGCCTGCCGCCGCACCTGCCCGAGCCGCCGGCCTCGGGCCGGGTGATCGTGCTCGCCACCGGCAAGGCCGGCGCGAGCCTCGCGGCGGCTGCGGCGCGCCATTACGCCGAGCGCGGCCTCGGCCCCGATCGGCTCACGGGCCTCGCCGTGTGCCGCTACGGATACGCCGCGGACGCGGGACCGATTCCGGTGGTCGAGGCCGGGCATCCGGTGCCTGACGAGGCCGGGGTCGCGGCGACGCGACGCACGCTCACGTTCGCCGAGAGCGCGACCGCCGACGATCTCGTCCTCGCGCTGATCTCGGGCGGCGGCTCGGCCAACTGGATCGCGCCGGCGGGCGAGCTCACCCTCGCCGACAAGCAGGCGGTGACGAAGGCGCTCCTGCGCTGCGGGGCGACGATCGGCGAGATCAATTGCGTGAGGAAGCGCCTCTCGCTGATCAAGGGCGGGCGGCTCGCCGCCATGGCCGCCCCCGCGCAGGTCGTGGCGCTGGCGATCTCGGACGTGCCGGGCGACGATCCCGCCGCCATCGCGTCCGGTCCCACCGTTCCCGACCCGACCACGACGGCGGACGCCCGGGCCATCGTCGCGACATACGGGCTCGACCTTCCGCCCGCCGCGCGCCGGCTCCTCGACGACCCCGCCAACGAGACGCCGAAGCCCGGGGACCCGTGCTTCTCGGGCTCGTCCTTCACGATCGTCGCCCGCCCCGCCGACGCGCTCGCCGCGGCGGCCGAGGCGGCGTCGGCGGCGGGCTACGAGCCGGTCCTGCTCGGCGCCGATCTCGAGGGCGAGGCGCGCGAGGTCGCCCGCGCCCAAGCCGCCCTCGCCCGCGAGGCGAAAGCCGCCGGGCGGCGCGTGGCGCTCCTGTCGGGCGGCGAGCTGACGGTCACGATCCGCGGAGAAGGTCGCGGCGGGCCGAACCAGGAATACGCCCTCGCCCTCGCCCTCGCGCTCGACGGGGCGGAGGGGATCGCGGCGCTCGCCGGCGACACGGACGGAACCGACGGCGGCTCCGGCGCGTCGACCGATCCGGCGGGCGCTTTCGTCGACGCCGCCACCCTGGCGCGCGCCGCCGCCGCGGGGCTGGACGCGCGCCGCATGCTCGACGACAACGATTCCACCGCCTTCTTCGAGGCTCTCTCCGATCTGTACGTCCCCGGTCCCACCCGCACGAACGTCAATGACTGCCGCATCATCCTGGTCGACTGAGAGGCGCGGCGCCGCCGCACGAGCGCTCGCGCGCGTGCTGCTCGCGGGCGCGCTCGCCGGCGGAGCGCTCGCGCTCGAGGCCCGCCCAGCGCAGGCGGACCTGCGCCTGTGCAACATGACGAATTCCCGCGTCGGCATCGCCATCGGCCACCGCGACGACGACGGCTGGCTCACGGAGGGCTGGTGGAACCTCGATCCGCGCGCCTGCGAGACCCTGCTCGAAGGCGCGCTCGCCTCGCGCTTCTACTATGTCTACGCGATCGACTACGACCGCGGCGGCGAGTGGGGCGGGCGCACGGTGATGTGCACCCGCGAGCGCGAGTTCACGATCCGCGGCGTCGAGGACTGCCTCGCCCGCGGATTCGACCGCAACGGCTTCTTCGAAGTCGACACGGGCCAGCAGCGCAGCTGGACCATTCAGCTCACAGATCCCGACAGACCCGGAGCCGCTCTGCGATGACGCGATCGAGACGCACCAAGATCGTCGCCACCCTCGGCCCCGCCTCCAGCACGGTCGAGATGGCCTGCCGGCTGCACGAGGCGGGCGCCGACATGTTCCGCATCAACATGTCACACCTCTCGCGCGAGGATCTGCGCTCCCGCGTGGAGATGCTGCGCGACGTGGAGCAGCGGGTGAAGACCCCCGTGCCGATCCTCGTCGACCTGCAGGGCCCGAAGCTGCGCGTGGGCACGTTCACCGGCGACAAGGCCGAGATCATGAAGGGCGAGACCTTCGTGCTCGATTCCGACCCGAGCCCGGGCGACGCGACGCGCGTGCACCTGCCCCATCCGGAGATCCTCTCCGCGCTCGAGCCCGAGCACGCGGTCATCATCGACGACGGCAAGCTGCGGCTCGTGGTGGAGGACGTCGAGCCGGGCAAGCGCGCGGTCACCCGCGTCGTCGTCGGCGGCACGATCTCGAACCGCAAGGGCGTCTCGCTGCCCGACACGCAGCTGCCCGTCTCCGCCATGACGCCGAAGGACCGCTCGGACCTCGAGGCGGCGATGGACGTCGGCGTCGACTGGGTGGCGCTCTCCTTCGTGCAGCGGCCGGAGGACATCGCCGAGGTGAAGAAGGTGGTGCGCGGCCGCGCCCAGGTTCTCGCCAAGATCGAGAAGCCGCAGGCGCTCAAGCGCCTCGACGAGATCATGGAGATTTCCGACGCGCTGATGGTGGCGCGCGGCGATCTCGGCGTGGAGATGCCGCTCGAGCGGGTGCCGGGCATCCAGAAGCGCATCACCCGCGGGGCGCGGCGGCTCGGCAAGCCGGTGATCGTCGCGACGCAGATGCTCGAGAGCATGATCACCGCCCCCGTCCCCACCCGCGCCGAGGTCTCCGACGTCGCGACCGCCGTCTACGAGGGCGCGGACGCGGTGATGCTCTCCGCCGAGAGCGCGGCGGGCCAGTACCCGATCGAGGCCGTCTCGACCATGGACGCGATCGCCGTGCAGGTGGAGCAGGAAGAGCTCTACTGGACGATCATCGCCTCCCAGCAGGCCGAGCCCGAGGCCACGGGCTCCGACGCCATCGCGGCGGCGGCGCACCGCATCGCCGACACGCTCGGCATCGGCGTGATCTGCGCCTGGACCTCGTCGGGCTCGACCGCGCTGCGCATCGCCCGCGAGCGGCCGAACTCCACCATCATCGCGCTGACCCCCAATCGCGGCGCGGCCCGGCGCGCCCAGCTCGCCTGGGGCGTCCACCCCATCGTCACCCGCGACGCCCACGACGTCGACGACATGACCTTCCGCGCCTGCAAGTTCGCCGTCCGCGCCGGCCTCGCCAAGGTGGGCGAGCGGGTGATCGTGGTGGCCGGCGTCCCCTTCGGCACCCCGGGGGCGACGAACATGGTGCGGATCGCGTTCATCAAGCAGGAGCATGCGGACGCGGCTTGAGGGGTCGCGGAATCCGGAACCCTCCCCCCTCCCCTCCTGTTCGGGTCGGCGTCGCTCGAAACGAGGAGGACGCCATGACCGACCGAATTCGCCTCGCCGCCCCGCTCGCGGCGGCGGCGCTGCTCACGACCGCCGCGGCCGTGGAGGCCGCGCCGGCCCGCACCTCGGTCGACCTGTCCCTGCGCGAGGGCCCGAGCACACGCTACCAGCGGCTCACCGTCGTTCCGCAGGGCGCGCGGGTCGAGGTGGCGCGCTGCACGCCGAGCTACGAGTGGTGCGAGGTTTCCTGGCGCGGCTACGATGGCTGGTCGGCGGCGCGCTACCTCCAGCCGGCGGCGCCCGAGCTGCGCGCGCCCGTGGCCGAGCTGCAGGGCCGCTTCCCCGCGGAGGTCTTCGACTTCTTCGCCGAGTTCGGCCTCGCCCTCGCCCGCGGCGAGGAGCCGGACGTGGGCCCGCCGGAGGATCGCGGCCCGGCGGTCGCGCGCGGCGAGGCCTGCTTCTACGCCGATTTCGACTATCAGGGCGAGAGCGTCTGCTCCCAGGGCGGCGCCGACCCGCGGCTCTCGGGCGGCTGGAACGACCGTATCTCGGCGATCCGCACCGGGCCGGGCACAGCGGTTCTCGTCTGCGAGCACTACGACTACGAAGGCCGATGCCGGCGCATCGCCGGCAACGTCGCCTCGCTCTCGAGCGAGTGGAACGACGTGATCTCGTCCTACGAGATCGGCGGGCGGGTCCCGCCGGACCAAGGCGACGAGGGTCCGCCGGTCGACGCGAACGAGGTCTGCTTCTACGAGGACTACGAGTTCGGCGGCGCCGAGCTGTGCGCCGACGTCGGCGACGCGGATGCGCGGATCATGGGCGAATGGAACGACCGCATCTCCGCGATCCGCACCGGCGCGAACGCGACCGTGGAGGTCTGCCAGGACTACGGCTTCGCCGGGGGCTGCCGGACGGTGGACGGGACCGTCTCCGCTCTGCGAGGCGGATGGAACGACGCGATCTCGGCCTACCGGGTGCGATGACCGACAATCTCGCCGGCCCCGTCGCCTTCGTGGCGGGGCCGGACGGCATCACTTCCGATTGAGCCCGGCGCAATTCTGAGTAATAGGAATAAGAGCTCGAACTTACACCAAGCCCCTTCGAGTTGCCTTGACTATCCGCAAGCCTCTATACGACGTATTTCAACAGCTTTAACCGCTTCTTCACAGCAACATCCGAACATCTCCTTACGTCATCTGAGGAGATCGCCCATGCGCATCACCACGACTGCCCTGATCCTCGCGGGCGCTCTCGCCGTCCCGCTCCCGGCCGCGGCGCAGGGCGCGGCCCCGAACGCGAAGATGCTGATCGGCCCGGCCGTCGTCGCCGAGGTCCGCTCCTGGCTCGAGACCGAGATCGTTCGACTCTCGGTCGAGAGCCAGAACGAGCGCTATGCCGGCGCGGACGCGGCCGAGATCGAGGCGCTCGACCAGCAATGGCGCGCCGAGCGCGAGGCGGCGGACAAGCCGTTGATCGCCGCGACCCTGTCCTCCCCGCTGTCGGTCTACCTGACCCGCGTGCAGGCGCAGGCCCTCGGGCTCTACGTCGAGATCTTCGTCACGGACGACGAGGGCCTCAACGTCGGCCAGAGCGCCATCACCTCGGATTACTGGCAGGGCGACGAGGCGAAGTTCCAGAACACCTTCCCCGTCGGCGCCGACGCGGTCTTCATCGACGATCCGGAATGGGACGAGGGCCTGAAGATCTGGCGCGCGCAGCTCAACCTGACCGTCACCGACGAGAGCGGCCGCGCGCCCATCGGCGCCGCGACGGTGGAGATCAACCTGACCGAGCTGATCCGCCGCTCGGCTGTTATCGGCGGCTGAGCCGACCGAGGGGGCATGTGAGATGTTCAACGACCTTTCCGTCACCAAGAAGGGACTGGCCGCCTTCGTCGGCCTCGCCCTCGTCGGCGTCGCCGCCGGCCTGTTCTCGTTCGACCGGGCGCGCGTTGCCGGAGACGCCATCGAGCAGGCGAGCGAGGCGCAGGAGCTGACGGGCGACGCCCGTGCGATCCAGGGCGCGATCCTCGGCCAGGCCTTCGCCATCCAGAGCTTCGTCCTCTCCGGCGATCGTGGGCGCCTCTCGGAATACGAGACCGCCGCGCAGACGACGAGCGACGTCTTTTCCGAGATGATCGCAGAGGCCCGGGCCGTCGCGCCGGCCGTGGCGACCGACGCCGCCGCCGCCGAGGCCGCCTGGCAGGCCTGGCGCGAGGGCTACGTCGCCCCGCAGATCGAGCGCATGCGCGATCCGCTCACGGTGGACCTCGCCCGCGCCGTGGCGAGCTCGGTCGAGGCGGAGCGCATGTTTGACGCCGTGATCGAGGCCGTCGGCGCCGTGGAGCGCGACCTCGAGGTGATCCGCGGCGAGCTCGTCGCCGCCCAGCAGAGCGCGCTCGCCACGGTGCGCGCCGTGGGCCTCGGCGCCTCGGCGCTGCTCGCCCTCGTCGCCCTCGCCTTCGCCTACCTGAACTTCGCCGTCGTCTCGCGGCCGCTGGCCCGGCTCGCGGACACGACCCAGCGCCTCGCCGAGGGCGATCTCGAGGCCGAGCCGCCGGCGAGCCGCCGCGGCGACGAGATCGGCCGCATGGGCGCGGCGCTCGGGGTCTTCCGCGACAACCTGATCCGTACCCGCACGCTCGAGGCCGAGACGGCGGACGCCCGCGAGGCGGCGGAAAAGCGTCGACGCCAGGAGATGCAGCGCCTCGCCCGGGACTTCGAGGCGTCCGTCCTGCAGCTTTCCGACGAGATGCAGGCCGAGACGGCGCGCCTCGGCGAGGCCGCGGCCGCGCTCTCCACCATCGCCGCGCAGACGACCGAGCAGGCCATCGGCGCCTCGACGGCGTCGGAAGAGACGGCGGTCAACGTCCGCGGCGTCGCCAGCGCCACGGAGGAGATGTCGGCATCCATCAACGAGATCACGTCGCAGGTGAACGCCTCCTCGCAGATGGCGATCGAGGCGGCGGGCGACGTCGAGCGCTCGAACGCGGCGGTGACGAACCTCAACGGCGTCGTCGAGCGAATCGGCGACGTGACGAAGCTCATCTCGGAGATCGCCGCGCAGACGAACCTGCTCGCGCTCAACGCGACGATCGAGGCCGCGCGCGCCGGCGAGGCGGGCAAGGGCTTCGCCGTCGTCGCCGCCGAGGTGAAGTCCCTCGCCGACCAGACCGGCAAGGCGACCGAGGACATCGAGCGCCAGATCGCGGAGATGCGCGGGGCGGCGCAGGCCTCCATGCAGGCCGCGGCCGCGGTGGCCGAGAAGGTGCGCGCCATCACTGAGCGGATGAACACCGTCGCCGCCGCCGCCGAACAGCAGAACGCCACCACGGGCGAGATCGCCCGCAACGTCGCCGAGGCCGCCTCCGGCACCCAGGACGTCAGCCGCACCATCACCGACGTGAGCGGCCAGGCGAACCGCACGGGCGAGCTCTCGGCGTCGGTCCACGCCTCCTCCAGCGCGCTCACGGAGCGCTCCGGGGCGCTGCGCCATGCGATGGAGGCCTTCGTGGCGAAGGTGCGGGCGGCCTGAGCCGGGCGCCGAAACGCGAGCGGCATCTCGAAGGGGGCGGCGCCGAGCCGCCCCCTTCTCTTTTGGTGAACGCCTTCTGAACGAGCGGTTCAAGCGGCGTTCCGGCGCCTCCCTCTACACCTCGTGACACGCCACCGAGACGGCGGCGTCGAGATCCAGAGGAGAGACCCCATGACCCGCAAGCTCTTCACCGCGACCCTGGTCGCCCTCGTCACCGGCCTCGCCACGCCCGTCCTCGCCAACGAGATCGTCATCCGCCAGCACGGCTGGGCGCATTCCGTCGGCGGCGAGCAGGTCGGGCGGGGCAACCGCGTGGGCGTCCATCAGGAGGGGCGCTTCAACGAGGGCGTCGTGCGCCAGTACGGGCGCGGCAACACCGGCGCCATCGGCCAGAGCGGCCGGCGCAACCACGCCGACGTCTGGCAGCGCGGCCGCGCAAACGCGGGCGGCGTGGCGCAGTTCGGCGACCGCCACAGCGCCATCGTCACCCAGGACGGCAACGGCAACATCGCCGCCGGCGTGCAGGTGGGCACGGGCTGCTCCGGCGAGGTGACGCAGAACGGCAGCGGCAACGTCGCGGCCTTCGTGCAGACCTGCAACTGAGCCCGCGCCGCGCGGCCGAGGCTATGACCCGGCCGCGCCGCCCCCTCCCCTCGAGAACGGAGA
This sequence comes from Salinarimonas sp., assembly GCF_040111675.1. Classification (NCBI taxonomy): domain Bacteria; kingdom Pseudomonadati; phylum Pseudomonadota; class Alphaproteobacteria; order Hyphomicrobiales; family Salinarimonadaceae; genus Salinarimonas; species Salinarimonas sp. Next base: position 1,854,726 of record NZ_CP157794.1, on the reverse strand, counting down.
CTCTCATGTTCGGCCTCGATAATCGCCTCGTCGCCGGCGCCGTGGTGGCGCTGAGCGCCCTCGGCCCCCTCGGCGCCGCCATCGGCGCGTCGAGCTCGTCCGCCCACACCGCCGACGACGGCCCGCGCTGCGAAGTGCGCGTGGAGCGCAGCGGCGGGCTCGTCACCGTCGAGCCGCTTCTCGTCAGCGACCGCGCGGTCTCGGGAAACTACAGGCTCGCCGTCGTCGGCGGCGGAGCCGCCGGGCGCTCGACCATCAGCCAGGGCGGCGCCTTCGACGCCCGGGCCGGCCGGGAGACGGTGCTCGGCAGCGTGACGTTGAACGCCGGCGGGCGTTACGACGCGACCCTCGAGATCGACGTCGGCGGCGAGCGCCTCGCCTGCGAGGAGCGGATCGGCCGTTGAGGCCGATCCGGACCATGAGCGAAGGAGCCGGTCTCATGACCAAGCGTTCGATCAGGGCCGCAACCGCGGCCGTCCTTCTCGCCGCCGGCCTCGCGACCGGCCCCGCCGCCGCGGGCGGAACCGTGACCTTCTCCGCCAACGCCCAGGGCGCGGACGCCGAGCGGGCGCTGCGCGCCGGCCTCGCCCTGTACGGGCTCGCCACCGACATGCGCACGAACGGCCGCATCACCCAGCAGGGCCGCGACAACGCCGCCGGCCTCCTGCAGAACGGACGCGGCAATCTCGGCCTCGTCCACCAGGAAGGCCGCGACCACGTCGGCACGCTGGAGCAGGACGGCGACCGCAATTCCTACGGCCTGTTCCAGTTCGGCCGGGGGACCCGCGCCCACGTGCGCCAGCGCGGCGACGGCGGCTCGGGCGTGACCTTCCAATGGGGCTTCTGAGCCCCGCTCAGCCGGCGGCCGCCGCGGCTTCGGCCGCCGCGTAGGCCTCCCGCAGCGCGTCCTCCAGCGGCCGGCCTTCGGCATACGGCGCGAGATGCGCGGGGCGCTCCATCCCCGGCGGCACGCTCGGGCAGCGCTCGGACGCGCCGATCACGGTGTGAACGGGCAGCCGCTCCGCCCAGATCGGCAGAGCGGCGTCGGGATCCCCGGCGACGCCGGCGGCGCGGATCTTGGCGGAGGCCTCCTCGATCTCCATCACGATCACCGCCGTGGCCTTCACCTCCTGCGCGGTCGCCGGCCTGAGGGTCGCGTCGCGCCCCGGAAAGAAGCGGTCGACCATCATGTGCAGAGCCTGCGCCTTCTCCTTCGGATCGGTGACGAGCCTGGCGCGGCCGAAGGCCATCACGGAGCGGTAATCGGCCGAGGACGAGAAGCCGGAGCGCGCGAGCGCGAAGGCGTCGAGATGCGTCACCGTCAGGCAGGCGGGCTCGCCGTCGGCGAGGTTGCGCAGCATCCGGCTGGCGCTGCTGCCGTGCCAGTAGAGCCGCGTGCCTTCGCGCCAGAACAGGGTCGGCGTGCAATAGGGCTGGCCGTCGATCACGTAGGAGACGTGGGCGAGCGCGGCGGCGTCGAGGAGGGCGTGCACGGTCTCGTGGTCGTAGTGGCCGCGCTCGTGCTTGCGCTTCACCCGGTTGCGCGGGCTGACCGGATAGGTGGCGGACGCGATGTCGGACATGGCGGATCGGCTCCGGGTCTCGCGCCCGGGGGGGCGCTGCGGCTTCTCCGTAGCGCGACCGAATTGGCTCGGATAAGATCCAATCTCATGCGAAAGGATCGAGCCAATTCGTCGGACTGGTCGGCCCTGATCCCAGTCCTGCCGGGCGAGGGCCCGCGCCGGGTGGCGCTCTACGCCGAGCTGCGCCGGCTGATCGAGACGCGTCAGCTCGCGCCCGGGGCGAAGCTGCCGCCGACCCGGGCGCTGGCGACCCGGCTCGGGGTGGCCCGGGGCGCCGTGGTCGCGGCCTTCGAGCAGCTGGTGGCGGAGGGCTTCGCGGAGGCGCGGGTGGGCGCCGGCACCTTCGTCGCGACGGCGGTGCCCAGTCTCGCGCCGGAGCCCGCACGGCCCGCGCGCCCGCGGCGCCGGGAGGTGGAGGCGCTGCCCGGCAGGCTCGGCACCGCGGCGCCCGATTCACGGACGCTGGCTCTGTTCGGCCGGCTTCTGCAGCGCCAGCTCGCGCGCCCCGTCCCGAGCTGCTTCCACTACGGCGACCCCCAGGGCGAGCCCGAGCTGCGCGCGGCGATCGCGGACTATCTGCGCGCCGCGCGCGGCGTTCGGCTGCACGCCGACCAGGTCGTCGTCACGCACGGCGCGCAGCACGCGATCGACCTCGTCGCCCGCGGCGTGCTCGCTCCCGGCGACGAGGTCTGGATCGAGGACCCGGGCTACGGCTCGGCCGTCGCGTGCCTGCGCGGCGCGGGGCTCTCGCTCGTTCCGGTCGCCGTCGACGCGGAGGGGCTCGATCCCGCCGCCGGGATCGCCCGTGCGCCGCGGGCGCGGGCGGCTTACGTCACGCCCTCGCACCAGTTCCCCATGGGCGTCGTGCTTTCCATGCGCCGGCGCCTCGCCCTGCTCGCGTGGGCGCGCGAGGCCGGGGCCTGGATCCTCGAGGACGATTACGACAGCGAGTTCCGCTACAACGGCCCGCCGCTGGCCTCGCTGCAGGGCATGGACGGCGGGGGGCGTGTCGTCTACGTGGGCACCTTCTCGAAGGCGTTGTTCCCGGGCCTGCGCATCGGCTACGCGGTGCTGCCGGAGCCGCTGATCGAGCCCGTCCTCGCACTGCGCGACCGAGGCGACCGCTACCCCTCCCCCCTCCTGCAGGGCGCCCTCGCCGCCTTCCTGAGGGAGGGTCACTTCGCCGCACACCTGCGCCGAGCCCGTGCGCGCGCCCGCGCGGCGCGCGACGCCCTGGTCGCCGGGCTCGCCGCGGGCGGTCTCGCGGTGCGCCCGCCGGATCAGGGCCTGCATCTCGTCCTCGACCTTGTAGACGGCCTCGACGAGGCGGACGCCGTCGCCCGCGCCGCGCAGGCGGGGCTCTCGGCGCGGGCCCTCTCCGGGCTTCATCTCGCTCGACCGGTCCGCCGGGGCCTCGTCGTCGGCTTTTCCGGCTTCGCGCCGCAGGCGCTGGAGGAGGCCGCCCGCCGCTTCGGGGAAGCGGCGCGCCGCCCGTCGTGACTGGCGAATTGGTTCCATCCGCCCCGAAATGGCCCAGAACGCGACCCGCGCGCTCCCCATTCTCGCCCGATCCGAACGGTTAACAGCCGCCTGCCGCAAGGCGTCGATCAACCTTCAACGGACGGTCCAGTGCAGCTCATCCGCAACGCGGCCATCGCCGCCGCCCTCTCCGCCCTCGTCGCGCTTCCCACGCTTCCCGCCCAGGCGCATCCCGCCGGCGGCGCCGCGGCCGCGGTCAAGACCGCGCACGCCTCCTGGTACGGCCCGGGCTTCCACGGCCGCAAGACGGCGAACGGCGAGCGCTTCGATCAGGACGGGCTCACCGCGGCCCACAAGACGCTGCCCTTCGGCACCAAGGTGCGCGTGACCAACGTGGCGAACGGCAAGTCCGTCGTGGTGCGGATCAACGACCGCGGCCCCTTCGTGCGCGGGCGCGAGATCGACCTGTCCCGTGGCGCGGCGAAGGCGGTGGGGATGGTCGGCTCGGGCGTCGCCCAGGTGCGGATGGAAGTTCTCTGAGGTCCTGCCGGGATGCGGCGGGCCGCGCCGAAGCTCGGATCGGCGCGACGGATCGAGCCCGTACGTGCGAGGATCCGACGAACCGGACATGGCGCCGGAGCGGCTCCGGCGCGCGGCAGGAGACCGTGATGTCACGCCCCGATCCGATCGCCCTCGCCCGCGCCGGCCTCGTCGCCGGCCTCGTCGCCTTCGTGCTCCAGGTCGCTACGCCGGCCGGCGCCGAGCCGATGCCGCTTCCGAGGACGCCGTCCGTGGAGTCGATCCCGCCGGAAAGCCTGACCGGCCTCGACGCGCAGGGGCGCCCCAACCTGCTCGGCTCGACCGGGCACACGACCTCGGCGGAGGCGCCGCGGGCGCGCCCGCCGAGCGCGGATCTCTCCATGCGCCTGCTGCTGCGAGCAGCCGGAACGGTGGCGTCCGGGCCCGCCACGGGTCCAGCCATCGAGCGCCGCTGAGCGCAACCCGCCCAGCCTCTCGCGGCACAGCGCGATCCGCTTCGACCCGAAACTCGACAATGGAAGATGTGGCGGAGCCGGAGGGATTCGAACCCTCGATACGGGTTTAAGCCCGTATAACGGTTTAGCAAACCGCCGCCTTCAGCCTCTCGGCCACGGCTCCGTGCGCATCGCGTCGCGCGGAGAATGCGTATCGGACGGGCGCGCGCCCGTCAACGCCTCCGCCGCCGTCTTCACTCCCGCGCGAACAGCGCCCCGTCGTGGTCCACCCCCGCCGCGCATTCCACCTCGATCGTCGCGTGCGCCACCCCGAAGCGCTCCGCGAGCCGGCCCTTCAAGCCCTCCTTCATCCGCGTCGCGGCGGCGAGATCGGCGTGGTCGAGGGCGAGGTGGACCTCGAGCGCCACCCGCTCCTCGTCGAGGCGCCACAGGTGGAGGTGATGGACGCCGGCGACGCCGTCCTCGTTCTCCAAAAGGCGGCGCAGGGCGTCGTAGTCGAAGCCCTGCGGGGCGGAGTCCATCAGCACCGCGACCGCGCCGCGCATCTCCGCGCCGGCGTGGACGAAGATGTACACCGCGATCGCCGCCGTGATCGCCGGGTCGACCCACGTCACGCCCCAGATCATCACCGCGAGCGCGCCGAGGACGACGCCGAGCGTCGCCAGCGCGTCCGCGATCATGTGCAGGAAGGCGGAGCGCACGTTGGCGCCGGTCTCCTTGCGCAGCACCCACGCCGCCGCGACGTCCTCCGCCATTGCGATCGCGCCGACGATCAGCATGATCTCGCCCTGGATCGGCTGCGGGTCGAACAGCCGCGTGACCGCCTCGTAGCCGAGGAAGACGCCGATGACGAGGAGCACCGTGAGGTTGATCACGGCCCCTACCGTCTCCGCGCGGGCGTAGCCGAAGGTGCGGCGCGGGTCGGCCTTCCGCCGCGAGATCCGCCAGGCGATGTAGGCGACGAGAATCGCGCCCGCGTCGGCGAGGTTGTGCGCGGCGTCGGCGAGGAGCGCCAGCGAGCCGGAGATCGCGCCGCCCACGACCTCGGCCACCACGATGCCGAGGTTGAGCGCGAGCGCGATCAGCAGCCGCCGGCCGCGCCGCTTCGCGGCGGCGGGGTCGTCCTCCGCGGCGGCCGCCGCCCCGCCGGCGTGATGATGATGCGCGTGCGCCATGCTCGCCCCGGAACGCCGCCGGCCCCCGGCCGGTTCAGCTTGTCTCCAGTACCTGCACGGCGTCGAAGTCCTCGAGCTCCGGCGGCCCGAGCGTCAGCGGCTTGTTGTCGCCCGCCCGCGCATGGGCCTTGCGGAACGCCTCCGAGCGCGTCCACTCCATGAACGCCTCCCGCGAGGCCCACATCGAGTGCGAGACGTAGAGCACGTGATCCTCCCGCTCGGGGCCCTTCAGAAGGTGGAACGCCCTGAAGCCCGGCACCTCCTTCAGGAAGCTGTCGCGGTTCTTCCACACCGCCTCGAAATCGCCGACGGCGTCCTTGCGGACCTTGAAGCGGTTCATGCCGATGAACATGGGCGGTCTCCGGATTGCGATCTCGGCCGGAGGGTAGTGGGCGCGGGGCGCGGGCTCAAGGCGGCGCCCCCCTCACAACGGCCACACCCACACGATCATCGGCACCCCCACCGCCACCACCAGCGCCTCCAGCGGCAGCCCCAGCCGCCAGTAGTCCCCGAACCGCAAGCCCGCCGGCCCCAGGATCAGCGTGTTGTTCTGGTGCCCGATGGGAGTGAGGAAGGCGCAGGAGGCGCCGACCGCGACCGCCATCAGGAAGGGGTCGGGGCTCGCGCCGAGCGTCTGGGCGGCGCCGATGGCGACGGGGGCCATGACGGCGGCGGTGGCGGCGTTGTTCATGAAGTCGGAGAGCGTCATCGTCACGACGAGGATCAGCGCCAGCGCGAGGATGGCGTTGCCCTGCGCGACGATGTCGAGGAGGCCGCGGGCGAGGAGGTCGGCGGCGCCGGTCGTCTCCATGGCGCCGGCGACGGGGATGAGCGCGCCGAGCAGCACGATCACCGGCCAGTCGACGGCGGTGTAGACCGTGCGCGGGGCGACGACCCGCGTCGCCATGGCGGCGAGGACGCCGGCGGCGAAGGCGATCGCGGCGGGCGCGAGGCCGAAGGCGGCGGCGGCGATGGCGGCGGCCATGATGCCGAGCGAGAGCGCGACGTCGCGGGGCCTCGGCAGCGCGATCGCCCGCTCGGCGAGCGGCGCCGCGCCGAAGCCCGCCGCGACGTCGGCGAGGCGCTCGGGCGCGCCCTGCATCAGCAGCACGTCGCCCTCGCGCAGGAGCATGGTGCGCAGCCGCGCGCGCGGGCGCTGCCCCTGGCGCGAGACGGCCAGCAGGTTCACCCCGTGGCGCGTGCGCAGCTTCAGGTCCTGCGCGGAGCGGCCGGCGAGGGAGGAGCCCGGCAGGATGACGAACTCGGCGAGGACGACGCCCTCGTCCTCGGCCGTGGCGCGTGGGGCCGCGTCCCTCCCCTCGTCAGCCTCCCCGGTCTCGTCGCCGGCCGAGCCGCTTTCTTCCTCGGCCGCCTCCGTCTCCTCGGGGTCCGGCGGCGGCTTGTCCTCCTCGAGCTTCAGGCCGAGCCGCGAGAGGACGCCGGGCAGCGCCTGCGGCTCGGCCTCGAGCACCAGGATGTCGCCAGCGCGCGCCTTGCGCCAGGGGTTCGGCGCGGAGAGGCGGACCTCGTGGCGCACGAGGCCGACGACGAGGGCGTCGGCCTCGCGCAGGGCCGCCTCGATCTCGCGCAGCGTCATGCCCGCCGCCTCGGCGCCCTCGGGAATGCGCGCCTCGGTCATGTAGGCCTCGGTCTCGAAGGTCTCGGCGCCGGCGCGCTTGCGGGCGGGCGCGAGCAGGCCGCCGAGCGCCACGACGAAGAGCACGCCCGCCGCGGCCACCGCGAGGCCGACCGGCGTGTAGGCGAACATGCCGAAGCCCACCCCCGTCGCCTCGGCCCGGAAGCCGGCGACGATGAGGTTCGGCGGCGTGCCGATGAGCGTCGTCATGCCCCCCAGGATCGAGCCGAAGGAGAGCGGCATCAGCACCTTCGAGGGCGAAAGCCCGCTCTTGCCCGCGACCTGGAGGGCGACGGGCATCAGCAGCGCCAGGGCGCCGACGTTGTTCATGAAGGCGGAGAGGAAGGCGCCGAGCACGGTGAGCGTCGCCACCGCCCGCGCCGGGCCGACCTCGGCGGGAAGCGCGCGGCGGGTGAGGAGGTCGACGGCGCCCGAGCTCTGCAGCGCACGCGACAGGACGAGCACGCACGCGACCGTCACCACGGCCGCGTGGCCGAAGCCGGCGAAGGCCGCCTCGGCCGGGACGAGGCCTGCGGCGACGCAGGCGACGAGCGCCGCCACCGCCACCATGTCGTGCCGCCATCGGCCCTGGACGAAGAGCACGATGGCGGCGGCGAGAATCGCCAGGATCAGGATCTGCGGCGTCGTCATCCGCGGAAGGCTAAGGCTTCTCGCGGGAAATGCGAGAGGCGCGCGGCCTCGACCGCACCGCCCGTTCCCGCCCGGCCGCGGCCCCGGCAGAGCCCCGCCGGCGCGGCGTCACGACGTGCGCGAGGCCGCGTCCATGTACTCCTTGTGGCGCTTCTCGTCGGCGAGCGCGCGCTCGAAGATCGGGCGATCCTCGGCGGGCACGACCGGGTTGTCGCAGGCATGCGCATAAGCGCTGATCGTATCGTTCTCGTTGCTGCTCATCGCCTTCAGGATCGGGCTGTCCCCGGAGGCGAGGTTGGCGATCTGGATCTTGCCCGTCGTCAGGTACTGCTTGACGTCGCCCTCGGTCGGGACGTTCGCCCCGTAGCGCGGCGCCATCAGCGTCAGCTCGCTCAGGTGCCGATCGTGATCGGCGCGGAACTCCGCGATGCGCGTCCTGTGGGTCGCGTCCGAAAGGCGCTCGAGCGTCGCGTCGTAGGCCGCGATCGCGTCCCGCTCGAGCAGGATGAGGTTCTCGATTACCGTGGGCATGTCGCCGCCCGTTCCGACGGTGGTGGCCATGTCGACGCTCCGTTCGCTGTTGCCGTGACCCCGCCAATCGATACGGCCGATCGGGGTTCCCGGCAGCGGCGCGACGCGTCGGCGCGCCTTCAGCCGTCCGGCGAGGCCGCGATCCATCGGCTCTCGAAGCCGGGCCAGCGCTCGGTCGGGGCAGGCCCCTCGCAAGACGCCTCGAAGCCGTCGCGCCGGCGGTCGAATTCGCGGTCGAGCAGCCAACCGAGCAGGAAGCAGCCCGCCTCGTACCGGCCGAACTCGGCGTTGCGCGTCTCCACCGTCACCACTACGACGACCGCCTCGAGCGGGCGCCCGTCCCAGGTCGCGACCCCGTAATCCAGCAGCCGGACATCGTGGCCGTCCACCTCCCAGAACTCCAGCGGCCGCGAGCCGACCCAGTCCACGAAGCGCGGGAAGAGGTCCGCCATCGCAGCGCTCGGCTTTCCGCCGAGCACCGTCTCGACGCCCGCCGCCATGTCGTTCTGCGCCGCGCGGGCGGTCTGGCCGTGCGTGCTCCGCAGCGCCTCCTGCGCCGCCTGTCGCGCGCGATCGGCGCGGGCGCGCTGGGCGTCCGCGAGAACGGCGGCCGCCTCCTGCTCCTGCCGGCGCGCGCCGAGAAGCTGCAGCGCCTCCGCCCGCTCCGCGGCCAGGCGTCCGCGGAGCGCCGATATCTCGTCCGCCTCCAGCCAGATCGGGAGAACGCGATGCGGCGTCTCCTCGCGCGCGAGGGCGTCGAGCAGGCGCGCCAGCTCCTCCGCCCGCGCGAGGACGAGCGCGCACTCGCCCCTCTGCAAACGGGCGAAGACCGCGTCCGGCTCGGCGACGAGACGCGGGCCGATCGGCCCCGCATGGAGGGCGAGATCCTCCGCGCGCGCGGAGAGAACGGCTTCGTGAAGCGCGCTCTCGCTCTCGCGAGCGGCGGCGTCCCGCGCCGGCGCGGTCTCGACGACGCAGACCCGATCGCCCCCGGGCGCACCGGCCGCGAGGAAGCCGAAGCCGGCCCGCACCCCTGCCGAGACCTCGGCTTCGATGTCGCGCGCGAGCCGCTCGCCCTCCGCCGCGCGTGCGGCGACGGACGACCAGAGAACGGCATCGAGGACCTCGAGCCGCCCCTCCTCCAGGGCGCGGACCACCGGACGCGCGTAGGCGAGGCTTTCGCCGAGAAGCGCGCCGCGCTCGACGAGCACGAGATCCTGCGCGCCCGGCGCCTCGGGGGGACAGCGCGCCGCCGCCTCCGCCCGGCCGCCGAGCGCGCGGATGCGCGCCAGCGCCGAGCGCACGCCGAGCGTCTGGTCCGGCGGATCGTGCCGCCAGCACGCTCGCGTGCGACCGCCCTCGAAGACGAGCGCTCCGAGGAGATCGGCCCTCAGGTTGGGAGCGCTGCCGGACAGGTTGCGCAGGACGAGAACGTCGCGCGGATCTCCGACGAGAAGCGCGCGGTTGAGCGCGGTGACGGCGAGCCCGTTCGGCGCGGTCTCGACCTGCGCCTCGCCCGCCGTCAGGCGGGCCAGGAAAAGCTCCGCCTCGTCCCACAGGGCGAGGCTTCGCAGACCCTCGCGCGTCGTGTCCAGCGCCGCGGCCAGGGTCGGCGCGTGGCGGCTCTCGAGCGCCGCGTTCAGCCCCGCCTGCAGCTCGAGCAGCGCCGGCGCCTCCTCGCCGAGAGGGTTCGCGGCGAGGTGGTCCCGCAGGAACCCGTCCAGCGTGGCCGCGATCTCGGCCGCACTCGCCGCGGCGTCGGTCTCGCTCGCCGCCATCGCGCCGGCCCGACGCTCGGCGAAGGCGACGTAGGCCTCCTCCGCATCGAGGAGCCGCTCCAGCTCCGCGACCGCCGCCTCGACCGGGGCGGCGTCGGCCCCGTCGCGCGCGCGGCGCAGGCCGGCGACGCCGCGCGCGACCGCGAGCCCGTCCATGAAGCGCCCCCCGCCCTCGACGAAGGCGTCCACCGTCGCGAACAGATCGTCGGTCCGCGCGCGAGCCCGGTCGAGGGCGAATCGCGCGGCCTCGGACTGCGCCTGTCGCTCCAGCAGCGCGGCCGCCTCGACTTCGGGCCGGAGCACGAAAGCCGCGGCCGCGCTTTCCAGGCCGAGCTTCGCGATCCGATCGACGGCATCCGCCTGCGCGGCCACGATGGCGTCGGGATCGGCTCCCGAGAGCGCCCGCGAAAGGCTCTCCTGGATCTCCAGGAGGTCGGGCACGCCGGGCGCGAGCACGTCTCGGGCGACCTGGGCGCGGGCGAAGGCCTCCAGCCGTTCGGCGTTGTCCCGCGCCTGCGCGAACGCCGCCGCGTCGGCGCCGCGCTCGGCGACGTCGGCCTCCCGTTCGAACGAGCGAAAGCGCTCCTCGCCGTCGAGCGCGTCGTCGAGCGCCGCAATGGCCTGGACGATCGCCTCCGCCTCGGTGCGGGACAAAGCGGCCTTGAGCGCCAGGACCGCCCGCGCGACCCCGAGCGCGTCCTCGAAGGCCCCGTTCGCTTCCCTGGCGTAGCGGTCGACGCGCGCAATGCGCGCCTCGGCCTCGGTCCGGGCGGTCTCCATGGCGAGGCGGGCGCGCTCGGATGCGGCGCGGGCCGCGCGATCCCGCTCCTCCAACGCCGACGCGTCGATCTCCGGCTCGAGGCGGAAAGCCGCGGCCTCCTCGCCCAGGCCGAGGGAGGCGAGCGTCGCCGTCGCTTCTTTCTGCGCCGCGACGACGGCGTCCGGATCGGCGCCTGCGAGCGCCTCCGACAGGACCCGGCCGAGCGCGAGGAGATCACGCGCCTGGGGCGCCGTGACGTTGCGCGCGACCCACGCGCGGACGAAGCCGTCGAGCCGCTCGGCGTTGCGCCGCGCCTGCGCGAACGCCGCCGCATCGGCCTCCTGCTCGGCGCGCTCGAGAGCTTCGACGTGCATGCCGAAGGCGCGTTCGGAGGCCAGAAGGTCGTCGAGAACGGCGCGCGCCGCCTCGATACCGTCAGGAGCGCCGTCGTCCATGGCCGCGCGCAGGTCGATCAGGGCCGCTGCGACGTCGAGCCCGTTCTCGAAGGCGCCGCCGCCGGCCGTGAAGCTCTCGATCCGGCCGACCAGAGCCTCCGACTCGCGCAGGAAGGTCTCTCGGGCGATCCGCCGCCGCTCGGCCTCGATCGCGCGGCGTTGGGCGGTCACGGCGTCCCGCGCCTCCGAGAGGGCGAGCCGGAGATCCGCGCCGCCCGGCTCGCGCGCGAGCGCCTCGGCGCACAGGTCGGCGGCTTCCTGCCAGCGCTCCTCAGCGGAGGCCTGCAGGCAGAGGGTCGCGCCATGCGCCGCGCGAGCGCGCGTGTGCGCGGCCTCGGCCTGCGCGACCCGGTCGACCATGGCTTCCAGCGCGCTGGCGGCTTGCGCGTCGGTCAGGACGTCCCGGCGCATCGCCTCGAGGTCGCCCTCCAGCCGGGCGAGCTCCGCGCCGGACGCGACCACGAGCGCGTCGAGCTGGCGCGCCGCGGTGGAGAGCGCGGCGCGGCTTTCCACGTCGTCGGGCGCGAGCGTCGCGGCGCGCCGGCAGGCGCGCGCCGTCTCCATCCAGTCCCGAGCGGCGACGGCGGCCCGGCACGCCTGCACGCCCGCCTCCCGCTCGGCGGCGCGCTCGCGCTCGCGCAGGAACGCCTCCCGCGTCTCCAGGCCCGACTTCTCGAAGGCCACCCATTCGTCGAAGCGCGTGAAGCCCGCGCGTCGGGCCGCCTCCCAGGTGGCGTGGTCCCTGAAGCCGGCCTCGGAGGCGCGACGAAACGCGGCCATGTCGGGAAAGCCGCTGGACCGGAACGACGCGAGCTCGTCGGCGTCCCGCGCCCCGACGCGGCGCGCCTCAGACAGGGCGCTCGCGTCACGGAACCCGGCCCGCTCGGCGATCTCCATGTCCTGGCGGGTCGAGAAGCCGCGCGCATGCGCGGCCCGCTCCTCGGCGGCAGACCGGAAGCCCGCCGCGGCCCGCTGCTCCAGCGCCACGATATCCGCCTCCAGAAGCGCCTTCGGCGCCATTCCGAACGCATTGAAATACCGATCGAGCGCCGCCCGCGTCCCGGGACCCGCATCGCCGTCGACCCGCAACGTGTAGAACCCGAGGGTCTTCAGCGCGGTCTGGACCCGCCGCACCTGGCGGATCTCGTGCTCGCGTTGCCGGTTCACGGCCTGCTGATCGATCTGGCGCTGCCGTTCGAGCTGCTGCTGCCGCATGCCCTCCTGAATGGCGAGGCCCATGATGCCGAACAGCACGTCCGCCTGGGCGAGAGCCACCTGGACGGACCCGAGGAGCATGACCGCCGCGAGCGTGGAGCGAAGCTTCATCAGGGGGTGACCTCCATGCCGCGGGACCGTCTTCGCCGGCAGGCGGGGCTGCGCGACTCTCACACGATGATAATCCCTACCAATCCTTATTTGTCGAGTGGGGATCGGGCGTCGTGAGGGTCGACGACGCCGCGCGCGCCGGTCGGGGAGCGAGCCCGCGCCGGCCGGCGCTTCAGCCGGAGGCGAGGCCGCCCCGGGACGGTCGCGTCGCCGCCGCGGGCTCGGTCAGGAAGCCGTCGAGGCCCTCGCCGGTACGCTGGAAGTGGGCCTCGACCAGAGCGCAGGTCGCCGCCACGTCGCGCGCGAGAGCCGCGCGCGCGATCTCCCGGTGCTCGCTCATGAGATCGCGGGCCCGGCGCTCCGCGCCGATCGAGGCGCGCCGGTAGCGCTCGCACTGGTCCTGCAGGTTCTGCCGCACGCGCAGCAGCCACTCCGTCCCGCAAGCCTTGACGAGGGCGTGGTGGAAGCGGGCGTTCGCCGCCTCCCAGCGCTCGAGGTCCGCCTCGCCGCTCTGGAGCAGCCGGTCCTGTTTCTCGAGCGCGTAGGCGGCCGCGACGACGTCCGCCTCCCAGTCGTCGTCGCCGGCCGGGATCGACAGCCGCAGCGCCGCGGTCTCCACGGCGATGCGGGCCCGGTTGAGGTCCGCGAAATCCGCCGCGGCGAGCCGCGCCACGGAAAAGCCGCGGCTCCCCGTGGCGACGACGAGCCCGTCCGCCGCGAGCCGCTGCAGGGCCTCGCGCAGCGGCGTGACGCCGATGCCGTAGATCGTCCGCAGCCGCTCCATGCGCAGGCGCTCGTCGGGGCGCCGCCGCCCGGCGATGATGTCGCTGCGCAGCGCCGCGTAGGCGGCGTCCACGAGCGACGCCTCGGACGCGCCGCGCCCCTCCGGGCTCCGGCTCGTCGGCGTGGAAGCGGTCCGCATGCTCTCGGTCATCCGTCGTCGCGGCAAGACGCGACCATTGGTGAGGAAAGTTCGATCGAGAAAGTGCCATGCTGCACTTGACTCGTCAAACCGTATGGATACGCTCAAATCATATATGAAAAGAGGTGGCCATGCGCATCGTCTCGTTCACCCATGGGGAGGTCCCGGGCGCCGGCATCGTCGACGGCGAGGAGATCGTGGCGGCGGCGCGGGGCGCCGAGGCCCACGGCGCCATCGGCCGGATGATCGCCGGTGGGGAGCCCGAGCGTGCGCGCTGGGAGGAGCGGCGCGCCGACCCGGGGGCGCAGCGCATTCCTCTCGCCGAGGCGCGGCTCGAGGCGCCGCTGCCGGATCCGCGCCAGATGATCGTCTGCGTCGGCAAGAACTACCGCGCGCATGCGACCGAATTCCACAAGAGCGGCTTCGACTCGTCCGGCAAGGAGGAGGTCCCCTCGCACCCCGTGGTCTTCGCCAAGGCCGGCAGCAGCGTCGTCGGGCCCGGCGCGCCGATCCGCGCCTCGCTCGACCCCACGGGAAGCGTCGACTACGAGGGCGAGCTCGGCGTGGTCATCGGCCGGCGCGCCTTCCAGGTGACGCGCGAGGACGCGATGGCGCACGTCTTCGGCTACACCATCGTCAACGACGTGACCTCGCGCCAGCTGCAGAGCCGGCACAGCCAGTGGCTGATCGGCAAGAGCCTCGACAGCTTCGGACCGATGGGCCCGTGGATCGTCACCGCCGACGAGATCGGCGACATCGGCCGTCTCGAGCTCGTCACGCGGGTCGACGGCGAGGTGCGCCAGAAGGCCCGCGTCGCCGACCTGATCTTCGATGTTCCCACGCTGATCGCGACCTTGAGCGCCACCATGACGCTGGCGCCCGGCGACGTGATCGCGACGGGAACGCCGGCGGGCGTCGGCATCGGCTTCGAGCCGCCGCGCTACCTGCGGCCCGGCGACCGCGTCGCCGTCACGATCGAGGGCATCGGCACGCTGGAGAATCCCGTGACCTGACGCCCCGCAACGGCTCGCGAAGCCTCGGCACAGGGGCGGCGAGCGCACAGGGAGGAAAAGCCATGAGCGTGATCGACAAGCGTCTCGCATTCGGCCTCGCGGCCGCCTGCATCGCTCTCGCGGGCCCGGCGGCCGCACAGGACTTCTACGCCGGCAAGCGCATCCAGGTGATCGTGCCGTTCTCGCCCGGCGGCGCGACCGACGTCGCGGCCCGCTTCCTGGAGAAGTACCTGGAGCGCCACGTGCCCGGCAATCCGGACGTCGAGGTGGTCAACCGTCCCGGCGGCGGCTCGGTGCTCGGCGCGAACTGGTTCGCCGAGAACGCGCAGCCCGACGGGCTGACGATCCTGTTCACCACCTCGTCGACCTCCAATCCCTTCGTGCTCGGGCAGGAGGGCGTGGAATACGATCTGGCCGCCATGCGCCCGGGCTACAGCCTGCCCTTCGGCGCCGTCGCCTACGTCTCGCCGACCACCGGCGTGACCGAGGCGACCGAGGTGAAGGACCCGGACGTGCCCCTGATCTACGGCGGCATCGCGGCCGCGGCGAGCGACCTGCCGGGGCTCCTGTCGTTCGAGGTGCTCGGCCTCGACGTCAAGACCGTGCTGGGCTTCCCCGGCCGCGGGCCGATCCGCCTCGCCTTCGAGCGGGGGGAAACGAATTTCGACTACCAGTTCACCCCGGTCTACGCGACGCAGGTTGTGGACATGGTCGCGGCGGGGCGCGCCACGCCGTTGTGGACGGGCGGCTCCGTCGCCGAGGACGGCCGCCTCACCGGCCGCGACCCCGCCTTCCCGGACCTGCCTTCGGTCTACGAGGTCTACACGGCGATGAACGACGGCGCGGAGCCGAGCGGGCTCGCCTGGGACGCGTTCCAGGCCGTGGGCACGGCGACCTACAATTACGGCCTCACCGCCTTCCTGCCCGAGGGCACGCCCGACGAGGCGATCGCGGCCTTCGAGGCGGCGATCCCGGCGATCAACGCGGATGCCGAGTTCCAGACGGAAAGCGCCGAGGTCGTCGGCGGCTACGCGCTGATCCCGCCGTCCGAGGTCGAGGGGCCGCTCCTCGCGGCGCTCAGGCCCTCGCCGGAGATTCGCGCCTACCTGCGAGACCTGCTCGGCACGAAGTACGGCGTCAGCTTCTGACCCGGCCGGCGGCGCGCCACCCGGCGCGTCGCCCCTGCGCACCCCCGACGGAGGCGTCCGCCCGTGCTCGAGCATCTCGTCCCGGCCCTGTCCGCGCTCCTCGAGCCCGCGCGCCTCGCCGCCCTCTTCGCCGGCATGCTCGCCGGGCTCGTCTTCGGGATGCTCCCCGGTCTCGGCGGCGTGGCCGCGGTGTCGATCCTCCTGCCCTTCATCTATCTCTTCGACAGCTATGCCGGCCTCGCCCTGCTGCTCGGGGCGATCTCGGTGATCTACACCTCCGACACCATCACCTCGGTGCTCGTCGGCGCGCCCGGCTCGCCGGCCTCGGCGCCGACCGCCATCGAGGGCCACGCGCTCGCCCGCGAGGGCAAGGCGGCGACCGCTCTCGGCGTCGGCTTCCTCGCCTCCATGGTCGGCGGGCTGTTCGGCGCGGTCATCCTGTCGCTCGCGATCCCCGTCGCCGGCCCGCTCGTGCTCGCGCTCGGCACGCCGGAGCTCCTGATGTTCGCCATCGTCGGCCTCGTCTTCGCGGCCGGCATGGTGGGCAAGGACATCGCGGTGGGTCTCGCCGCGGCGGCCTTCGGCATCCTCCTCGGCACGATCGGCGCCGCGCCCGCGGCCGTCGACTTCCGCTTCACCTTCGGCCAGCCCTACCTCGCCGACGGCCTGTCCCTCACCATCGTCGCGCTCGGCCTGTTCGCGGTGGCCGAGGTGGTCGGCATGCTCGCCTCCGGGGGCGGCATCTCCAACGAGCGCGCTCCGCTCGGGGACTGGCGGGAGGGCGCCCGCGCCTTCGTGCGCCATCGCTGGCTCGTGGTCCGCTCCGCCCTGATCGGCGTCTTCGGCGGCTTCGTGCCGGCCGTCGGCGCGAGCGCCTCGACCTGGGTCGCCTACGGCCACGCCATGCGCTCGGCCAAGGACAAGAGCCGCTTCGGCAAGGGGGAGATCCGCGGCGTCGCGGCGGCGGAAGGGGCCAACAACGCCACCGTGATCTCCGATCTCGTCCCGACGCTCCTGTTCAGCGTCCCCGGCGGGCCGGCCGCCGCCGTGTTTCTCGGGGCGCTGTTCTCCTTCGGCTTCTATCCGGGCCCGCGCCTCGTGCGCGAGAATCCGGAGCTGATGTACGTCATCGTCTGGAGCGTCGCCCTCGCCTCCGTCGCGGGCGCCCTGATCTGCTTCGCCATCACGCCGCTCATCGCCCGGCTGACGCGCATTCGCTTCGCCATCATCGCGGCGCCGCTGCTCCTGATCATGGTCGCGGGCGCCTACCAGGCGACTCAGTCCTTCGGCGACATCGCCATGCTGCTGACCCTCGGCGTCGTCGGCTGGCTGATGAAGCAGGCCGACTGGCCGCGCGCCCCGGTCCTCGTCGGCTTCGTGCTGGCCAAGCCGATGGAGCAGTATTTCTGGCTCACCGTGCAGATCCACGGCTGGGCCTGGCTGCTGCGCCCGGGCGTCCTCGTCATCGCCGCCTTGATCGTCGTGCCGCTTCTGCTGCGCCTCGCCGGGCTCCTGCGCGCACGCCGCGCCCGCGCTGCGGCGGCGGCGACGGACGGACCGGCGCTCGCGCCGCGCAAGCGGGAGCGGCGCGTCGACACGCGCATCGGCCTCGCCTTCGCGTGGCTGGTGCTTCTCGTCTTCGGCTACGCGGCCTACGAGACCCTCGGCTTCGCGCCCGATTCGCGCCTCCTGCCGACTCTCGCCATCGTCCCCGGCCTCGCGCTCGCGGCCTGGATCGTCGTGCGCGACACCCGCCACGCCCTCGACGAGGGCGTCGTGCGCGATCCCTCCGCGATCGCCGAGATCCCGTTCCTCGCCACGCTGCTCGCCTACGGGCTCGGGGTCTGGCTCGTGGGCTTCGACATCGCGACGGTGGTGCTGCTCACCTGGATCCTGCTCGGCTGCGCGCGCATGCGCCTCGCCACGGGCCTCGCCTACGCGGCCCTCATCCTCGCGGGCATCCACGGCATGTTCGCGCTGATGCGCGTGAGCGCGCCGGCAGGCCTTCTCGACTTCGCCATCCTGTCCTGATCCGCGAACAGGGAGCCCGTCATGACCCTCGCGCCCGATCCCGACATCCTGCCCCCGAGCGTCGACCCGGCGACGAAGAAGATCGCGGTGCGCTCCGTGCGCGCGCGCAATCGCGGCGGCACGCGCACGGAGGTCCGCGTGCGCCAGTTCGACAGCGTCTTCACCGACGAGCCCGACACGCTCGGCGGCACCAACACCGCGCCGAGCCCGCTCGAGACGGTTCTCGTGGCGTTGGTCGGCTGCGACGGCGTGATCATCAACGGCTGCGCCAAGGCGATGGGCTTCTCCTATGCCGGCGTCGACTTCTCCTGCTCGGCCGAGATCGACGTGCGCGGCCCCAAGGGCGTCGCCGGAGTGCGGCCCTATTACGAGACCCTGTCGCTGGAGATCGTGCTCTACACCGACGAGCCCGAGGCGCGGGTCCGCCAGCTGCAGAAGAACGTCGAGTTCCGCTGCCCGGTGATGAACCTCATCCGCGCCGCCGACGTGCGGATGCGGGTCGACTGGCGGGTCGAGCCCGCCGCCGCCTTCGAGGATTGATGCCGTGCGCGTCCTGATGCATCGCGCGCGCGGCGCGCCGCGCCTCGGCTTCCTCGCCGACCCCGAGACGATCGTCGACGCCGCCGACGCCTGCGCGGCCCTCGGGCGCGGCGCCGATCGGCCGCTCGTCGCCGACGCGATCGCCCTCGCCGCCGCGGGCGACGCCGGCCTCGCGCTCGCGCGGGAGCTCGTCGCGTCCGCGCCCGCCGAGACGCGTCTGCCGCTCGCGGGAACGCCGCTCTGCGCGCCGATGCGCCCCTCGACCATCCTGTGCACCGGCTCGAACTACCGCGAGCACAACGCCGAGAAAGCCAACACGCCGCTGAGCGCCAAGGAGCCCGAATTCTTCGTCAAGACGGCGGACTGCGTGATCGGGCCGGAGGAGGCCATCGTCCAAGATCCGCGCCTGACGACGAAGCTCGATTGCGAGACGGAGCTCGCGATCGTGATCGGCAGGCCCGGGCGCCACATCCCGGTCGCGGCGGCGCTCGACCACGTCTTCGGCTACACGATCGTCAACGACGTCACCGCGCGGGACCGGCAGGTGCGCACGTCTCCGGAGGGCGTGACCTGGTACGAGCTCGGCCGCGGCAAGGCCTTCGACACGAGCGCGCCGCTCGGGCCCTGGATCGTCACGCGCGACGAGATCCCGGATCCGCAGGCGCTCGCCCTGCGCACGCGCATCAACGGCGAGCCGCGCCAGGCGGGCTCGACCGCCTCGATGATCTGGAGCTGCGCCGAGCTGATCCACTTCTTCTCGACCAGCTTCACCCTGAGGCCCGGGATGGTGATCATCACCGGCACGCCGGCGGGGACGGCGTGGTCGGCCGATCCGGAGCTGGGCGGGCGCTGGCGGCCCGTCCCGGGCTGCGTGAAGCCGACGCGCTACTGCCTGCCGGGGGACGTCGTCGAAAGCGAGATCGAGGGGATCGGCACCCTGCGCAACCCCGTCGTCGCGGGTGCGGGATGACGTCGGCCGCGCCTGCGCCGTGGCGGCCCGGGCGTCTCACGGACGAACCGGGAAGCGCTTCGTGAGCGGCAGGACGACGATGCAGGTCAGGCCGTCGGGCCGCAGATCGTAGGTCGTCTCGGCGCCGAGCTGGAAGGGAATGGCGCGCTCGATCAGCTCCCGCCCGTAGCCGCCGTCGAGGGACGCCGCCGGCGCATGGGCGGGCTGCTCTCCCCAGGTCTCCCGCCACTCGACCCGCAGGCGAGGCTCGGTCACGGGGCCGACGACCTCCCAGGCGATGACGAGACATCCCTGCGGTCGGCCGAGCGCGCCGTGCTTCATCGCGTTGGTGAGGAGTTCGTGCAGGGCGAGCGCCAGCGTCTGGACGGATGCAGACCGCAGGCGAATGCCCTCGATGCCGCTCAGCACGATCCGCCCCTCGTCGCGATCGGGCATGATGCCGTGGCCGCGCAGCTCGGCCTGGAGCAGCTCGTCGAACGCGACCCGGTCCCCCTCCTTCAGGGTCGAAAGGAGCCCGTTGGCGCGCGATAGCGCGTCGAGCCGGGCCGCGAACTGCTCCGCGAACTCGTCGAGAGAGGCGCTGGCGCGCTGGGTGCGCCGGGCGATCGCGCGAATGACGCCGATGATGTTGCGGGTCCGGTGCTGGAGCTCGGACACGAGGACGTCCATCCGGTCCGCCGTCTGCCTTTCTTCGGTCACGTCCCGGGTGATGCCGCCCAGCCGACGCATCCGGCCGTCGGCGTCGATCAGCCTGAACCCGGTCGTCCGCAGCCATCGGATCTGCCCGTCCGAGGGACGCCGGATGCGGTACTCGTACACGCCCTCCCCGTCGCGCAACCCGCGGATCGCCTGCAGCGTGCGCTCCCGGTCGTCGGGCACGATCACGTCGAGAAGCGTCGACACGCTTCGCGACGCCACGGCGCCGCCGCGCTCCATGCCGTAGATCGTGTCGAAGGCGCTGCTGAGATACTCCCATTCGAGGGTCTCGGCGTCACGCACCCAGAGCGCGTCGGACGACGCTTCGGCGAATTCCCGGAACCGCGCCTCGCTCTCCCGGAGCGCTTCCTCGGCCCGCTTTCGGTCCGTGACGTCGAAGACGACGCCGATCACCCGCTCCACGTGGCCGCTCGCATCGAGCTGCGCTTCGCCGCGCTCCTCGAGCCAGACGAGACGGCCGTCGTCCGGCCGACGGAAGCGGAATTCCGAGGTGTAGCTGCCGCCCTCGGACGCGACCCGACGCACCTTGCCGACATGCGCCTCCCGGTCCTCCGGCACCAGCAGGGCGAAGCCGTCCTGCGCACCGGCCAGGGTCCGCAACCCGAAGAGCGCCGCGAAGCCGTCGCTGGTCGCGATGCGATCGTCGCGCGGGAGCCACTCCCAGGTCACCATCCCGATCGTGCTCATCGCGAGACGCATTCGCTCCTCGCTCTCGCGCAAGGCCGCTTCCGCGGCCGCGCGGGCGCGCTCCTCCCGGATCCGCGCGGTCACCTCGGCGGCGGTGTTGAAGACCCCGCCGACCCCGCCGCCCTCGTCCGGGATCGGGTCGAACCGAAAGCTGAACCAGGCGTTCTCGATCCGCCCGGAGCGGTCGATCGGGAGCAGCCAGCTGTCGACCCGAGATGCCTCGCCCCCCGCCCGAACGCCGTCGAGCAGCGGACCGATCTCGTTCCAGATTTCCGGGAAGACCTCGCGCGCCGGTCGCCCCAGCGCCGCCGGGTGCTTGTCGCCGATCAGCTCTCGCCAGAGGTCGTTGTAGACGAGGACGTGATCCGCACCCCAGTAGACGGCGATCGGCGCGCCGGCGCCCAGAATGATGCCGACAGCGGTCACCAGTGATCTCGGCCAGTCTTCCAAAGGGCCAAGCTTCGTCGTGCTCCAGTCGAAGGACCGGATCAGGGCTGCCGTTTCCCCACCGCCCTTGGGGAAAGCAGTTGATTTCATGTCCACCGACATCGATCGACTCCCGACGTGGTCTTCACCGTAATGGACACGTCGGGACGCGACAATCGCCGCATGACGGCGAGCGGCGCTCCGCCGAGCGGCCGGGAGCTGCCCCGAGCCGCGCGCCGGTCGCCTCATCCGGCGTCCCGCCTGCGGGTGGAGGGTCCGGTGCGCAGGTCCCGCCGCCCCGAGACGCCGAACGCCTTGAGCAACGCCGCCACGTGCTTCTTGACGGCTCCGACCGAGATGGACAGAGCCGCTGCGATCTCCTCGTTCGTGCGGCTCTCCCGGACGAGGGCGAGGACCTGCGCCTGCCTGGCGGTGAGCCCCGTGAGGTCGGTCGCGGGGTCGGCGTCGGCCTCCCCTGCATCGGCGGCGTCGAGAAGCCCGGCTCGCGTGGGCGCCAGAGCCGATACGGACGTCTCCAGCGTCGGGCGGTCCTCCGGCGCGCCGGTCGTCCCGCCCGCGACCAGCGGCGAGAGGTCCACGTGCGCGATCAGGGCCCCCCGCGCGCCGTCCGCCCGGGGAACGCCGACGAGGTTGAACCACCGCCGCCCCTGCGGCGTGTCGCAGGCATAGAGCCACGTGAGGATGACGCTGCGGCCACGCAGCAACGCGTTCAGGTCCATCGAGAGCCGGTGCGCCTCCCCCAGGCAGCTGCGACACAGCGCGAGGTAGTTCGTGCCGATGCAGGCGTCCGGAGACGTGAGCCCGTTCTCGACGCCGAAGCGCCGCCAGGCGTCGTTCACGGCCACGATCACGCCGTCGCCGTCGAGGAGCGCCGCCTGCGCGCTCAGCGCCTCGGGAATCTCGCCGCCTTCCATCGTCGTCTCCGCGCCGCAGCCTGCGGACCGCGGCCTATAGCTTTCCCGCCGGGCCGAGGCAATTTCCGCGTCGTCGACGGCACGGGTGACCGGTTCGGCTACTTTTGTTTACTAAACGTAAACCCGAGGCCGCCGAAAGTTCCCGCGATCTCGGGACTCGACGCGAGGCGCGCAGACGTGAAGACGGACGCCGCCGGGTTCCGCACGGACCAGCCGACGGAGCGACGAGCGAGACCATGGACCTCGAGACGCACGATCGCCTGCCGTCCGACACCGATCGGGCGCTCGCGAGACTGGACGATTGTCGCCGGAAAGCTCTGGGGCTCGCCCTGAGGGCGTCGACGGGGGCGCTCGAGCGGAGCGACGGGACGAACGCGGTCGAGAGCTTGCGCGCCCTCACGGACGAGACCAACGCGGCGTTCGCCTCCCTGGCCGAGTCGCTTCGCCGGCTCGACGAGCAGGCCGCATCGCTGCGCGCTGTCGAGATGCGCGCTCTGAGGCTGTCGCAGGCCGGGAACACGCGGATCCGCTGGGGCGACGCGTCCACGGAGAGCCGGGACCCGATCCGGGACCGGGGTGCACGGTGACGAAGGGGCTGTCGAGCACCGGCTCCCGGCAGGCGCCCGACGAGCGGATGCGCGCGGGGCTCGCCGCGATCGGGCTCGCCGTCGCGGCGCTGGAGAGCGCGATCGGCCTGCTCCCGTCCGGGCGCGAGCGCGAGACCGCCGAGATGTGCCGGGACGTCCTTCTCGGGCTCGATCCGCCCCGCGCGGGCCGGCCCCGCCGGCCGTCCTGAACCACCTCGGGGCCGCCCCCTGGGGGGTGGGGACCGCGGCCCGATTGCCCCGAGACGTCCACGGTGCGCACGCGCGATCCGCCGCACGGTCAGCGCGCCGAGAAAAGCCCCGGCGCGAAGCCGGGGCTTTCCGCTGGGGAGCCGCGGGTCATTGCGGCTCGATCAGCATCTCGGCCGGCGCCGCGGTCGCGTCGTCGTCGGCCAGGAGCCGGCGACGCTCCTGCACGCCGATCGCCGTTCTCGGCACGGCCGGAGCCATGTCGGTCACGGGCGGCGGCACGGCGCCGGTGGCCTCCACCTCGACGGGCCCGGTGGCCTGACGCTCGATCAGGAAGCCGGCCGGGGCGGCCGTGTCGTCGTCCGAGGTCGTCAGCCGCCGCCGCTCCTGCACGCCGATCGCCGTCCCGGGCACGGCCGGGGCCGCATCCACGATCGGATCGAGGCCGGCGCACTCGACGCGCGGATCCAGGCAGTCGATCACCTGCCGCTGACGCTCGACGAGCAAGCCGGCGGGCGCCGCCGTGTCGTCGTCCGAGGTGACGAGCCGTCGCCGCTCCTGGACGCCGATGGCGGTCTGGGGCACGGCCGGAGCCTTGTCGACGACGGGAGGCGGCGCCGCCTGCTGCGCGCTCGCCGGGGTCGCGACGAGCAAAGCCGCCGCACTCATCATGAGAATGCGATTCATGAGCTTGCTCCTTCTCTCTCGTTTACGCCACGGATACTCGCGACGCCTATGAGTTCAAAGACGAGCGCCCGCCCGTGTTCCGTCGCGCGTGGTTTTTTCAGCCCGCCGTCCGTTCCGGCTGACAGAGTCGACCCTGCGCGTCCAAGCCACTGATTTCGAGGGTCTTTCTGGACGACACCGAGCGCGGATCAGCGGCGCGCCGGAGGCCCCGGGCTCATCGGCTCGCGGTAGCGTGAATACTCGTGATCGCGAACAGACGCTGTCGTGGCGTCGAGGGGGCGCCTCGACGCCATGGCATGGTCCGTGCCGAGGCGCTGCGGTGCGGGTCGCGAACGGGCGCGGTCGTGTCGGATTCACGCGTCTGTCGCGGGTGCCGAGCCGGCATTGTCACGGTCGGTCGAGCGTGGTCCGCGCGTCTCGATGCCGACGAGCCCGACGCAGCACCGGTGGCCATGCGCTTCTCCGCCTTCAGCCTCGCCCGCAACGCTCTGAGGAGCCTCGACACCTGGACGCCGCATTGGCGCGACGCGGCGCCGAAGCCGGCCTACGACGTGGTCGTCGTCGGCGGCGGCGGGCACGGGCTCGCCACGGCCTACTACCTCGCCCGGGAGTTCGGGGTGGCGAACGTCGCCGTGCTCGAGAAGGGCTGGATCGGCGGCGGCAACGTCGGCCGCAACACGACGATCGTGCGGTCCAACTACATGCTGCCGGGGAACGTCCCGTTCTACGAGCTCTCGATGAAGCTGTGGGAGCGGCTGGAGCAGGACATCAACTACAACGCCATGGTCAGCCAGCGCGGCGTCCTGAACCTCTACCATTCCGATGCGCAGCGCGACGCCTACGCCCGGCGTGGCAACGCCATGCGTCTGCACGGCGTCGACGCCGAGCTCCTCGACCGCGAGGGCGTACGCCGGCTGGCGCCTTTCCTCGACTTCGACAACGCGCGCTTTCCCGTCCAGGGCGGGCTGTTGCAGCGCCGCGGCGGCACCGTCCGGCACGATGCCGTCGCCTGGGGATACGCCCGCGCCGCCGACGCGCGCGGCGTCGACATCGTCCAGAATTGCGAGGTCACGGGCTTCCTGCGCGAGGGCGACGCCGTCGTCGGCGTGGAGACCACGCGCGGACCGATCCGCGCCGGCAAGGTGGGGCTCGCCGCCGCGGGCCATTCCTCGCGCGTCGCGGCGCTCGCCGGCCTGCGCCTGCCGATCGAGAGCCACGTGCTGCAGGCCTTCGTCAGCGAGGGGCTCAAGCCCCTGATCGACGGCGTCGTCACCTTCGGCGCCGGGCACTTCTACGTCAGCCAGTCCGACAAGGGCGGGCTCGTCTTCGGCGGCGACATCGACGGGTACAATTCCTACGCCCAGCGCGGCAACCTGCCCGTGATCGAGGACGTGATGGAATGCGGCATGGCGCTGTGGCCCGGGCTCGGCCGGCTGCGGCTGCTGCGCCATTGGGGCGGCGTCATGGACATGTCGATGGACGGCTCGCCGATCATCGACGCGACCCCGCTCGAGGGTCTCTACCTCAATGCCGGCTGGTGCTACGGCGGGTTCAAGGCGACGCCGGCCTCCGGGCTGTGCTTCGCCCACCTGATCGCGCGCGACGCGCCGCACCCCGCCGCCGCCGCCTACCGGCTGGATCGCTTCGCCTCGGGGCGGGTGATCGACGAGAAGGGCCAGGGCGCCCAGCCGAACCTCCACTGAGAGCGAGAGCCATGCGCATCCCCTGCCCCCATTGCGGCGCGCGCGACGTCCAGGAATTCTCCTATCTCGGCGACGCGTCCGCGGCCCGGCCCGCCGCGGACGCGTCCCTCGACGCCGTCGCCGAGGCGGTCTATCTGCGCGACAATCCCGCCGGGCCGCATCGGGAGCTCTGGTATCACGCGAGCGGCTGCC
Organism: Salinarimonas sp.; assembly: GCF_040111675.1. Taxonomy (NCBI): domain Bacteria; kingdom Pseudomonadati; phylum Pseudomonadota; class Alphaproteobacteria; order Hyphomicrobiales; family Salinarimonadaceae; genus Salinarimonas; species Salinarimonas sp. Next base: position 1,829,592 of record NZ_CP157794.1, on the reverse strand, counting down.
GGGCCTGGCTCGTCGTGACCCGCGACACCGCCTGCCACGCCATCCACGCCGTCGAGACCGCCCGTGCAGCGGCGGCCGCGCGCGACCTCACGGCGGGGGCGGTGCGATGAACGCCCTCTCCGGATCCTTCGTCGCCGAGCCCGTCGGCCAGTCGCGCCGTCTGCCCGCCGGCGGGCTCGTCGACCGCACCGCGCCGATCGCCTTCGCCTTCGACGGGCGGACCTATCGCGGCTTTTCCGGCGACACGCTCGCCTCCGCGCTGATCGCGAGCGGGGTCGACCTCGTCGGGCGCTCCTTCAAGTACCACCGCCCGCGTGGAATCCTCACCGCCGGGCCGGAAGAGCCGAACGCGCTGGTCGAGCTGCGCGCGGGCGCCCGCCGGGAGCCCAACACCCGCGCGACCGTCGTCGAGCTGTTCGACGGCCTGTCGGCCGCGAGCCAGAACCGCTGGCCGAGCCTGCGCTTCGACCTGATGGCGGCGAACGGGCTGCTCTCGCCCGTCCTCGGCGCGGGCTTCTACTACAAGACCTTCATGTGGCCCGCCGCCTTCTGGGAGAAGGTCTACGAGCCCCTCATCCGCCGCGCCGCGGGCCTCGGGCGCGCGGCCGATGCGCCGGACCCGGACCATTACGAGAAGGCGATCGCCTTCTGCGACGTGCTGGTGATCGGCTCGGGGCCCGCGGGGCTCGCCGCCGCGCTCGCCGCCGGTCGCGCCGGCGCGCGGGTGATCCTGGCGGAGGAGGATTTCCGCTTCGGCGGTCGGCTGCTCGCCGAGCGCCGCGAGATCGCCGGGCGTCCGGCCACGGACTGGGCGGCGGACGCGCTCGCCGAACTCGCGAGCCTGCCCGAGGTGCGGCTGATGCCGCGCACGACGATCTTCGGCGCCTACGACCACGGCGTCTACGGCGCTGTCGAGCGCGTCGCGGACCACCTGCCCGTGCCCCCGCCGCACACGCCGCGCCTGCGCGCCTGGCGCATCGTGGCGAAGCGCGCGGTTTTGGCGGCCGGGGCCGTCGAGAGGCCGATCGTGTTTCCCGGCAACGATCGCCCGGGCGTCATGCTCGCCTCGGCGGCGCGGACCTATCTCAACCGCTTCGCCGTCGCGCCGCACGCGCGCCCGGTCCTGTTCACCACGAGCGACGACGGCTGGCGGAGCGCGGCGGATCTCGTCGCGGCCGGCGGTTCCCTCGCGGCCATCGTCGACGCGCGCGTGGAGATCGACCCCGCCCTCGTCGCCCGGGCGAAGGCGTGGGCGGCGGAGCTCGTCCTCGGCGGGCGCGTCGTCGCGACCCACGGCCGGCCTCGCGTCCGCGCGATCGACATTCTCGACGGCTCCGGCCGCAGCCGGCGCGTCGCCTGCGACGGCGTTCTCGTCGCGAACGGCTGGAACCCGATGCTGGCGCTCACCTGCCATCAGGGTGCGCGGCCGGTCTTCGACGAGCGGATCGCGGCCTTCGTACCGGGCGCGCCGCCGCCGGGCATGGCGGTCGCCGGCGCCGCCGCGGGGCGGCTCACCCTCGCCGAGGCTCTCGCCGACGGCGCGCGCCTCGGCGCCGAGGCCGCGATCGAGACGGGCTTTTCGGCGCGCGCGCCCGAGCTCCCCTCCTGCGATCCGGAGCAGGAGGCCCATACGCCGCTCTGGCGCGTTTCCGCGAAAGGCCGCTCAAAGGGGAAGGCCTTCGTGGACCTGCAGAACGACGTCACCGCCGACGACGTCGCCCTCGCCCACGCCGAGGGCTTCCGCGCGGTGGAGCATCTCAAGCGCTACACCACGCTCGGCATGGCGACGGACCAGGGCAAGACGGCCAACGTGCCGGGCCTCGCCATCATGGCCGAGCTGACGGGGCGGTCGATCCCGCAGACCGGCACGACGATGTTCCGCCCGCCGGTGACGCCGGTCGCGATCGGCGCGCTCGCGGGTCATCACCGCGGCCGGGACTTCCGCCCCACGCGGCTGACGCCCTCCCACGCCTGGGCGGCCGAGCAGGGGGCGGTCTTCGTCGAGAGCGGGCCGTGGCTGCGGGCGCAGTACTTCCCCCGCGCCGGCGAGCGCGACTGGCTCGAGACCGTCTGCCGCGAGGTGCGCACCGCCCGCGAGGCGGTGGGCGTCTGCGATGTCTCCACCCTCGGCAAGATCGACATCCAGGGCGCCGACGCCGCCGCCTTCCTCGACCGGGTGTACGCCAACACCTTCTCCACGCTTGCCGTCGGCAAGGCGCGCTACGGGCTGATGCTGCGCGAGGACGGCTTCGTCATGGACGACGGCACGACGGCGCGGCTGTCGGATACGCATTACGTCATGACGACGACGACGGCGAACGCGGCCAAGGTGATGGCGCATCTCGAGCTGTGCGCGCAGTGGCACTGGCCCGGGCTCGACGTGCGTCTCGCTTCCGTCACCGAGGCCTGGGCCCAGTTCTCCGTCGCGGGCCCACGCTCGCGCGACACGCTGCGCGGCGTGGTCGATCCCGGCCACGACCTCTCCGACGAGGCGCTGCCCTACATGGGCGCGCGGGCGGTGAGCGTCGGCGGCGGCATCCCGGCGCGGATCTTCCGCCTGTCCTTCTCCGGCGAGCGCGCCTACGAGATCGCGGTCCCCGCCCAGTACGGCGACGCGGCGATCCGCGCCATCGCGGCGGCCGGGGCGCCCTACGGCATCGCGCCCTACGGCACCGAGGCGCTCGGCGTGATGCGCATCGAGAAGGGCCACGCCGCGGGGCCGGAGCTCGACGGCCGCACGACGGCCCACGATCTCGGCCTCGGGCGGATGGTGTCGAAGAAGAAGGATTTCGTCGGCCGCGCTCTCGCCGCCCGTCCGGCCCTCACCGATCCGGGCCGGGCGTCTCTCGTCGGCCTCGTCCCGGTCGAGGCGGGCGCACGGCTGCGGGCGGGCGCGCATATCGTGCCCGAGGGCGTCGTCGCTGGCGCGGACACCGATCAGGGCTGGGTGACCTCCGTCGCCTTCTCGCCGACGCTGGGGCATTGGATCGGCCTCGCCATGGTCGAGAACGGCCCCGCCCGCCACGGCGAGATCGTCCGCGCCGTCGATCCCGTCCGCGACGGCGACACGCCGGTGCGGCTCACCGATCCCGTCTTCGTCGACAAGGAAGGCGTGCGTCTCCATGCCTGAGAACCTCTCCCCCGCCGTCGCTCCGTCCTGGACGCCGACGCATCCCCTCGCGGACCTCGCCGCGAAGAGCGATCCGATCGGCTCCGGCGCGCCCGGCGTCGTGCTCACGCCCCTCGCACCGGGCCGGATGACGCTCCTCGTCGCGCGCGCCGACGCGCAGGTGGCGGCCGCGGCGAGCCTCGCCGCGTCGCTCGGCCTCGCGCCGCCGGAGCCCGGCGAGGTCTCCCGGGACGCGGATCGGCGTCTGGTCTGGACCGGGCCGGGGCAATGGCTCCTCGTCGCCGAGAGCGCGGCGCCGCTTGCGCCGCTCGACGAGGCGCTCGTCTCCGTGAGCGACCAGACCGGGGCGCGCGTCCTCGTGCGCGTCTCGGGCCCGCGCGCCGCGGACGCGCTCGCCAAGGGGCTTCTCGTCGACCTGCATCCGCGCGCCTTCGGGCCGGCAGCCGCCGCGACGACGACGATGGCGCATCTCGGCGTGCTCGTCTGGCGCGAGGCGGACGGGTTCGTCCTCGCGGGGGGGCGCTCCACCGCCGCCGACCTGTGGCGCTTCCTGGTCGCCTCGGCCGCGGGGCTCGGCCTCGCGGTCGAGCGCGGTTGAGCGCGACGCCTCAGAAGGACAGGCGCAGATTGCTCGTCGCCCGCGCCGAGCAGGCGAGCACGTAGCCCTGGGCCTCCTCGCGGGGGCTCAGTCCCCCCTGGTGGCGCATCGCGACCGTGCCCTCCTCGAGGCGCACCCGGCAGGTGCCGCACAGGCCCTGGCCGCAGCCGCAGGGGATGACCACGCCCTGGCGGGCCGCCGCCTGCATCAGGGTCTCGCCCGGCCCGGCCGAGAAGACCTTCGCCCCGAGCCCGACGGAGAAGGCCGGACCCGCGTCTTCGCCGACGACGGAGGCCGCGTCGCCGGCGGGCTCCGGCGCCGGCGCGAAGCGCTCCACGTGCAGCCGGGCCGGATCGCCGCCCTCGGCGGCGTGGATCACGCGCAGCGCCTGCATGAAGCCCTCCGGCCCGCAGACGAAGACGTCCCGGCGGGCGAGATCGGGCGCCAGCACCGACATCAGCCGCCGCGAGATCCGGCCGGTGAAGCCGAACCAGCCGGGGCTCGGGCGGGTCACCACGACGCGGGCGTCGAGGCGCGGCATGGCCGCCTGCAGGCGCGCGATCTCGGCGGCGAACAGCACGTTGTCCGGCGTGCGCGCGACGTGGATCCAGATCGCGTCGGTCTCCGGCGCGTCCTCGGCGAGCGCGCGCAGCATGGCGAGCATCGGCGTCGCGCCCGATCCGGCGGAGACGAAGGCGACCCCACGCACGGCGCCCTCGCGCCGCGCGAGCGTGAAGCTCCCGTGCGGGCCGCGCGCCTCGAGCGCCAGCCCGGGCGCGGCGTTCGCATGGAGCCATCGCGTCGCGCGCCCATGCGGCTGCGCCTTCGCGGTGATCTCGATGCGGTCGCGGGTCCGCGACGCGCCGGAAATCGTGAAGGTGCGGTGGAGCACCTCGCCGTCCACCGGCACCGCCAGGGTGACGGCCTGACCCGGCGCATGCGCGAGAGCGCTCCCGTCCGCGGCGGCGAAAACGAACGTGAGGACGTCCGCCGTCTCCCGCCGCGTCTCCACGCAGACGAGAGAGAGCGCGCGCGGCTCGGCCCCGGCGAGATCGGGGGCCTCTTCGAGGACGTCGGGGGCTGGGGCGATTCCGGCGGCCATGGGTTCACTCGGCCGCTTCGAGGCGCGACGCGGGGGCGCCGAACCGGTCCGCGAGCCGGCCCGCGTACCAGTCCGCGAAATTGGCCAGCATGAACTCCGAGGGCGCGTAGGGTCCGGGCTCGTAGGCGCGCGAGAGGATGCCGCGATGGTTGTTCTCGGCGAGCACGCGATCCTGGTCGTTCGTCGCCGTCCAGACCGCCGTCAGGCGCTCCAGGTCGTAGTCGACGCCCTCGACCGCGTCCTCGTGCACGAGCCAGGTGGTGCGCACCTCCGTCCGATCGGCGGAGAGCGGCGTCACCCGGAAATGCAGGATGTGGTCGGCGAGGAAATGGTGCCAGGCGTTGGGCGCGCGGAACATCCGCACCGAGCCGAGATCCGGATCGGTGAAGTCGCCGAGCAGCTTGCGGCAGGCCGGCCCGCCGTCGAGCGTGAAGGACACGCCGCCCTCGTTGAACGGCAGGCGGATGCAGCGGAACTCGACGCCGCCGTCCGCCGGCGCATGCGGCAGGCCGAGCGCGTCCCAGCGCGCGCGGGCGCCGCTCATCAGCCGGTCGAACTGCGCCGTCGCGCGCGGATCGTCGGGGAGCGCGAACTCGACGAGGGTGACGAGGAGCTCGGGATGATTCGCCGCGCAATGGTAGCACTCGCGATTGTTCTCGATGACGAGCTTCCAGTTCGCCTCCTCGACGATGATGGAGACGTGCGCGACCTTGGTCCGGTCCGGCCGATGCGGGGCGATGTAGGGCTCCACCGCCGCGCGGAAGCGCTCGATCGAGGGCGGCTCCTCGGCGACGCAGACGTAGACGAGGCCGGCGATCACGGTGCAGTGCGCGGGCTTGAGCCCGTAGCCCGACGGATCGAAGTCGGTGGGCATCTGCCGGGCGTCGAGAAGGCGGCCGTCGAGCTCGTAGACCCACTGGTGATAGGGGCACACCAGCCGGTTGGCGTGGCCCTTCTCGCCGAGGCAGAGGCGCGAGCCGCGATGGCGGCAGGTATTGTGGAAGGCCCGCACCGCGCCGTCGCGGTCGCGCAGCACGACGACCGAGGCGCCGGCGATGCGCAGCGTCAGCCAGTCGCCGGGCTCGGCGATCTCGCAGGCATTGCACGCGAACAGCCATTCGGCGGCGAACACCGCCTCCTCGTCGACGCGAAACAGCGCCTCGTCGACGTAGAAATCGCGCGGCAGGCTGAAACCGGGGCGCCTCTCGGCGACGAGCGCGCGCACGCGGTCCTGGAGTGATGCGTCGATCATGCGGGGGCGTATCCGGGGAGGGCTTCGAGCGGTCCTCATGATGCGTCGCCCGCGGCCGCGGCGCGCGCGCGATTGCGACGGGGCCGCGCGCGTTTTGCGACACGCGCGGCGCGGACCCGGAAGCCGGACCCGGGATCGCGGCCGGCGTCGCATTCGCGACCGGGCGCGTCGCAATCCGCACCCAGCGCGGCGGCGGGCTGCGGCAGGCTTCGCGGCATCGACCTTCCGGCCGCCGCGCCGGCATCATCGGAGCGCACGATGTCCCTTCCCGCCAAGGCCCGCTACGTCGTCATCGGCGCGGGCATCCACGGCCTGTCCACCGCCTACCACCTCGCCCTGCAGCTGAAGGCCCGCGGCCGCGGCGCGGAGGCGGACATCGTCGTGCTCGACAAGGACGGCGTCGCCGCCGGCGCCTCCGGCATCGCCTGCGGCGTCGTGCGCAACAACTACTTCCAGCCCGCCATGCGCGAGCTGATGGCGCATTCGGTCGAGTGCTGGGAGCGCGACGCCGAGACCTACCATTACCATTCCGTCGGCTACATGCAGATCAGCCCCGAATCCATGCGCGAGGGCGTGACGACGATCTACGAGCAGCAGCGGGCGATCGGCTACGACAGCGTCTTCGTCGAGGGCGCCGCCGACAGCGCGCGCTACATGACCGGCCTCTTCGACGATTGGCAGGCGCGGGGCATCACCTCGGTGCTGCACGAGAAGCGCGGCGGCTACGCCAACAACGTCGCCTCGATGCGCGGCCTCGCCATGAAGGCGCGCGACGAGGGCGTGCGCATCATCGAGGGCGTGCGGGTCACGGGCTTCTCCTTCGACAGCGGATCGCAGGCGATCGCGGCGGTGGAGACCGACCGCGGGACCATCGCCTGCGACTACGTGGTCGTCGGCGTCGGGCCGTGGGTCCGGGATCTCTGGTCGATGCTGGAGCTGCCGGAGACCGTCGACATCCGCGGCCGCGACGGGGCGCTGCATCGCGACATCCCGATGTGGCGCTTCTGGCAGCTGGAGGAAGGCGTGCTCAAGGTGCCGCCGGACTTCCTGAAGACGAACGACGGCGCCATGCCGCCGGTGCTCCACGTCGACACCGACGAGCCGCTCTACTCGGTCACCACGGGCAAGCTGATCACCGAGGAGATGTGGGGCATCTACTACAAGCCCGATTTCGCCTTCAACGGCGTGCAGGGCGGCGCCATGCCCTACAAGGTCGACAAGCCGGTCGGCGAGGTCGCCCTCGATCCCTACGGCCCGAGCTCGACCGAGTTCGTCGCCTCCGACGCCTTCCGGGACATGTGGACCTCGGCCCTGGCCTTCTGCCACAAGCGCTTCGAGGACAAGGCGGCGCTCTATCACGACGAGAACTCGGGCGGGCTCGGCTGCTTCACGCCGGATTCCTTCCCGATCTTTGACGTGTTTCGCGAGAACTGCTACGTCATCGCGGATTCGAACCACGGCTACAAGATGATCGGGGTGGGCGAGCTGGTCGCCGGGGAGGTTCTGGGCGGCGAGAGCGCGCTCCTCGCGCCGTTCCGCCATGCGCGCTACGCGCGCGGCGAGCTCCACCCCGTCTCGAAGAGCCCGTTCCCGTGGAGCTGAGCGTCGCGAGGGAGACGTCGGTTGGATCGCGGCGCTGACATCGTCGAGCAGACGATCGTGTTCCTCCTGGTGCCGGGGCTGTCGATGATGAGCCTCGCATCGGCCGTCGAGCCGCTGCGGGCGCTCAACCGGCTCGTCGGCGCGGACGCCTACCGCTGGCGCCTGGCATCGCTCGACGGCGCGCCGGTGGCGGCCTCGAACGGCATCCCGCTCCCGGCGGAGCCGCTCGAGTCCGCGCTGGACGAGGCGAGCGCGCTCTTCGTCTGCGGGGGGCTGCGCATCCAGCTCCCGGACGAGCGCGCCTACCTCGCCGCGCTGCGCAAGGCGGCGCGCCGGCCCATCGCGATCGGATCGCTGTCGACGGGCGCGTATCTCCTCGCCCGCGCGGGGCTCCTCGACGGCTACCGCTGTACCATCCACTGGGAGAACCGCCCCGCCTTCCGCGAGGAGTTTCCCGATCTCGCCTGCTCGGCCGCCGTGTTCGAGATCGACCGCGAGCGGCTGACCTGCTCGGGCGGAACGGCCGCGATGGACATGATGCTGCAGCTGATCGCCGATCGCTTCGGCGCGGATCACGCCCGCTTCGTCGCCAACCAGTTCCACCACGACCGCATCCGCGCCTCCGCCGACGAGCAGCGGGGCGGCGCGCAGGAGGCGCTCGCGCTGCTGCCGCCGAAGCTGCGCCAGGCGATCGCGCTGATGCAGCGGCAGATCGAGGCGCCGGTGCCGCTCCCCGCCATCGCCAAGCGCGTGGGCCTGAGCCCGCGCCAGCTGGAGCGCCTGTTCCTGCGCAATTGCGGCATGACCCCGCTGCGCTACTACATGCAGCTGCGCATCGAGCGGGCGCGCGAGCTGCTGCTCTATTCCGACCGGCCGGTCATCGAGGTCGCGATCGCGGCGGGCTTCACCTCCACCTCCCACTTCGCCAGCTGGTACAAGCGCCTGTGCGGCATGCGCCCCTCGGATGCACGCAAGGCTCCGTCCCGCGCGCGGGCGAGCCGTCCGGAGCGTCAGATCAGCGACGCGTCGGAATTCGATCCGACGACGTCGTAATCGCGACGAGCGCCGCGCCACGTTCTCCGGAATATGCGTCATCGCGACGCCGCCTCGAGCGTCCTTCCCGAGGGGTTCCGGGCATGGAGACGCTGCTCTTCATCAACGACAACTGGGCCCTGATCGGCCGGCTGACGCTGGAGCACGTCTCCATGGTCGCCGTCGCGGTGGGGATCGCGATCCTCACCGGCGTGCCGCTCGGCGTCGCGATCACCCAGTCCAAGGCCGCCGCCGACGCGGTTCTCTACGTCGCGGCCATCGTGATGACGATCCCGTCCATCGCGCTGTTCGGGCTCCTGATCCCGATCCTCTCCAAGATCGGCCACGGCATCGGCTACGTCCCGGCCGTGATCGCGCTCGTGCTCTATTCGCAGCTGCCGATCATCCGCAACACCTACACCGCGATCATGAACGTCGACCCCGCCCTGCGCGAGGCCGCGCGCGGCATGGGCATGACGGGGCTCGAGCGGCTCGCGCGGGTGGAGCTGCCCATCGCGGTGCCGGTGATCTTCTCGGGCGTGCGCAACGCCGTGGTGCTCACGATCGCGATCGGGGCCATCGCCACCTACATCGGCGCGGGCGGGCTCGGCACCTTCATCTCGCGCGGCATCTCCCAGACCGACGTGCGCCAGCTCCTCACCGGCGCGATCGCCGTGAGCGTGCTCGCCATCCTCGCCGACCAGGCCCTGCTCGCCCTGCAGCGCGCCCTGACCTCCCCCGGCCTTCGCAGCTGAGCCCCGCCATGATCCGCCTCGACCGCGTCACCAAGATGTTCGGCTCCGTCAAGGCGGTCGACGCCGTGGACATGGAGGTCCCCGAAGGCGCCGTGTGCGTCCTGCTCGGGCCCTCCGGCTGCGGCAAGACCACCACGATGAAGATGATCAACCGGTTGATCCCGCCCACCTCCGGGTCGATCCGCATCGGCGGGCGGGACACGGCCGAGATCGACGAGGTCAAGCTGCGCCGCTCGATCGGCTACGTCATCCAGCAGATCGGCCTGTTCCCGAACAAGACCGTCGAGGACAACATCTGCGTCGTGCCGGACCTGCTGAGCTGGGACCGAACGTCCTCGCGCCGGCGGGCGGCGGAGCTGCTCGAGATGGTCAATCTCGATCCGGCCGTCTACCTCAAGCGCTATCCCAAGGAACTCTCCGGCGGACAGCAGCAGCGCGTCGGCGTGGTGCGCGCCCTCGCCGCCGATCCGCCGGTGCTCCTGATGGACGAGCCCTTCGGCGCCATCGACCCGATCAACCGCGAGGTGATCCAGGACGAGTTCATGAAGCTGCAGGCGCAGCTGAAGAAGACCGTCGTGTTCGTCAGCCACGACATCGACGAGGCGGTGAAGATGGGCACCCACGTCGCCATCTTCCGCGACGGGCGCCTGATCCAGTACGACGCGCCCGACACGATCCTGGCGCACCCGATCGATTCCTTCGTCGCCGATTTCGTCGGCGCCGACCGCACGCTCAAGCGGCTGCGCCTGATCCGGGTCGAGGACGCGGTGGCGCGCGACGGGCCCGTCGTGCGCGGCGAGGACACGTTGGAGACCGCCCGCGCGCTGATGGCCGAGCACGGCCACGTCAGCATCGTCATGGTCGGCCCGCGCGGGCGCGCCCGCGGCATGGTCCGGCGCGAGGCCTGCGACCGCAAGGGGCTCGTCTCCGAGCACCACGAGAAGCTCCCCGCCACCGTGAGGCTCGGCGACGACCTGCGCACCGCCGTCTCGCTGATGTTCACGCACGACGTCACCTGGCTCGCCGTCGTCGACGACGACGGCTTCTACAAGGGCACCGTCACCCAGCGAGGCATCACCCATCTCCTCGGCGCGACCTACAGGAACGCCTGAGCCATGGCCCCCGCGCTCGCCTCCTCCCTGCGGCTCGCCCTGGTGATCGGCGCCTTCGCAGCCGGCGCGCTCGCCTGGGCGAGCGGGCTCCTGCCCGGGATCCTGCGCTGGCAGGAGGACATCGTCTATCTCGCCGGCCAGCACCTCCAGCTGATGGCGATCTCCGGTGCGCTCGCGATCCTCGTCGGCGTGCCGATCGGCGTCCTGCTCACCCGCGAGCGCTTCCGCGGCGCCGCCGACGCGATCACGCAGGTGGTCTCGCTCGGCACCACGATCCCGACTCTGGCGCTGCTCGCGCTCGCCATGACGGTCGTGGGCATCGGCGCGCCGGCGGCGATCGTGGGACTGTTCGTGCTCACGCTGCTTCCCGTCGTGCTCAATACGATGGCGGGCCTGCGCATGGTTCCGCCGCACCTGGTCGAGGCCGCCCGCGGCATGGGCATGACGCCGTGGCGCACCCTCGTCGCGGTGGAATTGCCCAACGCGCTCTTCGTGATCTTCGCCGGCATCCGCACGGCGCTCACCATCAACGTCGGCACGGTGCCGCTCGCCTTCCTCGTCGGGGGCGGCGGCCTGGGGGAGCTGATCTTCACGGGCATCGACCTGATGGACCCGTCGATGCTCCTCGCCGGCGCGATACCGACGGCGCTGCTCGCCGTCTGCGTGGATCTCGCGGTGGGCCAGGCTCAGCTCTGGCTCGTCCCGCGGGGCGTGAATCCGCTGCGCTAGACGTTATGACCGTGGTGCGAGGGGCGGCCCGCCCTTAGCCTTTGCGAGCTTGAGCTTAACGGGGGTTGCTCGGGATCGCCGAGCCGAGCCCCAAGCAAAGGAGGGCGGACCATGGGAGAGGATAGCACCGTCTTCGTCGGTGTCGACGTCGCGAAGGAGAAGCACGCGGTCGCCGTGGCCGAAGGCGGCCGGACCGGCGAGGTGCGCTACCTCGGCGAGATCGAGGCGACGCCGGCGGCGGTCGAGCGCCTGGTGCGCAAGCTTGAGAAGAAATACGGGCGCCTGCACGTCTGCTACGAGGCCGGCCCGACCGGCTACGGGCTGCACCGGCAGATCACCGCGATGGGGCACGTCTGCGAGGTCGTGGCGCCCTCGCTGATCCCCAAGCGTCCCGGCGAGCGGGTGAAGACGAACCGGCGCGATGCGGTCACCTTGGCGCGTCTGCTGCGCGCCGGCGAGTTGACGGGCATCTGGGTGCCCGACGACGTGCACGAGGCGATGCGCGATCTGGTCCGCGCCCGCGAAGCGGCGAGCGAGGACCTGCGCAAGAAGCGCCAGCAGCTGCAATCCTTCCTGCTGCGCCACGGCCGGATCTTCACGGGCCGGAAGCGCTGGAGCGCCGCCCACAGGCGCTGGCTCGCCGCCCAGAAGTTCGAGCATTCCGCCCAGCAGATCGTCTTCCAGGATCACGTCGACGCCGAGCGCGATGCCGGTGAGCGGCTCGAGCGCTTCGATGCCCATATCGAGGAGCTGGTGCCGTCCTGGTCGATGGCGCCGCTGGTCGCCGCCTACCAGGCGATGCGCGGCGTCTCGCTCCTCGTCGCCGCCACCTTCGCCGTCGAGGTCGGGGACGTGCGCCGCTTCGACGACCCGCGCCAGCTCATGGCCTTCCTCGGGCTGGTGCCCTCCGAGCGCTCGACGGGCGAGAGCGTGAAGCGCGGCGCGCTCACGCTCGCCGGCAATCGTCGGGCCAGGCGTGTCCTGGTCGAGGGCGCCTGGAGCTATCGCCACCCGGCGCGCGTCACCGAGACGATCCGAAGGCGTCTGGAGAACCTGCCCAAGGCCGTGCGCGACATCGCCTGGAAGGCGCAGGTCCGCCTGAGCAAGCGCTACCGCCGGATGACGACGGGCGGCAAGAAGGCGCCCGTCGTGACCGCGGCGATCGCCCGCGAGATGGCCGCCTTCCTCTGGGCGATCGGCCGCGAGGTCGAGCCGCGCCAGGCCGCGTGACGGAGGTCGACGATGATGATGACACCGCTCGCTCGGCCGACGACATCGATGTCTCGAGCCCCACCGAGATCGTGACCGCTGACGACAATCGCGGCAGCGAGGCGACGGGACGGCTACGGTGGGGAACTCCCGTATGCTCTATGTGGCCGAGCACCAGCTCGACGCCCGACGCTAGACAGGGATGGCCCGAGACGGATTACGGAAGTGCGGTAACCAACCCGCGGATAAGAGCTTGATCGACCGTCGTCTTCAGGACCGTCCCGTCACCTCGCTGCCGACTGGCAATCTCACCCTGCGCAAAGGCGCGGGCCCGAGCCGCTCGACTACCACCCTTGACCACGGTCATAAGAGAGCATCGTCCCACCGGTCGGTGGACGCGACGATGCTCAGCGAGCGGGCGATGGCGCCCGAACGGCGCCGTTTCGAGAATCGAGGGGAACGACAATGCGGATCAAGGGTCTGTTCAGGATCGCGGCGCTCGCGACCGGCCTGGTGGCCGGCGCGGGCGCGGCCTCGGCGGCGGAGATCGTCGTCGGCGGCAAGAACTTCACCGAGCAGCAGCTGATGGCGGAGATGACGAGCCGCCTGCTCGCCGAGAACGGCTTTTCCGTCGACAAGCGCGCCGGCCTCGGCACCGCGCCGCTGCGCCAGGCCCAGGAGGCCGGCCAGATCGACGTCTACTGGGAGTACACCGGGACCTCGCTCATCACCTTCAACAAGGTCGAGGAGCGCATGGACGCCGCGCAGACCTACGAGACCGTCAAGCGGCTCGACGCGGAGAAGGGCCTCGTCTGGCTCGATCCGTCGGCCGCCAACAACACCTACGCCTTCGCCATGCGCCGCGCCGACGCCGAGGAGAAGGGCATCGCCGCCATCTCCGATCTCGCCGGCAAGGTCAATGCGGGCGAGGACGTCAGCTTCGCCTCGAACGCCGAGTTCTACGCGCGCGCCGACGGGCTCGGCCCGCTGGAGGAGACCTACGGCTTCTCCTTCGGTCGCGCCAACATCGTGCGCATGGATACGGGCCTCGTCTATCAGGCGCTGCGCGACGAGCAGGTCGACGTCGGGCTCGTCTTCGCCACCGACGGGCGCATCCCGGCCTTCGACTTCGTCGTGCTCGCCGACGATCTCGGCTACTTCCCGGCCTACGCCCTGACGCCCGTCGTGCGCGCCGAGACGCTCGAGGCCAACCCGTCGCTGGCCGATCTCCTCAACGCGCTCTCGGCCGAGCTCGACGACGCCACGATGGCCCGCCTCAACGCCGCGGTCGACGTGGACAAGCGCTCGGTCGAGGACGTAGCGGCCTCGTTCTTGCAAGAGGAGGGCTTGATCTGACCGCGGACGCGGTTCGATCGAAGATCGGCCTTACGGGCGGCGCGTGGTGCGCCGCCCCTTTCGAAAGCTTCGCCCATGCGCGCGCTTCGTCTCGCCGCCGCCCAGTTCGAGGCCCGTGCCGGGGACGTTCCCGGTAACCTCGCGGCCCATCTCGCCTGGATCGAGGACGCGCGGCGCGAGAGCGTCGATCTCCTCCTGTTTCCGGAGCTGTCGCTCACCGACTACCAGCTCTCCTTCGACGTGCTCGCGCTGGCGCTGTCGGCGGACGCGCCGGAGCTCCAGGAGCTCGCCGCCGCGGCCGGCGACATGCACGTCTCCGTCGGCTTCGTCGAGGAGAGCCACGGCGGCGTCTTCTACGCCTCCCAGGCGCTTCTGCACGGCGGCCGGGTGCTCTGCGTCCACCGCAAGACCTCGCTCGCCAATTACGGCCGGCTCGCGGACGCGAAGCATTTCGGCCGCGGCGGGGGCTCGCGCTGCGTCGATCTCGGCGGGCCCTGGCGCCTCGCCACCATGATCTGCGCCGATACCTGGAACCCGGCGCTGCCCTGGCTCGCCGCGCTCGAGGGCGCGACGGTCTTCGCCGTTCCGGTCGCCTCGGCGACGGACGCGGTGGGCGACGATTTCGCCAACGACATCGGCTGGGACGTCAACCTGCGCCATTGCGCGCTCACCTACGGCCTGCCGGTGGTGATGGCGAACCATTGCGGCGCACGCGAGGGGGTGCGCTTCTGGGGGGGCTCCTGCATTCTCGACGCGCGCGGCAGGATCCTGGCGAAGGCGGGCGCCGAGCCGCAGCTCGTCGTCGCCGACGTCTCCTACGCCGACGTGCGCCGCGCCCGCGCGCTGCTGCCGACGGTGCGCGACGCGGACCTGCGTCTGGTCGAACGCCGCATCCGGCGACTTCTCGAGCGCGACGAGGCCTGACGGCCCTCTCGCGATCTCCCAGGAAGCCTGTCGCGACCGGGTCGGCCGGTCCGCGCGTCTCGAACCGGGCACGTTCCTGTTCTACGAGACCGGGATGACGCGCCCGCTCCGGGTGAACCGATCGCCGCGCCGCACCGGAAAGCGTTCTCGGTGCGCCAGGACGAGCGCGTCGCCTGCCGGGAGCCGTTCGCCGGCGGGAGGAACAACGCCGCCCGATCGAGGAGGAGGACACCCCGGTGAAGATCAAGTTCTACGCCCATGCGAGCTTCCGCCTGGAGGGCGACGGCCTGTCGGTGGTGACCGACCCCTACACGCCCGGCCCGGGCAAGTCGGGCTTCGATCCGATCGAGGAGCCGGCGGACATCGTGATCATGAGCTCGGCCACCGACGCCTTCCACTCCGACCCGAGCCACGTCGGCGGCGACCCCGTCGTGGTCGACGCGCTGGCGCTGCCGCCGGAGGGCGCGACGGTGTCGGGGCTGACGATCCGCTCGTATCCGGCGATGGAGAGCATGACCTTCGACTACGGGCGCGACCCGGACGCGAACGCGCTCTACCACTTCACCCTGGGCGGCGTCCGCGTGCTGCACATGGGCGACATCGGCAATCCCATGGAGCCGGCGCATCTCGAGGCGCTGGCCGGGCGGGTCGACCTGCTCCTCGCGCTGACCGGCGCGCACGCGACGATCGCGCTCGACGATCTCGACGCCGCCATCGCGGCGATCCGGCCACGGGCGATCATCCCGATGCACTATCACAGCCCGCGCGGCGTGCTCCCGATAGAGCCGGTGGACACCTTCCTCGCGCGGCGACCGCCGGAGACGATCACCCGCATCGGCGGTCCGGAGATGGAGCTCACGCCGCAGACGCTGCCGGAGGGCGCGCCGCACGTCTACGTGCTCGAGCAATCGCGCTGAGGGGTCCGGGCGGCGGTGCGGGCGTTCCGCTCCACCGCCCCCGGGCGCCGGGCCGCGCTCCCGTCAGCCGCTCCCCGCGCCGGCGGTCGCTCGCGCAGGCGGGCCGCCTCGCGCCAGGACGGCGACCGCGATCCAGAAGGCGAGGCGGAGGATCAGCGCGGCGAGGGTGCGCGTCTCCCATGGCTCCCCGGCGGCGACGTGCCAGAGAAAGTAGGCGGTCAGGACGGCGAGCGCGCCGGCGAGGAGACCGGCGAGCGCCCTGCCCCAGGGTCTCGCGAGAAAGACGCCGATCCCGGCGAGCACGTAGACGAAGCCGGAGAGGAAGTTGAACCACAGCACCGCGGGGACGATGGCGCCCGCGGCGCTGCGGGTCTCCTCGGGACCGAACAGCACCGCGCCGCCGGAGAACAGCGTCGTCAGGCCGAAGACGACGGCGACGCCGCCGAGAATCCGGTTCCGGGTCATGGTCTTTCCTTCGTCTCGACGCGCGCGGCGCCGAAATCGCCGAGGATCGCGTAGAAGGCGGGGAGCACGAGCAGGATCAGGACGGTCGAGGCGAGGAGGCCGAAGACCACCGAGATCACCAGCGGCTTGAGCGTCTGGGCCTGGGTGCTGGTCTCGAGCAGGAGCGGCGCCAATCCCATGATCGTGGTCGACACGGACACGAAGATCGGCCGAAAGCGCGCCCGCGCGGCCGCCCCCGCCGCTTCGGCCATCGACAGGCCGTCGGCGACACGCTCGCGGGTCACGTGCACGAGCAGGATCGCGTTGTTGACGACGATCCCGGCGAGGGACGCGGTGCCGACGAGCGAGGGCATGGAGATGTCGAAGCCCGTCAGGACGTGGCCCCAGATCGCGCCGATGAAGGCGAGCGGGATCGCCGCCATCACGATCAACGGCTCCAGATAGCTGCGGAAGCCGTAGGACAGCACCACGAAGATCCCGACGAGCCCGATCAGGAACCCGCGCAGGATGGAGGCGACGGTCTCCGCCGAGTTCGCGCTCTGGCCCCCGACCGCGAAGCGCACCCCCGGCGTCTCCCGCACGAGCTCCGGCAGGAACTCTTCCGTCAGCGCTCGCACGATCGCGTCCGCATTGCCGCGGCGGACGTCGACGTCGGCCTGCACGGTGATCGTGCGCACGCCGTCGACATGCGTCACGGCCGACCATCCCCGCGCCTCCTCGATCCGCGCCACCGTCGAGAGCGGCACGCTCGCGCCGTCCGGCAGGGCCACGGTGAAATCCTCGAGATCCGCGCGCGCGTCACGATCCCGCCCCGCCTGCACGATCTCGATCTCGTGCGCGACGTCGCCCTCGCGCACCGTCGCGACGGTGGTTCCGAGAAAGGCGGCGCGCAGCTGCCCCGCGACGTCCGACGCGGTGAGCCCGAGCGCCTCCGCGCCGGGCGCGAGGGTCAGCCGCAATTCGGGCCTGCCGGGGCGCAGGTCGACCGAGGCGTTGCGCACCCCGCGATAGCGCACGAGCTCGGCGAGCGTCGCCCGGGCCGCGCCGTGCAGCACGTCGAGATCCGGGCCCGACAGGCGCAGCTCCACGGCGACGCCCTGCGGGCCGATGCCCGGCTCCGCCAGGACGAGAGAGCTCACGCCCGGAACCGGGCCGATCGCCGTGCGCCAGCGCGCGATCAGCTCGTCGAGGGCGATGGTGCGCGTCTCGGCGCTCAGGAGATCGGCGGAGACGGTGGCCACGTGCGCGCCGCTCTCCCCGGCCGCCGGGTTGTAGTTGAAGCGGGTGATGGTTCGCACGACGAGCGGCCGCTCACCGGGCTGCGCGGGCGTCAGCGCGCGATCGACCTCGGCGAGCGCCGCGACGACGTCGTCGGCGACCTCCCGGGTGCGGGCGAGCGGCGTGCCCTGCGGCATCAGGATGCGGGCCTCGAGCACGTCGCCGTCGACGTCCGGCATCGCCTCGCGCTTCACCACGCCGCCCGCGACGGCGCCGGCGGTCCCGATGACGGCCGCGATCGCGAGGCCGGCGACAAGATAGCGCCGGGCGATGGCGAGGTCGGCCATCCGGCCGACGCCCCGCTCGCGGATCGTCTCGAAGGCCGCCTCGAAGCGCCGCCGCGCCGCGGACGTCCTCTGCTCGCCGCCCTTCAGCGCATGGAGGAGGTGATGCGGCAGGATGTAGAAGGCCTCGACGAGGCTCGCCGCGAGAGCGGCGACGAGGACGGCGGGCAGGACCTCGAGCACCGCGCCGAGCTCGCCGGCGAGGAACGCGAGCGGGGCGAACACGGCGACGGTCGTCAGAAACGAGGACGCGACGCCGGGCGCGACCGCGCGCACGCCCTCGACGACGGCGTCGAGCGTCACGCCGTCACGGGCGACGGAGACGGCCACGGAATCCGAGATCACGATCGAATCGTCCATCACGATCCCGATCGCCATCAGAAGCGCGACGAGCGTCATCATGTTCAGCGACAGCCCGAGCAGCGCCATGGCGACGAAGGCCCCGAGCATCGCGACGGGAAGCCCCATCGCGGCCCAGAGCGCGTAGCGCGGCCGGAAGAAGGCGCTCATCACGACGAGGACGAGCACGAGGCCGATCGCGCCGTTCTCGACCAGCATGGCGAGCCGATCGCGCACGATGCTGGTCGTGTCCTGCACCACCTCGAGCCCGAGCGCGTCGGGACGCGCCGCGTCCTCCGCCGCGACGAGAGCCGTCAGGCTCTCGAGGGCGCGCAGCGCGTCCGCCTCGAGCGGCTTGTGCACGGCGAGCAGGACCGCGCGCTGCCCATTCACGAAAGCCTGCTCCTCCGCGGGCGCGTAGTCTTCGGTGATCGTGGCGATCTCGCCGAGCGTCAGCACGCCGCCGCCGGGCGGGCTGAGGACGGGGATGCGGCCGAGGGCGCGCGCGCTGCGCCGTTCCTCGGTGAAGCGCAGGCGTACGTCCGCGGCCGGCGTCTCGAGCGTGCCCGCCGGCAGGTCGACGTTCTGCGCCGCGATCGTCGCGGCGAGACCCGCCGCCGTCAGGCCGTGCTGCGCGAGCACGGCCCGCGGAACCTCCACCCGGAGCTGGCGCGTGCCGATCCCGCTCACGTCCACGCGCGCCACCTCCGGCAGGGCCGCGATCCGGTCGCGCAGGTCGAGGGCGACGCGGTCGAGATCCCGCGCCGGCAGGTCGCCCCGGATCGCCACGGAGGCGACGGGATCGGTGCGGTGCAGCTCGCGCACCTCCGGCGCCTCGGCGCGCTCCGGGAGGTCGTCGATCGCCGCGACCTCGGTGCGCAGGTCGCCGAGGAACCGCAGGGCGTCCCCGCCGGCGCGCATCGTCGCCACGGCGCGCGCCCGGTTGTCCTGGGCGACGCAGGTCATCTCCTCCAGGCCTTCCAGGCTCTGCAGCGCGTTCCAGAGCGGCCGGCAGACCGCGTCCTCGACATCCCCCGCCGCCGCGCCGCGGTAGACGACGACGACCTCCGCCTCGACCGGACGGAAATCGGGAAAGGTCTCCCGCTTCAGCCCGGGCGCGGCGAAGATCCCGGCCGCGACGAAGAGGACGAGCAGCAGGTTCGCGGCGGTCGGATGAGCGGCGAACCAGCGGATCACGGCGCATCCTCCGCGGCCGCCAGCGGCGTGCCCGGGATCGCGGGCGCGAGGTCGTCGAGGACGACGACCTCTCCCTCGCGAAGGCCGTCGGTCAGCACCGCGCGTCCGTCCTGGCGGAAGGCGACCGCGACCTTCCGGACCACGAGGCGCCCGTCGTCGTCGCGGACGTAGACCGTGTCGCCGCGATGGACCGCCTCCTCCGGCACCACGACCTGCGGCGGGAACGGCCGCCCGGTCAGCGTCGCCTCGACGTACATGTTCGGGACGAGGGGAAGCCGCACGGGCGGCGCGGCGCCGGCATAGGGATCGTCGACGCTCACCACGACCTGGACGGACCGCGCGCGCGGGTCGAGCGCGCCCTCGACCCGGGTGACGCGCCCCTGCCAGACCTGGCTCGGGTCGGCGACGAGACGCAGCTCGGCCTCGATGTGCTCGGCCGGCCCGTGCCGGAGCGCGCCCAGCGGGTCGAGCGCGTCCTCGCCGATCGAGCCGAGCAGGCGCACGAAGGCGTCGAGCGGCACCTTCGCCACGACTTCCGCCTGCGCCACCCCGTCGCCGGTGGCGAGCCGCTGGCCGACGTTCACGAACTGGAAGCGCTCGATCTCGACCGTCCGGACTCGGATATCCATCGGGGCGGCGATCTCGGTATGCGCGAGGTCCCGGCGCGCACGGGCGAGCGCCGCCTCGACCCGCTCGGCCTGCGCGGCGAGGCGATCGCGCCGCGAGGGCAGGAGAGCGAGCGCATTGCGCAGCTCGGCGACCGTGCGGCGGATCTGGAGCGTCGCGCGCTCCTGCTCGTCGAGGCGCGCCTGCGGCAGGGTTCCCCGCTCGACCAGCTGCCGGACCCGCCCGAGATCCTCTTCCGCCAGCGCGAGCCGCTCCTCCTCGAGCGCGAGGATGCGGCGCGTATTCTCCTCCTCGGCGTCGAGCTGCGCCGCCTCGGCCGAGAGGGCGGAGAGGTCGGCCTCGGCCTGGGCGATAGCGAGGCGGTAGTCGGACGGGTCGATCTCGAGAACCGTCGTACCCTCGGCGATCATGCGGCCGGGCTCGAGATCGGGGTGGCGGAAGACGACCTCGCCGCTCACCTCGGCCACCGCGGTCCAGGTCTCGCTCGCGCGCGCGTCGCCCCAGCCGCGCGCCACGGGGCGGACCGCCTCCCTTTCGGCGACGGCGGTGCGCACCGGCACGGCGACGGCGGCGGCGTCCTCGCGCTCGGGACCGGGAGCGCGCGAGACGAGCACGACCGCCACGCCGGCGGCGACCAGAATCGGCGCGAGGAAATGGGCGAGGCCGAGCCGTTTCATCGGGCGTCTCCCCCGTCGGCGTTCATCAGCGCGAGCTGGCGGCGCGCGAGGCGCGAGCCCTCGGCGGCGAGGTCGAAGCCTCGCGCGCTGACCGACCAGCGCACGACCAGTCCCTGGACGAGCGCGATGGTGAGGAAGGCGACGTCCTGCGGATCGACGTCCGCGCGCAGGGCGCCCTCGGCGCGCGCCTTCTCCGCCAGCTCCGCGATCGTGCGGTGGAACCGGTCGAGAAGGCCGTGGAAGATCGTGCGCAGCCCCTCGTTACGGACGTGCAGCTCCCGGGAGAACAGGATCGCCGGGATCGCCGGCGTGCCCTGAACGAGCCGCAGCTGAGCCTCGATCAGTGCTTGAATCTCGTCGAGCGGCGTCGCCGCGCCGTCGCGCGCGGCCTGCCAGCGCGCCTCCATCATCGCCCCGATGCGCTGCGCCACCGCCTCCCAGAGGTCCTGCTTCCTCGGAAAATGGCGGAAGATCCCGGGCTGCGTCAGCCCCACGGCGTCGGCGACGGCTTCGGTCGAGAGCCGTTCCGGCCCGACGGCGTCGGCGAGGTCCAGCGCCGCGTCGACGATCTCGGTCTTGCGGACGTCCGCTGGCTTACGGGAGCGCATCTCGATACCCTTGTTAGTGAGCACTCACTCACTTAACCGCTCGTGCGCCGATGTCAACGCGGCGCCGGCGGAGGCGGCTCTGTGCGACGCCGGCTCGGCGCCGCCCATCATGAGCCGATCGGCCGATCTCGCCTCCTAAGGGCGACTACCGAATTGCGAACGGGCGCTTCTCGCCGAAAATAGGCATCGAACATACCTCTTTTTCAACGGCGCCATCGGCGCAGGCGGGAGGCCGACATGGCCAAGAGACTGATCGAAGCCGTTTTCCTCGGGCCCGGCGATGCGGTCTGCAACGCGGCGGGCGTCGGCGAGGAGAACAATCGCGACCTCCTCCGGATGCTGGTGAACGCGCTGGTATGGACCGCGGTCGGAACGGTCGCCGTCGTGCTCCTCGTCTGATCCGGCGCCGCCCCCGTCGAGGGCGCACCCGGACCTTCCGGAGCCGACGATGCCGACCATCCTCCTCCTCCGCGCGCTCGGAACCGCGGCGCTCGCCCTCGCGGCGATCGGCGTCGCGCTGCCGCTGGTCCCGACGACGCCGTTCGTGATCCTCGCGACCTGGAGCTTCGCGCGCTCGAGCCCCGCCCTGGCGGAGCGCCTGCGCGCCGACCCGCGCTTCGGCCCCGCCCTGCGCGCCTGGCAGGACGAGCGCGCGATTTCCGCGCAGGCCGAGCGCACCGCGTTCCTCGCGCTCGCCCTCTCCTACGCCGTCGCGGTCGCGACGACGCGGGACTGGAGGATCGCCGCGGGTCTCGCCGCGCTCTTCGTCCTCGTGGGCGCCTTCGTCGCGACCCGCCCGCGCCCCGCGCGAGACGTCGCGAGTGGGAGCGCGCGCGCCGTGCGAGATCCCCGGCGCTCAGAACCGAAACCCGGCCTGCAGGGGCAGCCACGTCGCGATCGGCGGGAATGCGAGGATCGCGAGCATGCCGATCAGCATCAGCGCGACGAACGGCAAGCTGCCGCGGATGACCTCCGAGAGCCGCGCGTTGGTGATCCCCTTGATCACGAACAGGTTCATGCCGACGGGCGGCGTGATCATCGCGAGCTCGAGATTGATCATCAACAGGACGCCGTACCAGATCGGGTCGACGTCCAGCGCCAGCATCGACGGCAGGAGGATGGGCGTCGTGATCAGGATGATCGCGATGCTCTCTAGAAACATCCCCATCACGAAGACGATCGCCATGACGAGAAGCATGAACCCGAGCTGACCGAGCTCCATCGCCACGATCCACTCCGAGACCTGGCTCGGCAGCCGGATGATGTTGATCGCGTGGCCGAACACGGCCGCCCCGGCGATGATCGCCAGGACCATGGTGGAGGTGTGCATCGTCTCCCAGGCGCACTGCCGGAGCTTCTCGAGCCCCAGTCCGCGATAGATCACCAGCGCGACGAAGAGGGCGTAGAGGGAGCCGACGGCGGCGGCCTCGGCGGCGGTGAAGATGCCGGCATAGATGCCGCCCATGACGACCGGCGGCATCGCGACGGCCCAGAACGCCTGCCGCAGCGCGCGGGTCACCTTCCACCAGCCCGGGAAGGGCGGGCTCTCGGCCACGGCGCCG
Source organism: Salinarimonas sp. (assembly GCF_040111675.1). Classification (NCBI taxonomy): domain Bacteria; kingdom Pseudomonadati; phylum Pseudomonadota; class Alphaproteobacteria; order Hyphomicrobiales; family Salinarimonadaceae; genus Salinarimonas; species Salinarimonas sp. The sequence goes on along the minus strand of NZ_CP157794.1, from coordinate 1,806,837 downwards.
CGACGCGCCTGCACCATGCAGTAGAGCGCAAAGACCACGGCGAGGAGGATGCCGGGGACGATGCCGGCCAGGAACAGCGCGCCGATCGAGGCGTCGGCCACGACGGCGTAGAGGATCATCGGCCCCGACGGGGGGATCAGGATCCCGAGCGTGCCGCCTGCCGCCACGACGCCGAGCGCGTTGCGTTCGGGATAGCCGAACTTCTTCATCTGCGGGATGGCGGTCGACCCGATCGAGAGCGCCGTCGCCACCGACGAGCCCGAGATCGCGGCGAAGATCGTGCAGGAGAGAACGGTGGCCACGCCGAGACCGCCCTTCACGTGACCGATCACCGTGTTGGCGAGCTCGAAGAGATCGTCGACGACCCCGGCGCGGATCATCACCTGCGCCATGAAGACGAAGAGCGGAATCGTCATCAGGATCGGCTTGTTGAGGTGCCAGAACACCGTATCGGCGATGCTCTCCACGCTGCCTTCGAACACGAAGAGAACGACGCTGCCCGCGAGCATCAGCGCCGCGAAGATGGGCATGCCCGAAAGAAGCAGCAGAAGCAGCCCGACCAGGAGCAGAAACGGGATCATCTCGGCGCCCCGCGACATGCGCGCCGAATGTTGATCAGGGCCGCGAGCGCGAGGAACGCCGCGCCGGCGATCATCGGCGCCTGAACGATCCAGATCTCGACCTGCAGGTAGCCGGACGAGTAGCTGCCGAAGGCGCGGTTGAACGCGACGGTATGCCAGGCCGACCAGCCCAGCAGGCAGGCCACGACGAACACGGCGGCGTTCGCGTAGACGCCGAGCCTGCGCGCGATGCGCGGTGACGCGCTCGCGGTCAGAAGATCGATGCCGATATGGCCGTCCCGGAGCAGGGTGGCGCCGATCCCGAACATCACCATCGCGACGATGAGATAGCCGTTGAGCTCGTCGGCCCAGTTGACCGGCCGCCCGAGCAGATAGCGCCACGCGACGGCGTAGAGGATGACGCCCAGCGCCACGAGAACGATGCCGCAGCTCACGGCGGCGGCCGCGAGGATCAGCCAGGAAAGCGGCCCGTGCGCCGCCCGGCGGGGAGAGGAGGTCGGCGCGACCTCCTCGCGGTTCCGGATCTCGGTCACCGATCCCGCCCCTTACATCTGGTCGAGGAGTTCCAGAAGCCGCCGCGTGTCCTCGCCGGCCTCCTTCTCGAACGCCGCGTCGAAGGCCGGGCGCATCACGGCTTCGAGCGCCGCGTTCTCCTCGGGCGTCGCGACGTGCAGCGCCACGCCCTCGGCGCGGAGCAGATCGGGAGCCTCCGCGACCGCCTGCTCGGCGGCGTCCACGGCCCAGAGCGCGGCCTCGAGGCCGGCCTCGTCGAGCGCCGCCTTGGCGCCGTCCGACAGCCCGTCGTAGAATGCGGGGTTCACGTAGCCGTGGAAGTAGACCGAAATGACCGGGGACTGGGTCATGTGATCCTGCACCTCGTAGTACTTCCGCGCGTAGGCGGCGGCGACGTCGGTGATCGCGGCGTCGATCACGCCGGTCGCCAATGCCTGATAGACCTCCGACCCCGGCATCGCCGAGGTGGCGGCTCCCATGGCGGTGAGGGCCGCGTCGAAGGTCGGGGTGAGGCCGCGGATCTTGACCCCCTCGAAATCCTCCGGCGCGACGAGATGCGCGCCGTTCGAGGTGAACACCGACTGGTTCGTCTGGAAGAGCCAGGCCACGTTCCGCAGCCCCTTCTCGAGAAGCTTCTCCTCCAGGAAGGCGGCGGCTGCGGAGCTCGGCCATTCCCGCCACATGTCGAGATCCTGGAACGCGAACGGCGCGAGCGTGACGTTCATGATCGGCAGCGTCCGGCCCCATTGGAAGTTCACGGAGAACGCGCACTCGATCGTGCCGCGAGCGACCGCGGTGATGTTCTCCTGGGGCGCGACGAGGCTGTTCGCGCCGAAGACCTGCACGTCGATCTCGCCGTTGCTCAGCGTCTCGACCTCCTCCGCCCAGCGGTCGATGACGCCGGACACCGCGTGCTGCGGCGGCAGCTGATGGCTGCAGCGCATCGTTTCCTGCGCCGTGGCGGCGCCGGTGGTCAAGACGAGGAGCGATACGGTCAGGACGGGCTTGAGCATGGGTTTCCTCCCTCAGATTTTATGATTCGTCAGGCCGACGCAGCCCGCCACCGGAAGAGCGGCGGCGGCCCCGCGCGGGCCAGCGTTCCGTGGAGCGGCTCCCCCGACATCTCGTGCTCGAGAATGCCGCGGATGCCGATCAGCGCCTCGAGGTCGATCCCCGTCGGGCTCCCGGAGGTCTCGAACAGGTAGACGAGGTCTTCGAGGACGACGTTGCCCGACGCGCCCGGCGCGAACGGGCAGCCGCCCAGGCCGCCGAGCGAGGCGTCGAAGATCCGCGCGCCCGCGTCGAGGGCGGCGGCGGCGTTGGCGACGCCCATCCCGCGGGTGTCGTGCAGGTGGACGACATAGGGCCGATCGCCCATGAGCGCGGTCATGCGCCGGCAGAGCGCCGCGATCTGCTTCGGCCCGCCGAACCCGACCGTATCGGCGACGCCGATCATGTCTGCGCCGGCTTCGAGGCAGCGCTCCGCCAGCCGGACGACCTCGTCCGGCTCGACGTCGCCGGACAGCGAGCAGCCGAACGCCATCGCGATCCCGACGCCGACGATGGCCGTGCTCCCGGCGTCGTCACGCAGGCGCACCGTCGTGGCGATCTCGGCGAGGCTCTGTTCCCGAGAGCGGTGCGCATTCGCCAGGTTGTGCGCCTCGCTGGCCGAGAGCACGACCGTGATCTCGTCGACCGCGGCCTGCAGCGCGTCGCGCGCCCCGCGTTCGTTCAGGACGAGGCCGACGGAATGCGCGCCCTCCAGCGTCGAGACGAGGTCGACGATCTCGCGGACGTCCGCGAACTGAGGGAAGCGCGAGGCTGGCAGGAAGGAGCCGACTTCGAAGTGCCTGACGCCGGCCGCGTGTTCGCGCCGGATCCACTCGGCCTTCGCCGTCGTCGCGGGAAAGCTCCGCGTCAGCTGCAGCCCGTCGCGGAGGCCCACCTCGCGGAGAACGGGGCGCCCCGCCGGGTACGGGGACATGGCGCGCATCTCAGGCCCCCTCGCGCAGCCGGGAGAGAACGTCCTCGGTGTGCTGCCCGATCGAGGGCAGATCGAGCGAGACGGGGCACGGCGTCACGCCGTCGACCGTGTACGGCAGCCCGGGCGCGCGGAAGTCCTTCTTGTCCGGGTAGTGCGACGTCATCAGGCCGCCCGGCCTGTTGACGTGGGGATCGTCGTACATTTCCGCCGGACGCGCGATCGGCGAGAACGGTATCCCCGTCTCCTCGAAGGCAGCCACGAGATCGTCGAAGGCCCGCATGCGGATCGCATCGGCGACGACCGGAAGCGTCCTGTCGCGCGCCGCGATCTGCTGGGGGCGCGTCTGCAGGGTCGGGTCGTCGAGCAGCCCGCGGAGCTCGAGCAGCCGGCAGAGCTGGCCCCACTGACCCTCGGTCACCGCGCCGACGAAGATCTGGCGACCCTCCCGCGTCTCGAAAATATCGTATACCGGCCACGAGAAGACGCGCTCGGGCATCGGCGGGCTTTCCACGCCCTCGATCTCGTACTGCACCATGTGCTGGGCGACGAGCAGGAGGCAGTTCTCGAACAGGCCGGTGCGGACGTTCGCGCCTTCGCCGGTCTTCTCGCGGTGGAGGAGCTCGCCCAGCACGCCGAAGGCGCAGAACAGGCCGCCCATGATGTCGTTCGCCGACGATCCGATCCGCAGAGGCCTGCCGGTCGGGCCGGTCATGTAGGCCATGCCGGTCATCATCTGCACGACCTCGTCCATGGCCGTGCGGTTCTCGTAGGGCCCGTGCAGGAAACCCTTGCAGGACGCCACGACGAGCCCCGGGAACCTGGCTCTGAGCTGGTCGGGCGAAAATCCCATCCGCGCGAGCGAGGCGTCGCGGAAGTTCTCGACGAAGACGTCGGCCGTGCGAAGCAGCCGCTCGAGATCGGCGCGGCCTCCCTCGGTCCCGAGGTCGAGGACGACCGACTTCTTGCCGCGATTGAAGGTCGGGAAGAAGCCCGACCCCATGCCGGTCAGGTTGCGCGTCTTGTCTCCCTCGGGCGGCTCGACCTTGATCACCTCCGCGCCGAGAAAGCCGAGGAACATCCCACAGGAGGGCCCCATGATCATGTGGCTCATCTCGACGACGCGCATGCCGTCCAGAGGCGAATTCTTGCGCATGGGCCCTCCCCTCAGCTTCCAGGGACGGTATCGATTGAGCTCGTCGCGGAAAAACAGTTAAATCAGATCGTCGCGATCTGAAAACCAGAACGCCAGCGAGAGAACGTCGATGGATGCTCGACAGCTGCGCTACTTTCAGGCGGTATGCGAGCACAGGAACGTGTCTCACGCCGCGAACCACTGCAACGTCGCGCAATCGGCGATCTCGGCCCACATCGTCGCGCTGGAGGAGGAGCTCGGCACTGCGCTCTTCGTGCGGAAGCCGCGCGGGATGGAGCCCACCGCCGCCGGCCTGCGGCTCTACGAGCACGCCCGCTTCATCCTTCGCTCGATCGAGCAGGCGCGCAACGACCTGCGCTCGGCCAGCGTCGATCTCGTCGGCGAGATCGCGATCGGCATGCCGTTCTCGGTCATCAAGGTGATCGGCACCGAGCTCCTGGGCGCAGTGATGCGGGACCATCCGCAGGTGCGGCTCATCCTCATCGAGGCCCTGTCCGGCATCGCCTACGCCAACCTCGTGGCCGGGGAGACCGACATGGCGCTGGTCTACAATCCGCCGCCCGACGAGATCACGAACCGCAGGCCGCTGCTTCAGGAGGAGCTGTTCTGCATCGGCAAGCCGGCCCTGATCGGCGAGGGGACGCTGCCGATCGCGCTCGACGAGATCGCGCGGTTCCCCTTGGCGCTGCTGCGGTCGAACACCCTGTCTCGCGCCTTGAGCGATCGATCGGGAACCTTCTCGCGGCTGGAGCGCAAGGCCAGCCTGCAGCTCGCCTCCATCGCCGCGACGCTCGGCGCTCTGGAGACGGGTCTCGCCTGCACGATCGCGCCCAAGGTGCTCGTGCGCGAGCAGCTGAAGGCGGGCGTGCTCACGGCTCGGCCGATCGTCGAGCCGACGCCGGTCCGCACGCTGATGATGCTGTCGCGGATCGCCGACCAGCCGACCCATCTGCGCGAGACCATGAGGGAGCTGATCGAGCGCATGGCGCGAGGCGCGGTCGATCGCGGTGACTGGATCGCCGCCAGCCGTCCCCGAGACTAGGCACGGTCCGGCCGGAGCGGGCGCGAGCGCGCGCGTCTCGCGGGCGGACGGTGGAGGATCGCGTTCGGCTCCCGGCTCGCATCCGTGCGAGCCTTCCCATGCGAGAAGGGCGGGCTCGGCGACTGAGGTCGCTCGTGCGACGCGGCCCTCGCCGAGGGCCTCCCGCTGCTCAGCCCCTACGAGCGGCTCGTCCGCGAGCCCCGCGCCCTGATCTCGGTGGCGGCGCGCTCCTACGACGTCGATCGGCTCGCCGGCGCACAGGCGGAGCGCATCCTCCTCCACGGCACGGCGCCCGGCGACCTCCCCGTCGCGCGGATGCGCGACGTCGCCGTCGTGATCGACCTCGCCGTCGCCCGGGAGCTGCGCCTCTGTGAAAGCCGGCTCGCAGAGCCGGGGCGATGTTCGTCCCTCGTGATGGCGACGACGCGTGGCGGCCCGGGCTCGCCGCGAGCCTGCTCGTCCCACTTCGACGCGAACCGATGGTTTCAGGCGCCGTCGAGGTCCGAGCCCTCCCGGGCGCCACGCGTCGAGATCGGCGCCCCGGCACGGAGCCGACGGCCCGGCCGGTGCGGCAGGCCGAAAGGCTCGGTGCTGGAGGAAAGCTCGCTGCCGTGGCGCTCCCTAGGGGACTCGAACCCCTGTTTTCGCCGTGAGAGGGCGACGTCCTAGACCGCTAGACGAAGGGAGCTGGCCGGCGCGAGGCCGTTCGTATATCCAGACGCCGCGGGCGGCACAAGCCCCCCGGCGCAGAAAAACGAAAAAACTTCGGGCCGGCGGCCCGGGAGCGAGGATTTTTGGGACAGGACAAGGGTTTGCGAGATATCGCCGAGATCGGGCCCGACGACGAGGACGTGCTCGGTCCGGACGAGGCGGCGCAGGAATCGGCCGGCGAGGAGGTGCGCGCGCATGTCCATGCCGGCCCGCCGGACCGCCTCGACCGGGTGCTGGCACAGGCCTTTCCCGATCTCTCGCGGGCGCGGGTGCAGGACCTGATCAAGACCGGCCGGGCGACGCTCGACGGGCGCCCCGCCGGCAACGCATCCGCCAAGGTGCCCGACGGCGCCCGGCTCGCGCTGACCATCCCCCCTCCCCTGCCGGCCACGCCGCGGGGCGAGGACATCCCGCTCGACATCGTCTTCGAGGACGCGGACCTCGTCGTGATCGACAAGCCGCCGGGCCTCGTGGTCCACCCGGCCGCCGGGCACGAGACCGGCACGCTCGTCAACGCCCTCATCGCCCATTGCGGGGAGAGCCTGTCGGGCATCGGCGGGGTGCGCCGGCCGGGGATCGTCCATCGGCTCGACAAGGACACGTCGGGCCTCCTCGTCGTCGCCAAGACGGACGCGGCCCACAAGGCGCTGGCCGCGCAATTCGCCGACCACGGCCGTACGGGCCCGCTCGAGCGGGAATACGTCGCGCTCGTCTGGGGCGTGCCGTCGCGGCCGCACGGGACGGTGGAGGCGCCGATCGGGCGCAGCCCCGCCAATCGCGAGAAGATGGCCGTCGTGCCGCTCGCCAAGGGCCGCGAGGCGATCACCCACTGGCAGGTGGAGGAGACCTACGACGGGCCGGACGGCGCGCCGGCGGCGAGCCGCGTGCGCTGCGCGCTCGAGACCGGGCGCACGCACCAGATCCGCGTGCACATGGCGCATATCGGCCATCCGCTTCTCGGCGACGCGCTCTACGGGGCGGGGTTCAAGACCAAGGCGACGCGGCTGTCGCAGGAGGCCCGCGAGGCGCTCGCGGCGCTCGGGCGCCAGGCGCTGCACGCCGAGGTGCTGGGCTTCGCCCATCCGCGCACGGGCGAGGAGATTCGCTTCGAGCGCCCCCCGCCCGCGGACATGGCGCGGCTCGTCGCGGCGCTCGAGGGCGCCTGACGGGCGCCGCGACCGCCCGTCGCCGGTAAATTCGGCGTGTGTCGGCGAACCTTTTTTCACACATGCGTTACCCTCGGACGCGTTCGGGTCCGCCCGATCTTCAAATCCAGCGAGCCGCGTCCTATATCGAGGGATGGCGCGGCTGTCCGGAGGAGGCCGCGTAGGGCCCGCCCTTCGCGGGGGCCGAAGGAGGAGAACACATGGCTGGCGCGCTGCCCGTACTCGCCAACGAAGGCGGTCTCTCCCGCTATCTGGACGAGATCCGCAAGTTTCCGATGCTCGATCCGGCCGAGGAATTCATGCTCGCCAAGCGCTGGCGGGAACATGGGGATTCCGACGCCGCGCACAAGCTCGTCACCTCGCATCTGCGTCTCGTGGCGAAGATCGCCATGGGCTATCGCGGCTACGGCCTGCCGATCTCGGAAGTCGTCTCGGAGGGCAATGTCGGCCTGATGCAGGCCATCAAGCGCTTCGAGCCCGACAAGGGGTTCCGGCTGGCCACCTACGCGATGTGGTGGATCAAGGCGGCGATCCAGGAATACATCCTGCGCTCGTGGTCGCTCGTGAAGATGGGCACGACCGCGAACCAGAAGAAGCTGTTCTTCAACCTGCGCAAGGCCAAGAGCCGAATCTCCGCGCTGGAGGAGGGCGACCTGCGCCCCGACCAGGTGAAGGAGATCGCGACTCGTCTCGGCGTGACCGAGCAGGACGTCATCGACATGAATCGCCGGCTGGGCGGCGACGCCTCGCTCAACGCGCCCCTGCGCGAGGAGGGCGAGGGCGAGTGGCAGGACTGGCTCGTCGACGATTCGGCCTCGCAGGAGACGCTCCTCGCCGCGCAGGAGGAGGGCCAGAACCGGCTCGCCGCCCTGCGGGAGGCGCTCGGCGTGCTCAACGAGCGCGAGCGCCGCATCTTCGAGGCGCGCCGCCTGTCGGACGATCCGATCACGCTGGAGGACCTCTCCACCGAGTTCGGCGTCTCGCGCGAGCGCGTGCGCCAGATCGAGGTGCGCGCCTTCGAGAAGGTGCAGGAGGCCGTCAAGAAGAACGTCGCCGCCCTCGAGACCGCCCCGGGCCGGCCCCGAGAGCTGACCGACGCGCGGGCGCCGTGAGCGACGAGCCCGCGTCGACCAGCGCCGAATCCCGCCGCGCTCATTGGGAGCGCGTCTATTCCGAGAAGGGCGAGGACGCGCTCAGCTGGTTCGAGCCGCGGGCGGAGACCTCGCTCGCGCTGATCGACGCCGCCGGGCTCGCGCCGGAGACCGTCATCGACATCGGCGCGGGCACCTCGCGCTTCGTCGATGCGCTGCTCGAGCGCGGCGTCCCCGAGATCACGCTCCTCGACCTCTCCGAGACGGCGCTCGCCCGCACCCGGGCGCGGCTCGGGCCGGACGGGGCGCGGGTGCGCTTCGTCGCCGCGGACGTCACCACGTGGACGCCGGAGGGGTCCTACGATCTCTGGCACGACCGCGCCGCGTTTCATTTCCTCGTCGACCCGGAGGCGCGCGACGCCTATCTGGCGCGGCTCGCCTCCGCCCTGCGCCCCGGCGGCCACGCCCTGATCGCGACCTTCGCCGCCGACGGTCCCGAGCGCTGCAGCGGGCTGCCCGTGCAGCGCACGGATCCCGACGACCTCGCCGCGACGCTGGGGGCGGGCTTCGCGCTGAGGGACGCGCGGCGGATCGTGCACCGCACCCCGTGGGGCAGCGAGCAGCGGTTCCAGGCGAGCCTGTTGCAGAGGGTGTGAGCCGGGACGCTCACCCCCGTCCCGCTCCGCATCGAGGTTCGCCCGCAGCCGCGCGAGGAGCGGCAGGGCCGCCTCGATCGGCGCAGCATCGCCGAGCTCGCCTGGGCGATGGCGCTCGAGCCGCGCCTCACGCTCGCACCGACGCCGCAGGAGGCCGACGGGCGCACTCCGGCCGCGGTTGGGGCGCCCCCCCCCCCCCCCGCTGAGCGCCCCGAACCCGTTTGCCGCCGGCTCGTTGCGGTGCTAGAGCCACGCCCATGACGCAGACGAGATCACCCCGCGGCGGTCCCCGCCAGACATCGCGCAAGCTCGCGCGCGCCCCGGGCGCGGGCGGCGGCGCCGCGCGGCCGCGGAAGCCTGCGGCGGCGAAGGCCGGCAAGCCCGCGGCGGCGAAAGCCGGCAAGCCTGGCGCGGCGAAGCCTGCCCAGCGCGAGACGGCGGCGCCGAAGGGGCCCGGCAAGGCCGCCCTCCCCTCCCCCAAGCTTCCCCCGAAGCGCGTCCAGAAGGACGCCGCGACGGCGACCCTCGCCACCGGCATCCAGACGCTCGTTGTCGAGCCGGACGAGGGAGAGATGCGGCTCGACCGTTTCCTGTCGGCGCGGTTCCCCCAGCTCGCCTTCACCCATATCCAGCGCATCATCCGCACCGGCCAGCTGCGCGTCGACGGCAAGCGCATGAAGCCGAACGAGCGCCTCGCCGCGGGCCAGAGCGTGCGCGTGCCGCCGCTGAAGCTCGAGGAGCAGCGCCCGCGCTCGACGGCGCGCGACGAGGGCGACGCCGAGTTCCTGCGCTCGATCACGCTCTACGAGGACAAGGACGTCCTCGTCCTGAACAAGCCCGCCGGCCTCGCCTCCCAGGGCGGGTCCGGCACGACGCGCCACGTCGACGGGCTGCTCGAGGCGATGCGCGACCTCAAGGGCGAGAAGCCCCGCCTCGTCCACCGGCTGGACAAGGAGACGGCGGGCTGCCTCGTCGTGGCGAAGTCGCGCTTTTCGGCGAGCGTGCTCTCCAAGAGCTTCCGCTCGCGGGCGACGCGCAAGGTCTACTGGGCGATCGTCGCGGGCGTGCCGAAGACGCGCCAGGGCCGGATCTCGACCTACATCGCCAAGGAGATGCTGCCCGATGGCGACAGCCGCATGCGCGTCGCCAAGCACGGCGACGAGGGGGCGGAGCACGCGCTGACCTACTACGCCGTGATCGAGCAGTCGGCGCAGAAGCTCGCCTGGCTGTCGCTGAAGCCGGTGACGGGCCGCACCCACCAGCTGCGCGTCCACGCGGCCTCGGTGGGGCATCCGATCATCGGCGACCCGAAATACTTCAACGTCGAGAACTGGGAGCTGCCCGGCGGCATCCAGAACCGGCTGCATCTCCTGGCGCGGCGGATCGTCATCCCGCATCCGCGCACGGGCAGGCCCATCGACGTCACGGCGCCGTTGCCGCCGCACATGCAGCAGACCTTCAACCTCCTGGGCCTCGACACGGACGCCTACGATCCGATCGTCGAAGCCCCGGAGGAGTGAGAGACCCACCCCTTCCCCCAGACCGGTCGAGAAAGGCCGAAAGGACGCAATCGCCATGTTCACGCTCGAGATCGACGGCCGCGCCATCGCCGTCACCGACGCCACCCCCGAGGCGGAAGCCCGCGAGCTGCTCGAGAGCCTCGCCGACGAGATGATCGAGCTCGAGAGCGAGGGCCGCCAGATCTGGAACGGCGAGAGCCCGCTCAAGGTGCGCGCCTCCACCGAGGAGGAGATCGAGGCCTTCGAGGAGGCCGAGATGGACGAGGACGCCGAGGAGGACGACGAGCCCGTCGTCATGTTCCTCGTGCCGATCGACGGCCTCGAGGAGGACGACGAGGACGAGGACTGAGATGTCCCGCCTGCGCCTCGTCATCCTCGACGTCGACGGCACGCTCGTCGACAGCCAGGCCATCATCGTCGAGGCGCAGGTGCGGACCTTCCGCGCGCACGGGCTGCCCCCGCCGACGCGGGAGCGCTCGCTCTCCATCGTCGGCCTGTCGCTGCCGGAGGCTTTCCGGGTGCTCCTCGACGAGGAGGAGGGACCCGGGGCGGAGCTCGCGGACGCGATGGCGCAGACCTATCGCCAGGTGTTCGCCCGCTTGCGGGCGGACGCCACCTACGAGGAGCCGCTCTATCCCGGCGTGAAGGAGACGCTCGCCGCGCTCTCCCGCCGCGAGGACGTGCTTCTCGGCGTCGCCACCGGAAAGAGCCGGCGGGGCGTCGACCACCTCGTCGCCCGCGAGGGCTGGGAGGGGCTGTTCGCCACGGTACAGACGGCGGACGACGCGCCGTCCAAGCCCCATCCCGGCATGATCCGGCAGGCGCTCGCCGAGACCGGCGTCGAGCCGCGGGACGCGGCGATGGTGGGCGATTCCACCTTCGACATGGAGATGGCCCGCGCGGCGGGAATCGCCGCGATCGGCGTCTCCTACGGCTTCCACGGCGTCGGCGCCCTGCGCGATCGCGGGGCGCAGGCGATCGTCGACCGGTTCTCCGAGATCGTGCCGCTGCTCGACGCCCTCTGGCGGCCGTGATCGCGCTTGCGCCGCGAGCGCGGCGGCCTATGTGAGACGCTGGAAGGACGACCATGCCCGACGATTTCTGGCGCGATCTCGCCCCCGAGCCCGGGGAGCCCAAGCGCGACCCGCGGACGGCGGCGCGCGAGGCGCTGACGCCCGAGCTGCCGAAGCGTTTCTACGAGCGCGCCAGCGCCGAGCCGCACGAGCGGGGCTTCGCGCTGCATCTCGACGGACGCCCCGCGCGCACGCCCGGCAAGCGCCCCCTCGTCGCGCCCTCCCGCGGCGCGGGCGAGGCGCTCGCGGCGGAATGGGAGGCGCAGGGCGAGCGCATCGACCCGAAGACCATGCCCCTCACCCGGCTCCTCAACGTCGCCATCGACGCGGTGGGCGCGGCCATGGAGCCGGTGGCCGAGGAGGTGGTGAAATATTCCGGCTCCGACCTCGTCTGCTACCGCGCGGGCGAGCCGGACAAGCTCGTCGCGGCGCAGGCCGAGGCCTGGGATCCGGTCCTCGCCTTCGCCCGCGAGCGCTACGCCGCACGCTTCCTCCTGGCCGAGGGCGTGATGTTCGTCGAGCAGCCGCGCGAGGCGCTGGAGGCGGTCGCGGCGCGCGTCTCCCGCGAGACCTCCCCCTTCGCGCTCGCCGCGCTCAACGTGATGACGACGCTCACCGGCTCCGCGCTGATCGCGCTCGCGGTCGCGGACGCGGCGCTATCCGCGGAGGACGCGTGGGAGGCCGCCCATGTCGACGAGCTCCACCAGGAGCGCGTCTGGGGCGCCGACGCGATCGCCACGGAGCGCCGGGAGGCGCGGCGGCGGGAGTTCGAGGCGGCGGCGTTGCTGTATCGCGAGGCGGGGTGAGCGGGGAGATCCGTTCAGGAGATCGGGCGGAGCGGATTGACGACGTCCAGCTCCGGAAAGTCCTTGGCGTTGTCTGTGACCACGATGCAGCCGTTCGCCAGCGCGACGGCGGCGATGATCGTATCGAGGCCGCTCCGGGGCCGCCCCCGCGCCGTACCCTCCGCCATCAGCCGCGCCCAGACGAGCGCAGCGGCCTCGTCGAACGCGAGGATTCGGCCAGCGAACAGCGCCCGCGGCCCCTTCGGGCCCGCGAACCAGGCCTCGAGCGCGCTCCGCTTCTTGCCGGGCGGCATCTGCAGAATGCCGCGCTGGATCTCGGCGACCGTCAGGGAGGACACGAACAGCTCGCTGTCGCGGCGCTCGGAAAACCATGTCTCCAGCGATGGCGGCGGCTGCGGCCTTATGGCGGCGCTGACGATGTTGGTGTCGATGAGGAAGCGCATCAGCCGAGATCGACGTCGCGGCCGGGCTCGAAGGGGCGCGAGAGATCCAGATCGGCGCCCACCAGGGGCGACTCCCGCAGCGCTCTGTAGATGCCGCCTGGCTCGCCCCCCTCGGGCTCGAGCGCGCGCCCGAGCACGCTGCGGAGCTCCTCGCTCTCCGGCGTGCTCTCGGCAAGCCGGCGGGCGAGGCTGCGGATCAGCTCGCGATCGGACTTGCGCCCGAGCACCTCGAACCGGGCGACGCCACGTTCCTCGAGGCGGGCCCGGTAGCGCGCAACGGCGCGATCGCGGGAATCCGTCACGTCTCTCTCCTGGACATATGTCCGGGTATAAGTGCGAAAGCCGCGGCGCGCAAGCCGCGCAGGAGAGGCGAGCCCGTCCCCCTCCCCCTTTCTTCCCATTCCCCCTGTCCCCCCGCGCATGCTAAGCCGCCTCGACACGGCATCGGTTGAGAACGAGGCGTCGATGAAGGACATCCTGGAGAGGCTCGAGGACGCCCGCGCGCAGGCGCGGCTCGGCGGAGGTGAACGACGCATCCGTGCTCAGCACGAGCGCGGCAAGCTCACCGCGCGCGAGCGCATCGCGCTCCTCCTGGACGAGGGCTCCTTCGAGGAGCTCGACATGTACGTCCAGCACCGCTGCGCCGATTTCGGCATGCAGGACAACAAGATCCCCGGCGACGGCGTGATCACCGGCTACGGCACCATCAACGGCCGGCCGGTCTTCGTCTTCTCCAAGGACTTCACCGTCTTCGGCGGCTCCCTCTCCGAGGCGCACGCCCAGAAGATGATCAAGATCCAGGACATGGCGCTGAAGATGCGCGCCCCGGTCATCGGCCTGTTCGACGCCGGCGGCGCGCGCATCCAGGAGGGCGTCGCCGCGCTCGCGGGCTATGGCGAGGTGTTCGCGCGCAACGTCAAGGCGTCGGGCGTCATCCCGCAGATCTCCGTCATCATGGGCCCCTGCGCCGGCGGCGACGTCTACTCGCCGGCCATGACGGACTTCATCTTCATGGTGCGGGACACGAGCTACATGTTCGTCACCGGCCCGGAGGTGGTGCGCACCGTCACCAACGAGAGCGTCACCTCCGAGGAGCTCGGCGGCGCCAAGGTGCACACGACGAAGTCCTCCGTCGCCGACGGCGCCTTCGACAACGACGTCGAGGCGCTCCTCCAGATCCGCCGGCTGATCGATTTCCTGCCCGCGAACAACGTCGACGGCCCGCCCGAATGGGAGAGCTTCGACGACGCCGAGCGCCTCGAGCACTCCCTCGACACGCTGGTGCCGGACAATCCGAACAAGCCCTACGACATGAAGGAGCTGATCCTGAAGGTGCTCGACGAGGGCGACTTCTTCGAGATCCAGGAAGGCTACGCGAAGAACATCATCACCGGCTTCGGCCGCGTCGAGGGCCGCACGGTGGGCGTCATCGCCAACCAGCCGATGGTGCTCGCCGGCGTGCTCGATTCGGACGCCTCCCGCAAGGCGGCGCGCTTCGTGCGCTTCTGCGACGCTTTCTCGATCCCCATCGTCACCTTCGTCGACGTGCCGGGCTTCCTGCCGGGCACGGCGCAGGAATACGGCGGGCTGATCAAGCACGGCGCGAAGCTGCTCTTCGCCTTCACCCAGGCCACCGTGCCGATGGTCACCGTCATCACCCGCAAGGCCTATGGCGGCGCCTACGTGGTGATGGCCTCCAAGCACATCGGCGGCGACGTGAACTACGCCTGGCCCTCCGCCCAGATCGCGGTGATGGGCGCCAAGGGCGCGGTGGAGATCATCTTCCGCCAGGACGCGGACGATCCCGAGAAGCTCGCCGCGCGCACCAAGGAATACGAGGACCGCTTCATGAGCCCCTTCGCGGCGGCCGAGCGCGGCTATGTCGACGAGGTGATCATGCCCCACTCGACCCGCCGGCGCATCGCCAAGGCGCTGGCGCTCCTGCGCGCCAAGAAGCTCGACGAGCCCTGGCGGAAGCACGACAACCTGCCGCTCTGACGAGCGGCGGAGACGACCGGACCCGGCGCGCGGCTTTTCGGCTCGACCTCGCCGCGCCGCGCGCTATGATCCGCGCCGCGGAACGGAGGGCGGCATGGACGGGACGGTGCTGATCACGGGTGTCGGACGGGGCATCGGGCGCGGGCTGGCGGAGGCCTACCTGCGCGAGGGCTGGCGCGTCTACGGCACCATGCGCGACGCGACCCGCGCGCCGGCGACCTTCGCCGACGCGCTGGGCTCCGGACGCCTCGTCCTGTTCGAGGCGGACGTCCGCGACGCGGACGCCCTCGCCGCAGCGGCGGCCGCGCTGGGCGACACGCCGCTCGACGTGCTGATCTCATGCGCGGGCATCATCGGCGAGCGCACGCCGGACACGATCGGCTCCGACCCCGGCCTCTACTGGGAGGTGTTCGACGTCAACGTTCTGGGCACGCTCCGCACGGTCCAGGCCTTCCGCCCGGCGCTCGCCCGCGCCGTCGCCGCAACGGGCCGGGCCCGCGCGCTGCTCTTCTCGAGCCGCATGGGCTCGCACGAGGCGGCGAAGTCGAGCACCATGCCCTACCGCGTCTCCCGCGCCGCCACCAACAAGCTGATGCAGGGGCTGGCCACGGACCTCGCCCCCGAGCGCATCCACGTCGCGAGCTGCCATCCCGGCTGGGTCAGGACCGACATGGGCGGCCCCGGCGCGGACATCGACGTGGAGGAGAGCGTCGCGGGGCTGATGCGGCTGGTGGAGCGGCTCGACGGAGAGACGGCCGGGGGGTTCTGGAACTACGACGGGGAGCGGCTGGAGATGTGAGGGGGCGGGTCAGCGTCGGCCCAGGCCGAAAGCAGGCTCCAGATCCGGCTCGACCGTCCGGGCTCGGCCGTGCTCGAAGAGAACGGCACTGACATCCGTGGGCTTGACGACGAAGTCGACGCCCGACACAGCCGACATGTGCAAGCAGCTATTGTGGGCCGAGCCGACATTGACGGCTTCGAAGACGTCTGCAGGCGGCGGAAAGAGGCGGAAGGACCACCCCAGTATCGCATACCGCGCACCCGACTCGCGGACGACGATGACGGCGCCATCGTGTATGGCCGGATTCTCTTCGATCGCACGCGCGAAATGGTCGCCGAAGTCGGGGCCGAACGCATAACCCGCCCGCGGGAGCGGATCTCGCGCCATCTGCGTCGCGTAGCGCAGCGCCGAACGTCCCGCCAGGAAGCAGACGATCGGCGCGCCGGCTCCGACGAGGCTCTTCGCGATCCGATCTTTCGTGTCCGCGTCCATGCTCTTGCTCAGCCGCTTCGCTTTAGGTCATGAACCGTAGACGCAGCCGCGTCGATAATCTCGAAGAAGGCATCGGTTCGGCGGTAATTCAGACCTCCGATAATATCTCCGACACGCGCTGGACCAGAACGCACGGACAACAACCCTCTTGAGAGCAAATCAGCAAGAAAGCTGTTAACTCTCTGCTCTGGCGGCGTATATTCCCTCCCTTCGAATCGAACCACATCGTGGTCTTCAATCACACAATATACGTCGTGATCAATCTCTTTTTCTTTTTCAGCGAAAACGCAATTTAAAAGCACCAAAAACTCAAGCTGCTCGAATGTCATGGCTTCTATTCGCCGCGCGGCCTGACGTATCGAATTGCCTCCAAAATCAGCAGGCGACATACACGCAAGAAGCATTCCTAATGTTCTTAGATTGTGATGGTATTCACCTCGTTCGGCGGCTTCGAAATAGACCATCGCTCGGGGGATGAGGTGCTCGATGCTCGGCTCGTCCCTGAGATCCAACCGACCGCTCTCTATCAATTTCACGAGTGTCTCGAATGCGTCATCCAACCGTTTCTTTTTTGCCCGCGCCAAGAACGCTCCAATGGTCGAGGAAACCGGAATCGGCATCAGCGCCTGCACGAGATCCGCGAGCGCGGCGAGTGCAATGTCAGCCGCCTTATCCGCCCGAGACGATGGCAGCGATAGGAAATCCTCATCCTCTTCCATCCCCTCTAAACCTCCATCACCCCCGCCACATGCCGCGGCCACCGCCCCCTCCCCAAAAACACCGCGTCCACCCGGAACGACCAGCCCTCCCCCGCCCATCCGTTGCGCGCCTTCCAGGCCCGGATCGCGCGGGCCAGACGCCGGCGCTTCTCCCATCCAACGGCGGTCGCGGCGGCGTCGAGGTCGGGGCGGGCCTTGACCTCGACGAAGATCACGAGCCGGCCCCGCGCCATGACGAGGTCGATCTCGCCGCCGGGGGCGCGCCAGTTGCGGGCGAGGGGGCGGAAGCCGCGCAGCATCAGGAACAGCATGGCGAGGGTCTCGGCGCGGGCGCCGCGCACGAGGCGGCGGCGGCGCACGGCGCGGGTCGGCGCGGTCATCGCCCCTTGTCCTTGGCGAGCGCCAGCGCCCGCGCGTAGACCTCGCGTTTCGGCAGCCCGGTCTCGGCCGCGACCAGGGCGGCGGCGTCCTTGATCGAGTGGCTCGCGAGCGCGCGGGCGAGCGCCTCGTCGAGCCCGGTCTCGGCCTCCTCGCGGCGGGTCTCGTCCGAAGCCTCGCCGATCAGGACGACGATCTCGCCCTTCGGGGGCCCTTCCGCGGCGAACGCGCCGGCGAGCGAGCCCAGCGTGCCGCGCCGCACGGTCTCGAACATCTTGGTGAGCTCGCGCGCGACGACGGCCGGGCGCTCGCCCAGGACGTCCGCGGCGTCGGCGAGCATCTCCGGCAGGCGGTGGGGCGATTCGAACAGGAGCAGCGTGCCGGGGATGCCGGCGAGCGCCTCCAGCCGGGCGCGCCGCGCGCCGGACTTCGCCGGCAGGAAGCCCTCGAAGAAGAAGCGGTCCGAGGGCAGGCCCGAGACGACGAGGGCGGAGAGGATCGCGGACGGCCCCGGGATCGGCGTCACCGGCAGCCCCTCCGCGATCGCCGCCTGGACGAGCTTGTAGCCGGGGTCGGAGACGAGCGGCGTGCCGGCGTCGGAGACGAGCGCCAGCGCCTGGCCCTCGCGCACGCGCTCGAGCATGCGCTCGCGCACGACGTCGCCGGAATGCTCGTGGTAGGAGACGAGCGGGGTCGTGATGCCGTAATGGGCGAGGAGATGCTTCGTCACCCGCGTGTCCTCGGCGAGCACGGCGTCGGCGGCCGCGAGGGTGGCGAGCGCGCGGAAGCTGATGTCGCGCAGGTTGCCGATCGGGGTCGCGACGACGTAGAGCCCCGGCGTCAGCGGCTCGGCCTCCGCGGCCATGCCGAAAGCGGTGAAGACGCCGCCCTCCCCGCGCCCCGGCTTCGGCGCGCGACGGGTGCGGTTGTCGATCGGACGCGGCATGAGACGTGAATCCCGGCTGGAAAAACGCCCGGGCGGCTGGCGACGCGCCCGGTGGTTAAGTTAAAATTGCGTTGCCGCCGCTCCCGTGTCACGGAATGCGGCGAAAGTCACGCGATGCGCGCGTCCGCCAGCATGGCCCCGCGCGCGAATCGAGGAAAGGGGTTGCGTAATGAACGCGAACGGGGAGATGGCGTCCGGCCGCGGGGCGGGCGCGACGGGATCGGGTCCGTTCCGGGCGGCGCGCGCGGCGCTCGCCGGGCTCGCCACGCTGGCGCTCGCGGCCTGCGTCACGCCCTTCGGCGACGGCGGCGGGCCCTTCGCCACCCAGCCTGCGAGCGTCGCCGGCGAGCCGCTGAGCGAGGGCTCCGTGCCCGTGGCGCTGCTTCTTCCGCTGGGCGGCCAGGGCCAGGGCCGGCAGGCGGCCGAGGACATGCGCAACGCCGCTCGCCTCGCGCTGAGCGAATTCCGCGACCCCGACCTCGCCGTCACCGTCTACGACACGCGCGGAACGCCCGAGGGCGCTCGCGCGGCGGCGAGCGCGGCATCGGCCGCCGGCGCCGAGCTGATCGTCGGCCCCCTCTTCGCCGGCTCGGTCCAGGCCGCGGGCGAGGTGGCGCGACCGGCGAACGTGCCCGTGCTCGCCTTCTCGACGGACGCCACCGTAGCGAGCCGCGGCGTCTACCTGATGGGATTCCTGCCGCAGCCCGAGGTCGAGCGCGTGGTCGACTACGCCGCGCAGAACGGCCGCCGGGCGGTGGCCGCCCTCATCCCGCAGACGACCTACGGGAACGTCGTCGAGGCGCAGTTCCGCGAGACGGCGGCGCGTCGGGGCGTGCGCGTCGTCCAGGTCGAGCGCTACGCCCCGGGCCAGGCGCAGGCGGCGGTGGCCCGCCTCTCCGGCGTCGCGACCGGCGCGTCCCCGCAGGTCGACGCGCTCTTCGTCCCCGACGATCCCGCCGGCCTCGCCGCGGTGAACGCGGCGCTCCAGGCCGCGGGCTTCGATCCCACGCGGGTGAAGCCGCTCGGCACCGCCCTGTGGAACGACCCGAGCGCGCTCGGCCTGCCCATGCTCCAGGGCGGCTGGTTCGCGGCGCCCGAGCAGACCGGCTTCCAGAACTTCGCCGCCCGCTATCAGGCGGCCTTCAACGAGGCGCCCGTGCGCATCGCCTCGCTCGCCTACGATGCGGTCTCGCTCGCGGCGGCGCTCAACCGCACGCAGGGCACGCAGCGCTTCTCGGAGGCGGTGCTGACGAATCGCGCCGGCTTCAACGGGGTCGACGGCGTCTTCCGCTTCCGCGCGGACGGGCTGAACGACCGAGCGCTCGCGGTCTACGAGGCGCGCAGCGGCGCGGCCGTCGTGGTGAGCCCGGCCCCGCGCGCGCTGCCGGACGTCTGACGGTGGGCGCCGACGCGGGGCTCGCTTTCGCCGCCGCCGGGCCCTAGTTCACGCGCTTGCGCAACGTCGGGCGCGGCGGAACAGCGCCGCGCCGCTTTCAGGATCGTTCCATGGGTTTCGACGACGTCATCGTCGGGGTCGCCATCGGCCTCGTTCTCATCGTCCTGGTGATGGGGCTCGCCAACATGCTGCGCGGCGGCAGCGCCAATCGCTCGCAGCATCTGATGCGCCTGCGCGTGCTGCTCCAATTCGTGGCCATCGTGGTGATCATGGGCGTCATCTGGTGGCGGGCGGCCTGAGGTCGCCCCGATCCGGGCGCGACTTCGCCCCGTTCTCGCCATAATTGGCCGAGAATGGGGGGAATGTCGCGGTCGTCCCCGTTCGGGCCGCAAATCGCCTTCCCTTCGCCCCGGTTCGGCGCTAGACCGGGCGCACGAGGAGTCCCGTCACATGCGCGTCCCCACGGTCATTGCAACGGCCTTCGCCTGCTGCCTCGGCGCGGGCGGCGCGTCGGCTGCGGATGTCGGGACCACGGAGACGCCGATGCCCACCCCGGTCGGCATGCGGGGCGGTTTCTTGTCCGAGGCGCGCTTCGGCGTCTTCTCCGTCGATCCGTTCAGCGAGGACGGCGCCCAGGCGGCGGCCGTG
The DNA here is from genome assembly GCF_040111675.1 of Salinarimonas sp. Classification (NCBI taxonomy): domain Bacteria; kingdom Pseudomonadati; phylum Pseudomonadota; class Alphaproteobacteria; order Hyphomicrobiales; family Salinarimonadaceae; genus Salinarimonas; species Salinarimonas sp. The sequence continues at coordinate 1,786,740 of NZ_CP157794.1, read as the reverse complement.
CACGGCGAGCTCCTGTTCCAGAGGCCCTTCACGCCGGCGGACCTGTTCGCGAGCTATTTCGTGCCGCGCCCGCACATCGGCGGCAGCCTCGATCTCGACGGCGGCGTGAGCTTCGCGTTCGCGGGGCTGACCTGGAGCGTCGATCTCGGCCCGCGTGTGTTCGTCGAGGCGTCGCTGGGCGGCGCGCTGCAGGAGACGCGCGCCTCAGCCTTCACCGATGCGGGGCTCGAGGACGGGGTCGCCGCCGGCTGCGGGCCGAGCCTGCGCGAGAGCGCCTCCGTCGGCTACCGCATCAGCGACGCGTGGAGCTTCGTCGCCTCGGTCGAGCACCTGTCGAACAACGGGCTGTGCGACACGCCGACCAGCATGACCAATTTCGGCGCGCGCCTCGGCTATTCCTTCTGAGCGCGGCGGGGGCTTTCTCCCCGGCGCTTCCTTCCCGGCGCGGGCCGCCCTATCTGGGGCGGACAGTCACCCGAGCATGGAGGCGGACGTGGTCGTCCTCAACCGTATCTACACCCGTACCGGAGACCAGGGCACGACGGCGCTCGCGAGCGGCGAACGCCGCCCGAAGAACGATCTGCGCATCGAGAGCTACGGGACGGTGGACGAGACCAACGCCTGCATCGGCATGGCTCGCCTGCACACGGCGAGCGCCGCGCCGGAGGTCGACGCCATGCTCGCGCGCATCCAGAACGACCTGTTCGATCTCGGCGCCGATCTCGCCACCCCGGACACGGGCGAGCCCCTGCCCTACGAGCCGCTGCGGATCGTCGCGTCCCAGGTCGAGCGCCTCGAGCGCGAGATCGACCAGCTCAACGCCGACCTCCAGCCGCTGCGCTCCTTCGTCCTCCCGGGCGGGTCGCCGGCCGCCGCCGCGCTGCATCTCGCCCGCACCGTCTGCCGGCGCGCGGAGCGTCTCGTCGTCGCGCTCGCGGCGAAGTCCGACGAGCCCGTCTCGGACGCGGCGGTGCGATATCTCAACCGGCTCTCCGACTTCCTCTTCGTCGCCAGCCGGCACGTGAACGAGAAGGGTCAGGCCGACGTGCTCTGGGTGCCGGGCAAGAACCGGTGACGACGACTCCGCGCGCTCCGCGGCGCGGGGCGAAGCGGGACCGATTGGCCTTTTTCGCGCGTTGACAACGAAGAAGCGCGCTCTGTACGGTCCGCTCGCTTTCGGTTCAACGCCAGACGAGGCCGCATCGGCGGCCGGTGCGGGCGCGACCCAGCGCCTTGCGACGAGGACGTCAACCCATGAAGATCCTGGTGCCTGTCAAGCGGGTGGTCGACTACAACGTGAAGATCCGGGTGAAGCCCGACGGGTCCGGCGTCGACCTCGCCAACGTGAAGATGTCGATGAACCCCTTCGACGAGATCGCCGTCGAGGAGGCGATCCGGCTCAAGGAGAAGGGCGTCGCGACGGAAGTCGTGGCGGTGTCGATCGGGCCGCAGCAATCGGCCGAGACGATCCGCACGGCGCTCGCCATGGGCGCGGACCGAGGCATCCTGGTCAAGACCGACGGCGTGGTCGAGCCGCTCGCGGTGGCGAAGCTGCTGAAGGCGATCGTCGGCAACGAGAGCCCGGACCTGGTGATCATGGGCAAGCAGGCGATCGACGACGATTGCAACCAGACCGGCCAGATGCTGGCCGCGCTGCTGGGCTGGGCCCAGGGCACCTTCGCCTCGAAGGTCGAGCCCGCCGAGGGCACGATCGACGTCACGCGCGAGGTCGACGGCGGCCTCCAGACGGTCTCGCTGAAGCTCCCCGCCATCGTCACGACGGACCTGCGCCTCAACGAGCCGCGCTACGCGTCGCTGCCCAACATCATGAAGGCCAAGAAGAAGCCGCTCGAGGAGACGACGCCCGACGCGCTCGGCGTCGACGTCGCCCCGCGGCTCACCGTGGTGAAGACGACGGAGCCGCCCAAGCGCGAGGCCGGCGTCAAGGTCGGCTCGGTCGCCGAGCTCGTCGGCAAGCTCAAGAACGAAGCGGGAGTGCTCTGACCATGGCGATCCTCGTCCTCGCCGAACACGACAACGCGACCCTCAAGGACGCGACCCACAAGACGCTCGCCGCCGCCCGCGAGATCGGCTCGCCCGTGCACGTGCTGGTCGCGGGCTCCGGCGCCGGCGCCGTCGCCGAGGCGGCGGCGACGCTGGAGGGCGTCGAGACCGTGCTCCACGCCGATGCGCCCGCCTACGAGCGGTTTCTCGCCGAGCCGCTCGCCGCGCTGATCGTCGCGCTGGCCGAGCGCTACGACGCGCTGGTCGCGCCGGCCTCGACCACGGGCAAGAACGTCATGCCCCGCGTCGCGGCGCTCATCGACGTGATGCAGGTCTCCGACATCGTGAAGGTGGTCGCCCCCGACACGTTCGAGCGGCCGATCTACGCCGGCAACGCGCTCCAGACCGTCACCTGCACCGAGCCGAAGAAGGTGATCACGGTGCGCACCGCCTCCTTCCAGGCGGTGGGGACCGGGGGCTCCGCGAAGGTCGAGCAGGTCCCGGCCGCCGAGGATCCGGGTCTGTCGAGCTTCAAGGGCGAGGAGATCGCCCATTCCGACCGGCCCGAGCTGACGTCGGCCAAGATCATCATCTCCGGCGGCCGCTCGCTCGGCTCGACGGAGAATTTCAAGACCTATATCGAGCCCATCGCCGACACGCTCGGCGCGGCCATGGGCGCCTCGCGCGCCGCGGTCGACGCGGGCTACGCGCCCAACGACTGGCAGGTCGGCCAGACCGGCAAGGTCGTCGCGCCCGACCTCTACATCGCGGTGGGCATCTCCGGCGCCATCCAGCACCTCGCCGGCATGAAGGATTCGCGCGTCATCGTCGCCATCAACAAGGACGAGGAAGCCCCGATCTTCCAGGTGGCCGATTACGGCCTCGTGGGGGATCTGTTCCAGATCCTGCCGGATCTGAAGGACGAGCTCTCCAAGTGAGGCTCACGCGGCGCGCGCCCTCCGGCGCGCGCCTCTGCTTTTGAACCGTTTTTTCGGGCGCGGGGCATGGGCAAGCGCGCCCGCTCGTGCGAAGGTCGCCGCGGCCCGAGGCGATCGGGCGCGTGTGTCGGATGCGGCCGGAACGGCCGCGCGGAACGGATGGTGAGGACGATCTCATGGAGATCAAGACGGTCGGCGTCATCGGCGCGGGACAGATGGGCAACGGCATCGCCCATGTCTGCGCGCTCGCGGGTCTCGATGTTCTCCTGAACGACGTCAGCGAGGACCGGGTCACCACCGGGCTCGCCACGATCAACGGCAACATGGCCCGCCAGGTCGCCAAGGAGATGATCTCGGACGCAGAGCGCAAGTCCGCGCTCGACCGGATCCGCCCGGCGGTGGGCCTCGAGGCGCTCTCGCCGGCGGACATCGTCATCGAGGCGGCCACCGAGAACGAGCAGGTCAAGCGCTCGATCTTCACGGCGCTCTGCCCGGTTCTGCGTCCCGAGACGATCATCGCGTCCAACACGTCCTCGATCTCGATCACGCGCCTCGCCGCCTCCACCGATCGGCCCGAACGCTTCATCGGCATCCACTTCATGAACCCCGTGCCGTTGATGCAGCTGGTCGAGCTGATTCGCGGCATCGCCACCGAGGACCCGACCTTCGAGTCGGCCAAGGCCTTCATCGACAAGCTCGGCAAGACGACGACGACCGCGGAGGATTTCCCCGCCTTCATCGTCAATCGCATCCTGCTGCCGATGATCAACGAGGCGATCTACACGCTCTACGAGGGCGTGGGCTCCGTCGACGCCATCGACACCGCCATGCGGCTCGGCGCCAACCATCCGATGGGGCCGCTGCAGCTCGCCGACTTCATCGGGCTCGACACCTGCCTCTCCGTCATGCAGGTGCTGCACGACGGCCTCGCCGATACCAAGTACCGGCCCTGCCCGCTCCTGGTGAAGTACGTCGAGGCCGGCTGGCTCGGCCGCAAGACCAAGCGTGGCTTCTACGATTACCGCGGCGAGACGCCGATCCCCACGCGCTGAACGTAGGCGAGACGCTCCGGCGCGAGCGCGAGTCCGAAGTGACGGTCGCTCGCCGCCGTCTCGCGCCGCCAGGCGGCGAGCGCGAGCGCGGCCGCGAGCGCGATCGCGAGCATCTCGCCGCCGTCCTCCGCGGTCATCAGCACGGCGTCGACGCCCTTGAAGGCGAGATCCGGCGCGATGCCGAGCGCGCCGGCGAGCGCCGCCGGCAGGCCGACGGCCTCCGAGGTGAGCGCGACATGCGCCATGTCGACGCCCACCGCGAAAACGGCGAGGAGGCCGAGCGACGCGCCGGCGAGAACGGCGAGCCCACGCGCGGCGCGGTCGGCGACGACGAAGCCCCAGGCCAGCAGCGCGACGAGCGGAACGCCGACCAGCGCCCAGGCGAGGAGCTCGCCGCTGTCGTCCGGGCGCAGGCCCGGCAGGGCCGGCAGGTCGAGGGCCACGACGAGCGCGTCGCCAGCCATCTCGTGATAGGACACCATGTCGTCGAGGGCGATGACGGCGAAGGCGAGCGCGAAGCCGGCGAAGACCGCGCCGCGGCCGCGCAGGAACAGAATCCCGAACAGGACCGCCGCGAGCAGCGTCTGGCCGTAATTGAGGATCTCGGGAAGCGCGCGGTCGTAGTCGAGGCGCAGGAAGTCGACCAGGGCCTCGTCGCGCAGGAGGCCGAGCTGTTCCCCCGCGATGGCCGCGCAATGGACGAGGACGGCGCCGAGGGTGATCCCGAGCAGGAGACGCGCGCCGGTTCCGGCGACGGGGTCGCGGCGCATCACGCGCGCGAGATCGCGAGCCTCCCTTCCTGCTGCTGCGACCACGTCCGCGGCGCCCATCGTCGCGCATCCTTTCCATGGGTGCCGGGCGGTCCGGCTCGAATTTCGCCGACTATCGACTGTTCTCGCAGGCGCGTCGACGCCGTGGTGAAGATACGGTTAACGACGCACGCGCTCGACGCGCAGATCGGCCGAGTTCCGTTCTCTCGTTGAAACGAGAGCCCGCACCCTTGTATTTGCGGGTGAAGGCGCGTATTTCAGGGGACGATCTTTTGGCCGGACAATCGGGCCGTGTCGCGCTGGCTGAGCCGTGCGGGCGTTCAGACTCTACCGAAACATCGACGACCGCGACCGGACGCACGCCCTGTGCGCCCGCTTGCACGCACGCACTTCAGACTGGACGACACAATGACCAACGGTACCGTGAAATTCTATAACGACCAGAAGGGCTTCGGCTTCATTCAGCCCGAGGACGGCTCGAAGGACGTCTTCGTGCACGCCACCGCGCTCGAGCGCGCCGGCATGCGCGGCCTCGTCGAGGGCCAGAAGGTGGCCTTCGACACGGCGGAAGACCGCCGCACCGGCAAGGTCGCCGTCAACAACATCCAGGCCGCCTGAGGCCCGCCTCGTCGTCAGACGCGGATACCGAAGCCACCCGATCTCCCGGGTGGCTTCACGCATTGGCGCCGGCGGCCGCCGCCGGCGCTTCGACGAGAGGAAGAGAGAATGCACCGCTTCAAGATCGGCCAACGGGTCCGCCTGCTGCGCGCCCCGGTTCCCGATGGGCGCTTCACCGGCGCCGACAGCTACGAGATCGTGCGCCTGATGCCGGCCGACCAGACGGGCGAGGCCGCCTACCGGGTGAAGTCGGGCTCCGCCGAGCTCGCCGTCCGCGAGAGCGAGATTCGCTCATGAGCGGCTTTCGCGAGAAGAGCTTCACCGACCGCCAGAGCGACGCCGCGAGCGCCAAGCGCGCCATGCTGGAGCGCGCCAAGGCGCGTTCGCCCCAGAACGATCCGGCCGCCGCCGAGCGGCGTGCGGCCCAGGCCGCCGCGACCCGCGAGGCCGACGCCCGACGCGCCGAGAAGGCCGCCCAGCGCGCCGCCGACGCCGAGCGGCAGCAGGCGGAGCGGATCGCCCGCGAGACCGCCGAGCGCGAGCGCGCGGCGACCGAGGAGGCCGACGCCGCCCGCCGCGAGGCCGATCTGCTGGCCCAGCAGAAGGCCGCCCGAGACGCCCGCTACGCCGCCCGCAAAGCCCGCAAATGACCGAGACGACCGCGCTCCCCCCTGCCCTGCCGGCCGCGCCGCCGGCCCCGCGGCGCCTGATCCCGAATGCGCGCTCGCGCGCCTTCGACGCTTATCTGGCCCTGTGGACCGGCCTGTTCGGCCTCGCCATCCCGATCTTCGCGCTCGTCGGCTCGCCGCGGGCGATCCGGGCGGCGACGCGGGTGTGGGTGCGCGGCGCCTTTTTCGGCCTGCGCGCGATCGTGGGGCTTCGCCACGTCGAGCGCGGCCGGGAGAACGTGCCCGAGGGACCGTTCCTCGTCGTCGCGAACCACCAATCCACCTGGGAGACCTTCGCGGCGCTCGTGCTGTTTCCCGACGTCGCCATCGTGGCGAAGCAGGAGCTGCTCGCGATTCCCGTCTTCGGCTGGTACCTGCGGCGCTCGGGCATGATCGTCATCGACCGCGCCAGTGGCGGCAAGGCCCTCAAGGAGATGATCGCCCAGAGCCGCGCGACGCTCGCCGAGGGCCGCCCCGTGCTGATCTTCCCCGAAGGCACGCGCCGCGCGCCGACGGACCCCGTGGTCTTCAAGCGCGGCACGGAGCTGCTCTACACCGCGCTCGGCGTCCCCGCCCTGCCGATGGCGCACGACGCCGGCGCGTTCTGGCGCTCCGGCGCCCCGCGCCGGGCCGGCGCGATCACGGTGACCTACGCCGAGCCGATCCCGCCGGGTCTTTCCGCAGCGGAATTCGCGCGCCGCGCCGAGGCGACGCTCGAGGCGAACAAGCAGGGCTAGGCCATCCCCATCCGCTCCGCCATCAGCTCCGCCACGTGGCGCGTCGCGCGCCCCGTGCCCTGCTCGATCTGCTCGCGGCAGGAATAACCATCGGCGAGGATCACGGTGTCCGCGCCCGCGTCGCGCGCCATCGGCAGGATCACCCGCTCGCCGCAGGCCATCCCCGTCTCGTAGGTCTCCTGCGCGAAGCCGAAGGAGCCGGCCATGCCGCAGCAGCCCGACGGCGCGATCTCGGCGTCGAGGCCGAGCCTCTCGAACAGCGCGCGCTCGCCCGCGTCCTTCAGGACGGCGTGGTGATTGCAGTGGATCTGCACGAGCGCCGCGTCGGCGATCTCCGGAAGATCGAAGCGCGCCTCGTGCGCCATCACGAAATCCGAGAAATAGGACACCTGCTCCGAGAGCGCCCGCGCGCGCGGATCGTCGGGAAACATGTTGACGAGCTCGTCCTTGAACGCCGTCGTGCAGGCGGGCTCGACGCCGACGATCGGGGTGCCCGCCTCGATCTCGTCGGCGAGCGAGACCAGCGTGCGGATCCAGAGCTTCTGCGCCGTATCGAGGAAGCCCTCCGCGTAGAGCGCCCGCCCGCAGCACAGGCGCCGGCGCGGGATGTCCACGCGGTAGCCGGCTGATTCGAGAACCCGCGTCGCAGCGATCAGCGTGCCCGGGCGGAAATGGTCGTTGAACGTGTCCGGCCAGATCAGCACCCGCTCGCCGGTCTCCGGGCGGTCGCGGCGGCGGGCGAACCAGCTGCGGAACGTCTCGTGCGCGAAGGACGGGATGGTGCGCTCCTGCGCGAGGCCCGCGACGCTCTTGGCGATCGAGGCGAGGCCCGGCAGGCGCGTGGCGAGATTGACGAGCCGCGGCATGCGCGCGCCGAGCGGCGCCCAGACGTGGATCAGCCCCATCGAATAGGCCGAGCGGGGGCGCAGCTTGCCCTTGTAGTAGCGCGCCCGGAACTCCGCCTTGTAGGTCGCCATGTCGACGTTGACCGGGCAATCGCTCTTGCAGCCCTTGCAGGCGAGGCACAGCGAGAGCGCGTCCTCCACCGCGTCGGCCTTGAAGCCGCCCTCCATGGCGCCGCCGTGCAGCATCTCGAACAGGAGCCGCGCGCGCCCGCGGGTGGAGTGCTTCTCCTCGCGGGTGACCATGTAGGACGGGCACATCACGCCGCCTTCCGAATCGAGCCGACGGCACTTGCCGACCCCGACGCAGCGCTCGGCTGCGGCCACGAAGCCGCCCTCCTCGTGGTAGGAGAAGACCGTGCGCGGCTCCTCGGGCTCCACCGTCGGCCCGAGCCGCAGGTTGGAGGTCGCCGGGTAGGGATCGACGATCTTGCCGGGGTTCATCAGCCCGTCGGGATCCCAGATCTCCTTGAAGGCGCGGAACATGGCGAGCATATCGGGGCCGTACATGCGCTCGAGCAGGGCGCCGCGCGCCTGGCCGTCGCCGTGCTCGCCGGAGAGCGAGCCGCCGTACTTCACCACCAGATCCGCCGCGTCGCTCAGGAAGCGCGACCATTCCGCGACGCCGTCCTCGTGCTTCAGGTCGAAGGAGACGCGGCAATGGACGAGCCCGTCGCCGAAATGGCCGTACATCGGGGAGACGTAGCCGTATTTGTCGTAGAGCGCCTGGAGCTCGCGGACATAGGCGCCGAGCTTCGCCGGCGGGACCGCCGTGTCTTCCCAGCCCTCCCAGGTCTCGGGGCGGTCGGGGATGTAGGCCGAGCCCGGCAGGCCCGCCTCGCGCACGCTCCAGACCTTCGCGGTCTTCTCCGGCGCGGCGAGGAGGCGGGCGGATACGCCCTTCTTCTCGTAGGCGCGGCACAGGGCGCGGGCCTTCTCCTCGGCCTGCGCCCGGTCGAAGGCGCCGAACTCGACGAGGAGCCAGCTGTCACCCTCGGGGAGGACCTCCATGTCGTCCTCGTGCAGGTGCTTGCGATGCATCGCGTCGACGAGGAAGCCGTCGATCCCCTCGATGGCGATCGGGCCGTGCTCGCGCACGGCGACCACCTCGTCGGCGGCCTCGTAGATCGAGGGGAAGGAGAGCACGCAGAGCACCCGCTCGGGCGGGCTCTCGATCAGGTTCAGCGTCGCGCCGAGGATCGTCACGCAGGTGCCCTCGGTGCCGACGAGCGCCTTCGCCACGTCGAAGCCGTGCTCCGGCAGGAGCTTGTCGAGATCGGCGAAGCCGGACACCCGGCGGGGGATGTCCGGGTAGCCCTCGCGGAGCAGGCGCTCGTGCGTCTTCCGGAACGCGTCGAGATTGTCGTAGAGGTCGGCGACGGGCCCGCCCTCGGCGCGGATGCGGGCGAGATCGGCGTCCGAGGTCTTGCCCACCGTCAGGCGCAAGCCCCGCGCGGTAATCACGTCGAGCGCCTCGACATTGTCGGCGGTGCGCTTGCCGATCACCGAGTGCACGCCGCAGGAATTGTTGCCGATCATCCCCCCGAGCGTGTTGTGGCTGTGGGTCGCCGGATCGGGGCCGAAGGTGAGGTGGTGGCGCTCGGCCTGCGTCCGCAGGACGTCCAGGACGCAGCCGGGCTCGACCCGGGCCGTGCGCGCCTCCGGCTCGATGTCGAGCACGTGGCCGCAATGCTTCGACCAGTCGATCACGACCGCCGTGTTGGTGCATTGCCCCGCGAGCGAGGTGCCGCCGCCGCGCGACAGGATCGGCGCCCCGTGCCGGGCCGCGATCCGCACGGCCTCCGCGCCGGCCTCGACCGAGCGCGGGACGACGACGCCGATCGGCACCTGGCGGTAGTTCGAGGAATCGGTGGCGTAGAGCGCCCGGTCGCCGTCGGAGAAGCGCACCTCGCCGTCGACATGCGCCGCCAGATCGCGGGCGAGCGCGTCCGGATCGCCGTCGAAACGGGCGGCCTCGCTGACGATGCGGCCGGAGGCGTTGCGCGCGACGATCCGGGCGGGGGCGTTCATGGGCGCTCTCTTTCGGTTTCGAGGGCGGTCACTCGGGTCACAGGGCGAAGCGCTCGGCGTCCTTCGCCTTCAAGGTCAGGCCGTGGCCGGCGGCGTCGCCCATGGCGATGGCGCCGGCCTTCGGGGTCGGCGCGCCGTCGAACAGCATGGCCTCGATGCGGACGTGGTCGTGGAACCATTCGATGTGGCGGCAGAGCGGCGCGGCGCGGCAGACCGGCAGGTGCAGGGCCGGCGCGGTATGGGCCGAGATCGGTACCGCGAAGGCCTCGGCGAGCGCGGCGGCCTGGAGGAAGCCCGTGTAGCCGAGGCAGCGGGTGGCGTCGATCTGGAGGCAATCGACGGCGCGCGCCTCGAGCAGGCGGCGGACGTCGTGCGGACCGTAGGCGTATTCCCCCGCCGCGCAGTCGATGGCGCCGGGGAGCCCGGCGCGGATATAGGCGAGGCCGTCGAGATCGTCGGAGGTGACGGGCTCCTCGTACCAGTCGACGCCGAATCCGAGGGCGACCTCGGCCATCGCGAGCGCCTCGCGCGGGGTGCAGGCGCCGTTCGAGTCAATCATCAGGGCCGCCTCCCCGATCGCCTCGCGGGCGACGCGCATGCGGCGCTCCTCCAGCCGGCGATCGGCGCCGACCTTCATCTTGACCCGCGCGCAGCCGTCCTCGGCGACCCATCGCCCGAGCTGCTCGGCGAGGCGCGCGTCGTCGTAGGAGGTGAAGCCCCCCGATCCGTAGATCGGAACCGCCTCGCGCCGCGCGCCCCACAGGTCGGCGAGGGAGAGGCCGATCAGGCCGGCCTTGAGGTCCCACAGCGCCGTGTCCACCGCCGAGATCGCGCCTGCCGCCACGCCCGACGAGCCCATGTTGCGCACGCGCCGGCGCATGCGGTCCCACAGGCGCGGCACGTCCATGGCGCTCTCGCCCAGCACCTCCCCGGCGAGCGTGCCGGCGGCGATGGCGGCGGCGCCGGCGTCGGCATAGGCGTAGCCCGTGCCGCGGACGCCGCCCGCGACCGCGGTGACGACGACGAGCGTCGTCGCGTCCCATTCGAGGGTGCCGTCCGCCTCGGGCGCGTCCGTCGGGATGCGGTAGGCGCGCGCCTCGAGGGCGTCGATGGGGACGGCGCCGGCCATCGCGCGCCGCCTCAGATGATCTCGCGGACGGTGTCGGAGGCCGCCGTGAGGGCGATCTTCGACGCGTTCGGCGTGCCGCGGGCGAGCGACTCGGCGAACTTCATCGCCTGGCCGGGCTTGATCTTCGGCGGCATCGGCGGCTCGTGCGGATCGACGACGGCTTCCACCAGGACCGGCCCCGGCGTCGCCAGCGCCTGACGCAGCGTGTCGCCGCAAAGCTCCGGATCGGTGATCTGGTAGGAGACGAAGCCGCAGCCCCGGGCGATGGTGGCGAAGTCGACGTCCTCCAGCTCGCAGCCGTATTCGGGGTTGCCGAGGAAAACCATCTGCTCCCACTTGATCTGGCCGAAGGTGTTGTTCTTGATCACGATGACCTTCACGTCGAGATCGTATTTCTTCGCCGTGATCAGCTCGCTCATCAGCATCGAGAGCCCGCCGTCGCCGACGAAGGCGATCACCGGCCGGTTCGGGTAGGCGATGGCGGCGGCGTTGGCGTAGGGCAGGCCGCAGGCCATGGTGGCGAGGTTGCCCGAGCACGAGAACATGATGTCGCCGCGGATGTCGACGTGGCGCGCGATCCAGGTGGTGATCGTGCCGGAATCGGTGGTGAGGATCGCGTTCTCGGGGATGAGCTTGTTGAGCTCGTGGGCGACGACCTGCGGCTTCATCGGCGTGTCGCGCCGCGTGCCGCGCTCGTGCATCAGGTCGCGCCAGTCCTGCATGCCTGTCTGCGCCTCCTCGAGGAAGGAGCGGTCCCGGCGATAGTCGAGGCGCGGCATCAGCATCTCGAGCACCCGGGCCGAGTCGCCCACCAGCGCCGCGTCGATGTCGTAGCGCAGGCCGATGCGCTGCGGGTCGATGTCGATCTGGATCGCCTTGGCCTGGCCGGGCGTGGGATAGAACTCGATGTAGGGATAGGACGAGCCGACGATCAGCAGCGTGTCGCAGCTCTCCAGCGCCTCCTGCGAGGGCCGCGTGCCGAGGAGGCCCGTGCCCCCGGTCGTCAGCGGGTGGTCGTCGGGCACGACGCCCTTGCCGAGCAGCGGCTTGACGATGGGCGCGCCGAGCCGCTCGGCGAGCGCGATCACCTGGTCGCGGGCGCCGAGCGCGCCGCGGCCCGCGAGGATCACCGTGCGCTTGCCCTCGTTGAGGATGGCGGCGGCCTCGGCGATCTGGCCCTCGGTCGGGATGTGCGCGCTCTCGGCCATGCGATCCGAGACGTGGCCGGCGATGTTGCGCTTCGAGCGGTAATCGGCGCTCACCGGCTGGGACTGGGTGTCCACCGGCATCGTCACGTGCGCGACGCCGCGATAGGCGAGCGCGGAGCGGCAGGCCAGCTCGACGACGTTGCGGGTATGGGCGGGGCCCATGACGCGCGCGTTGTAGACCGAGACGTCCTGGAACAGCTTGTCGAGCTCGACGTCCTGCTGGGTATGGGTCTGGATCAGGTCGTGGAACTGAAGACCGGTGATGGCGAGCACCGGCTGGCCGTCGAGCTTGGCGTCGTAGAGCCCGTTGAGCAGGTGGATGCCGCCCGGGCCCGAGGTCGCGAGGCAGACGCCGAGCTTGCCCGTGAACTTGGCGTAGCCGCAGGCCATGAAGGCCGCACCTTCCTCGTGGCGCACCTGAACGAAGCGGATCTCGTCCTGGCGCTTGCGCAGCGATTCGACGATGCCGTTGATGCCGTCGCCCGGCAGGCCGAAGATCGTGTCGACCCCCCACTCGATCAGCGTGTCGACGAGGACGTCGGCGGCGGTCTTGGATGCCATGAGAGCCACTCCCTGAAGCGCATGCGCGCCGACAGCCGAGGCGGGCCGCGCGCAACCGGATTTGCGCGGTCAACAGGGAGGGCGGCGGGTTCGTTCCGGAAGGGCGGGCTCAGGCGGCGAGCAGGCCCCGGGCGCGGATCGCCTCGACGATGCCGCGCTCGACATGGGCGAGCGCGACGTCGAGGGCCGCGTCCTCGGCCATGGCGCGGCTCGCCTCGCGGGCCTCCTCGCGGGCGGCCTCGACCTCGTAGCGGCGCAGGAGCACGAGGAGCTTGCCGCTCTCCTCCGCCGGCAGGGCGGCGCAGGCGGAGAGCACGCGCTCGACCATGCGGCGCGAGAGCTGCGCCGCGGCGCTCGCCCTGTCGCCCTGCGCCTCGCGCAGCGCCGAGAGCGCGGCCTCGAAGGCGGGCAGCAGGGCCGGCGGCAGCTTCGCCTTGCGGTAGAGCGCGGGGAAGCCGGCGCCGCGCGGATCGTGCAGGATGGCGACGACGCGCTTGCCCGGCATCTCGGCGAGGTCGGCGAAGGCGGCCTCGGCGAAGGGCATGGCGCGCGAGAGGACGGCGCGCAGGATCATGGCGGGGGTCAGCTGGCCCGTCCGGCGCAGATGCGTCACGAGCCGCGCGGCGTCCGCCACCGGTCCGGCGGACAGCGCCACCGTCGTCTTCTCCCGCGCCTCGCGCGCCACGCGCGCCCCGCGTTCGGCCGAGAGCCAGCCGCGGCCGACGACGAAGCTCTCGAGGCGCGAGGCGAGCGCCACCGCGATCGCCTGGCGCACGTCGACCGGGCAATCGGCGCGCTCCAGCAGCGCCTCGCGGATCTCGGGGTCGTCGCCGAGCCGCTCGTGGATGCGGGCGAAGGTCGAGGGCGCGATCTGAGCGCCGGGATTGCCCAAAAGCTCCACCACCGCCTGCGGGCAGGCGATCTCGGCGAGCGCCGCCGCGACGCCGGAAGTGAGCCGCGGGCGCAGCGCGATGGCGGTCTGGCAGAAATCGTCGCCGAGCGCGACCGCGTCGACGAGATCGGCGTCGGTGAGGAGCGGCGAGCGGGCGAGCACGAGCGCGGCGATGCCGCTCTGGTCGGAGGCGAGCGCCACGACGACGTGGCGCGGCGCGTCCGGCGCGTTGGCGAAGGCCTCGGCCATGGCCCGGCGGACCAGCGGCGAGGGATCGTCGAGCATGGCGGTGAGCGCCGTCTCGGCGTCGCGCACGTCGCCGGGCGCGAGGTCGCCGTAGAGATAGGCGCGGGCGAGCGCGCTCACCGCCTCGGCGCGGTCGCCGGGGGACGCGGTGCGGGCCCAGAGCAGGAAACGGCGCACGATCATCGCGCGACCCTCGTGAAGGCGGACAGGTCCAGCGGCGCGTCCCTCGCCTCTCGGCGGGCGCGCACCTCGACGAGGGCGGCCTCGGAGGGCGCGACGCGCGTCGGGGAGGCGGCGGCGCCGTCCGGCGGCGCGCTCCAGAGCGCCTTGACGGCGCCGGAGACGGGCCCGCTCGGCGTGTCGGTGCGGAAGAAGCCGTGGAAGGCCGGCCCGCCGCTCCGGGCGAAGGCGACGGGCGCGCCTTCGGCGAAGGCGGGCGCCGCGGACGGCGCGGCGTCCCGCGCCCGCCCGTGGGCGGCCGCGATCAGGCGGTAGAGCTCGCCCGCCCCGCGCGGGGCGCCGGCCTCGTCGTAGAACAGGCTGCGGTTCGCCTCCGCGGCGCGCGGGAACAGGTCGGCTGCCGATGCCGACGGCGTCTCGGCGGCGGCGCGGATCAGCCGAGCGGCGCCGCTCGCGCCGAGCACGTGAGCGACGGCGAGATCGGCCTCCGACGGCTCGCGGCCGAGATCGAGGGCGAGCGCCGCGCCGTTCTGCGCCGTCAGCGCGCCGGCGAGCCGGGCCGCGACCCGCGGGTCCTCGCGCAGGGCCAGGATCTCCGCCCGGCGGGCCGGGTCGGCGACGGCGAAAGACCCGTCCGCCTGCTGCACGACGTCGCGCGCGGCGTCCGCGAGCCCGAGCCGCGCGCCGTCGCTCTTCACGAGGCCGAGCCAGGTCTGCTCGATGAACTGGAACAGCCCCGTCGCCGAGGACGTGCTCGCCTTCGCCTGCGGGTCGAGCGCGGATTCGCGTTGCGCGGCCGCGAGCAGATAGTCGAAATTGAGCCCGTTCGCCCGCGCCCCGTCGCGGATCGCCTCGAGCACCGGTCGCGGCGTGGCGCCGTCCGGAGAACTGGACGAGACGGGTGGCGTGGTGAACAGGAACATGGCGCGCCGACGAACCCCCAGCCCCGCCGCCGACCCGCTCCGGGCGCGCGGCGGGCGCGAGAGCCATCATCGGCGCATCATGGTAAACGAAGGCTGAAGGCGCGCGGGCGGCCCCCGCGCGGCCACGAGGAGGACAGCATGGTCGACGAAGGGCGCCGCCACCCGCGCGGTGGGATCTATTTCGAGGATTTCGAGCCCGGCGCGGTGATTCCCCATCGCCTCACCCGCACGGTGACGCAGATGGACAACATGCTGTTCTCCAACATGACGCTCAATCCGCAGCCGCTCCACATCGACGCGCATTTCTGCGAGACGCAGACGGAGTTCGGCCGCCCTCTCCTCAACTCGCTGTTCACGCTGGGCCTGATGATCGGCATCTCGGTGAACGACACGACGGTCGGCACCACCATCGCCAATCTCGGCATGACCGACGTGACCTTCCCCGCCCCTCTCTTCGAGGGCGACACGGTGCGCTGCGAGACCGAGGTGGTCGAGAAGCGCGAATCGAAGTCGCGCCCCAATGCCGGCATCGTCACCTTCCGCCACCGCGCCTACAAGCAGGACGGCACGCTGGTTGCGCAATGCACGCGCCAGGCCTTCATGCTCAAGCGCCCGGCGGCGTGAGGAGGACGGCATGCGCTCGTATCTCTTCGTCCCCGGCGACAGCGAGAAGAAGCTCGACCGGGCGCTCTCCGCGGGCGCCGACGCGCTGATCGTCGACCTCGAGGATTCGGTCGCGCCGGGCGAGAAGGCGCGGGGCCGGGAAGTCGCCGCCGCCTTCCTCGCCCGCGCCGCCGGCGAGGCGGGCCGTCCGCGGCTGCTCGTGCGCGTCAACGCCCTCGACACCGATCTCATCGGGGCCGATCTCGATGCGGTAATGCCCGGGGCGCCGGACGGGATCGTGCTGCCCAAGGCCGCAGGCGGGCACGACGTCGCCCATCTCGCCGCCATGATCGCCGTGCGCGAGGCCGAATACGGCCTCGCCGACGGCGGAACGACGATCCTCGCCATCGCCACCGAGACGGCGAAGGGCATCTTCGCGCTCGGCACCTATCCGGGCGCGAGCCACCGGCTGCGCGGCCTCGCCTGGGGCGGCGAGGACCTCTCCGCCGACATCGGCGCGGAGGCGAACCGCGACGAGGCCGGCGCCTATACCGAGCCCTACCGGCTCGCCCGCTCGCTCACGCTGTTCGGCGCCGCCGCGGCCGAGATCGACGCGATCGACTCGGTCTACACCGCCTTCCGCGACACGGACGGCCTCGCCGCCGAATGCCGGGCGGCGCGGCGCGACGGCTTCGTGGCGAAGCTCGCCATTCACCCGGCGCAGGTGCCCGTCATCAATGCGGCCTTCACCCCCTCCCCCGAGGAGGTCGCCCGCGCCCGCGCCATCGTCGACGCCTTCGCCGCCGACCCGGGCGCCGGCGTCGTCGCGATCGAGGGCGAGATGATCGACATGCCGCACCTCAAGCGCGCCCGGCGGGTGCTGGCGCGGGCGGGGTGAGCGGGCCGACCCGAACCGGCGTTCGCCCGTCTCTCGCTTGCCGCTTGCCGAGTCTCGACAATAGGAGAGCGGTTTGCCTACCCCGTGGCTCGTTGACAATTTTTGCCAACAAGGACAATTTCGTCAGGATGAGGAGGCCTGCCATGGCTACGATGAATGTGAGCCTTCCAGACGACATGGTCGAGTTCGTCGAGGTCGAGATCCGCGAGGGCGGCTACGTTTCTGCGAGCGAGGTGGTCCGCGATGCCCTCCGTCTGCTGCGACGCGAGAAGGCTATCGAGCACGAGAAGGTCGCGATTCTCCGCAGGGAGGTCGGGATCGGCCTTGCCGATGCAGAAGAAGGAAGATTCTCCAAGAGGTCTGTAAGTGATATCGCCGATGAAGTTCGAAGGAAACACATCGGGCGATGAGCTACGAGTTGACGATGGCCGCTGAACGCGACATCGAAGAAATCCTGACGACGACACTGACGGTGTTCGGCGAAATTCAGCTGGACTCCTACACGGAGATTATCGACAAGGGGTTGGATCTGGTCGGTGCAGATCCGAACAGGGCCGGCTCCAGTGACCGTTCCGAGCTCGCGGCCGGCGTCAGATCTTTTCATCTGGAATTGGCGGCCGGTCGAAGCGGCGGCGGCGCGCACTGTTTGTATTACATCGCTGGGACGCTCTCGAACGGGAGCGACGGCGCCATCGTTCTGCGCGCTCTCCGCGAGCGCATGGAGCCGAAAAACAGGATCGCCCGATCTCTCGGCACGAAGCAGCCATCCCGTCGGAGATCCGCGACGGCGAGCGTGAAGAGAAAATCCTGACCACGTCCGAGCCCGGCACCAACAGCTGCCATGGCCTTCTCGACATCGGGCTCTCGGGTCTGCGGCCGCAGCCCGAAGGCTCCTGATCCGGATCGAGCCCGCCCCCGGCGAAAGCCGGACTTCCCCGCCAGGGCGTTAGCCGTTAAGACGCGCCGCGGAAGGGGGGCGCGCGGCGCCCCGCACGCTGATTTCGAAGAGGTCGTACGATGGCGAAGATCAAGGTCGCGAACCCCGTGGTGGAGCTCGACGGCGACGAGATGACCCGGATCATCTGGGCCTTCATCAAGGAGAAGCTGATCCACCCCTACCTCGACATCGACCTCGAGTATTACGACCTCGGCGTCGAGCACCGTGACGCCACCGACGACCAGGTCACGGTCGATGCGGCGAACGCCATCAAGAAGCACGGCGTCGGCGTGAAGTGCGCCACCATCACGCCGGACGAGCAGCGCGTCGAGGAGTTCGGCCTCAAGCAGATGTGGCGCTCGCCCAACGGCACGATCCGCAACATCCTCGGCGGCGTGATCTTCCGCGAGCCGATCATCGCCAAGAACGTGCCCCGTCTCGTGCCGGGCTGGACCCAGCCGATCATCGTCGGCCGCCACGCCTTCGGCGACCAGTACCGCGCCACCGACTTCAAGGTGCCCGGCAAGGGCCGCATGACCATCAAGTTCGAGGGCGAGGACGGCACCGTCATCGAGAAGGAGGTGTTCCAGTTCCCGGGCGCCGGCGTCGCGATGGCGATGTACAATCTCGACGAGTCGATCCGCGACTTCGCCCGCGCCTCGATGAACTACGGCCTCAACCGCAAGTACCCGGTCTACCTGTCGACCAAGAACACCATCCTCAAGGCCTACGACGGGCGCTTCAAGGACCTGTTCCAGGAGGTCTACGAGGCCGAGTTCGCCGACAAGTTCAAGGCGGCCGGCATCACCTACGAGCACCGCCTGATCGACGACATGGTCGCCTCGGCGCTGAAGTGGTCGGGCGGCTACGTCTGGGCCTGCAAGAACTACGACGGCGACGTGCAGTCGGACACGGTCGCCCAGGGCTTCGGCTCGCTCGGCCTGATGACCTCGGTGCTGATGACGCCGGACGGGCAGACGGTGGAGGCCGAGGCCGCCCACGGCACGGTGACGCGCCATTACCGCGAGCACCAGAAGGGCAAGGAGACCTCGACCAACTCCATCGCCTCGATCTTCGCCTGGACGCGGGGCCTCGCCCACCGCGCCAAGCTCGACGGCAACGAGGACCTCAAGCGCTTCGCCGATACGCTGGAGACGGTCTGCATCGACACGGTCGAGGCCGGCCACATGACGAAGGACCTCGCGCTGCTGGTGGGCCCCGACCAGCCCTGGCTGACGACGACGGGCTTCCTCGACAAGGTCGACGAGAACCTGAGGAAGGCGATGGCGGCGGGCTGATCGCCGCTCGCGCGCATCGCGACGACACAACGAGGGGCCCGGCCGGCGACGGCCGGGCTTCTTTCGTGTCGACCGCCCTCACCAGGTCCTGAGCGCCCGCAGGGTCGGCGTCTTCTTCGACTGGTGCTCGGCCATGCGGCGGAAGAGCCCGTCGAGCGCCTCGATGGCGGCGACGACGTTGGGGCCCTTGTTGAGCATTACGCATTCGGCGCGCGCCGCCATGGCGGCGTCCGTCATCTCGCCGCGGGACGGGAGCCCCGACTTGACGAGCTTCTCCAGCACCTGCGTCGCCCAGATCACGGGGACGTGGGCGGCCTCCGAGAGCCAGAGCAGCTCCTCCTGCATCTCGGCGAGACGCGAAAAGCCGATCTCCACGGCGAGATCGCCGCGGGCGATCATCACGGCGAAGGGCTGGCGCCCGGCGGCGGCGACGATGATCTCGGGCAGGTTGCGCACGGCGACCGGCGTCTCGATCTTCGCCACGATCCCGATCTCGCGCCAGCGGGCGCTGCGCGCCGAAAGCTCGCCCTGGAGCCGGCGGATGTCGTCTGCCGTCTGGACGAAGGAATAGCCGATCATGTCGGCGTGGCGCACGACGAAGTCGAGATCCGCGCGGTCCTTGTCCGTCAGCGGGTCGAGGGCGAGCGCCGTCTCGGGGAAGTTGAGGCCCTTCTCCGGCCTGAGCTTCGCGCCGCCGAGCTTGGCCTGATCGACGGCGACGACGAGCGCCTCGCCCGCGCGCGCCACCACCGCGCCCGAGAAGCGACCGTCGTCGATCGAGATCCGCGCGCCCTCGCCGATGGCGTCGAGGATGGCGGGCGCGGTGCAGGTCGCCTGGAACGGGTAGGCCGCGGCGAGGTCGGGCGCGAGGCGGCGCCCGACCAGAAGCCGGTCCCCGACGCCGATGCGGGCGCGATCGGCGGGCGTGCGGACCTCGCCGGTGCGGATCTTCGGCCCGGCGATGTCCATCAGGATCTTCAGCGGACGTCCGGTGGCTCGCTCGGCCGCGCGGGCATGCGCGATCATCGCCTCCCAGGCCGCCGGGCCGTCGTGGGCGCAGTTGATCCGCACGGCGTCCGCACCGGCGGCGGCGATGGCGTGGAGGAGAGCGGGGTCGTGCGCCGCGTCGCTGGGGAGCGTGACGAGGATGCGCCCCTGGCGCGTCTCGCGCGGCGACCCGAACAGGGCGGCCGTGGCCGCCTGCAGCCGGGCCTCGCCACGGAAGAACTGCCGCCGCGACGGCGCGCGGCGCCGCGTCGTCTCGCCCGCGAGGGCGGCGAGCGCCACGATGGCGGCGTCGAGGGTCGCCAGCACGCGGCCCTCGAGCCGCCCGAGCGAGGAGAGGCCGCGCAGCATCAGCTCGCGCTGGAGCCGGCGATGATCATGCTTCCGCAGCGCGAGGTAATGCGCGAGGTTCAGCGCCCCCGCAGCGAAGGCGGGCGTGCCGAGATCGTCACGGGACGCGCGGAAGCGCCGGCGGCCCTCGGCGGCGACCTCGTCGCGCAGGGCCTCGAGCTCCGCGAGCAGCGCTGTCGTCTCGGCCCCGGCCGCCATCACACTCTCCCCGTACGCGAACTTCCCGCCTCTAGAGCAGATCGCTTCCTGATGGAATCGCGCGGGGGATTCCCTTCGAGGCCAGTTCGTGATTCACGGTAGAGGCTGGCGGAGGAGGCCAGCCGCCATGACGAAGCCCCTCTCGATGGATCTGAGGCAGCGCGTCCTCGCTGCGGTCGATGCCGGCATGAGCCGCCGGGCCGCGGCGGACCGCTTCGGGATCGCGCCGTCCGCGGCGGTGAAGTGGTTCAACCTTCGGCGCGAGACGGGCTCGGTCGCGCCGCGGGCGCAAGGCGGCGACACGCGGTCCGGGCGGATCGAGGCGCTCGGCCCGGTCATCCTCGCGATGGTGGAGGAGGCGCCGGATCTCACCCTCGTCGAGATCGCCGAGCGGCTCGAGCGCGAGCACGGCGAGCGCTTCGCGCCCTCGACGGTGCACCGCTTCTTCGGCCGCCACGGCCTGACGTTCAAAAAAAGTCCGGCCACGCCAGCGAGCAGGACCGCGCCGACGTCGCCGCGGCCCGCGAGGCCTGGTTCGAGGAGCAGCCCGAGCTCGACCCGCAGCGGCTGATCTTCATCGACGAGACCTGGCTCAACACCAAGATGGCGCGGTTGCGGGGCCGCGCCCCCGAAGGCGAGCGCCTGCGCGCCGGCATCCCTCACGGCCATTGGCGCACCACGACCTTCGTGGCCGGGCTCAGGATCGGCGGGATCGACGCGCCGATGCTGATCGACGGCGCGATCAACGCGGCGAGCTTCCTCGCCTACGTCCAGCAGGTCCTGGTTCCGACGCTGAGCCCCGGCGACGTGGTGATCATGGACAACCTCGCCAGCCACAAGACCCCCGCCGTGCGCGAGGCCATCGAGGCGGCCGGAGCCGAGCTGCGCTTCCTGCCGCCCTACAGCCCGGACTTCAACCCCATCGAGAACGCCTTCGCCAAGCTGAAGGCCCTGCTCAGGAAGGTCGCCGCCCGGACGCGCGACGCCCTCTGGAGCGCCGTCGCCGACGCCATCGAAGCCTTCCCGCCAGAGGAATGCGCGAACTTCTTCACCGCAGCAGGATATGAACCCGAGTGGTGAGAATCTGCTCTAGGCTCTGGCCCCATAAACGGCAAAGCGGATTTGATCGCTCGAGCGTAGGATGATTCAACCTTCCTGATCGAGGGAGGATTCGATGCGCCGCCATGAGCTGACCGACGAGGAATGGGCGATCATCCAGCCGCTTCTGCCGAACAAGGTGCGCGGCGTGCCCCGGGTGGACGACAGGCGGGTGATCAACGGGATCGTCTGGCGCTTCCGGACGGGTGCGCCCTGGCGCGACGTGCCCGAGCGCTACGGCCCGCGCACGACGCTCTACAACCGCTTCGTCCGATGGCGGAAAGCAGGCGTCTGGGACCGAATTCTGGACGCCGTCTCAGAGGCTTACGACGGCGACATCGTGATGATCGACAGCTCCTGCGTCCGCGTCCACCAGCACGGGGCCGCGGGAAAAAGGGGGATTCGGAGGCCGCCGGAGATGGTCGCATGGGACGTTCCCGCGGCGGCCTGACGACCAAGATCCACGCCCTCGTCGATGCGGAAGGGCGGCCGGTTCGCCTCCTGCTCACCGCAGGGCAGGCAAACGACGCACCGGCCTGCGAGCAGCTCCTTCCGCTCGTCGCGAAAGACGCCATCCTGATCGCCGACCGCGCCTACGACACGAACGCGATCCGCGCGACGGTGACCGAACGCGGCGCCTGGGCGAACATCCCGCCCCGCGCGATCCGAAAGGGCAGCTTCCCGTTCAGCTCCTGGCTCTACCGCCAGCGAAACCTCGTTGAGCGCTTCTTCAATCGCATCAAGCACTTCCGCGGCCTCGCCACGCGCTACGACCGCTCGCCCGACAACTTCCTCGCCGCGCTCAAGCTCGCCGCGATCCGGATTTGGCTTGCCGCGAAATGAGTCCGCATCCTAGAGCAGATCGCTTCCTGATGGAATCGCGCGGGGGATTCCCTTCGAGGCCAGTTCGTGATTCACGGTAGAGGCTGGCGGAGGAGGCCAGCCGCCATGACGAAGCCCCTCTCGATGGATCTGAGGCAGCGCGTCCTCGCTGCGGTCGATGCCGGCATGAGCCGCCGGGCCGCGGCGGACCGCTTCGGGATCGCGCCGTCCGCGGCGGTGAAGTGGTTCAACCTTCGGCGCGAGACGGGCTCGGTCGCGCCGCGGGCGCAAGGCGGCGACACGCGGTCCGGGCGGATCGAGGCGCTCGGCCCGGTCATCCTCGCGATGGTGGAGGAGGCGCCGGATCTCACCCTCGTCGAGATCGCCGAGCGGCTCGAGCGCGAGCACGGCGAGCGCTTCGCGCCCTCGACGGTGCACCGCTTCTTCGGCCGCCACGGCCTGACGTTCAAAAAAAGTCCGGCCACGCCAGCGAGCAGGACCGCGCCGACGTCGCCGCGGCCCGCGAGGCCTGGTTCGAGGAGCAGCCCGAGCTCGACCCGCAGCGGCTGATCTTCATCGACGAGACCTGGCTCAACACCAAGATGGCGCGGTTGCGGGGCCGCGCCCCCGAAGGCGAGCGCCTGCGCGCCGGCATCCCTCACGGCCATTGGCGCACCACGACCTTCGTGGCCGGGCTCAGGATCGGCGGGATCGACGCGCCGATGCTGATCGACGGCGCGATCAACGCGGCGAGCTTCCTCGCCTACGTCCAGCAGGTCCTGGTTCCGACGCTGAGCCCCGGCGACGTGGTGATCATGGACAACCTCGCCAGCCACAAGACCCCCGCCGTGCGCGAGGCCATCGAGGCGGCCGGAGCCGAGCTGCGCTTCCTGCCGCCCTACAGCCCGGACTTCAACCCCATCGAGAACGCCTTCGCCAAGCTGAAGGCCCTGCTCAGGAAGGTCGCCGCCCGGACGCGCGACGCCCTCTGGAGCGCCGTCGCCGACGCCATCGAAGCCTTCCCGCCAGAGGAATGCGCGAACTTCTTCACCGCAGCAGGATATGAACCCGAGTGGTGAGAATCTGCTCTAGCCGGCTCGCTTGACAGGAACATGTCGGCGCGCGGGCCGCCGCGGTGGACTTCCCCGCCGCTTCCCGCTACGAGCGCGCCGACGCGGCTCCTCGCGTCCCCGAGGCCGAGCATGACCGACACCCGCCCGTCCGACGACGCCGCCGCCGCGGATCCCGCCCATCCGCACGAGAGCGCCTCCGACGTCCTCGCCCGCGTGGCGGAGACGACGCCGGGCGACCGCATTCCTCTCGGCGAGCTGATCGACGCGCTCGGCGAGCGCACCTTCGGGCTCGTCATGCTGGTGCTGGCCCTGCCGACCGCGATCCCCTTCCTCTACGGCGTGCCGCAGGTCGTCTCGATCCCGATGGTGTTCGTGGCGGCCCAGCTCGTGATCGGCCGCAGGGCCCTGTGGCTGCCCGAGGGCCTGCGCGCCCGCTCGTTCTCCAAGGCGGACTACGCCGCGATGATCGCCCGCGCCCGGCCCTGGCTGCTGCGCTTCGAGCGCTTGTCGCGGCCGCGGCTCGTCGTGCTCACCCGCCCGCCGCTCGACCAGCTGGTGGGCGTCGCGATGCTGATCGCCTCGCTCTCCATCGCCGTGCCGCTGCCGCTCACCAACACGGTGCCGGGCATCGGCGTCGCCATCCTGGCGCTCGGGCTCATCGAGCGCGACGGGCTCCTGGTGCTGGGCGGCGCGCTGGTGGCGCTCGTCTGGATCGGCTTCCTCGCCTTCGCCGGGACGACCGTGGTCGCGGCGATCCTGAGCCTGTTCTGAGCGGCCTCCAGGCTCGCTCTCACAGCTCGCTGAGGCAGATGTTCGTCTCCGAATGCGCGACGCCGGGCACCGCTCGGATGTCGGTGATGGTGGCGTCGAGGGCGGCGAGGTCGGTGGTCGCGATCTCGCAGACGAGGTCCCAGCGCCCGTTGGTCGAGTAGATCCGCGTCACCGGCGGCAGGCGCTTGAGGCGCGCTACGACCGGCTTCAGGTCGCCGGAGCGGACCTCCAGCGTGATGAAGGCCTTCACCGCCGCGGTCTCGACATCGGCGCGCAGCCGCACGGTGAAGCCGATGAGCACGCGCCGCTCGACGAGCTTGTCGATGCGGTTCTGCACCGTCCCGCGCGAGACGCGAAGCCGCTGCGCCAGGCTCGCCACCGGCAGCCGTGCGTCGGCGCGCAGCAGCGCGATGAGCGCACGATCGAGATCGTCGAGGCCTTCCATACGAGTCTCCGTTCGGGGCGGCGGGAATTCCCCTGTTCCTGGTGGCTGGACGAGTCTCGAATCGACGCCGTTCGAGACTGGTGCGAGCGGCTCGGCCGCTCGTCCTTCTCCCTTGGAGAAGGTGCCCCCGAAGGGGCGGATGTGGGTCGTGATGCAGCGCGAGCCGTGACAGAACCTGCTCGACGCTGCTGGTTCGCACGGCATCGGCGTCGAGACGGTTCTGCACGACCCACACCCCCGACCCCTCGCCACAAGGGCGAGGGGAGTCCGTCGGCGCTCCAGGCTTCAGGTCGCGACCATCCCGCAAAAGGGTTTCGCCGCAGGAGATGCGTGCATCGACGAGCCAGAGCCGAGAGGGGAGAGCCTGCATCGGCGACACAATCATATTGCGCAAACCGACTGACGATATGCCCCCTCGAGCGCCCCACATTGCCACATCTCTGGCTTTCTGTTGACCCCGGTCACGCACATATTCCGATCCGATGCCGCGCCACGAGCGAGACCGTGCGGCCGGAGGCGAGACATGGTTCATGCGCTGGGGGCGAGCGAGGTCGCCCGTACGGAGATTTCCCTGGTCGGCGTGCCGCTGGAGGACGGCGCCGGCCTGCGCGGCTGCACGATGGGGCCCGGCGCCTTCCGCGCCGCGGGTCTCGTCGAGGTCCTGCGCGACCTCGGCCATACCGTCCGAGACGAAGGCGACCTGCCCGCGCCCCGCCCCGTCGGCGGCGAGGCGGCGCTCAACGCCCTCGCCGAGACCTGCCGGAACGTGCGCGAGATCGCCGGCTGGACCCGGGCCCTGCACGATCGCGGCTACACGCTGATGAAGCGCGGCGGCGTGCCGGTCTTCATGGGCGGCGACCACGCGCTGTCCATGGGCTCCGTCGCCGCGGCGGCGCGGATCGCCGAGGAACGCGGCCACGACCTCGTCGTGCTCTGGCTCGACGCCCATGCCGACTTCAACACTCCGGCGACCTCGCCGTCCGGAAACATGCACGGCATGGCGCTCGCCTATCTCACCGGCGAGCCGGCGCTCGCGCCCGTCATGGAGGACATCACGCCGCTCGACCCGACGAAGATCCACCTCTTCGGCCTGCGCTCCATCGATCCGCAGGAGCGGCACATCGTCGACGCGAGGGGCGTCACCGTCTCGGACATGCGCGTCATCGACGAGTTCGGCGCGGCCGCGCTGATGCGCGACTTCCTGGCGAGCCTCGATCCGGAGAGAACGCATCTGCACGTCTCGCTCGACGTCGACTTCCTCGATCCCGGCCTCGCGCCGGGCGTCGGCACCACCGTGCCCGGCGGCGCGACCTATCGCGAGGCGCATCTCGTGATGGAGCTCCTCCACGAATGCGGCCTCGTGCGCTCGGTCGACCTCGTCGAGCTCAACCCCTTCCTGGACGAGCGGGGCAAGAGCGCGCGGCTGATGACCGAACTCGTCGCGAGCCTGTTCGGTCGCACCATTCTCGACCGCAAGCCGCTGAGGCCGGCCGCATGACGGAGGAGCGCATGACCCATCACGCGAACGACCTGATCGCCCTCGAGACGCGGCTCGGCGCGCACAATTACAAGCCGCTCGACGTCGTGATCGAGCGCGGCTCGGGCGTCTGGCTCTGGGACGTCGAGGGCAAGCGCTATCTCGACTGCCTCTCCGCCTATTCCGCCGTGAACCAGGGCCATTGCCACCCGAAGATCCGCGAGGCGATGATCGCCCAGTCGGAGAAGCTCACCCTCACCTCGCGCGCCTTCCGCAACGACCAGCTGCCGTTCTTCTACGAGGAGATCGCGGCGCTCACCGGCGCGCACACCGTGCTGCCGATGAATTCGGGCGCGGAGGCGGTGGAGAGCGCGGTGAAGGCCGTGCGCAAATGGGGCTACGAGGTCAAGGGCGTGCCCGAAGGCCGGGCCGAGATCGTGGTGGCGCGCGAAAACTTTCACGGCCGCACGCTCGGCATCGTCGGCTTCTCCACCGATCCCGACGCCCGCGGCGGCTTCGGACCCTTCGCGCCGGGCTTCGTCGCCGTGCCCTTCGGCGACGAAGCCGCGCTCGAGGCCGCCATCGGCCCGAACACCGTCGCGGTGCTGCTCGAGCCGATCCAGGGCGAGGCCGGGGTGATCATCCCTCCGCCAGGCTATTTCCGGCGCGTGCGCGAGCTGTGCACGGCGCACGGCGTCACGCTCGTCCTCGACGAGATCCAGACCGGGCTCGGCCGCACCGGCAGGCTGCTCGCCGAGGAGCACGAGGGGATCGAGGCGGACGTCACCCTCGTCGGCAAGGCGCTGTCCGGCGGGTTCTACCCGGTCTCCGCGGTGCTCTCGAATTCCGAGGTGCTGGGCGTGCTCAAGCCCGGCCAGCACGGCTCCACCTTCGGCGGCAACCCGCTCGCCTGCGCCATCGCCCGCGCGGCGCTGCGGGTGCTCGTCGAGGAGGGGATGATCGAGAATTCCGCCGCCATGGGCGCGCGGATGACGGCGGGGCTCGAGGCCATCCGCTCGAACCTCGTGCGCGAGGTGCGCGGCCGCGGCCTGATGCTCGCGGTCGAGCTGCACCCCGAGGTCGGCGGCGCGCGGCGCGTGGTCGAGGCCCTGCGCGAGCGCGGCGTGCTCGCCAAGGACACGCACGAGCACACGATCCGCCTCGCCCCGCCCCTCGTCATCCGCGAGGAGGAGGTCGACCTCGCGGTGGAGGCGATGGCGCAGGCGCTCGCCGCCTGCGGCTGACGCGTCAGCGCCGCAGCGTCACCCGCATCGGCAGACCGCCGCGGGGGCGAAGAGTGACACGCTGGACCGGCTCGATCCGATGTGCGGGATCGAGGTCGAGGCGCACGAGGCGGACCGTCTCCGCCAGCGCGATCAGGGCCTCCTGCATGGAGAAGGTGTTGCCGATGCACACCCGCGGGCCGGCGCCGAAGGGCAGGTAGGCGTAGCGGTCGATCGTCTCGCGCCGCGGCGACAGGAAGCGGCCGGGATCGAACACATCCGGGTCGTCCCACAGGAGCTTGTGCCGGTGCACCACCCAGGGCGCGATCATCACGATCGAGCCCGCCGGCAGGCGCAGGCCCTCGATCCGGTCCTCCTTGATCGCCTCGCGGCTCATGAAGGCGGCGGGCGGATAGAGCCGCATCGTCTCCTCGAGCACGGCCTTGGCGTAGGGCAGCCGGGCCGCGTGCTCGGCCGTCACCGGCTCGCCGCCGAGAACCGCGTCGACCTCCGCCTCGAGCCGCGCGCGCACGGTCTCGTCCTGCGAGATCAGGTAGAAGGCCCAGGTGAGCAGGTTCGCCGTCGTCTCGTGCCCGGCGGCGATGAAGGTGACGATGTTGGCGCTGACGTCGATGTCGGAGAGGCCCTGCCCCGTCTCGGGGTCGCGCGCCTCGAGCAGCAGCGTCAGCAGGTCGCGCGGCACCGCCTCCCCCGCCTCGACGCGGGCGCGGCGGGTCGCGATCAGCTCGGAGACCACCTTCTCGAAAAAGGCGATGGAGGGGCGCGCCTGGATGCGGCCGAGCCGCGGCAGCCAGTCCGGCATGCCGAGGACGTCCATCGGGTCGATGGGCCCCACCGCGTCGAACAGGCGCGTGATGGCGCGCCCGAGTGCGTCGGGGTCGCGCTGGAGGCCGTGGGTGAAGATCGTGCGCTCGAGCACGTCGAGGGTGAGCCGGGTCGTCTCCACCGCCATGTCGAGGGTGCGGCCTTCGCGGCGGGCGACGCGGCGCACGAGCCTGTGGGACGCCGCCGCCATCGCCTCGCCGAAGGAGGCGACGGTGCGCGCCGAGAACATCGGCGCCAGCGTCCGGCGCAGCATGCGCCAGTCCTCGCCCTCGGCGGTGAACAGGCCCGGCCCGATGACGCGCCGGGTGAGCTCGTCCTTGCGATAGTTGGCGGCGTTGTCGAGCAGCACCCGGCGGATGCCGCGGGGCTCGGACAGCACCAGGACGCGCCCGAGCACGCCCTTGCCGTAGACGACGGGCTTCTCGAAATGGTCGCGGGTCCAGGTGGCGAGCGGGTTGTCGCGCGCCTGGCGCAGGAAGGAGAACAGGTCCGGCGGCGCCCGGCGCGGGATGGGCGCGGGGGGACGGAAGCGGGGGGCGACGACGACGGGCTCGTCCATGCTCTCTCCTGGCGCGCGATGCTCGGGACCGCGATTCTACGCCGGCCGGGGGTGCCCGGCGCGGCTCCCACGCGTTACATGTGGTGTCGCGAACGCATGAGGGGAGGCCGCATGATGTCGCCGCAGACGGGTCAGGTCGACGCGGGGGGACCCGCGACGCGCAACGAGACGGACACGTTCGGTCCGATCGAGGTCCCCGCGGAGCGCTATTGGGGGGCGCAGACGCAGCGCTCGCTCGAGAATTTCCGCATCGGCACGGAGCGCCTGCCGACGCCGCTGGTGCGGGCGCTCGGCCTCGTCAAGCAGGCCGCCGCCATGGCCAACAAGGAGCTGGGCGAGCTGCCCGCCGAGATCGCCGACGCCATCGCCGACGCCGCCGCCGACGTCGCCCAGGGCAAGCTCGACGAGGAATTCCCCCTCGTCGTCTGGCAGACGGGCTCCGGCACGCAGTCCAACATGAACGCCAACGAGGTGATCGCCAATCGCGCCAACGAGGCGCTGGGCCACCCGCGCGGGGCGAAGACGCCCGTCCACCCCAACGACCACGTCAATCGCGGCCAGTCCTCGAACGACACGTTCCCCACCGCGATGCACGTCGCCGCCGTGCTGGAGATCACGACGCGGCTGATCCCGGCGCTGCAGCACCTGCACGACGCGCTCGCCGCCAAGGCGGACGATTACGCCGAGATCGTCAAGATCGGCCGCACGCACATGCAGGACGCCACTCCGGTCACGCTCGGCCAGGAATTCGGCGGCTGGGCGGCGCAGGTGCAGCTGGGCATCGCCCGCGTCGAGGCGACGCTGCCCTCGCTCCTCGATCTCGCCCAGGGCGGCACGGCGGTGGGGACGGGCCTGAACGCCCATCCCGAATTCGCCGAGCGCTTCGCCATGACGATCGCGGATCTCACCGGCCTGCCCTTCCTCTCGGCGGCGAACAAGTTCGAGGCGCTGGCCTCGCACGACTCGCTGGTCTTCGCCCAGGGCGCGCTGTCGTCGGTGGCCGCCGGCCTGTTCAAGATCGCCAACGACGTGCGCCTCCTGGGCTCGGGCCCGCGCTCGGGCCTCGCCGAGATCGCCTTGCCCGAGAACGAGCCGGGCTCGTCCATCATGCCGGGCAAGGTCAACCCGACCCAGGCGGAGGCGATGACCATGGTCTGCGCCCAGGTGATGGGCAACGCGGCGACCGTCCAGCTCGCGGGCACGCAAGGGCATCTGGAGCTCAACGTCTTCAAGCCCGTCATCGCCAACGCCGTCCTGCAGAGCGTGCGCCTCCTCGCCGACGCGGCGATCTCCTTCACCGACAAGTGCGTCGTCGGCATCGAGCCGCGGCGCGAGCGCATCGCCGACCTGCTCGAGCGCTCGCTGATGCTGGTCACCGCGCTCGCGCCGACGATCGGCTACGATCGCGCGGCGGCGATCGCCAAGGCCGCGCACGGGAACGGCACGACGCTCCGCGAGGAGGCGCTGAAGTCGGGCGCCGTCACCGAGGAGGAGTTCGACGCCCTGGTGCGCCCCGAGACCATGATCGGGCCGACCTGAGCCGGAGAGGACGCGCGAGAGATGAGCGCCGAGATCGTC
Organism: Salinarimonas sp.; assembly: GCF_040111675.1. Lineage (NCBI taxonomy): Bacteria > Pseudomonadati > Pseudomonadota > Alphaproteobacteria > Hyphomicrobiales > Salinarimonadaceae > Salinarimonas > Salinarimonas sp. The sequence goes on along the minus strand of NZ_CP157794.1, from coordinate 1,756,699 downwards.
AACCTGCGCCGCGCCCGCAAGGCGAAGGCGCGCGAGAAGGCCGAGGAGACGGCCGCGCAGAACCGCGCCACGTTCGGCCGGAGCAAGGCGGAGCGCGACCGCGAGGCGGCGGCGAAGGCGCTCGAGACGCGGCGGATCGATGGCCATCGCCGAGCGGGCGACGGCGACGAGGACGCGCCCTCGTGAGCGCCGCGATCGTCAAGCGCTCGCTCTCGATCGCCGGCCACCGCACCAGCATCTCGCTGGAAGAGCCGTTCTGGGAGGCGCTGCGGGCGCTCGCCGATGCCCGGGGCGTATCCGTGCAACGGCTCGTCGGCGAGATCGATGCGGAGCGCGGCGCGGCGAACCTGTCCTCGGCCATTCGCGTGCGCCTGTTCGAGGCTGCGCGCGCCGGGGAGCTGTCGCGCGGGGATGCCGCCCCCGGTCCCGAAACGGAGCGCGTGTCCGCCTCCGCATGAGGCCCCCGTTAAGATTTCGGTGGCATCTTCGGCGGGTACGGCCGCGCGAATCGCTCGCGCGGCGGGGGGCGTGCGTTCAGGGCTCATGACCGAGACGGCGGGGAACAGCGACAGGCAGGAGGGCGAGCGCGCCCTCGGCGATCCGAAGCGCCGTCGCCGGGTCGCCCAGGACGTGCGCGCCGCGCGCGAGAAGCTCACCTCTTCCGCCGGCCTCGAGCGCGCCTTCGAGACCGAGCTCGTCCGTCTCTTCGCGCAATATCGGGTCGGCGCGGCGATCCCGCTCTACGTGCTCGCCGCCGCCATCGCCGGGGCGGCCACGACGTGGCTGCCGATGCGGGTCACGGCGGTTTGGCTCGTCCTCGTCCTGTGCGCGATGTCGCTGATGCTGGTCCTGGCGCAGCGCCTGATCAGCCAGGCCGAGACGCGCGGTCTCGACGTCTGGCGGCGCGTCTTCGCCATGGGCGAGATGCTCCACGGCGCCTCCTGGGCCTACCTGATCCAGCTCCTCGTGCAGAACGCCACCGACGACGGGCGCATCTTCGTCCTCTTCTGCGCCGTGATGGTCACGGCGGTGGTGGCGACGCTCTCGGCGACCATTCCGGCCGCCGTCTATTGCGGGCTCGCCCCGCTCCTCCTCGTCACGCTCATCGTCCCGCTCACCGCCGGCGGGTCGCAGGCGCTGATGCTCGCGCTGATGATCGGCAGCGCGCTGATCTTCTTCGTCCTCCTCGCCCGCCACCTCTACGGCAGCGCCGTCGCGACGCTGCTGTCGCGCGCGGAGAAGGATGCGCTCTTCGTCGAGCTCGAGCAGGCCAAGGCCAATTCGGACGAGGCCCGGCGCCGCGCCGAGGAGGCGAACCTCGCCAAGTCCCGCTTCCTCGCGACCATGAGCCACGAGCTGCGCACCCCGCTCAACGCCATTCTCGGCTTCTCGGAGGTGATGAAGGGGGAGATCTTCGGCCCGCACGCCTCGGACAGCTATCGGGAATATTCCGCCGACATCCACGCCTCGGGCCAGCATCTGCTCAACCTGATCAACGAGATCCTCGATCTCTCGCGCATCGAGGCGGGGCGCTACGAGCTCAACGAGGAGGCGCTCGCGCTCGGCCATGTCATCGACGACTGCACGCACATGATGAACCTGCGCGCCCGCGCCAAGGGCCAGACGATCAAGGTCACCGTCGACGAGACGCTGCCGCAGATCTGGGCCGACGAGCGCGCGGTGCGCCAGATCGTGCTGAACATCCTCTCGAACGCGATCAAGTTCACGCCCCCGGGCGGCGAGATCCAGGTCAAGGCCGGCTGGACCTCGTCGGGCGGCCAGTACCTCGCGGTGAAGGACACGGGCCCCGGCATCCCCGAGGAGGAGATCCCCATCGTGATGTCGAGCTTCGGCCGCGGCACCTGGGCGATCAAGACCGCCGAGCAGGGCTCGGGGCTCGGCCTGCCCATCGTCAAGGGCCTCGTCGACCTGCACAAGGGCGGCTTTCAGCTCCGCTCGAGGCCCCGCGAGGGCACGGAGGTGATCGTCACCTTCCCCGCCTCGCGGGTGATGAACGCGCTCCCCGCCGTGGCGCAGGACAAGCGCAGCGCCGCCTGACGCGGCGCGCCGAGGCGCGACCTCAGATCCGCATCGACGAAGGCATCCCCGCCGCGGCGGGCCCGGTGGCCGGCTGACGCGCCCGCGCCGGCCTGCAGGTCCGGCTCGCCACGGCGACGGCGAGGAGCGCGGCCGCGGCGCCGCCGACGAGGTCGACGAGATAGTGCCCACCCTCCGGCAGCGTGCCGGCGATCACGCACAGATTGAGGGCGAGCGCGGGCCAGCGCAGCCAGGCGACACCCCAGGCCGCCCAGATCGTCAGCACCGCGAGCGCGGTGTGAAAGGAGGGGAAGGTGACGAGGCCCTCCGTCTGCGCGAGGTCGAAGACGGCGAAGGTGCCCGCGCGCAGCGCCTCGAAATGCGTCAGGTGCCAGACGCCCGCCTCCGCCGTCATGCGCATCAGCGCGGGATCCGGCGCGTAATGGACGTAGGGACCGATCGCGGGCGCGAGACCGGACACGCCGATCACGACGAGCGCGGAGACCGCGTAGGCGGTGAGGAACCGCTCGAGCGCGAGCTGCCGCCCGGACAGGCCGAGCAGCAGCACGATCGTGACGATCTGGATCAGGGACGAGTGGTAGGCGGCGATCAAGATCTGCGCGAGGAGCGGCCGCTCGGCGGCGAAGGCGAGGAAGGCCACCCAGTCGAAGCCCAGCGCCCGATCCCAGGCCGCGTAGGTCTCGTCCCGCAGCGGCAGCCCCGCCGCGATGGCGGCGTAGGACATCACGGCGCCCGCCGCGGTGAGGACGAGCAGCAGCGCCGTGCCTTCGAGCGTGCGCGCGAGCCGCGGATCGGGACGCCGGACCGTGTAGAACCAGGCGAGCGCGAGCATGGCGCCCGCCGTTCCGGCGAGCTTCAGGAAGCCGGCCGGCTCCAGGGCGAACCCGGCGAGGGGAATGCAGGCGGCGGCCGCGGCGACCATGGCCGCGGTGATCAGGCGCAAGGGCGTGGCGAGCACGGACGAAGCTCCCGTTTCGGCGTCTGCGCGGAGCCTAGCCGTACGCCTCCGAGCGCCCCGTTAACGCGGCGGACCGACGGCGCCCGCCGGCACAGGCCTGGTTAACGAAGGCTCTCGTTGCGTCACCGAACCGTCGCCGCACCGCAACACGCGCGACATGCGGCCGCACTAGCGATGACGCGCGCCGACGCCGCAGCCGCCCACGGGCAGCTCGCTCGGCGCCAATGCAAGCGCCCCAGCATCAAGGAGCACCCATGCGCGCACTCCTCGCCGTCTCCCTCGTCGCCCTCGCGACGGCCGCCGCGGCCCAGGACGCCCGGCAGATTCCGGCCGAGCTCGTCGGCCAGGCGATCCTCCCGGCCGAGACCGTCGTCACGCCGCCGGCGGACGCCCCGGCCGACCTCCGCGTCTCCGGCAAGTTCGCCGGCCCGGGCAACGCCCGCACCGAGACCCTCGGCGCGATCCAGGGCACGTCCTTCGCCCATCCCCGCGAGGCGCCGCGCCCGACCGGCTACGCGCTGCCGATCGAGGGCCAGCCGCTGCAGGGCCTCTCGGGCATCAAGGCGATGGGCGACGGCACCTACTGGGCGCTGTCGGACAACGGCTTCGGCTCGAAGGCGAACTCGCCCGACGCCATGCTGATGCTCCACCACCTGCGCCCTGATTTCGAGACCGGCGCGATCGAGGTGGTCGAGACCGTCTTCCTCGCCGACCCGAACAAGCAGGTGCCCTTCCGCATCGCCAACGAGGCGACGGAGAGCCGCTATCTCACGGGCTCGGATTTCGACATCGAGTCGATCCAGCCGGTCGAGGGCGGCTTCTGGATCGGCGACGAGTTCGGTCCCTACGTCGTCGAGCTCGACCGCTCGGGCGCGGTGGTGCAGGTGATCGAGACGCAGATCGACGGCGCCGTCGCCCGCTCGCCCGACCACCCGAACGTCCTCACCCCCGCCACGCCGGACGGCGCGGCGCAGTTCGTCGTGCGCCGCTCGCGCGGCTACGAGGGCATGGCGATCGCCCCCGACGGCTCGGTTCTCTACCCGCTGCTCGAAGGCCCGGTCTGGGACGCCGAGACGAACGCCTGGGAGACCGTCGACGGCCGCACCGCGCTGCGCATCCTCGAGCTCTCGACCGAGACCGGCGCCTGGACCGGCCGCTCCTGGTTCTACCCGCTCGAGGCGGCGGGCCACGCCATCGGCGACTTCAACATGATCGACGCGGATTCGGCGCTCGTCATCGAGCGTGACGGCGGCGAGGGCGTCGGCCCCGACGTCTGCCCCGAGGGCGCGCCGCGCAGCGACTGCTTCGGCACGCCGGCGCAGTTCAAGCGCGTCTACCGCATCGATTTCGGCGCGCCGGGCGAGGCGGTGGAGAAGGTCGCCTATATCGACCTCCTCGACATCGCCGATCCGAACGGCGTGGCGCGCCAGGGCACGGTCGAGGGCGTGTTCACCTTCCCATTCGTGACGATCGAGGACGTGGACGTGGTCGACGCCGAGACGATCATCGTGGGCAACGACAACAACTTCCCCTACTCCGCCGCCCGCGGCCCGCAGGTGCAGGACGACAACGAGCTCGTCCTGATCCGCGCGCCGGAGCTGCTGCAGTAAGGCGAGACGGGGCGCGGCGGCGGAACGGCCGCCGCCGCGTCACCCCTGCTTCTTGGACACCTGCGCCTGCTCGAAGGTCGCCATGTCGGTGTGGCAGGCGCAGGCGGCCTTGATCACGCCCATGGCGAGCGCGGCGCCCGAGCCCTCGCCGAGGCGCATGTTGAGCGCGAGAAGCGGCGTCTTGCCGATGCGCTCCAGCGCCTCGCGGTGGGCGCCCTCCGCCGAGAGGTGGCCGGCGACGCAATGGTCGAGCGCGCGCGGGTCGAGAGCGTGCAGCACCGCCGCCGCGGCGGTCGAGACGTAGCCGTCGACGACGACCGGCACCCGCTCGGCCCGCGCGGCGAGGATCGCCCCGGCCATGGCGCAGATCTCCCGCCCACCCAGCCGGCGCAGCACCTCGAGCGGATCGGACAGCGCCTCCCGATGCAGGGCGAGCGCGTCCTCGATGGCGGCGATCTTGCGGGCGAGGCCCGCGTCGTCGACGCCCGCGCCGCGGCCGACCCAGTGCGCGGGCTCGCCGCCGTAGAGCGCGCAATAGATCGCCGCGGCGGAGGTGGTGTTGCCGATGCCCATCTCGCCGATGCCGAGCAGATCCGCGCCCCCCGCGATCGCCTCCATGCCGAAGGCCATGGTGGCGACGGCGTCCTTCTCGCTCATCGCCGGCGCCTCGGTGAAGTCCTTCGTCGGGATGTCGAGGGCGAGGTCGAAGACCTTGAAGCCGAGCCCGTGGGCGGCGCAGATCTGGTTGATGGCCGCGCCCCCGGCGGCGAAGTTCTCCAGCATCTGCCGGTTCACCGCGTCGGGGAAGGCGGAGACGCCGCGCTTCGTCACGCCGTGCGCCCCGGCGAAGACGGCGACGAGCGGGCGCGCCACCGTCGGCTTCGTCTTGCCCTGCCAGGCCGCGAGCCATTCCGCCAGCCATTCGAGCCGCCCGAGCGAGCCGGCGGGCTTGGTCAGCTCCGCGTCGCGGGCGCGCACGGCCGCGACCGCGGCCTCGTCGGGGCCGGGCATGGCGGCGATCAGCGCGCGGATGTCGTCGAAGGGCGATCCGTCCGCGGACGGGCCGGCGGGGGTGTCGGTCATGGGATCCTCCGTGGCGCGCGAACGGCCGTGGACAGTACGCGCGAGCCGGGTGAAAGACGTGGTGCGACGACCTATAAGAGGATTCCGATCGGCGGTGAAGCCGCCGCCCCGCGACGGAGCCGCACGCCGCATGACCGCTCCCGCCGACGAGCATTCCACGCCGCGCGAGGGCGCGCTGTCGGGCGCCGCCTGCGACGTCGCGCGGGCGCTGCGCTTCTATTCGCGCCTGCCCGTCCCCGCCCTTCCCTGGGAGGCCGACCCGCACGCCCTGCCGGATTTCGCCCGCATGGCGCGGATGCTGCCGATCGCGGGCGCGATCCTCGGCGCGATCGGCGCGGCCGTGCTGGCGGGGGCGGCCGCGCTCGGCCTGCCGCCCCTCGTCTGCGCCGCGCTCGCGATCGGCGTGCTGGCGCTGATCACCGGCGCGCTGCACGAGGACGGCCTCGCGGACGTCTTCGACGCCTTCGCGGGCGGCACGACGCGGGAGCGGCGGCTCGAGATCATGAAGGACAGCCGGGTCGGCGCCTTCGGCGCGACGGCGCTGGGGCTCGCGCTGATTCTCCGAGTCTCGGCGCTCGCGGCGATTCTGCAAGCGGCGGGGATCGCCGGCGCGGCGGCGGCCGTCGTCGCGCTCGCAGCCCTGTCGCGGGTCGCGACCCTGATGCCGCTGGCGCTCGCCGATCCGGCGCGCAAGGACGGCGCCTCCGCCTCCGTCGGCCGGCTGCCCATGGCGACCCTGGTCCAGGCCGGCGCGCTCGGGACGCTCGTCGCGCTCGTGCTCGCGTGGGCGGGAGACCTGCCGCTCGCGGGCATGCTCGCCGCCTGCGCCGGAATCGGCCTCGGCGGCTGGGCGCTCACCCGCTGGTCGGCGGCGCGCATCGGCGGCCAGACCGGGGACGTCGCCGGCGCGGCCCAGCAGGTCGCCGAGGTCGCGGCCGCGCTTTGCCTCTTGATCGCCCTGCCCAGCTGACGATCTATGGAACCATGAGCACCGTTTCCTCTCCCTGCATCAAGGTCTGCCTCATCGACGAGGAGACCGGCCTGTGCGAAGGCTGCGGCCGCACGCGCGCCGAGATCGCGACCTGGGGTCGCCTCTCCGAGGAGGAGCGCCGCGCCATCATGGCCGGGCTCGACCGGCGCATGCGCGCCGCCTTCCTGGGCGAGGACGCGGACGCGCCCGGGCGCGAGACCGGCTGATGCCCGGCGCGATCGGCCTCGCGCTCCTCGCCTTCGGCCTCGCGGCGCTGGTCTGGACGCACGGCGAGCGGGAAATCATGGGCCTGCCGCCGGAGGAGTTCGCGCGGCTCACCGCCCTCACCGCCCTCGTCCTGTTCATCTCCGGCTCGCTGTTCGCGCGCTATCGCGGCCGCTGGACGGCGATGATCGGGCATCTCGTCTCCTGGGTGGTGATCTTCATCGGGCTCATCGCCCTCTACACCCACCGATACGAGCTCGAGGCGGTGGCGATGCGGGTGATGGCCGAGCTGCGCCCCGGGGCGGCCGTGGTCAGCGCGCCCGGCGAGGTGAGCGTGCGGCGCGGCTTCGACGGCGCCTTCGTGCTCACGGGAGAGGCGAACGGGGAGGAGCTGCGCTTCATCTTCGACACCGGGGCGAACATCGTCGTCCTCACCGCCGAGGCGGCCGAGCGCCTGGGCTACGGGCCGGGCGACCTCTCCTACACGGCCCCCGTCTTCACCGCGAACGGCCGCACGCTCGCCGCCCCGATCACACTCGAGACGCTCGCCGTCGGCGACATCGTCGAGCGCCGCGTGCGGGCGCTGGTGGCGCGCCCCGGCCAGCTGCCGGAGAATCTGCTCGGCATGACCTTCCTCGACCGCCTGGACGGCTACGAGGTGCGCCGCGACGAGCTGGTGCTGCGGGGGCGGTGAGGTCTCCAACTCTTCACTTCCCCTCGGCCTCGGATACGCGAAAAAGTCTCTGCGCGGATCCCGCATTAGCTGATCGCCACTACCGGACCACGCTGCCGCGACTAAAAGGGAATGTCCTCGTCGAACGCGACGGCCTTGCGCTCTCGAATTTGTTTTCCATCGATCATAAACGATCGACCAGTAGCTCTGTCTAGATAATTCTTCAGTCTATTATAATGATTATTTAGATAGATTGATCCGCTAAGCTGATCATTCTTGGCAAACGCAAAGATTATTGTTTGTAGCTGCTCTTCTGTAAGAGTCGGCACCTCTGCAACCAATCGATCAAATCGCTCGCGCGCCTCCGCAAAATCTGGAGAGGAGGCAAAGGCCTCAACAAAGGCAGCCTGGATTCTCTCCCGGCGACCGAGTTTGTCGACAAGGATGCGCTGGACGCGTTTCGCAGTCTCTTGAGCATCAGAAGCAGCGCGCAGCGCTTGCTCATGCCCGATGAAGCCGCGTGGATCGGTAGCACCGAGCTTCAGGGTAATGATCGGTATGTCCTTTCCCAGAGCAAAACCGACTTCTTGATTAGTCCAAACACTTTCATGGAAAGATGGGGTAAGATATACTAACATCACCTCCATCGTCTGCAAAGCTCTGACGATTTCTGCCCTCCACTCTCGTGTTGGCTCAATCTGATCGTGAGCGACAAACGAGGAAATCCCGTAATCATCGAGGAATCCGGCAAGTTCGTGAACGGCCGCTTTGTCGCCATCCCTATGGCTTATGAAGAGCCTGATCGTGTTTGGCCGCCAAAATGAGACCGAATCCGGAGTAAGCACCTGGCGACCGCTCAATCCAATCGCCTGCTGGTACTGTATATCTTGTTCGTCGATCATTTCGATTCTGACAAAGCGAAAATATTCATTATCTATACCACTCGAACACGCGTTTAGATCGCTCTTGATCTCCTCCTCGATCTCTTTCTGCTTTGCAAGCCTGATGGCTTTGATGATTGTTTCGGGCAGAAAGAGGATAACATCGTGCCCGTATGTCCCACCATTCCAATTGTCGAAATCAGTCTCTTCAACAACTAAAAAATGTGAAGCCCTGATGATTTCGAGCTTCACCCTGTCGCCTGCGGCGTCATATTCAAGCTGCAGTCGCTTGAGAAACGGCACTATCTTTGCTGGAAGGACGTGGCGACCCATCAAGGTACCTCGGAGCCGAAAGTCACACGCTCAAATATGCTCACGCTTGTCGAACATCAAGAGCTTGTAATCCAATCGTTGTGGACGACCACCGGAGCTTCCCGCCCACGAGGAGGACGCAACGCGCACTGCCGCACCCCGTCAAGGATCTCACTCGAAGATCGAGACCACGAACCTGAGGCACACGATCGCCAGGAAGACGCCGAAGGCGACCTCGAGCTTGCGCTTGGGCCAGGCGTGGGCGAGGTTCACGCCGATCTGGGCGGTGATCAGCGTGGTCGGCACCACGAGCAGGAAGCCCAGCACGGAGACGAAGCCGATGGCGTCGGGCGGCAGGCCCTCCTTGCCCAGCCCCGCGAAGACGTAGCCGATGGCGCCGGGGATCGAGATGATCAGCCCCAGCCCGGATGACGTCGCCACCGCCTGGTGGATGCCGCGGCCGTGAAGCGTCATCAGCATGTTCGAGATCTGCCCGCCGCCGATGCCCATCAGCGCGGAGGCGAGCCCGATGAACGAGCCGTAGGCGCGCAGCAGCCAGCCCTTCGGCAGGTCGGCGGCGACGCGCCAGGTGTCGTTGCCGAAGAGGAGCTTGATCGCGTTCATCCCGGCGATGAGGATGAAGACGAGCTTGAACACCCACGGGTCGGCGTAGCGCGCCACGGCCGAGCCGACGAGCACGCCGACGACGACCGGGACCGCCCACGACTTCAGCAAGGCCATGTCCACCGCGCCCTTCTTGAAATGGCCGCGGAAGGATCGGATCGACGTCGGGATGATGATCGCGAGCGAGGTGCCGACCGCGAGCGGCATGCGCACCTCCTCGTCCACGCCCAGCAGCCGGAACGCCTCGAACAGGATCGGCACGAGGATCGCGCCGCCGCCCACGCCGAACAGGCCGGCGAGCACGCCGGAGATCGCGCCCGCCACGAGGAGGCCGACCGCGAGCACCGCGAGGTCGCCGAGGGGTACGCCAAGGAGCATGGAGGGGCCCGCCTGTGGTGATCTGGAATGCACGGGCCGTATGCGGGTTTCCCGCCGTCGGCGCAAGCCGTCGCGTCAGTCGACAACGCCTTGGCGATTCTCCACGGCGACGAGCGTCGCCGTGAGCAGCGCGCAGGGCTTGCGCGTGGTCTCGTCGCCGCCGATCCGCTCGGCGAAGACCTCGGCCTGCGCGACCGTAAGGGTGCGTCCCGCCTTCACCACCCGGCCGACGGCCACGAGCCGCTCGCCGGCGGCGGGGCTGAGCAGGTTGATCTTGAACTCGGCGGTGAGGACGCCGCGCCCCTCCGGCATGGTGGTGAGTGCGGCGTAGCCCGCGGCGGAGTCGGCGATCGTCGCCACCGCGCCGGCATGGACGAAACCGTGCTGCTGCGCTACGTGCGGCGCGACCGCGAGCGCGATCTCCACCTCGCCGGGCGCGACCCGCACGAGGCGCGCGCCAAGGGTCTCCATGATCGTCTGGCGCGCGAAGCTCGCCTCGACGCGGCGGGCGGTGGCGGCGAAGTCGGGCGTCGTCACGTGGCGCGCTCCTCGCCCGACGCGTCCGACGCCGCGCGCCGCACGTGATCGACCGCTTCACGCAAGGTGTCGAGGCCCGCGCCCGGGCGCACCGCCTCCGTGGCGAGATGCCGGCGATAGGCCCGCGCACCGGGACGCCCCGGGAAGAGACCGAGCATGTGGCGCGTGATCGAGGACAGTCGCACGCCCTCCGCGAGCCGCGCGGCGACATAGGGCTCGTAGGCCTCGATCGCGGCGAAGCCGTCGGCGACCGGAGCGTCCTCGCCGAAGAGGACGGGATCGACCCGGAGGAGGATCTCCGGATCCTGGTAGGCGGCGCGCCCGAGCATCACGCCGTCGACATGGGCGAGCTCTTCGACGCAGGCCTCTATCGTCTTGATCCCGCCGTTGATCGCGATCGGCAGGTCCGGGAGCCGCGCCTTCAGGCGATGCACGCGCCCGTAATCGAGCGGCGGCACGTCGCGGTTCTCCTTGGGCGAGAGCCCCTGCAGCCAGGCCTTGCGGGCGTGCACGACCAGCGCATCGACGCCTACGGCGACCACGGCGTCGGCGAGCGCGTCGAGCGCCGCCTCGGGGTCCTGCTCGTCGACGCCGATGCGGCACTTCACGGTGACGGGAATCGACACGGCGGCCTTCATCGCCGCGACGCCCTCCGCGACCAGCCCCGGCTCGCGCATCAGGCAGGCGCCGAAGCGCCCGTCCTGCACCCGGTCGGAGGGGCAGCCGACATTGAGGTTGACCTCCGCGTAGCCCTCCCCCTCGCAGATCCGCGCCGCCTCGGCTAGCGCACGCGGATCGGACCCGCCGAGCTGGACGGCGACGGGATGCTCGGCCTGGGAGAAGCCGAGGATGCGCTCCCGGTCCCCGTGGATGACGGCGCCGGTGGTCACCATCTCCGTATAGAGCCGCGCCCGCCGCGACAGGACGCGATGGAACGCCCGGCAGTGGCGGTCGGTCCAATCCATCATCGGTGCGACGGAGAAGCGGAGGGTCTCGGGGGTCATGGGGAGGGAGATAGCGGGGGCGGGGGGATGGGGCAAGGGCCGCGTATCCGTGGTATGGTCTCGCTTGAAGACGGCCCGCGACGGAGAGTAAATGTGGGTGGGTGCACGTTTGCTTCGAGGTTGTCCATGGCGAGTGACGCGATCGACGAGCAACATCCGGGGGACAGCAGCCCGGAACGCGAGGACACGAAGCCTGCCTGCAATCTCGTCGCGAAAATCAAGGCGCGGATCGCACCGCTCGGCGGGGTGGATCTCGAGATTCCTCCCCGGGAACCGATGCGCGAGCCGCCGACGTTCGATTGAGGGCCGAGCCCGGCCGCCTCCCTTTGGAGACGGCCGCGCCCTCCCCTATCCTCACTTAGTCTCCGTCTCCAGGAACTCCTTCTCCGCCGGGCTGATCTGAAACACGACCACCTTCGCCGGAATGTCCTCCTCGTTCAGCACGCGCATGCGCGCGTCGAGCGGCTCGGCGGTGGCCTCGCCCGCCGTCAGGCGGCGCAGCTCGCGGCCCTCGACCTCCATCGTCAGCGTGCCTTCCGTTACATAGACGTAGACCGGCGTCGGATGGGAGTGCCAAGCGGCGGCGGTGTTCGGCTCGAGGGTGGCCTCGACCACGCGCACCTCCTGGGCCTCGCCGGGCAGCTCGACAGATTGGCCGAGGATCTGCTCCAGCGTGCTCGCGGGCGTGTCGATCGTGGTCAGGTCGCCCGTGTCGCTATCCTGGGCGAGGCTCGCGCCCGACGCGGCGAGCGCGAGCGCTGCGGCGAGTGAGAGAACGGCTTTCATGAGCGTCTCCGTCGCGTTTCGGCGTCGGCGAACCTCCGTGGAGGGCCGACGCACAGCCCCCGACATGTGGCGCTTCTTCTCGGCGCGCCTCTGCTCGACGCGGAAAAACCACACAGATTGAATGGTCTACTTTTGGAAATAACATGTCAAGCGTGAGTAAAACGAACTCAATCCGGGCGCGAGACCTGCGCCGGGATCAACGTTCGTCCGTCCGGGCCGGCGGGAGTACACGGCGACGCTATTCCGCCGCACGACGCCCACTCTCCTCCCCGCCCCCCTCCCCCTCGATCACGGCCCGCGCCTCCTCGTTCAAGGCCCGCCCCTCGTGCAGCGGCGCGCGCAGCGGCTCGGGGCGCATGGTCTTCTGGTGGAGGAGGTCCAGCCCCGCCTCGATGCCGGCGAGCTTCTGCGCCTCGAGCCGCGCGAGATCGCGGGCGCGCACGTCACCTTCCACCGCCGCCGCGCGCTCGGGCGACACGCCGAGCGTCTCCAGCACCTCGCGCCCGGCGCGGATGGCGCTCTCGAACGTGTCGCGCACGGAGAGCTCGACGCCCACGCGGTCCAAGGCGATCGTGTGCGTGCGGTCGTAGGCGCGGGCGTAGATGGCGAGAAGCGGGTACTGCGCCCGCAGGCGCTCGCAGATGGCGAGGCTCTCGTTGGGGTCCTTGACGCACACGAGGACGAGGCGGGCGTCCTCCACGCCGGCGGCGCGCATCACGTCGAGGCGTCCGCCGTCGCCGTAATAGACCTTGAAGCCGAAGCGCGCGGCGTTGCGCACCCGGTCGGGCGCGCGGTCGATGAGGGTGATCTCCAGGCCCTCCGCCAGCAGCATCTGTGTCGCGATCTGGCCGAAGCGGCCGAAGCCGATCACGATCGCCGTCCCGCCGGCGCCCTCGAAATCCTCGCGCATGGTCTCCGCGGGACGGGCGCGGGCGAGGAGACGCTCCGAGAGCGCGGCGAGCGGCGGGGCGCAGACCATGGAAAGCGCCGCGAGCGCGATCATCAGCCCGACGGTCTCCGGCGAGACGAGGCCGAGCGCCCCCGCGAGCGGGGCGAGCACGAAGGCGAACTCGCCCGCCGCGGCCAGGACGAAGGCGATCTTCACCGCCTCCCGCGCCGAGGAGCCGGTCGCGCGCGCGACCACCCACGCGGCGACGAGCTTCACGACGAGATAGGCGGCGAGGAGCGCGAGCACGAGATCGAGCCGCGCCCAGACGTCGGCGACGTCGATCAGCATGCCGACCGACATGAAGAAGAGCGCGAGCAACAGCCCGCGGAAGGGCTCGACGTCGGCCTGGAGCTGGTGGCGGTAGGAGGAGCCCGCCAGCATCACGCCGGCGAGGAAGGCGCCGAGCGCCATCGACAGGCCCGCCGCCCGCGCCGCCATCGCGGCGGCGAGGACGACGAGGAGCGCCGCCGCGGTCATCACCTCGCGCGCGCCTGCGGAGGCGACGAGGCGGAACAGGTGGTCGAGCAGGTAGCGCCCGGCGAGCACGATGCCGCCGACGACGCCGAGGGCGAGCGCCGCGTCTCCCCAGGCCGAGCCGGTGGCGCTCGCCCGCATGGCGGCCGCGCCGAACAGGATCGGCGCGAGCGCCAGCACGGGGACGGTGAGGACGTCCTGGGTCAGCAGCGCCGCGAAGGCGCGCCGGCCGTAAGGGCAGGAGAGCTGGCCGCGCTCCTCCATCAGCTGCAGCGCGATCGCCGTCCCCGACAACGCGAAGGCGAAACCGACGAGGAGCGCCGCCGCGGGCGGCAGGCCGAGCCACCAGGCGATCGCGCCGAGCGCCGCGGTGGTCACGACGACCTGCCCGAGCCCGATCCCGAGAATGTCGCCGCGCATGGCGACGAGGCGCGACAGCCGCGTGTCGAGGCCGATGACGAAGAGCAGGAGCACGATCCCGAGCTGCGAGACGCCCATCACCGCGTCGGCGTCGTCGAAGACCGCGAGCCCGGACGGCCCGATCGCCAGCCCGGCGGCGAGATACCCCACCGCCGTTCCGAGCCCGAGCCGCTTGAACAGGGGCGGCGCCAGGATCGCGGCGAGGAGGAAGGCGAAGGCCTGGGGGAGGTAGGCGTCCATGCGGGCTCCCGGTTGGGGGAGCCCCATGGTCTAGCGGGGCGGAGGATAGGGCAAGGGGGCGCAGTCGTGCGCCTAGTCAGCTGCGTGATGCAGTCTCGTCGCCGCCTCGCGCTCGGTTGCGGCGGCCCGGTTCTTCGAGATCACCGAGCCCATCCAGCACGACGGGCGTCTTGCCCGGGAACTCGACCGTCAGCTTCAACGTACCGCCCATCGCGTTCACGTAGCTCGTGAGCGTGGACAGCAAAAGATCGCTTTGCTTTTCGTACTTCGCAACGGTCGCTTGCCGGATGCCGAGCGATTGCGCCAGTTGCGTCTGCGTCAGCTCCCGAGCCTTGCGCAGCTCCTGCAACGTCAGGTACTCAGCATGCAGTCGATCGGCCTCGGCCTCGATCCGCTCGCGCCGTTCCGGGTCGAAGGTCGCCAGCTTTTCGCGCAGGGTCCGACCCATTCTCAATGTCCTCGCAGTCTTGCCAAGTGACGATCGAACCGTTCATCGGCTCTCGCGATGAGGCTCTTGTAGAAACGTCGTTCGTTCACGCCTGCCTTGTCGCCCGCGACGAGCAGCACCGCTTCCCGTTCCGGATCGAAGGCGAACGCGATACGCCAGACGCCATCGGCAGCCCTGCAGCGCAGCTCCTTCATATTGGCATGCCTGCTCCCAGCCAGCGTATCGGCATGAGGCCGCCCGAGCGCCGGCCCTTCTCGTTCAAGCAGAACCAGCACCGACGCAATGGCGTCCTGCACCTTCAATTCGAGTTGGTCGAACTCGGATTCGACTTCATCGCAAAGGTGACAGCCCAGCCCATGAGCAAGATACGCCTTTGAAGCTATATAGCCCTCTAGCAGTGATCTGGCAAGAGACATCTCGACAGGGTGGTCATAGGACCGCCCCGACCTTCACGTCGCCGCCCCCGATCACGCCGCCGCGACGCGCTCCAGGAAGCGGTCGATCGTCTCCGAGAGCCGGCGGGTCTCGTCGGCGGCGGTGCGGGAGGCGCCGAGCACCTCGTCGGCGGAGGCGGTGGTGCGGGCGGTGGAGGCCTGGACGGAGCCGATCGTCTCGGCCACCGCCTCGCTCGAGCGCGCGGCCTTCTGCACGTTGCGCGAGATCTCGCCCGTCGAGGCGCCCTGCTCCTCCACGGCCGCGGCGATGGAGGTGGTGTGCTGGTTCACCTCCTTCATGATCTGCGCGATCTGGTCGATGGAGGAGACCGCCTCGCCCGTCTCGGACTGGATCGCCGCGATCTGCTGGGCGATCTCGGCGGTGGCGCGGGCCGTCTGGTCGGCGAGCGACTTCACCTCGCCGGCGACGACGGCGAAGCCCTTGCCGGCCTCGCCCGCGCGCGCCGCCTCGATGGTGGCGTTCAGCGCGAGGAGGTTCGTCTGCTCGGCGATGGTGCGGATGAGGTCGACCACGTCGCCGATGCGCTGGGCGGCGTCGGCGAGGCCGGAGATGCGCCCGTTGGTGTCGTCGGCGGCGCGGGTGGCGCGGGTGACGACGTCGGTCGTGTAGCCCACGGCGCGGGCGATCTCGTCCACCGCCGAGGTGAGGCTCGCCGCCGCCTCCGCCGCGACGGTGGCGTTCTGCGCGCTCTCGTGGGTCTCGGAGGCGGTGCTCTCGGCGAGCCGCGACGTCTCGGCGGCGATGGCGGTGAGGGTGCCGGCGCTGGCCTGCATCTGGCCCATGTTGGCGGTGACGCTCTGGAGCGCCGCGCCCACGCTGGAGCGGAACTCGCCGATCAGCCCCTCGACGGCGCGCTGGCGCTCGGCGCGGGCCCGGGCCTCGCTCTCGCTCTCGCCGGCGAGGCGCTCGCGCTCGATGGCGTTCTGGCGGAAGATCTCGACGGCGGCCGCCATGGCGCCGATCTCGTCGCGGCGCTCGCGGCCCGGCACGGCGACCGTGGTGTCGCCCTCGGCCAGCCGGTTCATGGCCTGCGTCATCGCCGAGACCGGGCGGGCGATGGAGCGGCCGATCAGCACGGCGATACCGGCGCCCAGCAGCGCGAGCCCGATCGAGGTGGCGAGGGTCAGCATCGCCGTCTCGTTGGCGGCGGCCTTAGTGCGCTCGCCGATGGAGGCCGCCTCGCGGGCCGCGTCGGCGGAGATGGCGGCGGTCGCCTCGGCGACGGCGCGCTCGGTCTCGCCCAGCACGGAGGCGCGCAGGGCGGCGCGCTCGTCGGAGAGCGCCACCGCATCGGCGATGCCGGCCTTGAAGGCCTCCATGTGCCCGACGATCTCGCCGAGCTGGTTCTTGCGGGTGACGTGGGTGACGTTGTCGCGCAGGCGCGTCGTGTTGTTGAGCGCCGTGTCGATGTTGCCGACCGCCATCAGCGCGTCGTCGGCCGCCCCGGAGAGATAGCGCCCGAGCGCTACCTGCGCCGTCAGCATGTCCTTCATGGCGATGGCGAGACCGTTGGCGGTGGCGGTGTCCTGGTCCATCGTCGCCGAGTAGACGACGAGGTTCATGGTCTGGATCACCGCAGCGACGGACGGGTCGATCACCTCGTCGGTGACGGCCTCCAGCGCCGCGCGGGTCTCGAACAGGCGGTCGAGCCCCGCGCCGAACTCCGCGTAGCGCGCGGCGATGCCCTCGACGAGCGCGCGGCGCTGCGGATCGGCGGTGGCGGCGAGGGTCTCGGTGAGGTCGGCCTGGAGCTCGGCGCGCAGGTCGGAAATGGTCTGCGCCCGCTCGGCGCTCTCGCTCTCGAGCTCGTCGCGCACCAGCACGGCGAGCCGGGTCAGAGACCGATCGATCTCCTCCGCGCGCCGGCTCTCGGCGGAGACGCCGGCGAAGGCGTCGAACTCCCGCGAGAGGCCGACCACGTTCCAGGCGGCGAACAGGGCGACGCCCACCGCGAGAACCAGGATCGCGGCGAAGCCGGACGCGACGCGGCCCCTCAATCCGAGCCCCCCGCTTCCCGCACGCCCCGGCGCGCGCCCCTCGGCGCGCCGGCTCGAAACGCTGTCCTCGCGGCTGTCGGAACGGATCACGGCTTCAACCCCCGTCTGGCGAAAAGTCCCAAGCGAGGGTTACGGGAGAAAGCTGAACGGTCCGTTGACCGGACATACGGCGTCAATGTCTCCGTGCGCACCAGGACGCTACGGAAGCAGCCATCAGCCGGCTCTCGATACTGGTCTCCGGTGAGGTTCGACCTCGCAGGAGCGGATCATTCCCGCGCCCGGCCGAGCCGCCCCACCATCCGCGCGAGATGCGGCCGCACCGGCAGGAAGCCGCGATAGGCGAGCTCGAGCAGCGCGCGCACACCCGGCAATCGTGCGATGCGGGCGAGCGGGCGCCAGCCGGGCAGCACGCTCCACAGGGTGGCGAAGCCGGCGGCGCCGGAGACCAGGCGGCCGTCGGCCTCGCGCACATGGAACCGCGCCATCGCGGCCTCGCGCGGCAGATCGGGGCCGGGATCGGCGTCGGGCCGGGAGACGTCGACGAAAGCGACGTCGTCCGCGCCGCGGCAGCGCTGGTAATGGCCGATCTCGGCGCGACAGAGCGGGCAGTCGCCGTCGTAATAGACGGTCACCCGCTCGGCGTGGTCTCGCGTCGCGCGATTCTCCGTCATGCGGCCTTACCCCTCGCCGAGGACGGTGCGGGCGAGGGCCCGGCCGGAGTCGAAGGCGGCCTCGACCCGGCCGGCGAGGCACCAGTCGCCGCAGGCGCCGATGCCGCGCGCGGGGTCCCAGAGGCAGGCCTGGCCGACCGGCTCCTCGACGAGGGCGTAGCGCCAGCGATGCGCCTTGGCGTGGACGGGCGCGGCGGTCGCGCCGAGCAGGGGCGCGACCGCCGCGAGGAGCGCCTCGGCGATGGCGTCCGGCGCCTCCTCCAGATGGGCGCGGGAAAACTCGGGCGTGGCATTGACGACGATGCGGCGCGCGCCCTCCCTGAGGCGGCCGGGCTTCGTGCCGTCCTCCGCGATCCAGGCGATCGCAGCGTGCTCCGGCCTCTCCGGCACGGCCAGAGGAGACGGCACGTCGTCCGGCTCGAAGGCGAGCATCAGGGTCAGGCAGGGCGCGTAGCGCGCTCTCCCAGCCGCCTGCGCCAGGTCGGGCGCGGCGGCGGCGAGGAGCGTCGCCGTCTGCGGGGCGGGCGCGGAGACGAGGACGGCGTCGAAGGGGCCGGCCACGGCACCCTCCTCCGCGCGCAGCGTCCAGGCCCCAGGCCCGCCTTCGATCCGCGCGAGCGTGAAGCCGGTCGTCAGCGGCAGGCCGTCGGCGAGGGCCTTCACCGGCGCGTTCATCGCGGGGAGGCCGACGAAGCGATCCTCCCCCCAGGAGGTGGCGAAGCCGCGCGACCGCCATGCCGCGATCTCGGCGGCGAAGTCCGCCCCGTGCGCCTTGAAATACTGGGCGCCGTGGTCGAACGCGAAGCCCTCGGCGCGGCGCGTCGCCATCCGGCCGCCCGCGCCGCGGCTCTTCTCGAAAATGTGAACGGCGCAGCCGGCGACCGCCAGATCGCGCGCGGCGATCACGCCGGACAGTCCAGCGCCGACGATCGCGACGCGCTCGATACCTTCTACAGCCACGCTTCCACGCTCCTAGCGAGTGGTTTGCCTTCGCGAGGTTTACGCAGCGCAGCGCGGCTCGGACCTGCCCTGGCCCGCCCCGCGCGGGCGCCTGCGGCGCGACGCCGCCATGCGATCGTCCGCGAGATCGCTTGGCGGATGGTGCGGACGGGTCCAGACTGGCGAAGACAGGTCGAGCGCGCCTCGCGCGTCCCGACCTACGGAGACCGGACAGATGCAGACCCGTCAGAACGCACGTACCCTCCTCGACCTCGCCCGGGTGATGGTCAAGCAGGCGCGCATCCTGCGCGACGAGGGCTTCGCCGCCCGCGCCCGCGATGTCGCGCGTCGCGCCATCGCGCTCGACCGCCTCGCCTGGAGCATGCTGAAGCCGCAGCCCGCGCCCGTGCGCATCGTCGCGAGCCGCCGCCTGCACTGACCGCGATCAGCGGTCCGCGCGCGGTCCCGGCACGCCTTCGCTGCGCAGGATGGCGTCGATGGTCGAGGCGGCCGGAGCGGACCCGTGCTCGGCGAGGAGGATCTCGCGCAGCTTGCGCGGCCCGAGCGCCGGATGCGCCTGTCTCGCCGCGACGACGCGGGCGACCGTCTCCGGCGGGCTCGCACGGGCGTGCCGTCTCGGACGACGCGAGCGGTCCTTCAGCCCCGCCGCGCCCTCTTCCTTGTAGCGCGCGAGCCAGAGATAGCCGGTCGTCCGCGAGACGCCGTAGCGCGCGCAGCATTCCGTGACGTTCGCCCCCTCCTCGGTCGCCTCGCGGCAGAAGGCGAGGCGGGCCTCTTCCTTGGTGATCTCCCGAAACGGCACCTTACCCCCGGTCTTGCGCGTCCGCGCGCGCTCGCAGCATAACCAGTCTAGCCGCGCGCGGAAAAATCGGCCATCCTCGCGTCTCCCCCGAGTTCGAACGGCAACCGAGCAAAGAAGCCAAGACGAAGGGAACGCCATGGCCGACACCACCGACGCCGATCTCGGCGCGACGCCTGCGGAAGGCTCCGCCGAGGAGCCCGCACGCCGCGCGTACGAGCCCGTGGTGCGCGAGATCACCCAGGACGACGTCCGCGCCGCCCTCTCCGAGGGCCTGAGCGACTTCCGGGCCGCGCCCCAGTACGGCCTGTTCTTCGGCGCGGTCTACGCGCTGGGCGGGATCGCGATCGTCCTCCTCACGGCCTATAGCGGCATGGGTTATCTCGCCTATCCGCTCGCCGCCGGCTTCGCCCTCATCGGCCCGTTCGTGGCGGTGGGGCTCTACGAGGTCTCCCGCCGCCGCGAGGCCGGGGAGGCGCTGGCCTTCGGGCCGGTGCTGGGCGTGGTCTTCAGCCAGTCGAAGCGCGAGCTCGGCTGGATGGCGTTCGTCACGCTGTTCGTGATGATCGTGTGGATGTACCAGGTGCGCCTGCTGCTGGCGATCTTCCTGGGCTTCCAGTCCTTCGCGAGCCTGGGCGAGTTCCTCACCGTGGTCTTCACGACGACCGAGGGTCTGATGTTCCTCGCCGTCGGCAACGTCATCGGCGCTCTCCTCGCCGCGGCCCTGTTCTCGCTGACGGTGGTGTCGTTCCCGCTCCTGCTCGACCGGGACGTCGACTTCATCACGGCGATGATCACCTCGGTGAAGGCGGTGGTGACGAACCCCAAGCCCATGCTCGGCTGGGCGGCCTTCATCGTGGCCGCGCTGGTGCTCGCGATCGTGCCCTTCTTCCTCGGGCTGCTGATCGTGCTGCCGGCGCTCGGCCACGCCACCTGGCGGCTGTATCGCCGGGTCGTGGAGCCCGCGCCGGCGCAGGCGGCCTGAGGGCGGCGCGACCCGTAGCCACACGGTGGGCGGCGTGCGCGCCGCCTACTCCTCCACCCGCACCCAGCCCTGCGACAGGAGCCGCTCCTGCGGCATGAAGCGGGCCTTGTAGGCCATCTTGCGGGAGCCTTCGACCCAATAGCCGAGATAGACGTAGGGCAGGCCCATCTGCCTGGCGCGGGCGATGTGGTCGAGGATGACGAAGCTGCCCAGCGACCGGTCGGCCATGTCGGGATCGTAGAACGAATAGACCATCGACAGCCCGTCCGCGAGGACGTCCGTGAGGCACACCGCGATCAGCGGGCCCGCGCCGCGGCCGTTGATGAAGGTGTCCGGCCCACGGCGCCGATATTCCACGACGCGCGTCTCGATATGGCTGTCCTCGACCATCATGGCGTAGTCGAGCACGGTCATGTCGATCATGCCGCCGTCGGCATGGCGGCTGTCGAGATAGCGGCGGAAGAGCGAGTACTGGTCGCTCGTCGCCTGGTTGACCCCCACCGTCCCGACGAGATCGGCGTTCGCCTTGAGGATGCGCTTGAAGCTGCGCGAGGGCTCGAACCCGTCCACGGGCACGCGCACCGAGACGCAGGCGCGGCAGGTCTCGCACGCGGGCCGGTAGGCGATCGTCTGCGAGCGACGAAACCCGCCATGGGTGAGAATGTCGTTGAGCTCGCCGGCCCGGCGCCCCACCAGGTGCGTGAACACCTTCCGCTCCTCCTGGCCGGGAAGGTAGGGGCAGGGCGAGGGCGCCGTCAGGAAGAATTGCGGCGTTTCGCGGGAATGGCTCGTCACGCGGGTCAGACCTCGGGGAAGCGCGTCCGGGCGGCTCTCGTCAACGATACCATTCCCGTTCGCGCCAACAAGCGCTTTCGCCTCGCGACCATGCGAAGCAGGCGAACAATCTCCGGGCGATCAGGGTACGGTATCCGCCCGCGTGACGATCACGTCGACCAGGAGGTCGTGGCCCACCCGCCGGTCGTCGCGCGCGAAGCCGATGATCACATCGAGGAGCCAGAGCACGAAGGTCGAGGTGGCGAGCCAGAACAGGAGCGCGTGCACGCCCGCCGTCAGCGGGTCGACGCGCGCCGTCGAGGCCGCGCGCCAGACGCGCAGGCCCATCATCCGCATGCCGATCGTCGCCTGGTGCGGGCCACCGACGGTCATCGCGCTGTAGAGGAGACCCATGGCGGGGATCAGGATCGCGAAGAGCAGCCAGGCGAGCCCGAACGTGAGGAAGCCCAGGATCAGGATCGCCAGCGAGAACAGGATGACCAGCGCCCCGATCACGATCAGGTCGAGGCAGAAGGCGAGCGCGCGGCGGGTCAGCACGCCGTCTGTGGCGATGCGGATCTCGGCGCCCGGGCGGGGCGTGGGCAGGTCCTCGTGCGGAACGTCCCGGTTTCGATCGATCGTGCTCATCGCTCTGCGGCGCCCTCCCGGCTCCTGTCAGGACGGGGCCATCGTGGACAGGCCCCGCGGGTCGATGCGGGTCGGCGCGTAGCCGTCCCGCGCGAGCGCGGCGAGCACCTCCGCGGTGTGCGCCGCGCCCCGCGTCTCGATCGTGACGTCCACCGTCACGCCCTTGGCGGGAACATCGAGATAGAGACGCCCGTGCGAAACTTCCAGGATGTTGGCCCCGAGCTCGCCCAATCTACTCGCCACACGCCCGAGCAGGCCGGGCCGATCGTAGGAATAGATCCGGAAGGAGACGATGCGCTCGTCGCGCTCGAGCTCGCGCACCATCACCGAGGCGAGGATGCGCGGGTCGATGTTGCCGCCGCAGATCACGACGCCGACGTCGCGCCCGTGGAACAGCTCGGGGCGCGCCAGCATGGCGGCGATGCCGGCGGCGCCGGCGCCTTCCACCATGATGCGCTGGTGCGTGGCGCACAGGTTCACCGCGCGCTCGATCTCGGGCTCGTTGACCAGCACGATCTCGTCGACGAGGTCGCGCACGATGGGCAGCGTCAGCCCGCCGGGGCGCTTGACCGCGATGCCCTCGGCGAGCGTCGCTCCGCCCACCGGCAGCGTCTCGCCGTGGATGGCGTTGCGGAAGGACGGGTAGAGCCGCGCCTCGACGCCGACGACGCGGATCTGCGGCCGGATCGCCTTCGCCGCGACGGCCATGCCGGAGGCGAGCCCGCCCCCGCCGATGGGCACGACGAGAAGCTCGAGATCGGGCGCCTCCTCCAGCATCTCGAGGGCGATCGTGCCCTGCCCCGCGATGACGCGGGCATCGTCGTAGGGGTGGACGAAGACGAGGCTCTGCGCCTCGGCGAGCCGCCGCGCCTCGGTCTCCGCCTCAGCCACCGTCTCGCCGAAGAGGACGACGCGGGCGCCGTGCGAGCGGGTGTTCTCGACCTTCACCAGCGGCGTGCCCTCGGGCATGACGATGGTCGCCGGCGTCCCGAGCCGGGCGGCGTGGTAGGCGACGGCCTGGGCGTGGTTGCCCGCCGACATCGCGACGACGCCGCGCGCGCGCTCCTCCTCGTCGAGCGCCGCGAGCCGGTTCGCCGCCCCGCGCTCCTTGAAGGCGCCGGTGGGCTGCATCGTCTCGAGCTTGAGCGAGAGCCGCGCTCCGAGCAGCGCCGAGAGGCGCGGGGCGGCGACGAGGGGCGTGCGCAGCACGTGCGGCGCGATCGTCCGCGCCGCGGCGCGCACGTCGTCGGGGCTCACCGCGTAGGTCATGGCTCGGGCCCTCAGGCGAGGAAGGGGTTCGACTGCGCCTCGCGCCCGAAGGTCGACATCGGCCCGTGCCCGCACAGGAAGGCGATGTCGTCGCCGAGCGGCAGGAGCTTGGTCTCGATCGTGACGATCAGCTGCTCGTGGTCGCCGCCGGGCAGGTCGGTGCGGCCGATCGAGCCGGCGAAGAGCACGTCGCCGACCAGCGCGAAGCGGTCCGGCTTCGAGACGTAGGTGAGGCTGCCGGGCGAGTGGCCGGGCGTGTGCAGCACGTCGAAGGCGATGCCGCCGATCTCCACCGTGTCGCCCTCGTCGAGCCAGCGATCCGGCTTCACCGGCCGCGCCGGCGGCAGCCCGTAGGCCTGCGCCGTGGCGGGGAGCGTCTCGTCCATCAGGAAGGCGTCGGCGCTGTGCGGGCCGATGACGGGGACCTTCAGCGTATCGCGCAGGTCCTCGACGCCGGCGACGTGGTCGACATGGCCGTGGGTGAGGAGGATCGCCTCGATGGTCGCGCCGGTCTGGCGGATCGCCTCGAGGATGTTCGGCACGTCGCCGCCGGGATCGACCACGACGCCGCGCATTGTGTCGCGGGCGAACAGCACCGCGCAATTCTGCTGGAAGGGCGTCACCGGCACGATCGCCGCGCCGAGCCTGGGTTCCGTATCCGCCATCGGGGCACCTCGTCGGGAAAGTCCCCTTGTCGCACGGGCGAGGCGGGGATGGCCAGCCCCGGCCGGCGGAGGGCGCGCCCAGACGTCCGGGCGACTGCATGATGCTGGCCGCCGACGCACTCCCCTCTCCCTCGTGGAGAGGGGCTGGGGGTGAGGGGCGTCCGGCAAGTCTCCACGGGCTGCGAGTCCCGTTCGACCGCGGGGCAGCGGGGCATTGCTGTCGAGCGCGTTCTGCGCGCCCCTCACCCCCGACCCCTCTCCACGAGGGAGAGGGGAGATCCCCAGCCGCCCCCTCACGCGCCCCCCGCGTGGACAGGGTTTTCACCCGCAGGCCAGCCCCCGCTCCGCCAGCGCCGCTCGGATCGCGGGGAGCGGCGGGCGGCCGCTGGTGAAGCGGGCCTCTCCCCTCCCCGCCGGCGCGCCCGGGCGCGCCGCGCCGAGAAGGCTCACGACACGCCGGGCGATGGCCGGAGCGGGATCGAGCCAGGCGACCGGCCAGGGGGCGAGGCGGTGGAGGCGCTCGACGAGGAGCGGGTAATGCGTGCAGGCGAGGACGACCGCGTCGGTACGCGCCGCCTCGTCCGCGACGAAGCACGGCGCGATCTCGGCGGCGATCGCCGTGTCCGGCGCAGGCGCCCCCGAGAGCGCGGCCTCGGCGAGGGCGGCGAGGCCCGGCGCGCCGACCAGCGTCACCCGGCAGTCGCCCGCATGCTCGGCGATCAGGGCGCGGGTGTAGTCCCGCGCCACGGTCCCCGGCGTGGCGAGCACGCTGATCCGTTTCGTGTGCGAGGCCGCCGCCGCCGGCTTGATCGCCGGCACCGTGCCGACGAACGGGACCTCGAAGGCGGCCCTGAGCGGCGGCAGCACCAGTGTCGAGGCGGTGTTGCAGGCGATCACCACGGCGTCCGGGCGCGCGGCGGGGATCGCCTCGGCCATCACGCCGAGGACGCGCGCGACGAGCGCCTGCTCCGGCAGCGCGCCGTAGGGAAAGAAGGCGTCGTCCGCGAGGTAGAGCACGTCGGCATCGGGGCGCGCCTTGCGGATCGCGGCCAGCACGGTGAGGCCGCCGAGACCCGAATCGAAGACGAGCAGCCGGCTCACGCCTCCGGCGCCCCGCCGCGGCGGGGCTTCATCAGGGCGCCGATCATGCCGCGGAAGGTGCGCACCTCCTGCTCGGAGAGGCCCTTGCGCAGGAACATGTCGCGCATGTTGCGGGCCATGGTCGTCTTCTTGTCGGGCGGGTAGAAGCCGGCGCGGTCGAGCTCGACCTCCAGGAAGTCGAAGAACGAGACCACCATCTCGCGGGGCGCCGGCGGGCGCTCGACGTCGCCGAAGGGCAGCGCGCCCGCGCTCTCGGCCTTGAACCACTCGTAGCCGACGAGAAGCACCGCCTGCGCGAGGTTCAGCGAGGGGAACGCGGGGTTCACCGGGAAGGTGAGGATCGCGTCGGCGAGCGCGATCTCGTCGTTCCACAATCCCTCGCGCTCGCGCCCGAACAGGATGCCGACGCGCCCGCGCGCGGCCAGCGCGGGGCGCGCCTCCGCCACCGCGTCGACCGGCAAGAGCACCCGCTTCATCTGCCCGCGCTCGCGCGCCGTCGTGGCGTAGACGAGGGTGAGGTCGGCGATCGCGGCGCGCGTGTCGGGATAGACGGTCGCGTTCTCGAGAATGTGCGTCGCTCCCGCCGCCGTGGCCGTCGCGGCCGGGTTCGGCCAGCCGTCGCGGGGCGCGACGAGGCGCATCTCGGTGAGCGCGAAATTCGCCATGGCCCGGGCGGCCATGCCGATGTTCTCGCCCATCTGGGGCTCGACGAGGATGACGATGGGTGCGGCGGATGTGGTCATGGGGGGTGTTTAGCGCAGCCGCGAGGCGGATGCACCTGGCCGTCATCCCCGGCCGGAGCGCCGAAGGCGCGCAGGGGAAGGGGACCCAGCGCAGAAACTGCGCCGAAGGCGCGCCGCATGCCGCCGATCAGGCGGCTGGTCGCCGCCATATGGACGCCGCTGCGCGGCGACGAGTCGTGCTGGGTCCCCTTCCCCTCCGCCGCTTCGCGGCTCCGGCCGGGGATGACAAAGGGTGCGAGTCAAGCCCCCGCGCGACCGGTCCCGGCCCAGCGGACGATCTCCAGCATCGCCTCAGCCAGCGCGACCTCGAGCCCGAGCATCGCCGCGCGGCCGTCGATCGCCGCCACCGGAACGCGGGCGGAGAACACCTTGGCGTCGGCCACCGAGCCGTCGCTCTCGTCGACGGCGCGCACCGCGATCTCGACCACGGCGAGATTCGTCTCGGCGTCGACCCAGAAGGTGCGGATCGTCGAGTTCAGCTGGAAATCGGGCGAGACCCGGTCGCCGGGGCGGGCGACGCCGCCGATTCGGCTCGCGTTCTCGAAGGTCTCGACGAGACGCGTCTGCACGAGGGCGGGGAGCTGGTCGGCGTATTGCACGCCCGGCAGGTAGGAGAGCGCGCCGCCCGGCTCGCGCACCACGACGCGCTCGGAGGCGTAGAGCTCGATCGCGGTGGGCTCGACGACCAGGATCAGCCCCGGCAGCCGCATCGGCGCGGAGACGCGCTCGACAGGCGCGGCGAGCCCATAGGTGACGAGCGCCGGCGCGGAGGCGCAGCCCGCCAGCGGCGTCGCGAGCGCGACCGCCAGCGCGATCCGCCTCGCTCTCGTCATCGTGCTCGCCCTCGTCACATCACGCCCCCGAACCGCTCGACGCCCGAAACCCCGGGCCATCCAAAGCCGAAGCTGCGCCGGGCGTCAACGCCGGCCCTGATATTCGCGCACACCGCCGCCCTCGCCGCCGAAGATCACCTGCGAGGGATCGCGCTCGATCGAGCGCACGGCGCGGCCGATGTCCTCGAGGGTGCGCCGGCCTTCCTCGGCGAGCGCGCGGACCTCCTGCAGGCCCGGCCCCGTGAAACGGTTCAGGTTCTGCGACAGTTCCGCCGTGCGCGTGTCCAGGTTGTCGGCGAGCGTGCGGATCGAGGCCGCCGCCTCGCGGATCTCGTCGAACAGCGCATCGCCCTCCTCGCCCGCGGCCGTGCCGAGGAAATCCTCCGCGGCCTGGAGCACACGGTCGACCCGCGCCGCGGAGGCGTCGAGCTGCTCGGAGATCGAGACGGCGTTGGCCACCACGGCGTCGATCTCGTCGGCGTTCCCGCCGAGCGATTCGGAGAAGGTCTCGACATTGGCGATCACCCGCTCGATCCGCTCGGAATCGATCGCCTGCGCGATGCGCCCGATCTCCTCCAGCGCCCGCGTGACGTTCTCGCTGTTGTCGGCCAGCGTCTGCGAGAAGGCGCGGGCGTTCTCCACCGTCTCGGAGACGGCGGCCGGATCGACCGCGCCGACGAGCGCATCGACCCGGTCGATGGCGCCGTCGAGGCGCGTCGAGGTCTGCGCCAGGGTCTGCGTCAGACTCTCGGCGTTGGCGATGACGCGGTCCACCGCCTGCCGGTTCGCGGCGAGCGTCTGCGAGAAGCCCTCGACGTTGCCCAGCGTCGATTGCACCACGGCCGGGTCGATGGCGGCGGCGATCTCGCGCGCCTCTTCGAGCGTGGCGAGCAGGTCCTCGCGCGTGTCCGCCAGCGTCTGCGAGAAGGCGCGGGCGTTCTCGAGCGTCGCCGAGACCGTCGCCGGATCCACCGCCGAGACCAGCGCGTCGACGCGCCCCACCGTGCCGTCGAGCCGCGAGGCCGTGGCCTCGAGCGTCTGCGTCAGCGAGCGGGCGCTGGCGATCACGGCGTCGACGCTCTCGCGATTGGCGGCGAGCGTCTGCGAGAAGGCCTCGACGTTGGCGAGCGTCGATTCGACCCGCGCCGGGTCGACGGCGGCGACGAGCCCGTCGATGTCGGCGAGCGTCGCCTGCAGCGTCTCCGAGGCCGTGGCGAGGCGCGAGGTCAGCTGCGCCGCCTGGGAGAGCACCTGATCGATGTTCTCGCGGTTGGCCGCGACCGTCTCCGAGACGCCCTCCACGTTCTCCAGCGTCGCGTCGAGCCGCTGCGAGGACTGGGCGAGGTTCTCGGTCAGCGTCGCCGCCGAGCCGATCGCCCGGTCGAGCGCCTCGCGATTGTCGACCAGCGTCTGCGAGAAGTCGCGCACATTGGCGACCGTGGCGTCGATCGCCGCCGGGTCGAGCGCGCCGACGAAGGCGCGCACGTCCGCCACCGTCGCCTCGACGCCGGTCGCGGCCTCGTTCAGGCGCGAGACCAGCTCGGAGGCGTCGGCGAAGGCCTGCGTCAGCTGTTCCTCGCTGTTGGCCAGCGTCTGGGTGAAGCTCTCGACGTTCTCCACCGAGCGGGCGACGCTCTCCGCGTCGATCGCCGCGACGATGGAGTTCACGTTGCGCGAGAGCTCGTCGAGGCTGTCGGCGAGCGGCCCGATGCGCTCCGCCGCCTGGCCGACCTGCTCGAGGAAGCGGTCGATCGCCGGCGCGTTCTCGGCGAGCGCCTGCGAGAAGCGCTCCACGTTCTGCACCGTGTTGGCGATGGCCTGGTCGTTCTCCGCGACGAGCGTGTCGAAACGGTCGAACACGTCGGACGCGCGCCGGGCGATGTTGCGCGCGCTTTCGATCAGGTCCTGGAAGTCGGACGGCTCCGCCTCGATCGTCGGCAGCCCCTCCATGTCCTCGCTGATCAGCGGCTCGGAGGTCGGGGAGCCGCCGGACAGCGACACCGAGGCGATGCCCGTGAGGCCCTGGTACTCGAGCCGCGCCGTCGTGTCCTGACGAAGCGGGATCGTCGGGTCGACGGTGGCGCGGGCGATGACGATGGACGGGTTCTCCCGCGAGATCGCGAGCTGCGTCACCTCGCCGACGCGAATGCCGTTGAAGTTCACCGGCGCGCCGCGCGAGAGGCCCGACACCGAGCCCTCGAACAGGATGCGCAATTCGGCTCGCTCCCGGCCCGTGTCGCTGACCGCGAACCAGTAGACGAACAGGAACGCCGCCGCGACGACGAGGAGCGTGAACAGGCCGATGAGGGCGTAGTTGGCGCGGGTTTCCATGTCTCGTCCTCACGCGCTCTCGGTCGCGACCGCGCGCGCGCGCTTGCCGTGGAAGTAGGATCTCAGCCACGGGTGGTCCGAGGCGAGCATGGTCTCGATCGGCCCCTCCGCGATCACCCGCTTCTCGGCGAGCGCCGCGATCCGGTCGCAGACGGTGAACAGGCTGTCGAGGTCGTGCGTGACCATGTAGACGGTGAGCCCCAGCGTGTCGCGCAAGGTGGCGATCAGGTCGTCGAATTCGGCCGCGCCGATCGGGTCGAGGCCGGACGTCGGCTCGTCGAGGAAGACGACGTCCGGGTCGAGCGACAGCGCCCGCGCGAGCGCGGCGCGCTTGATCATGCCACCCGAGAGCTCGGAGGGGTACTTGTCCGCCGCATCGGGCTTGAGCCCCACCATCTCGACCTTGAGCATGGCGAGATCGTCCATCATGGCCTGCGACAGGTCGAGATGCTCGCGCATGGGCATCTGCACGTTCTGCTTCACCGTGAGCCCGGAGAACAGGGCGCCGTTCTGGAACAGGACGCCCCAGCGCCGCTCCATCTCGCGGCGCTCGCGCGCGGAGAGGCCCGCGCGGTTGCGACCGAAGACCTCGATCGTGCCCGCCCGAGTCGGCAGGAGGCCGAGGATGGCGCGGGTGAGCACCGACTTGCCGGTGCCCGAGCCGCCGACGAAGCCGAGGATCTCGCCGCGATAGACGTCGAGGTCGAGGTGGCGGAAGATCGTCTTCTCGCCGAAGCCGACCTCCAGATCGCGCACGCGGATGATCGGCTCCGCGTCGCGCGGGGCCGGACCTTTCTCCCGGATGCGGGTGGCGGGCTCGGTCATCGGCTCAGTAATCCAGCGCGGCGAAGAACATGGCGAACAGGCCGTCCAGCACGATCACCATGAAGATGGCCTTCACCACCGAGGCCGTCACGTGCTGGCCGAGCGATTCGGCCGAGCCCTTCACCGCCATGCCCTCGATCGAGGCGATGACGCCGATCACGAGCGCCATGAAGGGCGCCTTGATCAGGCCGACGAGGAAGGTCGAGAGGTCGATCGCCTCGCGCAGGCGCGCCAGGAACACGTCCGGCGCGACGTCGCCGTAGACCCAGGCGACGAGCCCGCCGCCGACGATCGCCGCGATCGAGGCGCAGAAGGCCAGCAGCGGCAGGCCGATGACCAGCCCGAGGATGCGCGGCACGACCAGCACCTCGATCGGGTCGAGGCCCATCACCCGCAGCGCGTCGATCTCCTCGCGCATCTTCATGGCGCCGATCTCGGCCGTGAACGCCGAGCCCGAGCGGCCCGCGACCATGATGGCGGAGAGGAGCACGCCCAGTTCGCGCAGGACCAGGATGCCGATCAGGTCGACGGCGAAGGTCGCCGCGCCGAACTGGCGCAGCTGGAAGATGCCCTGCTGCGCGATGATGGCGCCGACCACGAAAGAGATCAGCAGGATGATCGGCAGGCCCCGCAGCGCGATCTGGTCGACCTGGTTGACGAGCGCCGTGAAGCGGAAGGTCCAGGGCCGCATCACGACGCGCGCGAGCGCCGTGATGAACTCGCCGAGGAAGACGATGCCGGAGACGAGGTCCTTGCCCGCCTCCACCATCGTCTCGCCGACCGTGACCAGGAAGTCGACGAAGGGCGAGGTACGCGGGTGCTGCGGCAGCTCCAGACCGGCGCGGGCGACCTCGCCGATCAGGCGCTCGTGCACAGGCGCGGCGTTGCGCAGCGTCACCGTCGTCCCGGAGGCCGCGAGCGTTCGCCGCGCCCGGTCGACGGCGACGGCGCCCGCCGTGTCCATCCGGTCCACGCCGGCGAGGTCCACCGTGAGCTCGGCCTTGCCATGCCCCGCCTGGACCAGCGCCGCGCCGCAGCGCTCGAGCGTCTCGCCGAAGCGCGCGGTCCAGTCGCCCGAGAGCGCGAGCGCGCCCGGCCCGGCATCCGTCTGCGGAGCCGGCCGGCGCTCCGCGCTGGGAGCCTGGGTTTCGATCGCGTCGGTGGCGGGCAAGGCGTGTCCCGTCAATCGCCAATACGCATGATGAAACGGTGATAGCCCGCGCGGGCTTCCCGAGTCGAGGGCGTCCGGGGTATTCCTCCGACATGTCGCAGAGAAGCCTCACCGTCGCCGCCGAATCGTTTCCGATCGCAGGGCGCTTCACAATCTCCCGCGGATCCCGCACGGAGGCCGTGGTCGTCGTCGTCACGCTGGAGGCGGACGGCGCCCTCGGGCGCGGCGAATGCGTGCCCTATGCCCGCTACGGCGAGAGCGTCGAGAGCGTGCTCGCGCAGATCGAGACGATACGCCCCGCCCTCGTCGCCGGCATGAGCCGGGAGGCGCTGCAGAACGCCCTGCCCCCGGGCGCCGCCCGCAACGCCGTCGACTGCGCGCTCTGGGACCTGGACGCCAAGCGCTCCGGCGTACCCGCCGCCGTCACCGCCGGCGTCGATCGCCTGCGCCCGGCGACGACGGCCTACACGATCTCCCTCGATACGCCGGAGGCGATGGAGGCGGCCGCCGGCAAGGCCGCCTCGCGGCCGATCCTGAAGATCAAGCTCGGCGCGCCGGAGGGCGACCTCGCTCGCATCGCCGCCGTGCGCCGGGGCGCGCCGGACGCGACCCTGATCGCCGACGCCAACGAGGGCTGGACGCCCGACACCCTCGCCGCCCACATGGCCGCCTGCGCCGAGGCCGGCTTCGCGCTGGTCGAGCAGCCGCTCCACGCCTCCACCGACGAGGCCCTGCGCGGCATCGACCGACCGGTGCCGCTCTGCGCCGACGAGAGCGCCCACGACCGCGGGAGCCTCCCGCGGCTCGAGGGCCTCTACGATTTGATCAACATCAAGCTCGACAAGACCGGCGGCCTCACCGAGGCGCTGGCGCTGGCCGAGGCGGCGCAGGCGCGCGGCATGGGCATCTTCGTCGGCTGCATGCTGGCCTCGTCGCTCGCCATGGCGCCCGCCATGCTGCTCGCGCCCCGCGCCCGCTTCGTCGACCTCGACGGCCCGCTTCTGCTCGCCCGCGACCGCGACCACGCCCTGCGCTACGAGGGCTCGCTGGTGCATCCGCCGGAGCGGGCGCTGTGGGGGTGAGGTATCCCTGCCCTTGCGCAATCGATCGTAGGGGGAAGGCGCTCGCGGGGAAGGGCCGGCGAATCTTTGGAAACCTTTAGTTGTTTCTTATCAAGAGTCATACTATGACTTGCGCTGCGGTCGACGCCGTGCTACGCGTAAAGCCTCTGGAGGCGGCATACATGGACTATGCGCAGACACTGGCGGGTATAGCTGCGGTTCAGTTCTTTGCCGCGGCCAGCCCCGGGCCGAACTTCATTATCGTTTCCAACTACTCGATCAGCAGGTCACGGAGATACGGGCTTCTCGCCGTTTGTGGAATACTGGCAGCCAGCGCTACCTGGGCTCTTATGGCCGCACTAGGGCTAGGCGTGCTTTTGGCTACTCATCCGCACGTCTATGCAGCGATGCAGTATGCGTCTGCGGCTTACCTGATCTGGCTCGGCGGCAAGATCCTTCTCGGCGCCGTGCGCAAGAACTGCGGCAAGCCTGCGGCAACCGATCTCGATCGGCTCACGGCCTGGGAAGCGGTTCGGGCCGGATTTCTGACAAACATGACGAACCCCAAGTCCGTCGCCTATTACTCCAGCCTGTTCGTCGTCATGATACCTCCGGATGCACCTCTCGACCTCTTCGCGGCCAGTGTCGGCGTCGCGCTGCTGGTCTCGGCGCTTTGGTGGGTCTCGGTGGCTGCCTTCTTCGGGGTCCGCGTGGTTCGCGGAGCATACGAGCGATCGAGACGCGCCATCGATGTCCTCATGGGCGGACTTCTCGTCGCGCTGGGGGTTCGCATCGCCGTGTTTCGCTGATCGCGGGGGACGACACCGTGATCTGGACCCAGCTCTGGACTCGCCATCCAGCTCGGCGATTAGCTGCTCTCGAGTCCACGCGATCAAGCTCGAGCACCGGAAGCGCGGCCGAACCGCTTTGAATAAGTTGCTCGCCCAGGCGCCATCCAACGGCTTGCACTGTCTTCGGTGCCGATAATCGAAAGGGGGGCGATCCAGCAGATCGCCCCCCTTCCGATTTCGTGCCGAGCCTCGCGGCGGCGGCTCACCCCCCGGCGGGGAGCTCGCCGACCGCGCCGGTGGCCTCGGCCTTCTGCTGCAGGATGAGGTCGTCGCGCCGGGTCGCGATCTGGCGCAGCTGCGCCGCGAGCGCGCCGGTGCCCGCCGGGATGAGCGAGCCGACGATGACGTTCTCCTTGAGGCCCTCGAGCTGGTCCGTCTTGCCGTTGACCGCCGCCTCGGTGAGGACGCGGGTGGTCTCCTGGAAGGACGCCGCCGAGATGAACGACCGGGTCTGCAGGCTCGCCTTGGTGATCCCGAGCAGAACCGGATTGCCCTCGGCGGGCTTGCGCCGCTCGGCGACGAGGCGATCGTTGATCTCCTCGAACTCCATGCGGTCGACCTGCTCGCCGGCGATCAGCTCCGAATCGCCCGCATCCGTGATCTCGACCTTCTGCAGCATCTGGCGAACGATCACCTCGATGTGCTTGTCGTTGATCGACACGCCCTGCAGGCGGTAGACCTCCTGGATCTCGTTGACGAGGTAGGCCGCGAGCTCCTCCACGCCCTTGATCGCCAGGATGTCGTGCGGCGCCGGGTTGCCGTCGACGATGAAGTCGCCGACCTCCACGACGTCGCCGTCCTGCAGGTGGATGTGCTTGCCCTTCGGGATCAGGTACTCGACCGCCTCGGAGCCGTCGTGCGGGGTCAGCGTCAGGCGGCGCTTGTTCTTGTAGTCGCGCCCGAACTGGATCGTGCCGGACTTCTCCGCGATGATCGCCGCGTCCTTCGGACGCCGCGCCTCGAACAGCTCCGCCACGCGCGGCAGGCCGCCCGTGATGTCGCGGGTCTTGGCGCTCTCGGTGGAGACGCGCGCGAGCACGTCGCCGGCCTTGATCCGCGAGCCCGGGTCGACGGCGATGATCGCCTCGACCGGGAGCAGCGAACGGGCCTCGCCGCCGCGCGGCAGCTTCAGCACCTTGCCGTCGTCGTCGAGGATGGTGATCGCCGGCTTGAGGTCGGCGGTGCGGGCCGCACCGCGCCAGTCGATGACCACGCGCTTGGCGATGCCGGTGGCCTCGTCCATCGTCTCGACGATGGAGCCGCCGTCGACCAGGTCCTCGTAGGCCACCGCGCCGTCGACCTCGGCCAGGATCGGGCGGGAATAGGGATCCCACTCCGCGATGCGCTGGCCGCGCTTGATGGCGTCGCCCTCGTCGACGCGCAGGCGCGCGCCGTAGGGGATGCGGTGCACCGCGCGCTCGGTCCCGTCGGGCCCGACGATCACCACCGCGACGTTGCGGCCCATGGTGATGAGCTCGCCGTCGGAGTTGCGCGCCACGTAGCGGTTACGGAGCGTGACCTTGCCCTCGAAGGCGCTCTCCACGAAGGAGGTGTCGGCGATCTGCGCCGCGCCGCCGATGTGGAAGGTGCGCATCGTGAGCTGGGTGCCCGGCTCGCCGATCGACTGCGCCGCGATGACGCCGACGGCCTCGCCCTGGTTGACGGGCGTGCCGCGGGCGAGATCGCGCCCGTAGCAGGTGGCGCAGACGCCGTTGCGGGTCTCGCAGACCAGCACCGAGCGGATCTTCACCTCCTGCACGCCGGCGTCGTTGATCGCGGCGATGTGCCACTCCTCGATCATCGTGCCGGCGGGGACGATCACGTTGCCCTCGATGTCGGTCACGTCCTCCGCCGCGGTGCGGCCGAGGATGCGCGAGCCGAGCGTCGCGACCACCTGGCCGGCGTCGACGATGGCGCGCATGCCGATGCCCTTCGAGGTGCCGCAATCGACCTCGCGGATGACGGCGTCCTGCGCCACGTCGACGAGACGACGCGTGAGGTAGCCCGAGTTCGCCGTCTTGAGCGCCGTGTCGGCGAGGCCCTTGCGGGCGCCGTGGGTCGAGTTGAAGTACTCGAGAACGTCGAGGCCCTCCTTGAAGTTGGAGATGATCGGCGTCTCGATGATCTCGCCCGACGGCTTCGCCATCAGGCCGCGCATGGCGGCGAGCTGCTTCATCTGGGCCGGCGAGCCGCGCGCGCCGGAATGCGACATCATGTAGATCGAGTTGACCTGCTTGTCGGACCCGTCCTCGTCCTTCCGCACGGCGGAGATGCGCTGCATCATCTCGCCGGCGAGACGGTCCGAGCACTTCGCCCAGGCGTCGACGACCTTGTTGTACTTCTCGCCCTGGGTGATGAGGCCGTCCTGGTACTGCTGCTCGTAATCCTTCACGAGCGTGCGGGTCTCCTCGACGATGTCCCACTTGTTCTCCGGGACCACCATGTCGTCCTTGCCGAACGAGATGCCGGCCTTGAACGCGTGGTAGAAGCCCATGGCCATGATCCGGTCGCAGAAGATCACCGTCTCCTTCTGCCCGCAATTGCGGTAGACCGTGTCGATCATGTTGGAGATCTCCTTCTTCGTCATGAGCTTGTTCACGACGTCGAAGGTCACGCGCGGGGACTTGGGCAGCAGGGTGCCCAGGATCGCCCGACCCGCAGTGGTGTCGTAGATCTGGGTGTAGGGCTTGCCGTCCTCGTCGTAGTTCGTGGCGCGGTACTTGACCTTGGTGTGCAGGTTGATCGCGCCCTTGAACAGCGCGTGATCGATCTCGCCGAGATCCGCGAAGGCGCTGCCCTCGCCAGGCTGCTTGTCGCGCATGATCGACAGGTAGTAGAGGCCGAGAACGATGTCCTGCGAGGGCACGATGATCGGCGCGCCCGAGGCGGGGTGCAGGATGTTGTTCGTCGACATCATCAGCACGCGCGCCTCGAGCTGGGCCTCCAGCGAGAGGGGCACGTGCACGGCCATCTGGTCGCCGTCGAAGTCGGCGTTGAACGCCGCGCAGACGAGCGGGTGCAGCTGGATGGCCTTGCCCTCGATCAGCACCGGCTCGAAGGCCTGGATGCCCAGCCGGTGCAGCGTCGGCGCGCGGTTGAGCAGCACCGGATGCTCGCGGATCACCTCGTCGAGGATGTCCCACACCTCGGGACGCTCCTTCTCGACGAGCTTCTTCGCCTGCTTCACGGTAGCAGAGTAGCCCTTCGCGTCGAGGCGCGAATAGATGAAGGGCTTGAACAGCTCGAGCGCCATCTTCTTCGGCAGGCCGCACTGGTGCAGCTTCAGCTCGGGACCGACGACGATCACCGAGCGGCCCGAATAGTCGACGCGCTTGCCGAGCAGGTTCTGGCGGAAGCGGCCCTGCTTGCCCTTGAGCATGTCGGCGAGCGACTTCAGCGGGCGCTTGTTGGCGCCCGTGATGACGCGCCCGCGCCGGCCGTTGTCGAACAGCGCGTCGACCGCCTCCTGCAGCATCCGCTTCTCGTTGCGGATGATGATGTCCGGAGCGCGCAGCTCGATCAGCCGCTTGAGGCGGTTGTTGCGGTTGATGACGCGGCGGTAGAGATCGTTCAGGTCCGACGTCGCGAAACGGCCGCCGTCCAGCGGGACGAGCGGGCGCAGGTCCGGCGGGATCACCGGCACGACCGTCATGATCATCCATTCCGGCCGGTTGCCCGACATCAGGAACGCCTCGATGATCTTGAGGCGCTTGAGCAGCTTCTTCGGCTTGAGCTCGGAGGTCGTGGTGGCGATCTCGTGACGGAGATCCACCGCGATCTTCTCGAGGTCGAGATCCATCAGGATCTTGCGGATCGCCTCCGCGCCGATCATCGCCGTGAACGAATCCTGGCCGTACTCGTCCTGCGCGCGGACGTACTCCTCCTCCGACAGGAGCTGGCGCTCCTTCATCGGGGTGAGGCCCGGCTCGATGACGACGTAGGACTCGAAGTAGAGGATCCGCTCGAGATCCTTGAGCGTCATGTCGAGAAGAAGGCCGATGCGCGAGGGCAGCGACTTCAGGAACCAGATGTGGGCCACCGGCGCGGCGAGCTCGATATGGCCCATGCGGTCGCGCCGCACGCGCGCGAGGGTGACCTCGACGCCGCACTTCTCGCAGATGACGCCCTTGTACTTCATGCGCTTGTACTTGCCGCACAAGCACTCGTAATCCTTGATCGGCCCGAAAATGCGGGCGCAGAACAGGCCGTCACGCTCGGGCTTGAACGTGCGATAGTTGATGGTCTCAGGCTTCTTGATCTCGCCGTAGGACCAAGAGAGGATCTTTTCCGGGCTCGCGATCGAAATCTTGATCTGGTCGAACGACTGCGGCTGGGCCGCAGTGTTGAAAAGGTTCATGACCTCTTGATTCATCGCCGTCTCCTGGCAGGGCGAGGTGCGCCGTCACGCTCGCCTCGAAAATCGCAGGCGCCGCGGGGGCGGTCCCCCGCGGCTTCATTGGTCCGATCGATCCCGATCAAGGCCTCGACATCGGGGCCGTCACTCGGCCGCCTCCGAGGGAGGCAGCTCGTTGGTGTTGGCCTTCGAGGAGGTCAGCTCCACGTTCAGCCCCAGCGAGCGCATCTCCTTCACGAGCACGTTGAAGCTTTCCGGAATGCCCGATTCGAACGTGTCGTCGCCGCGCACGATGGCCTCGTAGACCTTGGTGCGGCCCGCCACGTCGTCCGACTTCACCGTCAGCATCTCCTGCAGC
This sequence comes from Salinarimonas sp., assembly GCF_040111675.1. Lineage (NCBI taxonomy): Bacteria > Pseudomonadati > Pseudomonadota > Alphaproteobacteria > Hyphomicrobiales > Salinarimonadaceae > Salinarimonas > Salinarimonas sp. The sequence continues at coordinate 1,719,217 of NZ_CP157794.1, read as the reverse complement.
GTGTAGGCCGCGCCGTAGGCCTCGAGCGCCCACACCTCCATCTCGCCGAAGCGCTGGCCGCCGAACTGCGCCTTGCCGCCCAGCGGCTGCTGGGTGACGAGCGAGTAGGGTCCGATGGAGCGCGCGTGGATCTTGTCGTCGACCAGATGGTGCAGCTTGAGCATGTAGATGTAGCCCACCGTCACCTGCCGATCGAACGGCTCGCCCGTGCGCCCGTCGAAGAGCGTGACCTGGCCCGAGCGGTTGAGCCCGGCCATCTCGAGCATCTCCTCGATATCGCGCTCCTTCGCCCCGTCGAAGACCGGGGTGGCCATCGGCACGCCGCGGCGCAGGGTCTCGCCCATCTCCGCCAGCGTGTCGTCGTCGTAGGCCTCGAGCGGGTGGTTCGAGCCGTAGATGCGCTCCATGGTGCCGCGCAGCTGCGCCCCGTCGTGCGCCTTGCGATAGGCGTCGACCGCGGCCGCGACCTGCTTGCCGAGATTGGCCGCCGCCCAGCCCAGATGCGTCTCCAGGATCTGGCCCACGTTCATGCGCGAGGGCACGCCGAGCGGGTTGAGCACGATGTCGACCGAGGTCCCGTCCTCCAGGAACGGCATGTCCTCGACCGGCACGATCTTCGACACGACGCCCTTGTTGCCGTGACGGCCGGCCATCTTGTCGCCCGGCTGGATCTTGCGCTTCACCGCCACGAAGACCTTGACCATCTTCATGACGCCCGGAGGCAGCTCGTCGCCGCGCTGCAGCTTCTCGACCTTGTCGAGGAAGCGCTGCTCGAGCCGCTTCTTCGATTCGTCGTACTGCTTCTGGATCGCCTCGAGCTCGGCCATGCGCGCGTCGTCCGCCACCGCGAAGGCCCACCACTGCGAGCGCGGATACTCGTCGAGCATCTCGCGGGTCAGCGTCGTGTCCTTGCGGAAGCCCTTCGGGCCGGCGATGGCGGTCTGCCCGACGAGGAGCTCGGCCACGCGCGCATAGGTGTTGCGGTCGAGGATCGCCTGCTCGTCGTCGCGGTCCTTGGCGAGACGCTCGATCTCCTCGCGCTCGATCGCCTGGGCGCGCTCGTCCTTCTCGACGCCGTGGCGGTTGAAGACGCGCACCTCGACGATCGTGCCGGTGACGCCCGGCGGCACCCGCAAGCTGGTGTCGCGCACGTCGGAGGCCTTCTCGCCGAAGATGGCGCGCAGGAGCTTCTCCTCCGGCGTCATCGGGCTCTCGCCCTTGGGCGTGATCTTCCCGACCAGGATGTCGCCCGCGTTCACCTCGGCGCCGATATAGACGATGCCCGCCTCGTCGAGGTTCTTGAGCGCCTCCTCCGAGACGTTGGGGATGTCGCGGGTGATCTCCTCGGGCCCGAGCTTCGTGTCGCGGGCCATCACCTCGAATTCCTCGATGTGGATCGAGGTGAAGACGTCGTCCTTCACGATCCGCTCGGAGAGGAGGATCGAGTCCTCGAAGTTGTAGCCGTTCCAGGGCATGAACGCGACGAGCACGTTGCGGCCGAGCGCCAGCTCGCCGAGCTCCGTCGAGGGGCCGTCGGCGATGATGTCGCCCTTGGCCACGACGTCGCCGACGCGCACCAGCGGCTTTTGCGTGATGCAGGTGTTCTGGTTCGAGCGCTGGAACTTCTGCAGGCGGTAGATGTCGACGCCCGGCTTGCCGGGGTCGGTCTCCTCGGTGGCGCGGATGACGATACGGGTGGCGTCCACTTGGTCGACCACGCCGGCGCGGCGCGCGCCGATGGCGGCGCCCGAATCGCGCGCGACCACCGCCTCCATGCCCGTGCCCACGAAGGGCGCGTCGGCGCGCACCAGCGGCACCGCCTGGCGCTGCATGTTCGAGCCCATCAGCGCGCGGTTGGCGTCGTCGTTCTCGAGGAACGGGATCAGCGCGGCCGCGACCGAGACGAGCTGGCGCGGGGAGACGTCCATCAGGTCGACGCGCTCGGGCGGCACCACGATGACCTCGCCCGCCTTGCGGCAGATCACGAGATCCTCGGTGAGCGAGCCCGCATCGTCGAGGGCCGCGTTCGCCTGGGCGACGTGGTACTTCGCCTCCTCCATGGCCGAGAGATAGATCACCTCGCCGGTGACCTTGCCCTCGTGGACGCGGCGGAACGGCGTCTCGATGAAGCCGTACTTGTTCACCCGCGCGAAGGTGGCGAGCGAGTTGATCAGGCCGATGTTCGGGCCTTCCGGCGTCTCGATCGGGCAGATGCGGCCGTAATGCGTGGGGTGCACGTCGCGCACCTCGAAGCCGGCGCGCTCGCGCGTGAGCCCGCCCGGGCCGAGCGCCGAGAGGCGGCGCTTGTGGGTGACCTCGGAGAGCGGGTTCGTCTGGTCCATGAACTGCGACAGCTGCGAGGACCCGAAGAACTCGCGCACGGCCGCCGCCGCCGGCTTGGCGTTGATCAGGTCCTGCGGCATCACGGTGTCGATGTCGACCGACGACATGCGCTCCTTGATGGCGCGCTCCATGCGCAGGAGGCCCAGGCGGTACTGGTTCTCCATTAGCTCGCCCACGGAGCGGACGCGGCGGTTGCCGAGGTGGTCGATGTCGTCCACCTCGCCCTTGCCGTCGCGCAGGTCGACGAGCGCCTTCACCACCGCGAGGATGTCCTCGCGGCGCAGCGTGCGCTGCGTGTCCGGCGCGTCGAGGTCGAGGCGCATGTTCATCTTGACGCGGCCGACGGCCGAGAGGTCGTAGCGCTCCGCGTCGAAGAACAGCGAATGGAACATCGCCTCGGCGGTCTCGAGCGTCGGCGGCTCGCCCGGGCGCATCACCCGGTAGATGTCGAACAGGGCCTCCTCGCGGGCGGAGTTCTTGTCCACCGCGAGCGTGTTGCGGATGTAGGGGCCGACGTTGACGTGGTCGATGTCGAGCACCGGGATCTCGGTGAAGCCGCCGTCGACGAGCGCCTTGAGCAGCTTCTCGGTGATCTCCTCGCCGGCCTCGGCGAAGATGGCGCCGTTCGTCGTGTCGACGATGTCCTCGGCCACGTACTGGCTGATCACGTCCTCGTCCGTGGCCCGCAGCGCCGTGACGTTCTTCTCGGCGAGCTGGCGGGCGACGCGCGCGGTGAGGCGCTTGCCGGCCTCGAGCACGACCTCGCCGGTATCGGCGTCGATCAGGTCGACGGTGCCCTTGAAGCCCTTCATGCGCTCGGCGTCGAAGGGCGCGCGCCAGCCGTCGGCGTCGCGCGTGTAGACGATGCGATTGTAGAAGGTGTCGAGGATCTCTTCCGAATCGAGACCGAGCGCGTAGAGCAGCGACGAGACCGGAATCTTGCGCTTGCGGTCGATACGCGCGTGCACGATGTCCTTGGCGTCGAACTCGATGTCGAGCCAGGAGCCGCGATAGGGGATGATGCGCGCGGCGAAGAGCAGCTTGCCGGAGGCGTGCGTCTTGCCCTTGTCGTGGTCGAAGAAGACGCCCGGCGAGCGGTGCATCTGCGAGACGATGACGCGCTCGGTGCCGTTGACGATGAAGGTGCCGTTGTCCGTCATGAGCGGCATGTCGCCCATGTAGACGTCCTGCTCCTTGATGTCCTTGACGGACTTCGCCTGCGTGTCGGGGTCGACGTCGAACACGATGAGACGCAGCGTCACCTTCAGCGGCGCGGCGAAGGTCATGCCGCGCTGGCGGCACTCGTCGACGTCGTACTTCGGCGGCTCGAACGTGTACTTGACGAACTCGAGCAGCGCCGTGCTCGAGAAATCGGAAATCGGGAACACGGACTTGAAGACCGCCTGCAGACCCTCGTCCGCACGGCCGCCCTGCGGCTCGTCGACGATGAGGAACTGGTCGTAGGACGCCTTCTGAACCTCGATGAGGTTCGGCATCTCCGCCACTTCCGTGATGCGTCCGAAGGACTTGCGAATGCGCTTGCGGCCTAGCAGCGTGTTGGCCATGTCGACCTTGCTCCTCATGCACGGCTGACCGGGAGCCCCGTTCTGGCGCGGGGGAGGCGCCGGGGCGCCGGGTCAGCCGTCGGGCGGTTCCACAGGAACCGGCGGCGAAAAAGGACATGTGGAAAGGCGGGGGACCCTTCCGCAACGCCGGGGCGGCCCGGTGCGACAATACGCGTCGCGGGTCACCCCGAACCGCCCGCCGCGGGGCCGCGGAAGGCCCCCTCATCGGACGGAAACGACGGCCCCGGGCTTCCCCGGGACCGTCGGGATCGTCAAAGGCCGATCGCCACGCGGCGATCGGGCCCGATCACTTGAGCTCGACCTTGGCGCCGGCCTTCTCGAGCTGGGCCTTGATCTTCTCGGCCTCCTCCTTCGAGGCGGCCTCCTTCACGGTCTTGGGAGCGCCCTCGACCATGTCCTTGGCCTCCTTCAGGCCGAGGCCGGTGATCGCGCGGACCTCCTTGATGACCTCGATCTTCTTGTCGCCGGCCGCGGCCAGGACGACGTCGAACTCGGTCTTCTCCTCGACGGCCTCGGCGGGAGCGCCGCCGGCGGCGGGGCCGGCGACCGCGACCGCGGCCGCGGCGGAGACGCCCCACTTCTCCTCGAGCATCTTGGCGAGCTCGGCGGCCTCGAGAACGGTGAGCGACGACAGGTCGTCGACGAGCTTGGCGAGATCAGCCATTGTCTTCAGTTCCTCAAAAAGGTTCGAACGGTTCGTGTCGGGTGGGTCGGCGTCAAGCCGCTTCCTCGGACTTGGCATACGCCCCGAAGACGCGCGCCAGCTTGGCGGCGGGCGCGGTCGACAGCTGGGCGATCTTGGTCGCCGGGGCCTGGATCAGGCCGATCAGCGTACCGCGCAGCTCGTCGAGCGACGGCATCGTGGCGAGAGCCTTGACGCCGTCCGGGTTCAGGGCGGTGGCCCCCATCGCTCCGCCGAGGATGACCAGCTTGTCGTTGGTCTTGGCGAAGTCGACGGCGGCTTTCGGGGCCGCGACGGGATCTTCGGAATAGGCGAGCAGGGTCGGGCCCTGCAGCAGCTCCGAGATCGACGCGACTTCCGTGCCTTCGAGAGCGATCTTGGCGATGCGGTTCTTCGCGACCTTCACGGTGGCGCCGGCCTGCTTCATCTGCGCGCGCAGCTTCTGCATGTCGGCGACCGAAAGGCCCGAATAGTGGGCCACGACGACCACGGACGTGCTGGTGAACACGTCGTTGAGCGTCGAAGCGAGCTCGCGCTTGGCTGCTCTGTCCACTGGGCTCTCTCCGGTTGGCCGGAGCCCGCGAGGGCCCGGCCGGTTGCACACAACCGCCCATCAATCCGGCTCGCCGGGCCGATGGACGGCGCTCTGGCTAAGCCCTGTCCCCCTCCGACGCGGATCGCGCCCTCGGGAAAGCGATGGTTCGAACCTTCTTCGCCGCGGCGCCCGCCTTTCGGCCGGCGCCGTGGAAATACCGGTCGTCCCCGTCTATGCTGGCCCTCGGACGACGCCGGGAATTAAGCCCTCGCGGGCGCCTGCAGTCTCGGACAGGACAGGCCGCACGACCCCGCTCGAGAATCCCGCAAGGGGCCTCGCTCGGGTCCGGCAGCCGTCTTTCCGGCCGGTGTTCCGGCCGAAAAACGCGCGACCGAGGCTCCGCTGGACGCGGACCCACTCGGTCGATGAATTACGCGGACCGCTTCCTTAACGCGTCGCGCCCCGGATGCCAAGGGGGAATCTCGGCGAAAGTCAAGCGGGTTTTTCCGGAGCGGGGCTCCTGCGGCCGCCGCCCCGGACGTGCGAACGGCCGGGCGCGAGGCCCGGCCGTCCTGCGCGTCGCGCTGGCGCGCGGGTCAGCTCGTGACCGACGACACGTCGATCTTGAGGCCCGGGCCCATCGTCGAGGTAATGGCGATGCCCTGCACGTAGGTGCCCTTGGCGCCCGACGGCTTCGCCTTGATCACCGCGTCGGCGAAGGCCTTGACGTTCTCGGCGAGCTTGGCCGGCTCGAACGAGAGCTTGCCGACGCCGCCGTGCACGATGCCGGCCTTCTCGACGCGGAACTCGACGGCGCCGCCCTTGGCGGCCTCGACGGCGCCCTTCACGTCCATGGTGACGGTGCCGACCTTCGGGTTCGGCATCAGGCCGCGCGGGCCCAGCACCTTGCCCAGACGGCCGACGAGCGGCATCATGTCGGGCGTCGCGATGCAGCGATCGAAGTCGATCGTGCCGCCCTGGATCTGCTCGACGAGATCCTCCGCGCCGACGACGTCGGCGCCGGCCGCCTTCGCCTCGTCCTGCTTGGCGCCGCGCGCGAACACCGCGACGCGGACCGTGCGGCCCGAGCCGTTGGGCAGGTTGCAGACGCCGCGGACCATCTGGTCGGCGTGGCGGGGGTCGACGCCGAGGTTCATCGCGATCTCGAGCGTCTCGTCGAACTTCACCTTCGAGCGCTCCTTGAGGAGCGCGATCGCCTCGTCGAGCCCGTACAGCTTCGTCGGGTCGATGCCCTCGCGGGCGGCGCGGATACGCTTTCCAGCCTTGGCCATCTCGTCCTCCTCAGCCCACGACCTCGAGGCCCATCGAACGGGCCGAGCCCTCGATCATGGCGGCGGCCGCCTCGATCGAATCGCAGTTGAGATCGACCATCTTCTTCTCGGCGATCTCGCGAATCTGCTCGGCGGTGACCTTGCCCACCGGGCCGCCCTTGCCGGGAGCCGTCGCGCCCTTCTGCACGCCGGAGGCCTTCTTCAGCCAGTAGGTGACCGGCGGCTGCTTCATCTCGAAGGTGAAGGAGCGATCCTGATACGCGGTGATGATCACCGGGATCGGGGTGCCCTTCTCCATCTGCCCGGTCTTCGCGTTGAAGGCCTTGCAGAATTCCATGATGTTGAGGCCGCGCTGGCCGAGCGCCGGGCCGATCGGCGGGGAGGGGTTGGCCGCCCCGGCCGGGACCTGGAGCTTGATGTAGCCCGTGATCTTCTTCGCCATGAGACTGCGTCCGTAGCGTCCGCCGCCGGCTGCCGGCCGGGGGCGGAGGGTTGCAGGGCGCGGTGCGGCCGGTCGAGGCCCGGATGGCGTCCGGGCAGGCCTCCCGCGCGTCGTTCACGCCGGCGCGGGAGGCGCCGGCGCGATGCGTCCGGGTCGAGCGGTCCTCAGACCTTCTCGACCTGGCCGTATTCCAGCTCCACCGGGGTGGCGCGGCCGAAGATCGACACGGCGACCTTCACCCGCGAGCGGCCCTCGTCGACTTCCTCGACGACGCCGTTGAAGGAGGCGAAGGGGCCGTCGGAAACGCGCACCGTCTCGCCGACCTCGAAGGAGACCGAGGGCTTGGGGCGCTCGACGCCCTCCGCCACCTGGCCCTTGATCCGCTCCGCCTCGTGGTCCGGGATCGGCATCGGCTTCGCCTTGTCGGCGCCGAGGAAGCCCGTGACCTTGGGGGTGTTCTTGATGAGGTGATAGACCTCGTCCGTCATCTCGCACTTCACGAGCACGTAGCCCGGGAAGAACTTGCGCTCGGCGTCGACCTTGCGGCCGCGGCGCACCTCGACGACCTTCTCGGTCGGGACGAGGATCTCCTCGAACATCTCCGAGAGATTGCGCTGCTCGGCCTGGTCCTTGAGCGACTGCGCGACCTTGTTCTCGAAGTTCGAGTAGGCGTGGACGATGTACCAGCGCTTGGCCATGCTCTCCCCTCCCCTCAGCCGCCGAGACCGAGGACCAGGCCGACGCCGAAGCGCAGGATCTGGTCGACGACGAGGAAGAAGAGCGCCGCGAGAAGCACCATGACGAAGACCATGCCGGTCGTCACCATCGTCTCCTTGCGCGTCGGCCAGGTCACCTTGGACCCTTCCTGGCGCACCTGCTGGAGGAACTCGAACGGTGTGGTCTTGCCCTTGGCCATCTTTCGCTTCACGCCAAATCGCCCCGCCGCCGGCCGTCGCGCATCGCGAAGATCGGCGGGAGGGCTGGAGAAACCTGTCGGCTACGGCGGTCCGGGAGCGCCGCGGGGGGCGCGCCGGCCGAACCGGAGACCGTGTAATAGAGACGCCGCCGCGATTAATCAAGGGACGTTTGCCCCTCGCGAAACGACCGCCCCTCCGGGCCGCTCACGCGGCCCGCCTCCCCTGCGGGAAGATGGCGGCGGCGGCGTGAGCGGGAAACGAAAAGCGCGGCGCTCGTCCCCGAGCCCGCGCCTGATCCTGCCGTCGATTCCCTGCCGGTTGGCAGGAGTGGAGGGACTCGAACCCCCAACCCCCGGTTTTGGAGACCGGTGCTCTGACCAGTTGAGCTACACTCCTACGGCGGTCCGGAAGCGCCGTGTTCTGGGTCTTCCGGGGCCGGGAGGCGATGGTTAGCGCATCGCCTCCCGGAAGACAATCGGCTTGTGAAGCCCGCCCCGCGTTTTTTCGGGGGGCGCGAGATCCCTCAGTCCAGGACCGCCGCGACGACGCCGGCGCCGACGGTGCGGCCGCCCTCGCGGATGGCGAAGCGCAGCTTCTCCTCCATGGCGATCGGCGCGATCAGCTCGACCTCCATGGCGACGTTGTCGCCCGGCATCACCATCTCGGTGCCCTCGGGCAGCTTCACCATCCCGGTCACGTCCGTCGTGCGGAAGTAGAACTGCGGACGGTAGTTGTTGAAGAACGGCGTGTGGCGCCCGCCCTCCTCCTTGGTGAGGATGTAGGCCTCGGCCTTGAACTTCTTGTGCGGCTTCACCGAACCCGGCTTGCACACGACCTGGCCGCGCTCCACGTCCTCGCGCTTGGTGCCGCGCAGCAGGACGCCGACGTTGTCGCCCGCCTGGCCCTGATCGAGCAGCTTGCGGAACATCTCGACGCCCGTGACGGTCGTCTTGACGGTGTCGCGGATGCCGACGATCTCGACTTCCTCGCCCACCTTGATGATCCCGCGCTCGACGCGGCCCGTCACCACCGTGCCGCGGCCCGAGATCGAGAACACGTCCTCGATCGGCATCAGGAACGGCTGGTCGATCGGGCGCTCCGGCGTCGGGATGTACTCGTCCACCGTCGCCATCAGCGCGAGGATCGCCTGCTTGCCGATCTCGGGGGACTTGTCCTCGAGCGCCATCAGGGCAGAGCCCTTGGTGATCGGGATGTCGTCGCCGGGGAAGTCGTACTTCGACAGGAGCTCGCGGATCTCGAGCTCGACGAGCTCGAGCAGCTCCGGATCGTCGACCATGTCGACCTTGTTCATGAACACGACCAGAGCCGGCACGCCGACCTGGCGCGCCAGCAGGATGTGCTCGCGCGTCTGCGGCATCGGGCCGTCGGCCGCCGACACGACCAGGATCGCGCCGTCCATCTGCGCCGCGCCCGTGATCATGTTCTTCACGTAGTCCGCGTGCCCGGGGCAGTCGACGTGCGCGTAGTGACGGTTCGTCGTCTCGTACTCGACGTGCGCCGTCGAGATCGTGATCCCGCGCGCCTTCTCCTCGGGAGCCTTGTCGATCGCGTCGTAGGCCGTGAACGTCGCCCCGCCGGTCTCAGCCAGCACCTTCGTGATCGCAGCCGTCAGGGACGTCTTGCCGTGATCGACGTGGCCGATCGTCCCGATGTTGCAGTGCGGCTTCGTACGCTCGAATTTTGCCTTAGCCATCGCTCGCTTCCTGACGTCGTGCGCTCGGTTGGGCGCGCTCGCTTGTGCCCTGCGCACGCGCGCCGCGCGGCCTCGGGCGTGGTCCGTGCCCGGTATGCGCGCGGACGCGCGCCGGCTACGGGCGGTTTGGGCGCCCGCTTAGCGGGGTTTTCGTGGGGTTTCAAGAGGGGACGTGCGCCCTCACAGCCCCAGCTGCGCCGCCGCGTCCTCCAGCGCGCCGTAGGCGTCTCCGGCCTGCAGCTCCGAGAGCGGCTTCGTCAGCGACACGGTCGAGGCCTTCGCCGCGACCTTCACCGCCGCGAAGGGCACGGGCACGCGGGTCCCGTCCGGCGTCTCGAGGATCGCGGCGACGATGCGCCCGCCGGGGATCACCGCGAGATTCGCGATGGTGCCGACGCTCCCGCCGCTCGGATCCGCCACCTCCTTGCCGAGGAGGTCGCGCACGAGGAGCGCGTTCTCGGCCGCGTCGCGCAGGGCCGTCGCGGCCTCCGCCATGCCGTCGGGGCGGGGCATCGGCGTGGGGGTCGCCGCCGCGCCGGATTGCTGCTGCGCGAGGGCGGGCGGGCCCACGAAGGCGAGCGCGAGGGCGGTGGAGAGGACGGCGCGCGGGGTCATGGGCAGGCTCCTTCGCAGGGCGGGGTCGCCTCGACGACGCGTCGGCGCGCCCGCGGTTCCTTCGCACGGTTCCGGCGCGCCCTCGCCTTCCCCCGCGGATGCGCTAGCTTTCGCGGCGAAGGAAAACTCGATGCCGCATGCCGATCCCCTCGTCGCCCTCTCCGACCTGACGCTCTCCTACCCCTCGCCGGAGGGCGAGGTCGCCGTCCTGCGCGGGCTCGACCTCACTCTCTCCCCCGGCGAGGCGCTCGCGGTGATGGGCCCGTCGGGCTCCGGCAAGTCCTCGCTGATCGCGGTGATGGGCGGGCTCGAGCGGCCCACCGGCGGGCGCGCCCGGGTGCTCGGCCACGCGCTGGAGGAGGCGGACGAGCGCGCCCGCACGCAGCTGCGCCGGCGCGCCATCGGCATCGTCTTCCAGTCCTACCACCTCGTCCCCGCCATGACGGCGCTCGAGAACGCGGCGCTCCCCCTCGTCCTCGCCGGCGCGCCAGACGCCGAGGCGGCGGCCGCCGCCATGCTGGAACGCGTCGGCCTCGGGCACCGCCTGACGCACCGGCCCTCCGCCCTCTCCGGCGGCGAGCAGCAGCGCGTCGCGGTGGCCCGCGCCTTCGTGGCGTCTCCGCGCCTCGTCCTCGCCGACGAGCCCACCGGCAATCTCGACCGGCGCACGGGGACCGCCGTCGCCGACCTGATGCTCGGCCTCACCCGCGAGAGCGGCGCGGGGCTCGTCCTCGTCACCCACGACGAGGCGCTCGCGCGCCGCTGCGACCGGGTGATCGCGATCGAGGACGGCCGGGCCGTGGCGCCCGCCCGAGAGCCGGCATGAGAGCCGGCATGAGCGCGTCCGTCCCGGCCGGATCGCCTCTCGCGCCGCTGCCCCGGCTGCTGCGGGCGGAGCTGCGCGCGGGCATCGCCGGCCTGAGGCTGTTCGTCGCCTGCATCGCGCTCGCCGCCTTCGTGCTGGGCGCCGTGTGGATGACGGCCTCGGCCCTCACCCGGGCGCTCGAGGCGAACGGCGCGATCCTGCTCGGCGGCGATGTCGCCGTGAGCGTCGTCAACGCGCCGCTCGACGCGGCGCTCGTCGCCCGGCTCGCGGCTCTGGGCCCGATGTCCGGCGTGGCCGAGCTGCGCACGACCGCGCAGGCCGACGCGGTCCGCGCGCCCGTCGAGGTGAAGGCCGTCGACGACGTCTACCCGCTCGCCGGATCGGTCGCGATCGCGGGCGCGGCGTCCCTCCACGACGCGCTCGCATCGCGCGACGGCACGCCCGGCGCGGTGCTGGAGCCCGCGGCGCTCGCCCGGCTCGGCGTTTCGCCGGGCGACACGATCATGCTGGGCGGCGCGGACTTCGCCGTGCGCGGCGTGCTCGTGCGCGAGCCGGACCGGCTCTCGGCCGGGCGGTTCCTGGTCGGGCCGCGGGTGCTCGTCGGGATGGAGCCCGCCCGCGAGGCCGGGCTCATCGGCGCGCAGACGCTGGTCGACTGGCGCTACCGCCTCGTCGCGCCCGACGGCGTCTCACCGGAGGCGCTGGCGGAGCGGGTCCGCGCCCTCGCTCCCGAGCGCGGCTGGGAGCTCGAGACGCCCGCCGACGCCGGCGATCGCATCCGCGAGGTCGCGGCGCGGCTCGCGACCTTCCTCGGTCTCGCCGCCTTCGTCTCCCTCGCCATCGGCCTCGCCGGCGCCTTCGCCGGCGCGCGGGCCTGGATCGGCCGGCGCACGCGCACCATCGCGCTCTATCGTCTCTCCGGGGCCGAGCCGGCGCTCGTGCTCGCGCTGCATGCGGCGATCGTCGCCCTCGCCGCCGCGATCGGCATCGCGCTCGGCCTCGCGCTGGGCGCGGGCGTCGCGGCGACGCTGATGGATCTGCTCGCCGAGCGGCTGCATCTCGGCTGGCGCGGGCGCGACCTCCTCCCCGCCGCCGCGCTCGCGACGCTCACCCTCGCCATCGGCCTCGTCGGCGCCTGCGCGCCGAGCCTCGCCGCCGCGGCCCGCACGCCGCCGGGCGCGGCCATGCGCAGCGCCGACGCGCCGCCCGTGCCGGCCCGGCGGGACGCCCTGATCGGGCTCGTCGCGCTCGCCCTCGCCCTCCTCCTCGCCATCCTGGCGACGCCACGCGCCGAGCTCGCGGCCGGCGCCGCGATCGGCCTCGCGTTCGCGGCGGCGACGATCGGCGCGGCCGGCTTCGGCCTCGCGCGTCTGGCGCGCCGCCTGAGGCCGCGGAGCTTCGTCGCGCGCATCGCGCTCGGCGCCCTCGCCGAGCCCGGCGCGGCGGCGACCCGCGCGGTGGCGCTCGGCATCGGCATCGCCGGCATCACCGCCGTGATCGCGACGCAGGCCTCGCTCGCCACGGCTTTGCGCGGGGAGCTGCCCGAGCGCATCCCCGATCTCGTCCTCCTCGACGTGCAGCCCGGCCAGATCGAGGCCGTACGCGGGCGCATCGGTTCCGATCCGGCGCTCGGCGGCGTGCAGGCCTCGCCCTTCATGCGCGCCACCATCACCGCCGTGAACGGCGTGCCCGCCGAGGAGGCGCTGGTGCGGGCCGACAAGGCCTGGGTGATCGAGGGCGACCGCTCCTTCGCCTGGGCGGCGGAGCCGACGGGCGCGGAGCTGCTCGCGGGGGCGTGGTGGCCGGCCGACTACGAGGGCCCGCCCCTCCTCTCCCCCGAGGAGGACGTGCAGCAGGCTTTCGACCTCGTGCCCGGGGACCGCGTCACCTACAGCGTGCTCGGCCGCTCCTTCACGTCGGACGTGGCCAACATCCGCAAGGAATACCACCGCACCTTCCGGCCCGAATTCCTGCTCGTCGCCTCGCCGGAGCCGTTCCGGAACGCGCCGCATTCCTGGATCGTCTCGCTCGAGGGCGAGACGGACGCCGCGGTCGACGGGCTGGTCTCCGACCTCGCCCGCGACGCGCCGGGGATCACCGCCATCGACGTGCGCCGGATCGTCGAGGAGCTCGCCCGCATCGTGGAGGGCGCCACCCTCGCCTCGCTGGCGGTCGCGGGGGTGCTTCTCGTCGCGGGGGCGCTCACCCTCGCCGCCATCGTGGCCGCCGAGGTCGATTCGCGCCGCCGCCAGGCCGTCGCCTTCACGCTCATCGGCGCGAGCCGCGGCGAGATCGCGCTCGCGCGCCTGGGCGAGGCGGCCTGCGTCGGGCTGATCGCCGCCGTCGTGGGCGGCGGCGCGGGACTGTCCATCGCCGGCTGGATCGTGCTCGACGCTTTGCGCGTCGACTGGGCGCCGGGCGTCGGCGCGCTCCTCCTGCCGCTGGCGCTGGGCACGCTCGCAGCGCTCGCCGCCGGCGCCGCCGGCGGGCTCGGGGCGGCCCCGCGCGGGCGCGGGCAGCTGGTGCGGCTCCTGGCGCAGTGATCTTTCGGCGCCATGAGCCGCGTCGCCGATTGACCACCCGAGCCATGGGATTTGCCCGCGCGCCCGCGCGCCGCTAAGGAGGAGCCGCCCGCCGCCAGACCGAGGTGGATTCCCGCGTGCTCTCGCTCATCGTCGCCAATCTCACCTCGCCCATCGTCCTGTTCTTCGCGCTCGGTCTCGCGGCCGCGCTGGCGCGCTCCGACCTCGCGGTGCCGGAAGCGGTGGCGAAGGCGCTGGCCCTCTATCTGATGATGGCGATCGGCTTCAAGGGCGGGGCGAGCGTCGCGGGCCACGGCGTCGACGCCCGCCTGATCGGGGCGGTGATCGCCGGCGCCCTCTTGAGCTTCTCGATCCCCTGGATCGCCTTCCAGATCCTCAGCCGCACCACCCGGCTGCCGAAGATCGACGCCGCCGCGGTCGCCGCGCATTACGGCTCGATCTCCATCGTCACCTTCGTCGCCGCCTCGGAATCGGTGCGGCTCTCCGGCCTCGTCGCCGAGGGCTATCTCGTGGCGGTGGCGGCCGTGATGGAGGCGCCGGCGATCCTCACCGCCTTGTGGCTCGCGCAGGGCGCGCGCAAGGCCGCGGGGCGCGATCCCGAGAGCGACGAGCCGCCGGGCGCGCTGATGCGCGAGATCCTGCTCAACGGCTCCATCGTGCTGCTCGCCGGCGCGTTCGTGATCGGCTGGATCACCGGGGATCGCGGGCTCGAGATCGTCTCGCCCTTCCTGGTCGCGCCCTTCCAGGGCGTGCTCTGCCTGTTCCTGCTCGACATGGGCCTCGTCGCCGGGCGCGGCCTGCGCTCCGGCTGGCGCGAGCTGCGCGGGCCGGTGCTCGCCTTCGGGCTCTACATGCCGCTGGTCGGGGCCTCCCTCGCCGCGCTCGTCTCGCTGCCGCTCGGCCTCTCCGCCGGCGGCACGGCGCTGCTGATCACGCTCGCGGCGTCCGCCTCCTACATCGCGGTGCCCGCGGCCATGCGTCTCGCGCTCCCCGAGGCGCGCCCGGCGATCTATCTCACCCTCTCGCTCGGGGTGACGTTTCCGTTCAACCTGACGCTCGGCATCCCGCTCTACATCGCGCTCGCGGAGGCGCTGCCATGACAGACGACCAGAAGCCGGACGACCGGAAGCCGGACGACGCGAAGACCCCGCGCCTCGAGACCTACGCCAAGAAGCGCCTCGACATCATCGTCGAGGCCCCGATCATGAACCGGCTGCTCGACCTGCTCGATCGCCTGGCGGTGACGGGCTACACGGTCGTCCCGGCGCTCGCGGGCCGCGGGCGCGAGGGCTCCTGGCGCCGCGCCGGCCTCGTCTCCGACGCGGGGCAGATGGTGCTCGTCATCTGCGTCCTCGACGAGAGCCGCGTGCCCGACGTGCTGGAGCCGGTCTACAAGCTGCTCTCCCGCCAGATCGGCGTCGTGACGATCTCGGACGTCTCGGTGATCCGGCGGGAGCATTTCTGAGGGCGGCCTCCCCACCGGGCCGCGTCGCGGCCCAGCTCCCCTGCGGGGAGATGCCGGGCGGCCGTGTTCGGCGCGCGTCCTCGCCCTATATGCCGAACTCCAAGGATGGCCGCGGGCGCGCGGCGGACGAGGAGGGCGGATGCGGTTTCTCCAAGGTGTGGCGGCTTTTCTGGCGGTCTCGGTCGCGGGGCTCGTTGCGACGCAACCCGCGCACGCGGCGGCGGAGCACGCGGTCACGCTGCGGCTCGATCCCGAGACCGGCGCCCTCGCCCTGAGCGACGTTGTCACCGGCGCGGACGCTGCGCTCGTGCTGGACGGAGCGGACTGGCTCGAGACCCTCGCCGCGCAGGCGGGCGACGCGGCGATCGCCCCCGAGGACGGGCGGCTCGTCGTCCCCGCCGCGCGCGCAGCCGCGGACCCGGTGACGATCACCGCCGAGGGCGTGCTGCCGCCGGTCGACGGCGCCCTCGCCGCCGCCGGGGCGAGCCCCGAGGGCGCCTTCCTGCTCGACCCCTCCGGCTGGCTGCCGCGCTCGGCGGACGGCGGGGACGCGTACACCCTCACCGTCGAGACGCCCGCGCCCTGGCGCGCCGTCGCCACCGGCGCGCTCGTCTCCGAGGAGGAGGCCGGCGACGTCCGCCGCGCCACCTTCCGCTTCGCGCCGCACGACGAGCCCCCGGTCGTCCTCGCCGGCCCCTGGATCGTCGACGAGCGCGACGTCGCGGGCCTTCGGCTGCGCACCTACTTCCCCGAGGCGGCGCGGGACTACGCGCCGGCCTATCTCGACGCGGCGCAGGTCTTTCTCGCCCGCTTCGCCGAGGAGATCGGGCCCTACCCGTACGACGGCTTCGCAATCGTCGCTGCCCCGATCCCCGTCGGGCTGGGCTTCCCGAACCTCACCTACGTGGCGCAGAGCATCCTCGCCCATCCCTACATGCGCGGGCGCTCGCTGGCGCATGAGATCCTGCATTCCTGGTGGGGCAACGCCGTCGGCCTCGAGGCCGGCGCCGGCAACTGGGCCGAGGGGCTGACCACCTACCAGGCGGACTACGCCCTCGCCGCCGACGAGAGCCCGGAGGCGGCGAAGGCGCTGCGGCGCGAATGGCTCGCCGACCTCGCCGCCCTCCCGGCGGACGCGCGCACGCCCATCGTCGATTTCCGCTCCAGCGGGCACGACGGCCAGGCGGTCGGCTACGGCAAGCTCGCCCTCGTCTTCCGGATGCTGGAGCAGGAGCTCGGCGAGGCGGACTTCCGGAGCGGGCTGCGGACGCTCTACGAGCGGCATCGCTTCGGCCGCGCCGGCTGGCCGGAGGTGCGCGCCGCTTTCGAAGCGGCGGCGGATCGCGATCTCGGCTGGTTCTTCGGGCAATGGCTGGAGCGCGCCGGCGAGCCGCGCGTGATCCTCGCCGACGCCGCGCCGCTGGCGGACGGGACGGGCGTCTCCCTCACCCTCGCCCAGGACGCGCCGGCCTACCGGCTCTCGGTGCCGGTGCGGATCGAGACCGCGGCGGGGCCGGTGGAGACGATCGTGCGCCTCGACGCCGAGACGCGGACCTTCCGCCTGGAGACGCCCGCCGCGCCGGACGCCGTCCACGTCGACCCGGATTTCGGCGTCGTGCGCGCGCTGCTCGACGGCGAGACCGCGCCGGCCTTGCGGGATGTCCTGCGGGCGGACGATCTCACGCTCGTCGCGCCCTCCCCGGCCCTGCCCTTCGCGGAGGCGCAGGCGCTCGTGCGCCGCCTCGTCGGCGCGGACGCCGCGCTCGACGCCGCCTCCGCCCCGCCGGACGCGCCGGCGATCGTCGTCGGCCTCACCGCGGACGTCGCCCGCCTCGCGGCGGAGGGCGCGCCCGCCCGCGCGGGCGAGGCGCGCGCCTGGATCGCGCGGGAGGGCCCGCCCCGTCTCCATCTCTCGGCCGACACGCCGGACGCCCTCGCCGACCTCGTCGGCCGCCTGCGCTTCTACGCCAAGGAGAGCCTCGTCGTCGTCGCCGACGGCGAGGCCGTGCGGCGCGAGACGTGGGAGACCGGCGCGAGCCCGCTGACCCGGCGGTTCTAGCGGCCACGGCGCTTGCCTCCCGGCCACGCTTCCCGCACTCTCCCATGCACGGGCGGGGGCGCTCGTGCGGGAAGACGCGTCATGAAGACGAGCGCGACATCGATCGGCGCCTGCCTCGCCTGCGCGGCGGCGCTCGCCCTCGCGCCGGCGGGCTCGGCCCGAGCCCAGGAGCCCGTCGCGCACGAGACCATGCTCGTCCTCGACGCCTCCGGGTCGATGTGGGGACGCATCGGCGAGCGCTCGAAGATCGAGATCGCGCGGGAGACGGCGGACGCGGTGCTCGGCGGGCTGCCGGCGCAGACCTCGCTCGGGCTCGTCGCCTACGGCCACCGCCGGGAGGGCGATTGCGGGGACATCGAGATACTCGCCGCGCCGCGCCCCGGCGCCGGGCCGGACCTCGCCGCGCGCATCCAAAGCATCGTCCCGCGCGGGAAGACGCCCCTCACCGACGCCGTGCGGCAGGCCGCCGAGGCGCTGGGCTATACCGACGCCAAAGCCACGATCGTCCTCGTCACCGACGGCATCGAGACCTGCGACGCCGATCCGTGCGCGCTCGGCGCGGCGCTGGAGGCGGCGGGCGTCGATCTCACCGTGCACGTCGTCGGCTTCGGGCTCTCCGACGAGGAGGGCCGGCAGGTCGCCTGCCTCGCGGAGGAGACCGGCGGGGCCTATCTCGACGCCCGCAACGCCGACGACCTGCGCCTCGCCCTCGCCCAGACCGTCGCCGCGCCCGCGGCGCCGCCGCCGGCCGCGTCCCTGCCGGAGGCGCGCCTCGCCTTCGAGAACCCGGTGCCGGAGGGCACGCGCTTCGAGATCGCGGTCGAAGGCCCCGGCGGGCGTTTCGACCATCTCCACATCGCCCGCCCGGACATGCGCGACGGCGATTATCTGCGCACCGTCCGGCTCGACCCGGACGGCGGGCCGGTCCGGGCGATCGCGCCCGGCGAGGTCGGCGCCTACGAGCTGCGCTACTATTTCCGCGAGGGCGCGGCGATCATCGCGCGCGCGCCGCTCGACGTGGTCGAGGCGCGGGTCGGCTTCGACGCGCCGGAGGAGGTCGCGCAGGGGACGCAGGTCCGCGTCGGGTGGAAGGGCCCCGGCGCGCCGCGGGACGACATCCAGATCGCCCGCCCCGGCGCCGCGCCGGCGGACGCCGTCTTCTCCGCCCGCGTGCCGCCCGATCGCGGGCCGGTGACGCTGGATGCGCCCGTCGAGCCGGGGGACTACGTCCTGCGCTACTATTCCGCCGAGGACGGCGAGATCCTGGGCGAGACGCCCATCGCCGTCGTGCCGACGCCGGTCGTGATCGCCGCGCCGGAGGCGGTCTCGGCCGGGGCGGCCTTCACCGTCGCCTGGCAGGGGCCGGGCGCGATCCGCGACCTGATCCGCATCGCGCGCCCCGGCGCGCCGGAGACCGAGGAGCTCGGCTTCGGCCGCCTCGGCGGCGCGAGCGGGCCGATCCGGATGAGCGCGCCCGTCGAGCCCGGCGACTACGAGCTGCGCTACTGGTCCGGCGCGAGCCGGGAGGTTCTGGCCGCGACGACGCTCGTTGTCATGCCCGCCCTCGTCTCGCTCGCGCCGCCCGAGCGCGTCATGGGCGGCGCGCGCTTCGCGGTGGCGTGGCAGGGTCCCGGCGCGCCGCGCGACGAGATCCATCTCGTGCGCCCCGGCGCCGACGCCGGCGCCTATCTCGCCTTCGGCCGCATCCAGCCCGACGGCCGCGCGATCGCCCTCGACGCGCCGCTGGAGCCGGGGGACTACGAGCTGCGCTACTGGTCGGGCGAGGGCCGGGCCGTGCTCGCGACGGCGTCGCTGACGGTCGAGCCCGCGCAGGCGACGCTGACGCCCGACGCCAAGGTCAAGGCCGGCGAGCCCTTCTCGGTCTCCTGGACCGGTCCCGGCGGCCCGCGCGACGACCTCCAGATCGCCCACCCCGGCGCGGCCGACGGCGAGAGCCTCGCCGCGACCCGCCTGCCGCCCGACGGCCGCGCCGTCACGCTGCGCGCCCCGGCGGAGCCCGGCGCCTACGAGCTGCGCTACTGGTCCGGCGCGAACCGCGGCGTCGTCGCGCGCGTCCCGCTCGCGGTCGACTGAAAAAGAGCGATCGCCTTCGAACCTCCTCGCGTCCCCCTCCGACGAACGAGCATCCGGGCCAACCGGACGCCCCCCGCCGCAGCAGCGGCGGTCGTCGACCAGAGGAGACACGACCATGACCCGCAAGCTCGTCCTCGGCGCCCTCGTCGCTCTCGGCGCCGCCTTCTCCGCTCCCGCCAGCGCGAACGACTTCTTCATCGACCAGTACGGCATCGCCAACGAGGCCGGCGGCGGCCAGATCGGCGTCGGCAATCACGCCGGCACCTGGCAGGACGGCGTCGCCAATCGCGGCGTCACCACGCAGGACGGCTGGAGCAACACCGGCGTCATCGGCCAGCTGGGCGCGTTCAACGACGCGCAGGTCCATCAGCGCGGCGCGCACAATGTCGGCGGCGTCGGCCAGATCGGCGCGGGCCACGACGCGATCATGACCCAGGACGGCGCCGGCAACGTCGCGGCCGCGGTCCAGGTCGGCGAGAACTGCAACGGCAGCGTCAACCAGAACGGCGCCGGCAACGTCGCCGCAATCGTCCAGCACTGCCACTGACGCGCCGGCCGCGACGGGGCCGCCCCTCCCCCGCCCCGTCGCCCCGCGCGAAGGAGAGAGACCATGCTCGATCCCCGCAAGACGCTCCTCGCGGCGGCCGGTCTCGCGGCCCTCGCCGCCGGCTCGTCCGGCGCGACCGCCACCGACGCGCAGCACGGGCTGCGCTGCGAGATCCTCGTCGAGCGCTCGGGCGGCATGATCGCCGTCGCGCCGACGGTGGCCTCCGACGAGACGGTCAGCGGCGCCTATCGCCTGACGCTCGCCGGCGCCAGCGCCTCCGGGCGCACCAGCATCCGCCAGGGCGGGCCGTTCACGGCGCAGGCCGGCGAGACCGTCCGGCTCTCGCGCGCCATGGTGAGCGCCTCCGCCGCCACGGACGCCGCGCTCGAGATCGATGCGGGCGGCGAGACCGTCGCCTGCTCCCTGCGCATCGACCCCTGACCGGACAGCCCCATTCCGAGGAGACACGCCATGCTCACCCGCTCGAAGACCACCCTCGCCGCCGCCGCCCTCGCCCTCTCGGCGCTCGCCGGCGGCCCCGCTCTCGCCGGCGGCTCCGTCGGCCTCACCGTCTCGCCGGGCACGCCCGAGGGCGACCTCGCGCTGCGCACCGGCCTCGCGATCTTCGGCCTCGCCAACGGCATGAACGGCGGCGGTCACATCGGCCAGCACGGCAACGGCAATGCCGGCGGCCTTCTGCAGAACGGCTCCGGCAATCTCGGGATCGTGCACCAGGAGGGGAACGGCCACAACGGCACGATCCAGCAGAACGGGCACGGCAACGCCCACGGCCTGTTCCAGTTCGGCGAGAACACCGACGCCCACGTCCAGCAGACGGGGAACGGCCAGTCCGGCGTCACAGTCCAGTACGGGTTCTGAGGAGGCGCGACGCCGCTCCACGAACGGCGAGGCCCGCGCGGGGCGACCCGCGCGGGCCTTTCGTCGCCGCGGCCGCGCCTCGTCTCGCGGTCGCGGTTCCCGCGCGGCGATGCCGCGGGGCCACGTCCCTCTCGGCACGCCGCCTTTCGCGTTCCCGCACGTTTGCGCGTTTGACCCGCCGGGCCCGCCGACCTAGAACCGTCGACCATCTCTTGGGCCCGCGCGCGAGGGCGCGGCGCATTCCCTCATGCGAGGAGCTTCGACGATGGCGAAGGTAGCGTTCCTGGGACTGGGCGTGATGGGCTACCCCATGGCTCGGCACCTCAAGGACAAGGGCCACGAGGTCACCGTCTACAACCGCACCAAGTCGAAGGCCGAGCGCTGGGTGTCCGAGCACGGCGGCGCCTTCGCCAAGACGCCGCGGGAGGCGGCCGAGGGCCAGGAGATCGTCTTCGCCTGCGTCGGCAACGACGACGATCTGCGCGAGGTGACGATCGGCGAGAACGGCGCGTTCAAGGGGATCGCCAAGGGCGCCGTCTTCGTCGACCACACCACGGCGTCCGCCGAGGTCGCCCGGGAGCTCTCGGCGCTCTCCTGGGAGAAGGGCTTCGGCTTCGTCGACGCGCCGGTCTCCGGCGGCCAGGCCGGCGCGGAGAACGGCGTGCTCACCGTGATGTGCGGGGGCGAGCAGGCGACCTACGAGAAGGTCGAGCCGGTGATCGCGTCCTACGCCCGCATGTGCCGGCTGATCGGCCCCGCCGGCGCCGGCCAGCTGACCAAGATGGTCAACCAGATCTGCATCGCCGGCGTGGTGCAGGGTCTCGCCGAGGCGGTCCATTTCGGCAAGCGCGCGGGCCTCGACATGGAGGCCGTGCTCGACACGATCTCGAAGGGCGCCGCCGGCTCCTGGCAGATGGAGAACCGCTGGAAGACCATGGCGGCGGGCGAGTTCGACTTCGGGTTCGCCGTCGACTGGATGCGCAAGGACCTGAACATCGTCCTCAACGAGGCCCGCAACAACGGCGCGACGCTGGCCCTCACGGCTTTGGTCGACCAGTACTACGCCGACGTCCAGAAGATGGGCGGCAAGCGCTGGGACACGTCGAGCCTGGTGGCGCGGCTGGAGAAGTGACCGGAGGCGACGCGCGCCGCACGGTACCCTCCCCGCAGGGGAGGGAGTCGGCCGAAGGCCGGCGGGTGGGGACAGGGGACCAGATGACGGTCTCTAACCCCTCCGGTCCGCGGCTTCGCCGCGGCCCACCTCCCCTGCGGGGAGGTTTCGGCGCCGGCGGACAGCTGCTCACCCGTACCGCGGCGCGCGCTTCTCCCGGAACGCCGCCACGCCCTCCGCGAAGTCGTCCGAGAACCCCGCCTCCTGCTGGAGCTTCGCCTCCAGCGCCAGCTGGGCGGCGAGGTCGTTGTCGAGGCTCTTCGCCACGGCCTCCTTGGTGAGGCGGTAGGCGAGGCGCGGGCCCTCGGCGAGCCTCATCGCGAAGGCCCCGGCCTCGCGGGCGAAATCGGCGTCGTCGAAGACCTTGTGGACGAGACCCATCGCCTGCGCCTCCGCGGCCGGCACCGGGTCCGTCGTCAGCATCAGGGCGAGCGCGCGCTTCGGGCCGACGAGGCGCGGCAGGAAATACGTTCCGCCCGCGTCGGGGATCAGCGCGATGCGGGCGAAGGCCTCCTGCAGGTAGGCCGAGCGGGCGGCGAGGAGGATGTCGCAGGCGAGCGCGATGTTCATGGACGCGCCCACCGCCGGGCCGTTGAGCGCCGCGATCGTGATCTTGGGATAGGAAACGAGCGTCTCGATCAGCGGGTTGTAGTCGCGCGCGAGCGGGGGCCCGAGGTCGATGCGCCCGTCGGGGCCGCGCGGCAGGTCCTCGGTGAGGTCCTGCCCGGCGGAGAACGCCCTCCCCTCGCCGGTGAGCACCACGACCTTCACCGCCTCGTCCTCGGCGCAGGCGGCGAGCGCGCCGCGCAGCTCGGCGTGCACGCGCGCGGTGAGCGCGTTCAGCTTCTCCGGCCGCGTGATCGTCAGCGTCGCGACCCCGTCCTCGCGGGTCGTCCTCAGAACCTCGGTCATGCAGCGTTCTCCTCCTGCGCGCTTCGTTCGATCAGCGATGCTACCTGCGCCCGCAGAACCGGCAAGAGCTCGTCCTCGAACCAGGCATGCCGCTTGAGCCATGCGTTGTTGCGCCAGGACGGATGCGGCAGCGGCAGCACCCGCGGGCTGCGCGGCGCGGCGAGGATCTCCCGCCAGTTCCGCACGGTCTCGGTCAGCCCCGCCTTGGCGTGCTCCGGCAGGTGCCAGGCTTGCGCGTAGGAGCCGATGACGAGGATCAGCTCGAGCTTCGACAGCTCGGCGAAGACGCGTTCGCGCCAGGCCGGCGCGCATTCGCGCCGCGGCGGCAGGTCGCCGCCCTTGGCATCGTAGCCCGGGAAGCAATGGCCCATCGGCACGATGGCGACCCGGTGCGGATCGTAGAAGGTCGCCTCGTCGAGGCCGAGCCAGGCGCGCAGGCGCACCCCCGACGGATCGAGGAAGGGCACGCCGGCGACGTGCGCGCGGTTGCCCGGCGCCTGGCTCGCGATGCACAGCCGCGCCGCCGGATGCGCCTGGACGATCGGGCGCGGCTCGTGCGGCAGCGGCCCGCCGCGGGCCGGCGCGTCGCGGCAGATCCGGCACCCGCGCAGGTCGGCGAGGAGGGCGTCGAGGGGAGCGGTCATGGAGCGCAGATAAGCGCCCGTCCCGGCGAAAGCGAGGCGTCAGGCCGCCGCGCTGGGGCGCGCCTTCAGGCGCTCGTGGTAGGCGGTCAGCGCGGCGAGCTCTTCCGGCACGCGCATCTTCGCGAGCCGCAGGAAATCGAGACCGACGAGGGCGGAGATGTCGGCCACCGAGAACGCGTCGCCGGCGAGGAACGGGCTCTGCGCCAGATGGCGGTCGAGGAAGGCGAGCGAGGCCTCGACCTTCGGCCGGTTCGCCTCGCCCCAGGCGGGCACCTGCGGGACCTCGAGCTCGGCCATGGCGGGGTGCGTGTGCCGGAAGATCGCGGCGATCTGGGCGAGGAGGCCGTGCTCGATCCGCCGCTCCCACATCTCGATGCGGGCGATCGAGAGCGGGTCCGTCCCGAAGAGCGGCGGCTCGGGATGGAGCGCCTCGACGTAGCGGCAGATGGCGAGCGATTCGCAGATCGTCGTCCCGTCGTCGAGGACGAGGGCGGGAACACGCTGGAGCGGGTTGATGGCGGTGTACTCCGCGCTCTTGTGCTCGCCCTTGCCGAGATCCACGGGAACGAGGGGGATTGAGACGCCCTTCTCGGCGAGGAAGATGCGCACCCGCCGCGCATTGGGCACGCGCCCGCCGTCGTAGAGCTTCATTCCGTGCCTCCTGCGCGTCTCCTGGGCGGAGGAGGCGAGCACGCCGGGCTCGGCGCGTCAATCGGGCGCGGACGCCGAACGCCGCGCGCAAAAAAGAAGCCCGGCTTTCGGCCGGGCTGGAAGAAGCCTTCCTTTGGAGGTCACCCTAAAGAGAGTCTACTCGGGACGATCGGCAACGCCCCGACACCGGGGCGAGTTCCCGGCGGCCGCCTTTACTTCACGCACCCTCGCCGGCGGCGAGGTCGAGCGGCAGCGAACGCAGGCGCCGGCCGGTCGCGGCGAAGACCGCGTTGGCGATCGCCGGCGCCAGCGTCGGCACGCCGGGCTCGCCGATTCCGGAGGGATCGTTCTGCGAGGGCGCGATGTACACCTCGACGCGCGGCATCTCGGAGAAGCGGGTCGGGCGGTAGGCGTCGAAATTCGTCTCGCGCACGCGCCCGTCCTCGAGCGTCACCGCCTCGCGCAGGACGGACGACAGGCCGAAGCCCACCGCCCCCTCGATCTGGGCGCGGATCACGTCCGGGTTCACCGGCACGCCGCACTCCACCGCGGCGACGACGCGATCGACGCGGATCACGCCGCCCTCCACCGAGACGTCAGCCACCATGGCGCAGGCCGTGCCGAAGGAGGTATGGACCGAGACGCCTCGCCCCCGGCCGCCGCCCGGGCCCGGACCGTCCCAGCCGGCCTTCTCGGCGGCGAGGCGCAGCACCGCGGCCTCGCGCGCGCCCTCCTCCATGAGGCCGAGGCGGTAGGCGACGGGATCCTGCCCCGCGGCGGTCGCGAGCTCGTCGATCATGGTCTCGACGGCGTGGGCCGTGTGGGTGTGGCCGACGGAGCGCCACCACAGCACAGGCACCTGCTCGCGGGTGTCGTGAACCTCGACGCTCCGGTTGGCGATCCGGTAGGGCGTCTCGCGCGCGCCCTCGACGCTGGTGGCGTCGACGCCGTCGGCGACGATCAGCGCCTCGAAGGGCGTGCCCTTGAGGATCGACTTGCCGACGATGCGGTGCTCCCAGCCGACGATCCGGCCCTCGGGGTCGAGGCCGGCGCGGACCCGGTGCAGCACGAGCGGGCGGTAATGACCCGCCCGCATGTCGTCCTCGCGGGTCCAGACGAGGTGGATCGGCGCCGCCTCACCTGTCGCCTTCAGGATATGCGCCATCTCCGAGACCCAGTCCGCCCCCGGCACGGCGCGCCGGCCGAAGGAGCCGCCGGCGAAGAGCGTGTTCAGCCGCACCCGGTTCGGCGCGACACCGAGGATCGAGGCGATGGCGGCCTGGTCGATGGTCTGGATCTGGAAGCCGCCCCAGGCCTCGTAGGATCCGTCCTCGCGCCGGGCGATGACGCCGTTCATCGGCTCCATCGCCGCGTGCGCCAGATAGGGGAAGACGTGCTCGGCCTCGATCAGCGTCGCCGCGTCCGCGAGCGCGCCCGCCGCGTCGCCGGCGCGCGCCGCGACCATGCCGGGGCGCTCGGCGCGGGCGCGGGCCTCGGCGACGAGCGCCTCCGTCGAGCGCGTCTCCGCCCGGCTCTCGTCCCAGGTCACGGAAAGCGCCTCGCGCCCGCGCAGGGCCGACCAGGTGTCGCGCGCGACGACGGCGACGCCCGTCGGGATCTCCACCACGTCGACCACCCCCTTCACGGCCCGCGCGGCGGCGTCGTCGAAGGAGGCGACCCGCGCGCCGAAGAGCGGCGGATGGGCGACCACAGAGGTCAGCATGCCGGGCAGGCGCACGTCGAGAGAATAGGTCGCCGTGCCGTCGGTCTTCGACGGGCTGTCGAGGCGCGGCACGCCCTCCTTGCCGATGTAGATCCATTCGGCGGGCGTCTTGAGGCGCGGCGCCTCGGGCACGGGCAGCGCGGCGGCGGCCTCGGCGAGCGCGCCGAAGCCGGTCTCGCGCCCGCTCGCGGCATGGCGCACGCGCCCGCGCGCGACGCCGATCTCGCCCTCGGGAACGCCCCATTCGGCGGCGGCGGCGGAGATCAGCATCGCCCGCATCGCCGCGCCGGCCTGGCGCAGCTGCCGCCAGGAATTGGCGGTGGCGGTGGACCCGCCCGTGCCCTGCACCGGCCCCCAGGCGAGGTTGGCGTAGAGCGCGGCGTCGGCCGGGGCGAAGGCGAAGCGCATCTGGCCCCAATCGGCGTCGAGCTCGTCGGCGACGAGGGTGGCGAGCCCCGTCGTGACGCCCTGGCCCATGTCGAGATGCTTGATCGTCACCGTCACCGTGTCGTCCGGCGCGATGGAGACGAAGGCGTTGGGCGCCACCGGCGCCGAGGGCGCGGTGGGGGCCGCGGCGGCGGCGCGGGCCGCCCGCTTGTCGAGGGCGAGCGTCAGCCCGAGGGTCAGCGAGCCGGCGAGGAAGCCGCGGCGGGTCGGCGCGGGGGCGGAAAGCGGCTTGAACAGCATGAGACGTCCTCCCCTCAGCCGAGCCGCGTGGCCGCGTCGGCGATCGCCGCGCGGATGCGCTGGTAGGTGCCGCAGCGGCAGAGATTCCCGTCCATGGCCGCCACGACGTCCTCGTCCGTCGGTGCGGGCGTCTGCGAGAGGAGGCCGATCGCGGCCATGATCTGGCCCGACTGGCAATAGCCGCACTGGACCACGTCGAGCTCCCGCCAGGCGGCGCGCACCGCCTCGGCAACGGGGCCGTCGACGCCCTCGATCGTCGTGACCGCCGCGCCCTCGACCGCCGCGACGGGGGTGACGCAGGCGCGGATCGGCGCGCCGTCGAGATGCACGGTGCAGGCCCCGCACTGCGCGATGCCGCAGCCGAACTTCGTACCCGTGAGTCCCGCATGGTCGCGCAGCGCCCAGAGCAGCGGCATCTCGGGGTCGACGTCCAGCGCGGTCTCGCGTCCGTTCAAGGTGAGGCGTATCATGCGGCTTCGTCCTTTCACGCGAAGAGATAGGACGCGAGGGCGAGGGCGGACAGGGGGCGCAACGCCGCGACGCGGACGGGCGGCGCGCCGTTGCGGGCTTGCGCTCCGAGGCGATCCGCAACGAAAGTGCGACTTTCGCAGGGCTGCGGTTTGCGGGTAGACCACGAAGCCGGCATCACGCGGAGTGTCATGGATGATCGACGACAACGCCCTCTCGGCCGACTTCCCTCTCCCCTCGCGGGAGGACTGGCGCAGGCTCGCCGAGGGCGTGCTCAAGGGCGCGGATTTCGAGAAGCGGCTCGTCTCGAGGACCTATGACGGGCTCGCGGTCCAGCCGCTCTACGACAAGGCGGAGGCCCCGGCCCGGCCGGGCCGCGCCGCGCACGGCCCCTGGCGCGTCGCGCAGCGCGTCGACGATCCGCGGCTCGAGGCGGCGAACGCGCAGGCGCTGGAGGATCTCGAGGGCGGCGCCGACGCGCTGACGCTGGTCTTGCCCCAGGCGCCCTCGGCGCGCGGCTTCGGGCTGCAGGCGCAGACGGTGGAGGATCTCGACGCCGCGCTGGCGGGCGTGATGCTCGACCTCGTCCATGTCCGGCTCGACGCCGGCGGCGCCGGGCGGCAGGCGGCGGCGCTGCTGATCGCGCTCGCCGAACGCCGCGGCCACGCGCTCGCCGATCTCACCCTCGATCTCGCCCTCGACCCGATCGGCGCGGCCGCCGCCGCGGGCCGGATGTCCGCGCCCTGGGAGATCGTGGCCGAGCGCTCGGCGCAGACGCTCTCCGACCTCGCCGCGCGCGGCTTCACCGGGCGCACCTTCCTCGCCGATGCGCGGCCGGTCCACGAGGCCGGCGCGAGCGAGGCGCAGGAACTCGCCTTCGCGCTGGCCTGCGGCGTCGCCTATCTGCGCGCGCTGGAGGCCGGCGGGCATGGGCTCGACGCGGCGCGGGACGCGCTCTCGTTCCTGCTCGTCGCCGATGCGGACGAGTTCCTCGGCATCGCCAAGTTCCGGGCGCTCCGCGCGCTGTGGGCGCGGATCGAGGAGGCGAGCGGGCTCACGCCGAAACCGATCCGGCTCCACGCCGAGACCGCCTGGCGCATGACCACCCGCCGCGATCCGTGGGTGAACCTGCTGCGGGCCACCGTCGCGACCTTCTCGGCCGGCGTCGGCGGGGCGGATTCGCTCGTCGTGACGCCCTTCACCGCCGCGCTCGGGCTGCCCGACGCCTTCGCCCGGCGCGTAGCCCGCAACACGCAGCTCGTGCTCCTGCACGAATCGAACCTCTGGCGCGTCGCCGACCCGGCGGCCGGCTCGGGCGCGCTGGAGGGCCTCACGGACGCCCTGTGCGAGAAAGCGTGGGCGCTGTTCCAGGAGGTCGAGGCCGAAGGCGGGATCGTCGAGAGCCTGCGCACGGGCGCCCTGCAGGAGCGCGTCCGCGCGACCCGCGCCGCGCGGGACGCCGCCCTCGCCAAGCGCAAGGACGCCATCACCGGCGTCTCGGAATTCCCGTTCCTCGACGAGAAGCCGGTGGCGGTGGCGATGGCGGTGGACGACGCGCCACATCCCGCCCCGCCCTCGTCGGAGGCCGACGCGAACGCCAGGCCCGTCGCGGCCTTCGCCGACCTCGTCGCCGCCGCGGCCGACGGCGCGGGCCTCGCCCGGCTCATGGCCGCGCCGGCCGGCGTCGCGCCCGTGACGCTCGCGCCGCTGCCGCGCCGGCGCGACGCCGAGCCCTACGAGCGCCTGCGCGACCGGTCCGACGCGCTCCTCGCCGCCCACGGCAAGCGCCCGGCGGTTTTCCTCGCCAATATCGGCCCGCTCGCCGCCTTCAACGCCCGCGCCACCTTCGCCAAGAACGCCTTCGAGGCGGGCGGCATCGCCGCGCTCGGCAACGACGGCTTCCCGGACCACGCCGCCATGGCGGACGCCTTCGCCGAGTCCGACGCGACCATCGCCTGCCTGTGCTCGTCGGACGCGCTCTACGAGACCGAGGCCGTCGCGGCGGCCCAGGCGATGAAGGCCGCCGGCTGCACCCGTCTCTACCTCGCCGGCCGCCCGGGCGCGGACGAGGAGGCCTGGCGCAAAGCGGGCGTCGACGCGTTCGTCTCCATCGGCGTCGACCTGCTCGGGCTGCTCGAGGACGCGCTCGCCCATGCCGAGGAGGCCGCCCGTGCTTGATATCGCGAGCCGGTGCGCTCATCCTCCAAGCATGACGCCACCCGCTGTCATCCCGGATTGCGAAGCAAGTCCGGGACCCATATCCGCCGACGATCGTGGAGCGGCGTGCAACGCCGCGTCCCGCGACGCGAACGCCTGCGTTACGGGCGCGGGACGCGCGCGCTTCGCGCACGCTGAACAGTCGCCGGAGGTTCCGGGTCCCGGGCTGCCTTCGGCCCCCGGGATGACAGGGGGGAGTGTCATCCCGGATTGCGACACGCCGCGGCGCGACACGCTTGCGGCGGCGTTCGTGGACGCGCGCGCTTGCGCGCACGCTGAACACACCCCCGAGGATCTGGGCCCCGGGCCCGCTTCGCGACCCGGGGTGACAGCACGTGTAGAGGCCTGCCAATGAGCGCCAATCTCGGAAGCACCCTGCCCGACTTCACCAGCGTTCCCTTCGCCCGCGCCGCGCGCGGCGAGGCCGCGGCCGGCGCCGAGGCCGGCGCGCCCTGGGAGACGCCGGAAGGCATCCCGGTGAAGGGCGCCTACAGCGCAGAGGACCGCGCGGGGCTCGGCTTCGTCGACACGACGCCGGGGATCGCGCCCTATCTGCGCGGACCCTACCCGACCATGTACGTCACCCAGCCGTGGACCGTGCGCCAGTACGCCGGCTTCTCGACGGCGGAGGATTCGAACGCCTTCTACCGGCGCAATCTCGCGGCCGGGCAGAAGGGGCTCTCGGTGGCCTTCGACCTCGCCACCCACCGCGGCTACGATTCCGACCATCCGCGGGTGGCCGGCGACGTCGGCATGGCGGGCGTCGCGATCGATTCCATCTACGACATGCGCACTCTGTTCTCCGGCATCCCGCTCGACCAGATGAGCGTGTCGATGACCATGAACGGCGCGGTGCTCCCGGTGATGGCGCTCTACATCGTCGCCGCCGAGGAGCAGGGCGTGCCGGCCGACAAGCTCGCCGGCACGATCCAGAACGACATCCTCAAGGAGTTCATGGTTCGCAACACCTACATCTACCCGCCCTCGGCGAGCATGCGGATCATCTCGGACATCTTCGCCTTCACCTCGCAGAAGATGCCGAAGTTCAACTCCATCTCGATCTCCGGCTACCACATGCAGGAGGCCGGGGCGACGCAGGATCTCGAGCTCGCCTACACGCTCGCCGACGGCGTCGAGTACATCCGCGCCGGTCTCGCGGCGGGGCTGACGATCGACCAGTTCGCCCCGCGCCTGTCGTTCTTCTGGGCGATCGGGATGAACTTCTTCATGGAGGTGGCGAAGCTGCGCGCGGCGCGCCTGATCTGGGCGAAGCTCGTCAAGCAGTTCGAGCCGCAGAACGCGAAGTCCCTCGCGCTGCGCACGCATTCGCAGACCTCCGGCTGGTCGCTCACCGCGCAGGACGTGTTCAACAACGTCACGCGCACCTGCATCGAGGCCATGGCGGCGACGCAGGGGCACACCCAGTCGCTCCACACCAACGCGCTCGACGAGGCCTTGGCGCTGCCCACCGACTTCTCCGCGCGCATCGCCCGCAACACGCAGCTCTTCCTCCAGCAGGAGAGCGGCACGACCCGTGTCATCGACCCCTGGGGCGGCTCGCATTTCGTCGAGCGGCTGACCGCCGAGCTGGCGAAGACCGCGATGGCGCATATCGAGGAGGTCGAGGCGCTCGGCGGCATGGCCAAGGCCATCGAGGCCGGCGTGCCCAAGCTGAAGATCGAGGAGGCGGCGGCGCGCACCCAGGCGCGGATCGACAGCGGCAACCAGGCGGTCATCGGCGTCAACATGTTCAAGCCGCTCGACGAGCGCCCGGTCGAGGTGCTCAAGGTCGACAACGCCAATGTCCGCACGCTTCAGCTGGACAAGCTCGCGCGTCTGCGCGCCGAGCGCGACCAGGGCGCCGTCGACGCCGCCTGCGCGGCGCTGACCAAGGCGGCGGAGACCGGCGAGGGCAATCTCCTGGCGCTCGCCGTCGAGGCCGGGCGGGCGAAGGCCACCGTCGGCGAGATCTCGGCGGCGCTGGAGAGCGTCTGGGGCCGCCATCGCGCCGAGATCCGCTCGATCTCGGGAGTCTACAAGCGGGAGGTCGGAGCCATGTCGCCGGCAGTCGAGCGCGTGCGCAAGCTGGTCGAGGCCTTCGAGGAGGAAGACGGGCGGCGCCCGCGCATCCTCGTCGCCAAGATGGGCCAGGACGGCCATGATCGCGGCCAGAAGGTGATCGCCTCCGCCTTCGCCGATCTCGGCTTCGACGTCGACATCGGTCCGCTCTTCGCCACCCCGGAGGAGGCGGCGCGTCAGGCGATCGAGAACGACGTCCACATCGTCGGCGTGTCGTCGCTGGCGGCGGGGCATCTGACGCTGGTGCCCGAGCTGAAGAAGGCTCTGGAGGCCTACGATCGCGGGGACGTGATGATCGTGGTCGGCGGCGTGATCCCGCCCGACGACGTGCCCACGCTCCTCGAGATGGGCGCCTCCGCGGTGTTCCCGCCCGGCACCGTGATCGCGGACGCGGCCGAGAAGCTCGTCTTCGAGCTCAACCGGCGGCTCGGATACGAACCGCGCCAAGCGGCGGAGTGACGGAACGGAGTCGGCCGCGCGGGCTTTTCCTCCCATCCGCCGCCGCCTCTGGACAGGACCCCCGCCTCGCTCCCATATAACGGGGACCGCCGAAAGGAGCATCATGGCCGGCATCTCACTTTCCGTCGAAGGCGACAAGATTCAGCTGTCGTTTCAGAAGGACGACCAATCGACCGCGATCGTGATGGATGCGGGCGCGGCGCGGACGCTCGCCTCGGCCCTGACCCAGTTGCTCGACGTGATGGACGACGCCCTCGACGAGGACGAGCTCGAGGAGGCCTTCACCGACGAGGAGCTCACCGAGGAGCTCGCCCGCCAGCTGGCGGAAGAGGAGGAGGGCGGCGACGGCGAGGGCGTCGAGACGATCGAGGGGGAGGTCGTCGACGTGACGTCCCCGACGATCGACATCGGCCTGGACCAGGACGGGCACGCCGTCGTCTCGCTACGCGCGGGACGGTTGCCGCCGATCATGCTGCGCCTCCAGGACGAGGAAGCGCGCCACATCTCCCAATCGCTCAGCGAGATCCTCAGCGCACCGCGCGACGCGCGCCTGAGCCAAGGCGGGCATTGAGAGCGCGCAGGCGGGTTCGCCGACGCGGCTAGCCCGCCCGCGCGATCCGCACCCGGATGTCGTGGAACGCCGCGCCACCGTAGGGCGCCACCGGATCGGCGCCGGTCAGCGTGTTGATGCCCCGCCCGTCCGGATGGGCCGCGTTCGGCCAGATGCCCTCCGCGATCAGCACGCCCCGGCGCACGCCCGCGAACAGCCGCGCCGCGAGCCGGACGCGCCCGCGGGCGTTCTCCAGCGCGACCTCGTCCCCGTCCGCGATCCCGTGCGCGGCGGCGTCCTCCGGGTGGATCAGCACGCTCGGCCGCGCCTCCTTCTCCCGCGAGGTCGGCGTCTCCGTGAACGTCGAGTTGAGGAAGTGCCGCGCCGGGCTGGTCGCGAGCCGGAAGGGATGGTCCGGCGTCGCGTCTTCCGTCACCGCCCAATGGTCCGGCAGGGACGGCATGTCGGCCCATGGGCCCATGGCTCCGGCCGTCGGCGCCGGGACCTTCGTCCAGTCCGGCCGGAAGCGGAACCGGCCGTCCGGCCAGGCGAAGCCGTTCAGGTAGTGCGCCTCCTCGAACGGCGGTTGCGCGTCGCGGAAGCGATCCGCCTCCAAGGCCGCGAGGGAGCCCCAGCCGGAGACGGAGAGCGTCTCGTCGATGATCTCCCGCGGCGTCATCCGAAAGCCGCGATGCTCCGCGCCGAGCCGTTCGGCGAGCGCCGCGATCACCTCGTGGTTGGAGCGGCATTCGCCCGGGGGATCGACCAGCTTCGGGCCGATCTGGATGTGCTGGTGCCCGCCGCCCTGGTAGAGGTCGTCGTGCTCCATGAACATGGTCGCCGGCAGGACCACGTCGGCATAGGCCGCGGTCTCCGTGACGAACTGCTCGTGCACGACGGTGAACAGGTCCTCGCGCGCGAAGCCGGCCTTCACCAGCTCCTGCTCCGGCGCCACCGAGACGGGGTTCGAGTTCTGGATGAACAGAGCCGTCACCGGCGGGCCGTGGCGCAGCGCCTCGGCGTCGCCGAGGAGCACGCGACCGATCTGCGACTGGTCGAGCATGCGCACCGTCGGGTCGCGCAGGTCGTGGCCTTCGATCAGCGACTTGTTCCAGTGGAAGATCGCGCCGTTGTTGTGGAAGGCGCCGCCGCCTTCGTGCTGCCACGCGCCGGTCACCGCCGCGATGCACGACGCCGCGTGCATGTTCGCCGTGCCGTTGCGCTGGCGCGAGAAGCCGTAGCCGAGCCGGAAGTAGGTGCGCCGGCGCTCGCCCACGAGCCGGGCGAAGGCCTCGATCTCCGCGGCGGGAATGCCGGTGATGGCCTCGGCCCAGGCGGGGGTTCGCGTCTCGAGATGCGCGGCGAGCTCGTCCGGGCAGTCGGTGTAGCGGCGCAGGTAGTCCCAGTCGGCGAGCCCGTCGCGGAACAGCACGTGCATCGTCGCGCAGGCCAGCGCCCCGTCGGTGCCGGGACGCAGCAGCAGCTTGACGTCCGCCTGCTTCATCGTGGCGTTGTCGTAGACGTCGACGACGACGATCTTCGCGCCGCGCTCCTTGCGGGCGCGGATGGCGTGGGTCATCACGTTGACCTGCGTGTGCACCGCGTTGGTGCCCCAGATCACCACGCAGTCGGACTTGGCCATCTCGCGCGGGTCCGGCCCCGCGAGCTTGCCCGTTCCGGCGATGTAGCCGGTCCAGGCCATGTTCGTGCAGAAGGTCGCGAACATGCCGGAATAGCGCTTGGCGTGCCGCAGCCGGTTGATGCCGTCGCGCATGACGAGGCCCATCGTGCCGGCATAGTAGTAGGGCCACACCGTCTGCGGCCCGTGCGCCGCCTCGGCGGCGAGGAAGCGCCCGGCGATCAGGTCCAGCGCCTCGTCCCAGCTCGCCCGCCGGAAGGCGCCCTCCCCCTTCGCGCCGGTGCGGATCAGCGGATGCGTCAGCCGGTCGGGATGGTGGATGCGCTCGGCGTAGCGCGCGACCTTCGCGCAGATCACGCCGGCCGTGTAGCTCTGGGTCGGGTCGCCGTGCACGCGCCCGATGGAGCGCCCCTCGATCACCTCCACCTCGAGCGCGCAGGTCGAGGGGCAATCGTGCGGGCAGACGGACGAGCGGCGGGCGATGCGGGGCGGTGCGTTCATGGGGTGGAGTTGTGCCAGAACGCGGGGGCCGTGGGAAGCGGGGACGCGCGGGATGGAACGCCGCGAGAGCTGCGACGCCTGTCATCCCCTGCGCGCCTGCGGCGCTGTTTCCCCGCTCACCGCAGCGGCGCGAGCAGCGTCGCCTTGGCGCGGCGCAGCCATTTCGGCGGGCGCTCGGGGTCGAGCAGGTCGTTCTCGGCGAGGATCTCCTCCACCGGGCTGACCGGATCGGGCTCGTAGGGCTCGAGCGCCCGGCCCGGCTTGCGCAGGCTCTCGATGCCGCGCACCAGCCCGTGCTCGGCGAGGGCGGCGTGCGCCTCCTGCGGCGAGCAGGCGAGGTGCTCGGCCAGCAGGTCGGCCCGCACCTCGCGGATGCGCTCGCGGATGCGCGCCTCGTCCGGCGCCCCCGCCACCGCCTCGACGGCGACGTCGCACTCCGTGTCGAAGCCCATGGAGCGGTTGTTCAGGTTCGACGAGCCGATGCGGATCAGCCGGTCGTCGACGATCAGGATCTTGGCGTGGACGTAGATGTCCTCGCGCTCCTGCGTAACCGGCGTGTAGATGCGGAAGCGGTCGTGCCGGTCGGCGTCGCGCACGAGCTTGAGGAGCCGCGCCCGCGCCGAATCCATGGTCGCCGCCTCCAGGAAGCCGTCCGCGGAGAGCGGGTTGACGATCACGATCTCCGGCCCGTCGCGGTCGCGCAGGCGCGCGGCGATGGCCTCCGC
Organism: Salinarimonas sp.; assembly: GCF_040111675.1. Classification (NCBI taxonomy): domain Bacteria; kingdom Pseudomonadati; phylum Pseudomonadota; class Alphaproteobacteria; order Hyphomicrobiales; family Salinarimonadaceae; genus Salinarimonas; species Salinarimonas sp. Next base: position 1,684,252 of record NZ_CP157794.1, on the reverse strand, counting down.
CACCGTGCGGGAGGCGAAATACTGGCTCTCGCAATAGATCGTCTCGCGCGCCTCGCGGATGCAGGCGAGCAGCAGGCTCTCCACCTCGAACACGCGGGGGTAGTTGCCGAACAGGGGCGCGGTGCGGGCGATGCCGACGTCGACGTCGACGAAGGTCGGCGCCACCGAGGACGGCCAGAGCGGCGCGCGCGGCGGCGGGGGCTCGAGATCCTCGCCCGCGCCGAGCTTCCAGCGCTCGCGGGCGTGGTCGCCGAGCGCCTTCGCCGCGTCGCCGTCGAGCGCCATGGTGGCGTCGTGCCAGGGACCGTAGGGCTGGCCGCCGGGGCGGCGGCGGCGATCGTCGTGGTCGCCGTGGGCGCGCGTGTCCCAGCGGTCCGCGGTCATGTCGATGCCGCCGCAGAAGGCGAAGACGTCGTCGATGACCACGATCTTCTGGTGGTGCGCGGCGCCGGGGGGATGCGCGCCGTCGAGGTGGAAGCGCACGTTCTTGTCGGTGGTCCAGTCCAGGATCATCAGCGGCGTCGAGCCGCGACCGAGCGCCTGGATCATGCCGAGGTCCCACTTGAGAACGTTGATCTGCATGTCCGGCCGCCGCTTGGCGATCCAGCGCAGGAAGTCGCCGAGCCCGTTCGGCCCCTCGAGCGTCGACCCCTCCGGCTCGAGCAGGATGCGCAGGTCGAAATCCCAGCCGATCAGCATGATCGAATGCTCGGCGGCGAGCATCGCCTCCTTGGCGGCCTTGAAATAATGCTGCGCGTCGACGATCAAGCCGGCGCGATCGGCATGGGCGATGCGCCAGCAGGTCTCGCCAGGGCGCAGAATCCGGTCGGGCGCGGCCCCGTCGGGCTCGCGAGCGGCGTGCGTCGGCATGAATCTCCTCCCCCGGCGGCGCGGCCGGTGCTGCGGGAGAACCGGGAGCGTGGGGACGCGGTTCCGTTCCCGCGGGTCGTTCGGTGAAGGCCTCGTCCCCACCTTTCCCCCGGGCGCGACTCCGCCCATATTCCCCCCATGGCTCGCACCCCGAAAAAATCCCCGGCGAAATCCCCGTCCGCCCCCACCTCCGATTCCGGCGCCCCCGCGCGCAAGGGCGCGCGGCCGAAGGCGCAGAAGCCGGAGCTGAAGCCGCTCGACGAGCACCTGGCCGAGCTGCTCAACCCGGCGCTGAGCAAGAAGAAGGGCGAGACCGGCGTCACCGGCTTCGCCGAGGCGCCGCAGCGCGGCTTCGAGACCGGCTTCGTGGGCGAGCTCGACCCCGATCTCGCGCCCCCCGCCGCCCGCGATCTCGCCGAGCCCGCGGACTCCCCCGCCCGCAAGGGGGGCCGCCCGAGGAAGCCCTCCGCGCTGCCCCCGCCGGAGGATCTCGCCGGCGGCGGCGTCTCCGCCACGGTGAAGGCGCTGGAGGACCTGCTCACCTCCGGCAACCCGCTGTTCAAGGACGGCAAGCTCTGGACGCCGCACCGCCCGTCACGGCCCGACAAGTCGGAGGGCGGCCGTGCCTTCGTGATGCGGTCGGAGTACAAGCCGGCGGGCGACCAGCCCACCGCCATCGCCGAATTGTGCAAGGGCGTGGAGGAGCACGAGCGCGACCAGGTGCTGCTCGGCGTCACCGGCTCGGGCAAGACCTTCACCATGGCGAAGGTGATCGAGGAGACCCAGCGCCCCGCCCTCATCCTGGCGCCGAACAAGACGCTGGCCGCGCAGCTCTACGGCGAGTTCAAGTCGTTCTTCCCCGAGAACGCGGTGGAATACTTCGTCTCCTACTACGACTATTACCAGCCGGAGGCCTACGTCCCGCGCTCGGACACCTATATCGAGAAGGAATCGTCCATCAACGAGCAGATCGACCGCATGCGCCACTCGGCCACGCGGGCGCTGCTCGAGCGCGACGACGTGATCATCGTCGCCTCCGTCTCGTGCATCTACGGCATCGGCTCGGTGGAGACCTACACCGCCATGTCGTTCTCCCTGAAGCAGGGCGAGCGCATCGAGCAGCGCCAGCTCATCGCCGACCTCGTCGCGCTGCAATACAAGCGCATCCAGTCCGACTTCACCCGCGGCACCTTCCGGGTGCGCGGCGACGTCATCGAGCTCTTCCCGGCCCACCTGGAGGACCGCGGCTGGCGCATCGGGCTGTTCGGCGACGAGATCGAGACCATCCAGGAATTCGACCCGCTCACCGGGCAGAAGACCGCCGAGCTCGAGTTCGTCAAGGTCTACGCCAACTCGCACTACGTCACCCCGCGCCCCACCCTCCAGCAGGCGATCAAGGGCATCAAGGAGGAGCTCAAGCAGCGCCTCGCCGAGCTCAACAAGATGGGCCGGCTGCTCGAGGCGCAGCGGCTGGAGCAGCGCACCACCTTCGACCTCGAGATGATCGAGGCCACCGGCGCCTGCAACGGCATCGAGAACTATTCGCGCTACCTCACCGGCCGCCGCCCCGGCGAGCCGCCGCCGACCCTGTTCGAGTACCTGCCCGACAACGCGCTCGTCTTCACCGACGAGAGCCACGTCACCGTGCCGCAGATCGGCGGCATGTATCGCGGCGACTTCCGGCGCAAGGCGACGCTGGCCGAGTACGGCTTCCGCCTGCCCTCCTGCATGGACAACCGCCCGCTGCGCTTCGAGGAATGGGACGCCATGCGCCCGCAATCGGTGCACGTCTCCGCCACCCCCGGCGGGTGGGAGATGGACCGCACCGGCGGGATCTTCGTCGAGCAGGTCATCCGCCCCACCGGCCTCGTCGACCCCGTGGTCGAGGTCCGCCCCGCCAAGAGCCAGGTCGACGACCTGCTCGGCGAGGTGAAGGACATGGCGCGCCGCGGCTACCGCACGCTGGCCACCGTCCTCACCAAGCGCATGGCGGAGGATCTCACCGAGTACCTGCACGAGAACGGCGTGCGGGTGCGCTACATGCATTCCGACATCGACACGCTGGAGCGCATCGAGATCATCCGCGACCTGCGGCTGGGCGCCTTCGACGTGCTGGTGGGCATCAACCTGCTGCGCGAGGGCCTCGACATCCCCGAATGCGCGCTCGTCGCCATCCTGGACGCGGACAAGGAGGGCTTCCTGCGCTCCGAGACCTCGCTGATCCAGACCATCGGCCGCGCCGCCCGCAACGTCGACGGCCGCTGCCTCTTGTACGCCGACACGATCACCGGCTCCATGCAGCGCGCCATGGCCGAGACCGAGCGCCGCCGCGAGAAGCAGCTCGCCTACAATGCCGAGCACGGCATCACCCCGGAGAGCGTCAAGCGCGCCATCGGCGACATCCTGGAGAGCGTCTACGAGCGCGACCACGTGCGGGTCGACACGGGCCTGGCCGAGGCCGGCGCGACCGTCGGGCACAATCTCAAGGCCATCATGGCCGACCTCGAGAAGCGCATGCGCGAGGCGGCCGCCAACCTGGAATTCGAGGAGGCCGCCCGGCTGCGCGACGAGTTGAAGAGGTTGCAGGAAACGGAGCTGCTGGTCGGCGACGACCCGATGGCGCGGCAGGGGGACATCGAGGCGGGCGCCGGACGCTACGGCGCCGGGGACGCGCGCGGCGGGCGGCCGAAGGGCGGGACGCGGGTGGCGAAGCCGGTTCCGGGGGAGATGGGGCCGGGGACGGACCGGGAGCGGCCCTTGGGGGCGGGCGCCGTGGCGCCGCGGCCGGCGGGGCGGAGCATGGAGGGGCGGCCGGGGCAGGCGCCGAAGTATAGGGGGAGGAAGGGGAAGAGGGGGTGAGGGGGGGGGAGACGAACTATGCTAGCTTCACTACCGGATGTGCCCGGGAGTACGGAGTACCTGGGTGAAGTGAAACCATCACACGATCGTCAACCTTTATTCTTGTGGTGCCATATACACTTTCGACATGAAAGAAAACGTCTTCACCACTGTCCGAGAGGGCAAAATATTGGGTTCCATACTGTATTCTAACTACTTTTGCCGTTTTTCTCTCAAGATTGATTGCGTGCATCTCTTCAAGGCGCGTGATGATATCTGCCAGACTGGGCCTCTCCTCAATTGAGCTTTTAAGACAAGACACAATAAGATCTTGCAAATCTTTTGAGGCCTCTGCGTAGTGTTGATTTGCTGTCATGAACTTGGGCCACGGCTCAAGCTTGCCAGATGCAACGCGCACGGCTGCGAGCATACCTTGGCCAAAGGGATAAGACTTTGCTAATATTCGGAACATCAATGCTGCAAGGGACCATATGTCCGCCTCTGGCCCGGGGTGCTCTCCAGGTTGTCTGAACATCATCTCAGGCGCCATATACGGCAGGGCGCCCTTAACAGTGCCAGCGGTCGATTTGGTCAACTCTCCGCCTTGCTCATCGAAGAATTGTTGCGCGAGTGTAGCGATACCGAAATCGGTGATCTTGACTGTTGACAAGTTCGGATCAGCAGAGACAAGCACATTAGACGGTTTTAGGTCTCTGTGCACAACCCCGGCCTCGTGCGAGGCCCGCAAACCACGAGCGAGTTTCGAAAATATCTTCATTCCTAGATACGGATCCACGAACTGAAACTGCGATAAAGTTGCCGTTTCAAGATCTGCTCCTTCGACAAGCTCCTCAATCAAAAATGGACCATCATCCTGCTCAAAGTAGTCAAGTGTTTTGGCTACGTTATGGTGGTTCACCTTGGCGGCAAGGATCGCACTAGACCGGAAACGCTTCGCCTTTTCGCCAGGCAGCGGAGTTTTTAAAGCAACGTTCTTATCAAGTAGCTGGTCCTTAGCCAGGAAAACACTCTGCATGCCCCCTTGGCCGATATGCTTGACGACCCGGTACCGTCCAGAAAGCACACTGCCGATCATATCTGCACCTGCGGGCTATTGGTCTCAAAAGTTGTGAAAGTACGCGGAGAGTTGCTTCCTTCAAACGAAATCACGCAGGCCGGTATCATTCTTGATCCAGGAACTGCAGGGCGATTGTTCAGCATGACACGGCCCATCACGCTCTTCACCGTGAATTCTTTCCCGTCATACTCTATTGATAGCTTACACTCCTTTGTCGACAAAGTAAGCGCTCGCTTATCTTTATTGATTTCGTGGACCTTGCCACCAAGCAAGATACGGCCTCGATGCCGGTTATGAAGCAGCTTCTGCTCAAAAAAAAGCTGAACCTCTTCACTCGAAGGTCGCCGGTTCGGGACGGGTGCAAGACACTTTGAGATGAGGAGTGCTAGATCGTGTTGGAAAGCTGAAGAATTATCAGATATCGCCCTTAAGATCTCTTCGGGCGTCGATCCCCGCTTTACAGGAGGAATCGCGATGTTGAATATCTTTAACAACGTCACGCCGAAAGCATAAATATCAACCGATGAGCTAAAACTTATCGTCTGCTCTCCGAAAAGTTCTGGAGCCATGAATTCTGAGGTCCCGATTACTGACCTAGTCTTACTATCCACGCCTACGCTCCGTGAAAGTCCGAAATCAAGAATCTTCACGGTGCCCTCACTGGAAACGCGGATATTCTGCGGTTTGATATCTCGATGAACTACGTTAGCAGAATGAATATGCGTTAATCCACATGCAATTTGCCAAGCAGCATGAAGCTGCTCGGCTTCGCTCTTCAATACAAGGCCTTCTAAGTCGACACCTTCGATCTTCTCAAGGATCAACCCGTTCTCATCTTCTCCTTGATATTCATATGAAACTATATCCAAAAGCTGCACTACGTGAGGTGAGCGGACCGCCAGAAGCGCCTTCTGTTCATCTAGGAGGCGTCTAAAGTCGCCAACACGCTTCACGCGCTTGAGCATTACATACCGATCGAGGTGCCTATCTAGGCACTCGTGTACTTCTGACATTCCGCCCCAAGCCGCGTTGCCGGTCGGCTCATACCTATTCGCGATCAATATCATCGTGGCTCCCAGTAATTTGCTCAACCTCAATGCGCAACTGGTCTCGACCCGCTGACTGGCTGGTGTCGCGCTTCTTCCGGCGTGACGAGCGCCCAGGTCTGGTCGGTCGCCCCTTCGGCTTCAACCGCTCATCCGGAGTTTGATCGCCCTCCCTGCCTCTTCTATCGGAGATAGGCCGATTCGCAACACGCGCTTCATCGATCATGATAGTCAGTTTATCAGTCACGCTCCAAATTTCAATGATGGGTAGGTCTCGGGCGACGAGTTCCGGTTGAATCTCCTTGGGCCGCAACGCCACAATGGATCCGTTGTCGTGTCCCCCGAACCACCTCGCGAGAGCAACGAGCCGCTCCGCGGCAGCCTTGGGTTCGGGAGCCTTTCGAATCATTTCCGTTAATAGGTGCTGATCTAGATAATGAATTCCATCTGATGTTATGTATATTGTTGCTATGTCAGGATCGAGTCGCCCAATATGTGGAACAAGCCCCTCGCCGATACCAACATACTGAATGAGCCCGCGGTTCGGCCTTGAGAACAATTCTTCAAAGGTATCATCCTTTGTCTCACGAGCTAAATGGAAGAGATTTTGTTCTTTGGTTGAGTAGACACGGCTATCACCAACATTGACCACGTAAGTCGCATTTTCCGAAACAATTATAGCTGATAAAGTTGCACCACCTTTTCCCTTTGCGAACTCGAACACTCGCTCGTTGGCGAAATTCACTGCTTGGAACAAGGCCTCTTCGAAAGGGCCCTGATGTCGGCGAAGCGAGTGAAACAAGGCGGCTAGTGTCATTGCCGCACACTCCGAACCGTTGACCATTCCCCCCATGCCGTCGCTAAGGGCGGCACAAACGAAACTCTCTCCGGGCGGCCGGGCGCAGGACATCACGGCCACACGATCCTGGTTCTCGGATCGCTCAACGCCGACGTCCGTCGCCAAGAAAATCCCTAGCGGCTGCACGATGCGACTTGCTCGGTCTCGGACTGCCTCGAACAGCCAATCCCTGAGATAAAGAAGGTTCTTTTCGCTCACCTGTACTCCTCAGCCTCCCGAGCAATGCGCACCAAGCGGCGATGCCACCGTGAGAACGGGTAGTGCACCGACGCACGCTCCACAAGCACGTTATCAGAGGACTGGGCGAGTCGGGGAGGCTCGTAGTCGAAGTCAGCGCTCCCGGAATCGCACTCCCACCCCACCCCCGTTGGCGTCGATGAACACCACCCCCGCGTCCTCGAAGGCGCGGCGCAGCGTCGTGGCGGTCATGTTGAGCCCGCCGACCGGGCCCGCCTCGGCCTCGAGGCGCTTGATCGTGGGGAGCGAGACCCCTGATTCCTCGGCGAGCTTCTGCTGGGTCCAGCGCAGGAGGCCGCGGGCGGCGCGGACCTGCTCGGAGGTGATGCGGGGCGGATTGCCGGCCATCGGCGCACTTTCTAGATCGCTTCGATACTTTTGGTATTGACGAGGGCGGTCCGCCCGTATGATACTAATGGCATCAAGAGATCCCCGCCACCCCCGTGCGCGCCATCGCGCGCGCCAGACCCGCTCGCCCCGAAGGAGCCCGTCATGGTCCCCTCCCCGATCCCGGCCGCCCCCGCGGCCGCGAGCCCGTTCGCGCGGCCCGACCACCCCCACGCAGACTGCCCCCTCCGAGCCCTCGCCCGCGAGGCCGACGCGATGATCGCCCGCAAGCACCTCTGCGACGGCCGGGCGATCGACGCGCCCACCCCGGACGAGCGACAGGCGGCGCATGCGGAGATGGACCGGCTCGGGCGGGCGCTCGACCGCCTCGCCACGCGGGCGGCGTATCTCTCGGTCGGCTCGCGGGAGGGGGCGCTGCTCGCGCTCGTGCTGGCCGCGGGCGAGGCGGAGATGGTCGCTGTCGCCGACGAGGCCCCGGGCCCGGCGCTCGAGCGGCTCGTGCGCCACCTCTGGACCATCCGCCGCGTTCTGGAGCGCGACGCCGCCCTGCCGGAGCCGGTGGCGGAATACTGGATGCCGCGGCGGCTGGCGCCGTCCGCACTTTGCATGAACACGGATTCGTGAACGCTGCGTGACCGCACCCGCCGCGGCGGCGCGCCGCGTGCGGTCGGGGGAACACGAAGGAGGAAAATGCGTCCAGGCGCGCATGCCGGCGACGAACACCCCCGTTCGCTCCTCACATCCGCCTCGTTACTTGCACAGACGCAAGAAAGACCGTGCGAAGCGGGGCCGTGCGTTTTCCGCGGAACGAGCGAAGTAAGGGGCATCGAGACGGACGCAGCGTCCGCTCCCAACCCCAGGAGACACCACCATGACCAAGCTCGCTCTCGCCACCGCCGCCGCCGCCGCCCTGTTCGCCGGCTCGGCCCTCGCCGCCCCGTCCGAGGTCACCCTCTACGACGCGCCCCAGCAGAAGGACGCCTTCTTCCAGCTCCAGCGCGGCGCGGCCCCGGACGTGAACGTCACCGGCTCCATCGCGACGCCGGCACCGGTCGTCGCCGACGAGGTCCCCTTCTGGGCCGCCCACGAGCAGATCCGCATCGACGCCCAGAACAACAGCTGATCCCGCCAATCCGACCCGACGCCCCCACAGGCGCACATCCCACAGGAGACACCACCATGACCAAGCTCGCTCTCGCCACCGCCGCCGCTGTCGCCCTCTTCGCCGGCTCGGCCCTCGCCGCCCCCTCCGAGGTCACCCTCTACGACGCGCCCCAGCAGAAGGACGCCTTCTTCCAGCTCCAGCGCGGCGCGGCCCCGGACGTGAACGTCACCGGCTCCATCGCGACGCCGGCCCCGGTCGCCGTCGGCGAGGCGCCCTTCTGGGCCGCCCACGAGACGATCCGGATGATGGCCGAAGACAACAGCTGAGCCCATCCGCCCCCACGCGCACGGCGCCCGCCGGAGAGATCCTCCGGCGGGCGCTCGCGCGTTCAGGAGGCCGCCGCGTCGTCCGCCGCGCGCTGGGCGACGAGCGCCCACACGGTGGCCACGGGCCACAGCAGGATCGTCGCCTGCAGGACGAGCGCGACCGTGCCCGCGATCGGGCGTCTCAGCAGGAACAGGGCGAGGAAAGGCAGGACGAGGGCGAGAACGAAGGCGGCCATGGCGAAGCTCCGGGGGGAAGCGGCGTCCGGGCCCGCGAGCTTACCAGAGCGTTCGGGGAGCGGGATCGGGCGAAACCCGAAGGCGGGCGGCTCGGGCCCGATCCGTCGACGACAGACGGCGTCTCCCCTCCTCGCCACTGCTCTCTTCACCACGAGCGCAAGGCAGCCTCTTTCAGTTGACAATTCCTTAGAAAGCACGCAGTAGCAACGTGCACCACCTTGGCTGGGGGCAGCGACATGGGTGACGCGATCAATGGTACGGCGGCGCGCACCGTCAAAGCGGCGCTTCAGTCTCTGTTCCCGTATGTCGACGGGCAGCTCCCGTACATGTCGTTTCCCGATCGGAAGGGGCGGCCTCCGCGAGCGTACGTCACGCCGCCGATGCTCCCGCCCGATGTGTTCGCCGCGTCGGCCTACTTGCTGGAGCTCAGCGGAGCCTACCACCACGTCGTGTCGGAGCGCACCGGCGCCGGCCCTATGAGGCAGATCCAGGTCGATGCGGCGATGCGCGACGAAGCGGGCAAAGTCGCCGCGGCTTGGCGCGCCTTCGAGCCGAAGACGAACTATAAAGCCGATGATCCGAAGGTATTCGGCCGCTGGTTGCGTGGCGCGGGCGCGCCGCTGACGCGACTGTACGCGTGGTGGGACGCCGTTTTCGAGGCCTGCGCAGACGAGCCGGTCTTCAGGACACTCTCCTACGGCTCGCCTCCGCCGGACTGGTGGAGCCCCGCTTTGAGCCTCTTCATCGCAGCCGACGAGGCTGCGCTGGAATATGGCTGGCGCGTCCCGGAGACGAAGGACGGTGAACAGCCCAGCTGGCTGGAGCGGCTATTCGCGAGCAACTACGGCGCGCAGCTCCGGCAGCCGGCGGAGACGACGACCGACGAGAGCGGCCTCGTCCGAGGGCCCGATTCGGGCGTCGTGACGCTGTCCTCCGCCAACCAGGACGTCGCCACGGTCCTGCCGAAAGCGCGAACCGCGGCCGTGGGGTGCACGTTGCGATCCCTGTCTCACCACCTCGCCCTGCTGCCGGCGCGAGGAATCGCACGCGGCGCCTGGTTTCCGTTTCTGTTCGAAAGCCCTCCAGCGCTCGAGCAGCAAATGAACATCCTTCTGGTGCCGTTCCCGTTCTCGATCGAGGGGAGCGCATTCAGGCCGGCAGCGGACTACATGAACGGGCGATCGCGATTCGGCTATTTCGAGCTGGCGCAGACTTGGCTCGGAAACTCGATGCAAAATGCCCTCGCTCATTTCACAGAAAATCTGATCCATGCGGCCAAGAACGAATGCAGCAATATACATGGAGTCATTTTTCCTGAACTCGCGCTCGATTCAGATACCTATCAGCGCCTGCGCGATGTACTCATCAAGCGCCTTCCGGAAATCGAGTTTCTGATCGCGGGGGTGTCCGAGAGCGAAGACGACAATGGAGAGATTCGCTCGGGCAATTTCGTCTCGATGACTCTCTTCCAGGACAAATCGGGTCAGTCCAAGCATCCGGGCCTTCTCACCCAGCGCGAGAAGCATCATCGTTGGCGCCTCGATCGCTATCAGATCCTGGAGTATGGGCTCGAAGGCTTTCTCGACCCGTCATGTCTCTGGTGGGAGAACATCGACCTGCTGAGCCGACGCGTCGACTTCGCGGTCGTACGTCCCGGGACCGTCATCAGCGCGATGATCTGCGAGGACCTCGCGCGCGTCGACCCTTGCCAGGAGCTGCTTCGGGCTGTCGGCCCGAACATCGTCTTCGCGCTGTTGATGGACGCGCCTCAGCTGCGCGCGCGCTGGCCCGCGCGTTACGCAACGGTGCTCGCCGAAGACCCGGGAAGCGCGGTCCTGACGCTGACCTCCCGTGCGCTGATGACGAGGCAGCACCGGACGTCTCGTCGCCTATCGACGAACGGAAGCGACCGGGTGGTAGCGCTTTGGCGCGACGATGCGGGCGCACCGATCGAGATAGCCTGCCCCTACGGGGCACATGCAGTCAGGCTGACCCTCTCGGCTGTCCGCGTGTCGGACGTCACGCTCGACGGGAGAGAGGACGACAGGGCTGTCGCCTGGCGCTACGAAAATCACGCGCCGGTCTGCCTCCCGGACCCCGGCGCCTTCGGCGGGGTCCTGGGCGCAGAGGACGTGGCATGCCGCCCATGATTGCGTCGCTTCGCCGCGGATGGCGCATGCACCCCGGGGCACGTCGAACGCGTCTTTACGATGCGCGTTCAGCTTGCTTCAATTCTTGTACGGCCTATATTGCCGAGGACTATCGGAGGAATCCATGCAGAGGGTAGCCAGGGATGTGATCATGAGGATCACGGAGCAGACGCGGCAGCTCAGCCAGAGCCCCGACGTCCTGGCCATGGAGTCCCTGCCCGGCTATCGGAGCGTCTCGCGCGCCTTCGGTGGCGACCGCCGCGAGATCGCGCATGGCGGCAAGTCGAACTGGCAGCCGTCCGGGTCCCCCTCCGAAGCCGGAGCCGACGGAAACTCGCCTGACACCGGCTCGGCGCCGGGCATCTGAACGGTCACCCCTCCTCCACCGGCGGCGTCGGCAGGATGGTCAGCTCGTGCACGTCGACGCCCGGCGGCTGGGCCAGCGCGTAGACGACGCTGCGGGCGACGTCCTCCGGGCGGAGCGCATCCGGCTTCGGCTCGTCGAAGAACGCCGTGTCGACCATGCCGGGCTCGATCAAGGTCACCCGCACGCCCGTGCCGCGCAGCTCCTCGCGCAGATTGTAGCCGATGGCGGTGACCGCCCATTTCGAGGCGGCGTACATCGAGCCCGCCAGCACCCGCCGCCCGGCGACGGAGCCGGTGATCAGCACGTGCCCGCGCGCCGCCTTCAGATGGGCCAAAGTCGCGCGCAGCGTGTAGGCGACGCCGAGGATATTGACGTCGACCAGCTTGCGCCAGCTCTCCGGCGGCGCGCCGGAGAAGCCGCCGGGCGCGCCTCCCGTGCCGGCATTGGCGAAGACGGCGTCGATCCGGCCGAAGCGCTCCACGACCGCGGCGGCCATGCGCTCCTGGTCGGCATAGTCCGTCACGTCGCAGGGAAAGGCGGCGGCGCGATCCGCCCCGATCTCCGAGACGAGAGCCTCGAGCTTCTCCACCGAGCGCGCCGCCAGCGCCACGCGCCACCCCTCCCCCGCCGCAGCGCGCGCGGTCGCGGCGCCGATGCCGGAGGAGGCGCCGGTGACGAGGAGGACCTTGTCGTCGGGGGCGGGGGTGGTGGCGGGCATCGGGGGCTCCTGTCTGGATGATCAGACGGAGGAACGCCTCGCGCCGCCGGATGGTTGGCGCGCCCTCAGGCCGCGGGCCCGGCCACGTCGCTCTCCCCCTTCTCCCACCCGAACACGCTGCGCCCGCCACATGCCGGCGACATCCGCCGCTCCCGCGCCATGAACGCGTCCACCGACGGACCCTCCGCCACGGCCTCGAGCCGGCGGGCCTGGTCGTCGAGGCGGCGGAGCGCCGCGAGTTCCTCCGCCTCGCCGAGCCGCGCCTTGCGCAATGCGGATTTCATCACGGCGATGGTGCGGTCGTAGACGGCGGTGGGCACCGGATAGGGATGGCGGTCCTTGCCGCCATGGGCCAGCGAGAAGCGGGCGGGATCGCTGAAGCGGCAGGGCGCGCCGTGCAGCACCTCGGCCACCATCGCCAGCGAGAGCACGGTGCGCGCGCCGACGCCGGGCGTCATCAGGAGATCGGGGAAGTCGACCGGCCCGCGCTCGGCCGCGGCGGCGAGGGCGCCGTGGAGCCTGCGGGCGACCACGGTCTCGGGACGCACCTCTTCGTGGCGCGGCATGACGAGATGCGGCAGGAGCGGCTGCGCGGGCTGGGGCTCGGGCGTCGGGGCGGGCTGGCCCGCGCCACCGCCGTCCAGCTTCAGCGCCTCGGCGACGATCCGGTCCGGCCCGAGCTCGGCGAGGAGCGCGACCTGCCCCGTGCGCGAGGCGGCGGCGCGCCGGTCGGCGAGGTTGACGATCGTGCCCTGCCCCCGTCCCTCGACGGCGGCGTGCGGGCTGTCGACGAAGCTCTCCAGCCCCTCCGAGAGCCAATGGTAGCGGCGCGCCTGCCGCCGCTCGCCGTTCATGCCCTGCTGGATCACCGTCCATCGGCCGTCGTCGGTGACGACGAAGCCGTGGAGATAGAGCTCGAACCCGTCCTGCACCGCCGCGGAATCGACCTTGGCGACGAGCCGGCTCGCCCTGGCGAGGGCATCGCCGTCGAGCCCGGTGCGCTCGGCGACCGCGAGGAGCTCCGCCGGCGTCGCCCGCGAATGCCGCCCGCGCCCGCCGCAGACATGGATGCCGAGCTCGCGCGCCTTCGGCCCGAGCCCGCGCTTCAAGGCGCCGATCACGCTCGTCGTGATGCCCGACGAGTGCCAGTCCATGCCGATGACGGCGCCGAAGCTCTGGAACCAGAACGGATGGGCGAGACGGCGCAGGAACTCGTCGCGCCCGTATTCCAGCACGATCGCCTCGGCCATCACGGCGCCCAGCGCCGACATGCGCGCGCCGAGCCAATGCGGCACGCGGCCGCCGTGGAGGGGGAGATCGGCGCTGCCGGCGCGTGTCGTCATGAGAACGGAGCGTAAACGAAGCGCGCCTGCCCGGCAAGCCCGCCGTCCCGCGCCGGCGCGCCTCACGCCATGCCGAGCGCCTGCATGTAGAGCTCGAGGATCGCCTCCTCCTCCTGGCGCTCGGAGGCGTCCTTCTTGCGGATCTTGAGGATCTGGCGCACGGCCTTGGCGTCGAAGCCGCGACCCTTCAGCTCGGCGAAGACGTCCTTGATGTCCGACTGGATGCCGGCCTTCTCCTCCTCCAGCCGCTCGATGCGCTCGATGAACTGGCGGAGCTCGTCGGCGGCGACCCCGGAATCGGCGACGTCTGCGACCATGGTGGCGATCCTTCTCGAGATGAACGGCGCGGCCGGGCTGCGGCTCTCGCGCGGGCGATGTCGGAGGGTTGCGATAGCCGCGCCCGCGGGCCGACGCAAGGCCGCAGACGCGGCCGCGCGGTCGCGGGCGCGGGGCTGGGGACGGGCCTGTGGGAATTGCGGGGATAGCGGGCCGAAACGCCCTCCCCTCATCCCAGCAGCTCCCCCACCAGCGGGTTCGGGAACCGCCGCCGCAGCGTGATCGCGTAGAAGCTCTCCGAGAGCAGCGGCACGCGCGCGCGCTCGACCAGGACCCCGCTCGCCAGCTCGTCGCGCACCACGATGGGCGGGACGAGGGTCAGGCCGTCGCTCTCCCGGGCGAGGAGGCGCAGCATGGCCATGTCGTCGACCTCGGCGAGGATCGAGGGGCGCACGCGGGCGGCGTCGCAGAGGCGGTCGAAGGCCAGGCGCAGCTCGCTCTCGGCGGACGGCAGCACCATCGGCGCGCCGTCGAGATCCTCCGGCACGCGCAGCGCCCCGTTCCCCGCAACGGGCCGGCCGACGATGGAGACCGGCTGCTCGTCGAGGAGCCGGCTCTCGCGCGGCGCGGCCGCATCGCGCGGGGCGGGCGCGTTGGCCAGCACGAGGTCGAGCTCGTGCGCGTCGAGGAGGCCCAGGAGCTCGCGCAGCGTCCCCGAGCGCAGGACGAGGTCGACGTCCGGCCGGCCGATCAGCGGGCGGAGCAGCGCGAGCTGGAAGTTGCGCGAGAGCGTCGCGATGGCGCCGACCCTGAGCGCCCGGCGAGTCGCGCCAGGGCGCTCGCGCAGGGTCGAGACCAGCTCCTCGCCGGTCTTGAACACGCTGTCGGCGTAGTCGAGCGCGATCCGCCCGGCCTCGGTGAGCTCGAGCCGCTTGCCCTCGCGGGTGAACAGGTCGTGGCCGAGCTGCTCCTCCAGCGATCGCAGCTGAACGGAGAGCGCCGATTGCGAGACGTTGAGCCGCCGCGCGGCCTTGGTGAGCCCGCCCTCGTGGGCGATGGTCCAGAAATAGCGCAGGTGATGGTAGTTCAGCGTGGCCATGGGATCGTTCTACCAGAGCGAACGATGTCTTGCAAAGTTTGAATTTTTCAGAAGCAACGTGGACGCCTATATCCGATTCGGAGACGTGCTAATCCGGAGAATCCCTTATGTCGGCCCTGCTCGCCTGGCTCGCCGCCCTCGGCCCAGCCGCCCTCCTCGTGGTCGGGCTGATCCCGACCTCCCGCGCGAACGCCGAGCCGCGCGCCATGGCGCGCTACGCCCGCCTCGCGGCGCTGGTGGCGCTCGGCGCGAGCGTGGCGACGGGCCTCGCGGTGATCGCGGCGGGGCCGCTCTACACCGGGACGCTGGGCGTCGGCGGGGTCGGCCTCGCGCTCTACGCGGACGCGTTCTCGGCCCTGATGCTGGTGCTCGTCTCCTTCGTCGGCGCCATCGTGGTCGCCTACTCGAAGAACTATCTCGACGGGGACCCGCACCACGGCCGCTTCATCAAGCTGCTGTCGCTCACCATCGCCGCCGCGCTGGTGCTGATGGCCTCGGGCAACCTCTTCCATCTCGTCCTCGCCTGGATCGCGACGAGCCTCGGCCTGCATCAGCTCCTCGTCTTCTACAAGGATCGGCCGTACGCCGTGCTCGCGGCGCGCAAGAAGGGGATCGCGAGCCGCGTCGGCGACGCGGCGCTGATCGTCGCCTCCGCGCTCGTGCTCGGCGTCTTCGGTACGCTCGAGATCCCGGTCCTCCTCGCCGAGGCCACCGCCATGGCCGAGGCCGGCGAGACGCCTTGGGCCGTGCACGTCGCGGTCCTCCTGATCGTGCTCGCGGCGCTGGTGAAGTCGGCCCAGTTCCCGGTCCACGGCTGGCTCGGCGAGGTGATGGAGACGCCGACCCCGGTCTCCGCCCTGCTCCACGCCGGCATCATCAATCGCGGCGGCTTCCTGATCGTGCGGCTCTCGCCGCTCGTCGTCCTCTCGGCGCCCTCCATGGACGTGCTCGCGATCGTCGGCGGCTTCACGGCGCTGTTCGGCTCGCTGGTGATGCTGACGGCGCCGAGCGTGAAGGTGGCGCTCGCCTATTCCACCATCGGGCAGATGGGCTTCATGCTGCTCCAGTGCGGGCTCGGCGCCTTCTCGGCGGCGGCGCTGCACATCGTGGCGCACGCCCTCTACAAGGCCCACGCCTTCCTCTCCTCGGGCTCGGCGGTCGAGACCATCCGCGCCGCGCTGCCGCCGGAGGAGGCGAAGATGCCGAACCCGGCGATCTACGGCGCGACGCTGGCCGCCTCGGTGGCGCTCACCCTCGCGGTCGGGGCGGTGTTCGGCGCGAGCATTCTCGACAATCCGGGCGCCTTCGCGCTCGCCGCGGTCGTGGCGCTCGGCGTCGCCCATTACCTCGCGACGGTGCTGTCTCAGGAGACCGCGGTGAAGGCGCTCGGCTCGGCGGCGGCGCTCGCCGGGGTCGTGGTGGTCGCCTACTACGCGCTCCAGGCCGCCGCCGCCTGGCTGCTCGCCGGCGCGGTGGCCCCGAGCCTGACGCTCGAGAGCGCCTTCGACGGCTTCGTGGTCGGCCTCGTCGTGGTCTCGTTCGCCGCGGCGCTCGCGATCCAGACCTTCGCCCCCGCCCTCGCGAAGCACCGGCCCTTCGCCGCCCTCTACGTCCACATCGCCAACGGCTTCTACGTGAACGCCTACGCCACCCGCCTCGCCGCCCGGCTCGCGCCGGTCACGGTGAAGAAGTCCTGATCCGGAGGTTCTCGTGATGACCAAGAAGACTCCCGCCGAGCTCACCATGGATCAGGCCGCGCTCGCCCGCGCCGAGAGCGTGGGCGCCCGCGAGGCGGCCGCGTCGCTCGCGAGCCTCGAGAGCGAGGTCGCGACGGCCTGCGGCCGGATCGCGCCGCTCTGGCCGCTCAAGCACTTCGTGGCGGTCAACCCCTATCTCGGCCTGATCGACCAGAGCTTCGCCGAGGCCGCCTCGACCCTCGCCCGCATCTCCGGCGCACGGCTGACCCTGCCGCGGTCCTCCTACGCGGCGAAGCACGCCGCCGGCGAGATCACCGACGCCGACCTCGCCCAGGCGCTCCACGGCGCCGGGAAAGGGGCGCCCGCCGATCTCGGCGCCTTGAAGACGAAGATGGCCGAGGACGGGCCCTTCTGCCCGCTCGCCATGACCGCCGCCGAGGCGATCGACGTCGCCACCGGCCGCGATCCGGCGACCGGCGCCGCCGCGCTCGTGGTCGAGGAGATCTCGAAGTTCTGCGCCCGCTATTTCGACGAGGGCCAGGCGCTCTGGCGAGCGCCCGTGCGGGGCAAGGGCCTCTACGACGCCTGGCGGGCGCAGGCCGCCTTCGACCTGACGCCCGAGGTGATGGGCTTTGCCGGCTTCCGCAAGGCGCTGGCGCTGCTGCCCGAGGACGCGGACGCCGCCATCGCCACGGCGATCGCCGATCTCGGCGTGCCGGAGGCCGCCTGGGCGGACTACCTGTACCGGGCGCTCGTCACCATCAACGGCTGGGCCTCCTACGCCCGCTACCTCGTCTGGAACGCCGAGCTCGACGGCGGGAGCGATCCCGTCCTCAAGGAGCTCCTCGCGGTGCGCCTCTCCTACGACGCGGCGCTCCTCGCGGTGACGCCGCAGGCGAAGGCGACCTTCGACGCCGCGCTGACGAAGATGAGCGCTCCCCGGACGCTCGATCCAGAGCGGCTCGTCGACGCCATCCTGCAGGACGCCGCCGAGATCGCCCATCGGCGCGGCCTCGTTTCGCGGGTGGTCGAGGCCAACCGGGCGGCCGACGCCGCGCCGGCCGAGGCCGAGCGGCCCGCGGCCCAGGCCGCCTTCTGCATCGACGTGCGCTCGGAGGTCTTCCGGCGCGCGCTGGAGACGGTGGCGCCCGGCGTACAGACCATCGGCTTCGCCGGCTTCTTCGGCCTGCCGATCGAGTACGTGCCGCTCGGCCGGCGCCGGGGCGGCGCGCAGTGCCCGGTCCTGCTCAAGCCCGCCTTCGTCGTCTGCGAGGAGGTGAAGGACGCCGGCGCGCAGGAGCAGGAGGAGGTCGCCGGCCTGCGCAAGCTCCGCAAGGAGGCCGCCAAGTCCTGGAAGACCTTCAAGCAATCGGCCGTCTCCTCCTTCGCCTACGTCGAGGCGGCGGGCCTGCTCTTCGCCGGCAAGCTCGTCGGCGACACGCTCGGCAAGACTCGGCCGGTGACGCATCCGGCGGTGGACGGGCTCGACGCCGACGTCGCGAAGCGCCTCGCGCCGACGCTCGCTGGG
The DNA here is from genome assembly GCF_040111675.1 of Salinarimonas sp. NCBI lineage: Bacteria > Pseudomonadati > Pseudomonadota > Alphaproteobacteria > Hyphomicrobiales > Salinarimonadaceae > Salinarimonas > Salinarimonas sp. Next base: position 1,666,130 of record NZ_CP157794.1, on the reverse strand, counting down.
AGCGAGATCGACGGCCGGCTCGCCGGCATCGATGTGGAGCAGCGCATCGCCACGGCGCAGGTCGTGCTCAAGGCCATGTCGATGACGGGCCCCTACGGCCGGCTGATCATGCTCGCCGGCCACGGCTCGACCACGGTCAACAACCCGCACGCGTCCGGCCTCGATTGCGGCGCCTGCGGCGGCCACACGGGCGAGGCCAACGCGCGGGTCACCACCGCCATCCTCAACGACCCCGCCGTCCGCGAGGGGCTGAAGGAGGCGGGCATGGGCCTGCCGGACGACACCTGGTTCGTCCCGGCCCTGCACGACACCACCACCGACGAGGTGCATCTCTACGACACCGAGATCCTGCCGCAGAGCCATGCGGGCGACCTCGCCCGGCTGAAGGCCTGGCTCGCCCAGGCCGGCGCGCTGACCCGCCTCGAGCGCTCGGCGCTGCTCGCCCTCGACGCGCCGGGGGCGAACGTCGACGGACAGGTGCTGGCGCGCGCCAACGACTGGTCGCAGGTGCGGCCCGAATGGGGCCTCGCCGGCTGCGCCGCCTTCGTCGCCGCCCCGCGGGCGCGCACCCGCGGCGTCGACCTCGGCGGGCGCTCCTTCCTGCACGATTACGAATGGGAGGCGGACGAGGGCTTCGGCATCCTCGAGCTGATCATGACCGCCCCGATGGTCGTCGCCTCCTGGATCAGCCTGCAGTACTACGGCTCGTCGGTCGACAATGCGGCCTTCGGCTCCGGCAACAAGGTCCTGCACAACGTCGTCGGCGGCCTCGGCGTGCTGGAGGGCAATGCCGGCGACCTGAAGGTCGGCCTGCCCCTGCAATCCGTCTCCGACGGCGAGCGCCTCGTCCACGAGCCGCTGCGCCTCAACGTCTTCATCGAGGCGCCGATCGAGGAGATGAACAAGATCATCTCGAAGCATGAGAGCGTGCGCCACCTCGTCGACAATGGCTGGCTCCATCTCTTCCAGCTCGCCGACGAGGGGAGGACCGTGCGCCGCTACGTGGGCGCGCTGGCGTGGGAGACGATCGAGGGGTGAGAGACGGGGGGCACCGCCCCTCCGGGCCGCTCGCGCGGCCCACCTCCCCTGCGGGGAGATGCCGGCCGCGCGCTGCATCGGGCGGTGGCGACAAGCGCGTCCGACACCTCCCCGAAGGAGAGGTCGATCGGAGTCGGACTGGAGGACAACAGCGCCGACGGGTGAGCGCCTGCCGCACGCGCTGTCACCCCGGGTCGCGAAGCGGGCCCGGGGCCCAGAACCGCCGACGTTTGTCTCAGCGTGCGCGGCAGCGCGCGCGTCCCTCGACAAGGATGCAGGCGTGTCACGACGCGGCGCTGGCGCGCCGCTCCTCATGGCTCCGGAGCGTATGTTGGTGTGGACGGCCCCACCCGGCGGCATCTGTGTGCCAAGATGGAGTATCTGCAGCTCGATCTGAGGGAGGGACCGTCCATGAAGGAGTTTAGCGCGATCGGCATCGACACGTCCAAGGCTCATTTCGCGGTGTCCGGCGCGGACGCGTCGGGCCGGGAGGTCTGGCGCGAGAGCGGGACGCCGGCGCGGATGAAGAAGAAGCTTTCGGCGCTTGCGCCGACGCTGATCGGGATCGAGGCGTGCCGGGGCGCGCACCTTCTCGCGCGCGAGCTCGTCGCCATGGGCCACGACGCGCGCATCGTGCCGCCCCAGCTCGCCAAGCCCTTCGTCGGGCGCAACAAGAACGACGCCGCCGACGCCCGGGCGATCTGCCGGGCCGTGCGGGAGCCGGACACGACCTTCGTGCCGATCAAGAGCGAGGCGCAGCAGGCGGCCGCCATGCTCGTCGACCACCGGCGGGCGCTCCAGGCGCGCCGAACCGAGATCGGCAACCGCGTTCGCGGCTACGCCGCCGAGCTCGGGATCGTGGCTCCGCAGGGCGCCCGATACATCCCCACGATCCTCGGCGAGATCCTCGCCCGCACGGACCTGCCGACGCACGCGCGGCTCGTCTTCGAGGATCTCGCCGACGAATGGGAGCGCCTCGGCCCGCGGGTCGCGGCCGCGGAGGCCGCGCTCGTGAAGGCGGCGCGGGCGAGCGAGGCCTGCCGCCGGCTGATGGAGGTGCCCTGCGTCGGCCCGGTCGTGGCCTGGCGCACGATGGTGGCGGTGGGCGATCCGCGGCGCTTCCGCTCGGGACGCGCCTTCGCCGGCTGGCTCGGGCTCACTCCGCGCGACCACACCACCGCCAACAGGCAGCGCCTCGGCGCCATCACCCGCGCGGGCGACATGGCGCTCAGGGCCGATCTCGTCTGCGCGGCGACGGCGCTGCTCCAGCAGGTGAAGCGCCGCGGCGAGGAGGCCTGCGGCGGCGGGCGGCTCGTCGCCTGGGCGGCGCGGCTCCTGCCCAAGAAGAAGTTCAAGGAGGTCGCGGTCGCGCTGGCCAACCGGGTGGCGCGGATCCTGTGGAAGCTCCTCGCCTCCGGCGCGCGCTTCGACCGCGATCACGGCCCGGCCCTCGAGCCGCTGGAGGCCGCGGCGTGAGCGCCGCCGCACCCCGTTTCGCGCCGGCCGGCCGCACCTGCGGCCGCCCCGGCGCGCCCGAGACGCCCGCCGCCCGCCGTGCCCTCCGGGGCCGACAAGCGAGGGCGTGACCTGCAGGAACGAGAGGTGGACCATCGACACGTCGATGATCGGGCCAAGCCGCGGGACCCAATGGCGCGATGAAATCGCGGGTATGTTCGGCGCCCGATCAAGCGTAACCCATCTTGGCCAGCGGCCCTCGGGCCGCGCGAACAGGTCGGACATATGGGTGCAGGCGATCTCGATGAGCCGGCTCGACCCTCTTGCAGACCAGGGGCCGTCCACATATGGGTCCCGGATCGCCTTCGGCGTCCGGGATGACAGCGGTGCGCCCCCCTAACGCCCCCCTAACGCCCCTTGGCGAACTCCTCCGCCCGCACCTCGTGCGCCACCGCGTCGAGCACCGCGTTCACCATGCCCGGCTCGTCCTCGCCGTAGAAGGCGTGGGCGACGTCGACGTATTCGGTGATGGCGACGCGGGCCGGCACGTCCTTGCGGTACATCAGCTCGTAGCCGCCGGCGCGCAGGATGGCGCGCAGCACCGCTTCGACGCGCTTCAGGGGCCACTTCTCGGCGAGCGCGGCGTCGACCTTCACGTCGATGGCGCGCTGCTCGCGCACGACGCCCTGGAGGATGTCGCGGAAAAAATCGAGGTCGGAGGGGGCGCCCTCGACGCCCTCGACCTCGCGGCCGATCCAGAAGGCCTCGAACTCGGCGAGCGCGTCGATCACGCCCTTGCCGGCGACGTCCATCTGGTAGAGCGCCTGCACGGCGGCGAGGCGGGCGGCGGCGCGGGCGGCGGCGCGGTTGGGCTTGGGGCTCGCCATGGGATCAGGCCTCCCCGCGCAGGCGGCCCGCGATGGCCGCGAGGCCGAGCGCGGCCCGCGCCGCGCCCCCGCCCTTGTCCATCTCCGACACCTTGGCGCGGGCCCAGGCCTGCGCCTCGGTCTCGACCGTGAGGATGCCGTTGCCGAGCGGGATCTTGCGGGCCACCGAGAGGTCCATCAGCGCGCGGGCGCTCTCGAAGGCGACGATCTCGAAATGCGCCGTCTCGCCGCGGATCACGCAACCGAGCGTCACCGCCGCCTCGTAGGGACGCCCCGCCGCCGCGGCGGCGTCCAGCGCGATCGCCACGCAGGCGGGGATCTCCAGCGCCCCGTCCACGGTGAGCACGTCGACCGCGACCTGCGCCTCCGCGCACACGGCCCGCACGCCCTCCAGCAGCGCGTCGGCGAGGCCGTCGTAGTAGCGCGCCTCGACGACGAGGACGCGCGCCCCGGGCAAGGGTTCGACCGGGCGGCTCTGGGCGTGGGTGGCGACCATGAAAGGCGTGTCTCGCAGGGATCGGATGTCGGGCGCTTCAGTTAAGGGGCGCGGGGCCCGGAGGCAAGTGCGGCGTGGCGAGGCGAGAGCGCGCGGGCGACCACCGTCATCCCCGGCCGGAGCCGCGCAGCGGCGGAGGGGAAGGGGACCCAGCGCAGAGAATCGCGCCGCAGGCGCTCCTTGCGGCGGCGACCAGCCGCCTGGACGGCGGCAGAAGGGGCGCCTTCGGCGCACTCTTCTTGCTGGGTCCCCTTCCCCTGCGCGCCTTCGGCGCTCCGGCCGGGGATGACGCCCGCGCCGTCATTTCTCACCGCGCCTCCATCAGTCGCGCCGCGTAGCGCGCCATCAGGTCGACCTCGAAATTCACGAGGTCGCCGGCCCGACGCGCGCCGAAGGTCGTCACCTCCAGCGTGTGCGGGATGAGCAGCACGGAGAAGACGTCGCCGTCGACGGAGTTCACCGTCAGCGAGCAGCCGTCGAGCGCGACAGAGCCCTTCTCGGCGACGAAGCGGGAGAACCCGGCAGGCGCGCGCAGGTCGAAGCGGGCGGTGGCGCCCCAGCCGGTCTCCTCCGGCGTCACCTCGGTGCGCGCCACGATCTCGGCCATGCCGTCGACATGGCCCGAGACGATGTGCCCGCCGAGCTCGTCGCCGATCTTGAGGGAGCGCTCGAGGTTGACCCGGGTCCCCTCCCCCCAGCTCCCGACGGTGGTGCGCGCCAGCGTCTCGGCCGCCGCGTCGACCGAGAACCACATGTCGCCGGCGATCCCGCCCTTCTCGACCACCGTCAGGCACGGGCCCGAGCAGGCGATCGAGGCGCCGATGGCGACCGTGTCCGGGTCGTAGGGGCAGGCGATGGTCAGCCGGCGCTGGTCGGCGCGGTCCTGCGCCGCGACGATGCGGCCGATGGCGGTGACGATGCCGGTGAACATGGGATCACGCTCTCTCGTAGAACTGGAACAGGTCCTCACCCGCGGGCTCCTCCGCGTGGAGGGTCAGGCGCGTCTCGATGTGGCGCGCCAGCGCCGGGCCGACCGCCGCGAGACCCGCCGCGTCGAGCCGGCGCGGGCCGGTGGCGATGGCGAGCGCATCGACGAGATCGGCGGCGGCGAGCCCCTCCGCCAGCGCCGGCCCGCCCTCGCAGAACACCCGCGTGACGCCGCGCGCCGCGATCAGCCGGAGGCCCTCGTCGAGCCGCACGCGGCCGTTCGCGTCGGCGCCGACACGCATCACCTCGCAGCCCGCGGCGACCAGCCGGCGCTCGGTCTCGACCGGCGCATCCACGGTGGTGAGGATCCAGGTCGGCGGCGCGCCGGCGCTCTGGACGACCTGCGCGTCGATGGGCAGGGCGAGGTTCGAATCGACGACGACCCGCACCGGGGAGCGATGCTCGAGCCCCGGCAGCCGCGTCGTCAGCCGCGGGTCGTCGGCGACCACGGTGCCGAGCCCGACCATGATCGCGTCCGCATGCGCCCGCATCAGGTGGACGCGGGCATTGGCCAGCGCGCCGGTGATCCGGAGCCGCTCGTTGGAAGCCGCCGCCGCGTAGCCGTCCGCCGTGCGGGCGAGCTTGAGAAGCACCGCGGGGCGGCCCCTGGTGACGCGGGTGACGTGGCCGATATGGCCGCGCGCGGCCTCCCGCTCCTCCACGCGGCCGGTAACCGCGAGGCCCGCCTGGCGCAGCAGCGCCGCGCCGCGCCCGCTCACCCGCGGGTCGGGATCGGCGAGGGCGTAGACCACGCGCGCGACGCCGGCATGGATCACGGCCTCGGCGCAGGGCGGCGTGCGGCCGTGATGCGAGCAGGGCTCGAGCGTGACGTAGAGCGTCGCCCCCCGCGCCGCGGGGCCGGCGGCGTCGATGGCCATGCGCTCGGCATGAGGCCGCCCGCCGGGCTGGGTGACGCCGCGCGCCACGATCACCGGCGCGCCGGACGCGTAGGAGACGAGCACCGCGCCGACGCTCGGGTTCGGCCAGGTGAGGCCGAGATTGCGGCGGCCGATGGCGAGCGCGTTGCGCATGAAGGCGACATCGCGCAGCGACTGCGGCTCGCCGGCCGCGGCCGCCTCGGCGAAGGCGTCGGGGGTCATCGCGCCGCGCTTTCGGCGTCTGTCGCCTCGTCCGACGCCGCGCCGTTGGCGTGCGCCGCGCGGCCGAGCCCGAGGAGCAGCTCCTCGAAGTCCTTCGGCTCGCGGAAGCTCTTGTAGACGGAGGCGAAGCGCACGTAGGCGACGTCGTCGAGGTTCTTCAGCCCCTCCATGACGAGGTCGCCCACCTGCTCGGAGGACACCTCCGTCTCGCCGGAGGATTCGAGCTGGCGCACGATGCCGTTGACCATGCGCTCGACCCGCTGCGGGTCGACCTCGCGCTTGCGCAAGGCCACGTCGATCGAGCGCTGCAGCTTGTCGCGATCGAACGGCACGCGCTTGCCCGAGCGCTTGACGACGAAGAGCTCGCGCAGCTGCACGCGCTCGAAGGTGGTGAAGCGCCCGCCGCAATCCGGGCACACGCGCCGCCTGCGGATCGCGGCCGAATCCTCGGCCGGCCGCGAATCCTTCACCTGCGTGTCGAGGCTTCCGCAATAGGGGCAGCGCATGTGCCGCGGGCTTTCCCGTCAGGCGTAGATCGGGAAGCGCCGGGTGAGCGCGTGGGCGCGCTCCTGCACCGCCGCCTCGACGGCCGCGTTGCCGTCCTCGCCGTTCCCGGCGAGGCCGTCCAGCGTCTCGACGATGAGCCGGCCCACCTCCTGGAACTCCGCCACGCCGAAGCCGCGGGTCGTGCAGGCGGGAGTGCCCAGGCGGATGCCCGAGGTCACCATCGGCTTCTCCGGGTCGAAGGGCACGCCGTTCTTGTTGCAGGTGATGTGCGCGCGCCCGAGCGCCTTCTCCGCGGCCTTGCCGGTGAGGCTCTTCGGGCGCAGGTCGACCAGCATCAGGTGGTTGTCGGTGCCGCCCGAGACGATGGCGTAGCCGCCGGCCTTGATCGCGTCCGCCATGGCGCGCGCGTTCTCGACGACGGCCTGCGCGTAGAGCTTGAACTCCGGCCGCAGCGCCTCGCCGAAGGCCACCGCCTTGGCCGCGATGACGTGCATCAGCGGGCCGCCCTGCATGCCGGGGAAGACCGCCGAGTTGAACTTCTTCGCCAGATCCTCGTCGTTCGTGAGGATCATGCCGCCGCGAGGGCCGCGCAGCGTCTTGTGGGTCGTCGTCGTGGCGACGTGGGCGTGGGGGAAGGGCGAGGGATGCGCCCCGCCGGCGACGAGACCGGCGAAATGCGCCATGTCGACCATGAAGTACGCGCCCACCGCGTCGGCGATCTCGCGGAAGCGGGCGAAGTCCCAATGGCGGGAATAGGCCGAGCCGCCGGCGATGATCACCTTCGGCTTGTGCTCCTCGGCGATGCGAGCGACGTCGTCCATGTCGATCAGGTTGTCGTCGGGCCGCACGCCGTAGCTGACGACGTTGAACCACTTGCCCGAGACGTTCACCGGCGCGCCGTGGGTGAGATGGCCGCCGGCGGCGAGGTCGAGGCCCATGAAGGTGTCGCCGGGCTTCATCAGCGCCATGAACACCGCCTGGTTCGCCTGCGAGCCCGAGTTCGGCTGCACGTTGGCGAAGCCGCAGTCGAACAGCCGGCAGGCGCGCTCCTGGGCGAGCGTCTCGGCGATGTCGACGAACTGGCAGCCGCCGTAATAGCGCCGGCCGGGATAGCCCTCGGCGTACTTGTTGGTCATCACCGAGCCCTGCGCCTCGAGCACCGCCTGCGAGACGATGTTCTCCGAGGCGATCAGCTCGATCTCCATGCGCTGGCGGCCGAGCTCGGCCTCGATCGCCCGGGCGATCTCCGGGTCGACGTCGGTCAGGCCCGCCGAGAAGAAGGAATTGGACAGGTGGGTCCGGGTCGCTTCGCTCGCGCTCATGTCGGCCTCGCTCGTCGCCCCGAGATGCCTCTCTCGCGCGCGCCGCGGCGGGGCTCGGCCGGGCGCGCCGGGGCGCTCGCGCGCCCTCACGTGTCAGGTGGGGCGTCTAGCATGGGGGAGGAGGGCGCGCCAACCGCGATGATGTCGCTGCCGATGGGGAAGATCGGTGGGTCAGGGCGTCAGCCCGCGCGCCGGAACGCCCAGGCGTGAGGCCATTGCCAGCAGCTTGCGGTCATCCGTGACGAGAACGCCGCCTCGCGTTCTCGCGGTGAGAGCAAGGTAGAGACAGTCGTAGATCGGATGCCCCAACTCGACGGCGAGACGGGTCGCGTGCTCTGCGAGCTCGGCGACGGGCACGAGGTTCGGCGGCTGAAAGACGACCCGCAGCGTCGAGACCGCCGCGAGCATCTGCGCCCACGAGACCTCATCTCTGTTGAATTTCTTCCACAGAGCGTTACCCACCTCCACGAGCAGCAGATCCGGCGCGAGCAGCACGGCTGCCGGCTCGTCGAGTATCCTCTGCGCAGCCTCGGATCCCTCCTCCTCGACGAACCACTTCACCGCGACCGACGCGTCAACGATAAGGCTCATCGTTGTCCCTGTCCTCGCGGATGAGCCGGGTGCTGTCGATCGAGCTCGGTCGGCTCATGGCGCGGATGAGCCGCGCGCGCTCGGCCAGCTCTGCACGCGAAGGCGCCACATGAACGGCGATCGCATCTCGGATGACCTCGCTTACGGAGGTTCCCGAAGCCCGCGCTTTCTCCCTGAGCCGCTGGGCGACGTCGTCGTCGATGTTTCGGACGAGAATATCGGCCATGGTCGAGGCTCCTCGATATCACCTTGATATACGATCGCCGGCGAGCCTGCAATCCCGCACCCGCTTGCCCTCGCGGCCCGCAGCGGGCATGCCTGTGCGCGTCGCTCGCAACGAAGAGACGCACAATGCCCGTTCCCGCCATTTTCCAGAACCGCCTGCGCCTGCCCGTGATCGGGGCCCCGATGTTCATCGTCTCGGGGCCGGAGCTCGTGATCGCGCAGTGCAAGGCCGGAATCGTCGGGTCGTTCCCGGCGCTGAACGCGCGCCCGCCGGCGCTGCTCGACGAGTGGATCGCCCGCATCGAGGAAGAGCTCGCCGCCCACGACGCGGCGCATCCGGAGGCGCCGTCCGCGCCCTTCGCGGTGAACCAGATCGTCCATCGCTCGAACGACCGGCTGGAGCAGGACCTCGCGATCTGCGAGAAGCATCGGGTGCCGATCGTCATCACCTCGCTCGGCGCGCGCCCGGAGCTGAACGACGCCGTCCACGCCTGGGGCGGGATCACGCTGCACGACGTGATCAACCTGACCTTCGCGCGCAAGGCGATCGAGAAGGGCGCGGACGGGCTGATCGCGGTGGCCGCCGGCGCGGGCGGGCACGCGGGCGGGCTGTCGCCCTTCGCGCTGATCGAGGAGATCCGCGGCTTCTTCGACGGGCCGCTCGCGCTGTCCGGCGCCATCGCCACGGGACGCGCCGTGCGCGCGGCGGAGGTGACGGGCGCGGACTTCGCCTATATCGGCTCGCCCTTCATCGCGACCAGCGAGGCGCAGGCGAGCGCGGATTACAAGCGGATGATCGTCGAGAGCGCCGCCGACGACATCCTCTACACGCCCTACTTCACCGGCGTGCCCGGCAACTACCTCAAGCCCTCCATCCGCGCGGCGGGCATCGATCCCGACAGCCTCGCCGAGAAGGAGCGCCAGCGCATGGACTTCGGCGCCGCCGGCGCGGACGCCAAGGCCTGGCGCGACATCTGGGGCGCGGGCCAGGGCATCGGCGCGGTGCACGACGTCGTGCCGGCCGCGGAGCGCATCGCGCGGCTCGCGGCGGAATACGAGGCGGCGAAGGCGATGGAGGGGCGGGTGCGGCTGCGGTGAGGAAATCGTGCCGCGACGAGAGCCGTCATCCCCGACCGGAGCGCCGTCAGGCGCGCAGGGGAAAGGGGACCAAGCGCAGGATGGCGCGCCGCAGGCGCTCCTTGCGCCGCCGCCCAGGCGGCTGATCGCCGCCGAAAGCCGCGGCTTCGCCGCGATCAAGTCGTGCCGGGTTCCCTTCCCCTCCGGTCGCTGCGCGACCTCCGGCCGGGACTGACAAGCCCTCAGGCGATCCCCATCCGCTCCACCCAGGCGAGGCCCTCCGCGGTGTCGCCGCGGGGATTGTACTCGAGCCCGATCAGGCCCTGGTAGCCGCTCTCGGCCACCGCCTCGAGCACGGCGCGGTAGGCGATCTCGCCGCCGTCGGGCTCGCCGCGGTCCGGCACCGCCGCTATCTGGACGTGGCCGATCCAGGGCAGCAGCCGGCGGAAGCGGCGAATGAGGTCGCCCTCCCCGATCTGGACATGGTAGAAATCGAACAGGAGCCGGACGTTCGGCCGGTCGATCTCGGCCAGGATCTCGGCCAGATCGTCGGCGCGGGAGACGAAATAGCCCGGCCGGTCGACGGCGTTGAGCGGCTCGAGCACGAGCGTGATCCCGCGCTCGGCGGCCCGCGCCGCGGCGCGGCGCAGGTTGGCGACATAGGTCGCGCGCGCCGCCACGCGCTCTTCCGGCGCCGGATGGCCGGCCATGACGTGAATCACGCGTGCGCCGAGCGCCGTCGCGTAACCGAAGGCCTCCTCGAAATCCGCCTCGAACTCGGCCTCGCGGCCGGGCAGCGCCGCGCGGCCCCAGGCGCCCGGACCGCTGCCGGGGCGCGTGTTGAGCCCGGTGAGCGCGACGCCCGCGGCCTCGAGCCGCGCCCTCACCTCCGCCACCGGGTGCTCGTAGGGGAAATGGCACTCGACCTTGCCGAAGCCGCAGGCGGCCGCCGCGTCGATGCGGTCGAGGAAGGGGCGATCGGGGAAAAGGAGCGCGATGTTCAGCGTCAGCCGGTCGCGGGGGAAGAGCGGCGCATTCATGCGGAGGTCTCGTTCTCGTTCGTCGTTGCGGGAGCGCGTCACAGCCCCGAGACCAGATGCCCGCCGTCGACCGGCACGAGCGCGCCGGTCATCCAGGGCGCGGCGTCGGAGGCGAGCAGCAGGAAGGCGGCGTCGAGATCCTCGGGCCGGCCGAGCCGGCGCATGGGGATGCGCTTGATCAGCGCCTCGCCCGCCGGGCTGGCGAAGAAGTCGGCGTTGATCTCGGTCTCGACGTAGCCCGGCGCGAGCGCGTTGACGCGGATGCCGTAGCGCGCCCATTCCAGCGCCAGCGCCTTTGTCATCTGCTTCAGGCCGGCCTTGGAGACGGCGTAGGGCGCGACCCCGCCCGCCACCCTTTCGGCGACGATCGAGGCGATGTTGACGATCGTCCCCTGCCGCCCGGAATCGCGCCAGGCGCGGGCGGCGTGGGTCGAGGTCAGCCAGGGGCCGCGCAGGTTCGTCGCCATCACGGCGTCGAAGCTCTCGAGCGGCAGGTCGACCGCCGCCCCGGACCCGCTGATCCCGGCATTGTTGACGAGAACGTCGAGGGGCGCCGGGAGGGCGGCGAAGCAGTCCGCGACCGAATCGGGATCCGTCACGTCCAGATCGAGCGCCGCGACCCCGGCCGCGCCGGCCGCGTCCAGCTGCGCGACGAGCGCCTCGAGCCGCTCGCGCCGCCGCGCGGCGACGCTCACCCGTGCGCCGCAACCCGAGCACAGCCGCGCGAAATGCGCGCCGAGCCCGCTCGACGCCCCGGTGACCAGCACGTGCCGGCCGGCCAATCGCGCTCCGAGATCCATGCCGTTCCCTCCACCGCGGTCTCGCGCCGCGTCGCGGACTAGCTTGCCCGACGCGACGAACCGGTCAAGGGGACGGCGGCCCGGCTCCCGCCGCGCCTGCGCTCGATCTTCGCGTAGGCGTAGAGCCCCCAGATCAGGCCGAGCAGCATCCAGAAATGCCGCCAATGGTCGGTGTCGATGGTCAGGCCCTGGAGGATCTGCACGAACAGCACCGACCAGACGGCGATGGCCAGCGGCTGCAGCGAGAAGCGGGTCGCGACCGTGGCGAAGCCGACGACGATCGTGGCGAGAATCAGCGCGATGTAGGAGACGCCGCCGATCCAGCCGTAGGAGGCGAAGGCGTTGATGTAGACGTTGTGCGGGTCTTCCGGCCAGTGATAGCGGAATTGCCGCGGCCCGTAGCCGTTCGGGTGCTCGAACAGGTAGGGGATCGAGCGGACCTGGCTGCCGAAGCGGCCGGTCGGGCCGACGTCGTAGGACTGGTTGAGGCTCGCGCGCATCTCGAACATGGAGCGCACCTCCTCCACGGAGAGCGCCGCGCCGAGCGCCGCGATCGCCACGAGAGGCGCGAGCGCGACGAAGCCGAGGATGCGCAGGCGCAGCCGCGGCGTCGCGGCGAGCAGGAAGGTGAGGCCCGTCATCATCACGACCGAGCCCACCGCGTGGCCCCAGGCCCCACGGGAGAAGGACAGGAACACCGCGCCGCCCATCAGCAGCGCGAGGAGCGCGACGTTGACGAGGAAGCGCCCGCGCCGGTGCAGGATGTCCTGCGCGATCAGCACGATGGGGAAGATCACGAAGGTGCCGAGCACGTTCGGGTCCTTGAAGGTGCCCGAGGCACGGTCGTTGAGCGTGAAGATCGCGCCCGTGCCGGCGACGTCGAAATAGCCCATGATCCCAGCGAGCGCGGCGATCGAGGCGCCGAGCGTGAGCCCCGCGCGCAAAGCCCGGAAGCGCTCCGCCCCCCGGTCGAGGATCATCGCGGCGAAGAAGACGCTGGTGACGAGGAGATAGATCGAGACCGCGATGAAGCGCACCGCGTCGGCGTCGTGCAGGAAGGGCGCGAGGCTGAACAGGCCGCCGACGTTGAAGATCGCGCCCAGCACGATCATCGGCAGGGTCGAGCGGTGCAGCTTCAGCCCGCCGACCACGAGCACGAACAGGCACAGGACGAAGGCGTATTCGTAGGGCGAGGGCTCGATGAAGGCGAAGCCGCCGCCGAAGCCGAGCAGCCAGAGCGAGGCGCGCTCGATCCGCGGCGAGAAGGCGCGGCCCGCCGGCCGCGCCGCGCTGGCGACCCCTGCGCTCAATAGGCGTTCTCGCGGTCGGAGAGCAGCGCGACCGGCGTCATGGCGAGGATCTGCAGGTCGAAGAACACCGACCAGTGCTCGATGTAGTAGAGGTCGTGCTCGACGCGCCGCTGGATCTTCTCCTGCGTGTCGGTCTCGCCCCGCCAGCCGTTGATCTGCGCCCAGCCGGTGATGCCGGGCTTGACCTTGTGGCGGGCGAAGTACCCGTCGACGACCTGGTCGTAGAGGCGGTCCGCCGCCTTGGCGTGCAGCGCGTGCGGGCGCGGGCCGACGAGGGAGAGGCTGCCGAAGAAGACGACGTTGAAGAGCTGCGGCAATTCGTCGATCGACGTCTTGCGGATGAAGCGCCCGACCCGGGTGACGCGCGGATCGTCCTTGGTGACGAGCTTCGCCGCGGTCGCGTCGGCCATGTCGGTGTACATCGAGCGGAACTTGAAGACCTCGATCAGCTCGTTGTTGAAGCCGTAGCGCTTCTGCTTGAAGAAGACCGGCCCCTTCGAGTCGAGCTTCACGGCGACGGCCGTCGCCAGCAGGAGCGGCGAGAGCAGGATCAGCAGCAGGCTGCCGACGATGCGGTCGAACAGCCATTTCAGCACGAGGTCCCAATCGGCGATCGGCCGGTCGAAGACGTCGAGCACCGGCACCGAGCCGATGTAGGAATACGAGCGCGGGCGCAGGCGCAGCTTCGAGGTGTGGGCGGCGAGGCGGATGTCGATCGGCAGGATCCAGAGCTTCGAGAGCATCTGCAGGATCCGCTCCTCGGCCGAGATCGGCACCGTGAAGATCACGAGGTCGAGCTGCGTGCGACGCGCATAGTCGACGAGATCGTCGACGCGACCGAGCTTCGGATAGCCCGCCACCACGTCCGCCGAGCGCTCGTCGGAGCGGTCGTCGAAGACGCCGACGATCTTCACGCCGGTATCGGGCTGCGCGTCGAGGGCCTTGATCATGCTCTCGGCCGCGGGTCCGCCGCCGACGATGGCCGTGCGCCGGTCGAAGCGCCCGGCGCGGGTCATGGCGGTGACGACGAGCGAGACGGCGAGCCTCTCTGCAGTGAGGGCGAGCAGCCCCATCCCGAACCAGGAGACGAGCCAGACGCGCGAATATTCCTCGCCGACCTTCAGCAGGAAGATCGCCGCGAGGGCGATGAGGAAGACGAGCGCCCAGCCGAGCGCGATCTTCACGCCGTAGCCGAAGAAGGCGCGAAAGGCGCCGATCGAATACGCGCCGAGAGCCTGGAAGGCGAGAATGGCGAGGGCGCCGAGCGCCCCGATCGCCACCCAGTACTCGAACGAGACGATCCCCCCGAGATAGCCGGCATGGGCCGCGAGGCCCGTCGCGACGACGATGAGCGCGTCGATCCCGCGGACCATGCCGACGAGAACGACGGGAGACAGGCTCTTCGCCACGGGCAGCCCGGAGGCGCTCTCCGCGATCGGCGCGCCCGCCGCCAGCCGTCGCTGGCGTCCGCCGGCGGACGGCTCGGCCGCCGCGGTCGCGGCCGCCTGCATCAGGTCGCGAATGTTCAAGCCGGTCATGACGTGCTCTCGTCCCGCGTTCTGCGTGGCATTCGTCGCGTGTTGTACGGGTTCTGGGTGAGGGAAGGCTTAAGGCGATTGCAGAGCCACCGCCGCCTGCACCGCCGGGACCGGCGCGCCGAGCGCCGTCAGGTAGCCGGCGAGCACGCCGTCCGCCATGGCCTCGAGCGAGAAGCGCGCGTGCACGTGCTCGGCCAGCGCCCGCGCCGCCTCGGCGCGTTCCTGCGGATCCTTGTCGAGGGTCGCGACGATGCGCTCCGCCAGACGCGGCACGTCGTCGGGCGGGATCAGGGCGTCGGCGTAGGGACCGAAGATCTCGGGAATGCCGCCGACATCGGTCGAGATCAGCGGCTGCCGGGCGGCAGCGGCCTCGAGCACGACGTAGGGCAGCGATTCCGCGCGCGACGGCACCACCATGACCTTGGCGCGCCCGAACACGGCGCGGATCGGCTGCGGTCGCTCGAACACCACGTCCTCGCCGATCCCGCGTGCGGCGGCGCGGGCGACGAGCGCCTCGTAATCCGGTCCGGAGCCCACGGCGAGAAGGCGCATGCGCCGGCCGCTCTCGGCGCGAATCCGCGCGAGCGCGTCGATGAGGGTGTCGATCCCCTTCGCCTCGCGCAGCTCGCCGATGTAGAGCAGGTCGAACGCGGCGGCGCCGGCGTCGACCGGCTCGAATTCCGCCTCGGCGATGCCGTTGTAGATCACCCGCACACGCTCGTCCGCGCCGCCCACATAGGTGCGGAAGCGCCCGGCGATGTAGCCGCTCTCGAAGGTGAACAGCTCGGTGCGCGACGCCATCATCTTCTCGAGCAGCATGTAGAAGCGGTGCTGCGCGGTGCCCGGCCGAAAGTTGAAGCTGCCGCCGTGCGGGGTGTAGATCCGCGCGATCCGCTCGGAGGACGGCAGCGGCAGAAGGCGCGCATAGGCGCCGCCCTTGGCCCCGTGAGCGTGGAGCACGTTGGCGCCCGTCTCCCGACGCACGCGGCCGAGCGCCCGGATCGCGGCGACGTCCCCGAAGCCGGGGTTGCGGGCGATCCGAAACCGGTGCAGCCCGAGAGAGAGCTGCGGCTCGAGCTCGGCCAGCGCCGCCTCGGTGACCTTGTTGCCGGTGGCCGAGTCGCAGAAGACGCCGACCCGGTAGCCGCGGGCGAGCTGCGCCCGGGTCAAGTCGAGCACATGCCGGAACAGGCCGCCGAGCGGCGCCCGGAAGACGTGCAGGATCCGCAGCTGAGGGATGTGGTTGTCGGCCATGTCGCGCCTCCCCGTCCCGTCTCGGCCGGGGCGGCGCGTCGGCGATCAGAGCCAGCGCTCGCCGACGACGATCGTGTCTCCCGGCCGGACCGGGAAGCTCATTGGCACAGCTTCCGTTACGATAGAGTCACCGGCTTCGCGGGAGATCTCGGCGCTGACGCGGTTCGCGCGGGGCGTGAAGCCGCCGGCGATGGCGACCGCGGTCTGCACCGTGAGCCCGTCGACGTAGGGAAACTGGCCGGGGCTCCCCACCTCGCCGAGAATGAAGAACGGCCGGTAGGCGTCGACCTCGACCGTGACCTGCGGATCGCGCAGGAAGCCCGCGCGCAGCCGCTCGGCCACGCGCGCCTCCACCGCGCGCGTCGTCGCGCCCTCCACGGAAACCGCGCCGATCAAAGGCATCGCGATCGCGCCGCCGGCGTCGACGGTGTAGAGGTTCGACAGGTCGTCCTGTCCGAAGACGATGACACGCAGGCGATCGCCCGACGCGAGCCGGTACTCGCCAGGCACGGTCGCCTCGAGCAGCCGCGGGCGCGGCGCGACGCAGCCGGCGAGAACCGGCGAGACCAGGAGGAGAGCGAGGGCGGAGCGCCTGTTCATCATGCGGCTCGAGTGTCCTTCATGGCCGCTAGCTTTATCGTCGGATGGTTAACCGTTCGTCACCGATTGCCGCTCGACGCGCCTGTCGCGCAGGCGCAACACCCCTGCCCGCTCTCCTGGCGGTTTCGTGATTTGCCTTAATTTGGCCGGTCTGCTCATGGTTCGTAAACGACGACACGTCATCCTTTCCGGGGTCGCGCGTCGACGGTCACCCGTCGGCGACGGCCTCGCCCCGACAACGAGAGTCGTTTTCTGAAGATGATCGCCCGCGCCTTCCTCGCGACCGCCACGCTCGCCTTCGCCTCCGCCCTCGTCGCCGCGCCCGCGCAGGCGCAGACGCAGTACGCGCAGTTCCAGGCGGAGTGGGCCCAGAACTACGACGCCGCGACGCGCACGCGCGTGGAGCGCGTCGACACGCCGCTGCTCTCGCCGGAGACGCTCGCCGCAACCGAGCAGATGATCGCGCGCTATGCCGACATCGTCGCCCGCGGCGGCTGGGGCACGGTGCCCGACGAGCGGCTCACGCTCGGGGTGCGCTCGCCGAGCGTGGTCGCCCTGCGGCGTCGCCTGATCCTGTCGGGAGACCTGGACCCGACCGCGGGCGCCTCGGACGTGTACGATTCCTTCGTCGAGGCGGCCGTGCGCCGCTTCCAGACGCGCCACGGCCTGACGCCGACGGGGTCGCTGAACACGGCGACGATCGTCTCGCTGAACGTGCCGGCGCACGTTCGGCTCGAGCAGCTCGAGCTCAACGTGGTGCGCCTGCGCTCCTATTCGGGTGATCTCGGCGCCCGCCACGTCA
The DNA here is from genome assembly GCF_040111675.1 of Salinarimonas sp. Lineage (NCBI taxonomy): Bacteria > Pseudomonadati > Pseudomonadota > Alphaproteobacteria > Hyphomicrobiales > Salinarimonadaceae > Salinarimonas > Salinarimonas sp. The sequence continues at coordinate 1,649,101 of NZ_CP157794.1, read as the reverse complement.
TCGTCAACATTCCCTCCGCCACGGTGGAGGCGGTGGAAAACGGCATGGTCGCGACCCGCCACGCCGCCGGCGTCGGCAAGGTCGATCGGCCCTCGCCGATCTTCAACTCGCGCATCACCGAGATCAACTTCAACCCGTTCTGGACCGTCCCGGCCTCGATCATCCGCCGCGACCTGATCCCGCTGATGCAGGAGAACCCGTCCTACCTGACGGACAACCGCATCCGCATCTTCACCCATCAGGGCCAGGAGATCGCGCCGCAGGCGGTGGACTGGTACTCGGACGAGGCGACGCGCTACGTCTTCCGGCAGGACCCGGGCGGCGAGTTCAACTCGCTGGGCTTCGTGCGCATCAACATGCCGAACAAGGACGCGGTGTACATGCACGACACCCCGGCCCGCGGCATCTTCGGCGACGACTACCGCTTCGTCTCCTCGGGCTGCGTGCGCATCCAGAGCGTCCGCGAGCTGGTGGTCTGGCTCCTGTCCGAGGAGCAGGGCTGGGACCGCGCCCGCATCGACGACACCTTCCGCTCGGGCGAGCGCATCGACGTGCAGCTGCGCCGGCCAGTGAGCAATTACTGGACCTACATCACCGCCTGGGCCACGCCCGACGGCCTCGTCCAGTTCCGGGACGACATCTACGGCCGCGACGGCATCGCCGGCGTGCCGATCGCCCGAGCGCCGGGCTCCGAGGACGGCTGAGGACCAGGGGCGCCACCGGGCGCCCCTTTTCGTTTCTAGGCGTACGACGACCGCAGCCCCGCCAGGAACCGCGCGCTGTCCTCCCGGATCGCGGCCCTGCGGGCGTCGCTCATCTTGGAGAGCGTGCGCAGCGGCATGCCCATGCGCGGGTTGCCGGCGAGCCGCCCCTCGTTCTCCATGAGGAAGTTCCAGTAGAGATAGTTGAACGGGCAGGCGCGCGCGCCCTCCTTGACCTTCGGGTCGTAGGCGCAGGCGGCGCAATAGTCGCTCATCCGATCGATATAGGCGCCCGACGCCGCATAGGGCTTCGAGGCCAGCACTCCGCCGTCGGCGTAGAGGATCATGCCGTGCACGTTGGGGAGCTCGACCCATTCGTAGGCGTCGGCGAAGACGACGAGGTACCATTCCTCCACCTGCGACGGCGAGAGCCCCGCGATCAGCGCGAAATTGCCGAGCACCATCAGCCGCTGGATGTGGTGCGCATAGGCGTGCCGGCGGGTGTCGGAGACGCATTGCGCGAGGCAGTTCATCTCCGTCTCGCCGGTCCAGTAGAAATCCGGCAGCGGGCGCGTCGCCGAAAGCGCGTTGGTGTCGGCATAGGCGGGCATCTTCAGCCAGTAGAGCCCGCGCACGTATTCGCGCCAGCCGATGATCTGGCGGACGAAGCCCTCGACGGCGTTCAACGGCGCCCGCCCCTCGCGCCATTCCCGCTCCGCCGCCCGGCAGACCTCCTCCGCCGTGAGGAGCCCGGCGTTCAGGTAGGGCGAGAGCACGGCGTGGAAGAGGAACGGCTCGCCCGTCTTCATCGCGTCCTGGTAGTCGCCGAAGGTGGGCAGCGCCTCGTCGACGAAGACGCGCAGGGCTTCCAGCGCGTCGGCGCGGGTGACGGCCCAGCCGAAGGGCTCGAGATCGCCGAAATGGTTGCCGAAGCGCCGGGCGACCAGCGCCAGCACCTCCCGCGTGATCGCATCGGGCTCGAAGCGGCGGCGCGGGGGCACGCGCAGGCTCTTCGGCAGCGCCTTGCGGTTCTCGGCGTCGAAATTCCACTGCCCGCCGACGGGCTCGCCGCCCTCCATCAGGAAGCCGGTCTTGCGGCGCATCTCGCGGTAGAAGAACTCCATGCGCAGCTGCTTCTTCGCGCCGGCCCAGGCGGCGAACTCGGCCTTCGTGGCGAGGAAGCGGTTGTCGTCGCGGATCTCGACCGGCGGCCCGAGCTCCTCGCGCCAGTCCCGCATCATCTGGAGCACGCGCCATTCGCCGGGCTCCGTCACCACCACACGGTCGGGCGCATGACGTGCGACGGCGCGGGCGAGCTCGGCCCCGAAGGAGCCGGCGTTCTCCGCGTCGTCGAGCCGCACGTAGTCGACCGAAATCCCCTCCGCGCGCAGCGCCTCGGCGAAATGGCGCATCGCCGAGAACAGGAAGGCGATCTTCTGCTTGTGGTGGCGCACGTAGGTCGCCTCCTCCCAGACCTCGACCATCAGCACCACGTCGTGGTCCGGGTCGAGATCCGTGAGCGAGGCGATCGAGCGGGTGAGCTGGTCGCCCAGCAGGAGACGCAGGGTCTTCATCGCGCGCCGGCTCACCCCTTGACGCGCAGGGTCGAACGCCCGCCGTCCACCGCGATGGTCTGCCCCGTGATCCAGGCGGCCTCGGGCGAGATCAGGAAGGCGGCGAGGCCGCCCACGTCCTGCCCGGTGCCGAGCCGGGGGATGGCGTGCATGCCCGCGATCGCCTGCGCCATCGCGGCGTTGCCGGTGATGCCTTTCGCGAGGTCGGTCTCGAGCAGCGAGGGCGCGAGGCAGTTCACCCGCACCTTCGGCGCGAGCTCCGCCGCGAGCGCCAGGGTCAGGCCCTGCACCGCTCCCTTGGCCATGGCCACGGAGGCGTGAGCGGAAAAGCCCTGCTTCGCGGCCACCGTCGAGAACAGCACAACGCTCGCCCCGTTCGCCTGCCGGAAGGGCTTGAGCGCCGCCTGCACCGCCTGCGCGGCGCCGAGCGCGTTCAGCCGGTAGTCGGCGAGGAAGTCCTCCTCGGTGAGCCGCGCCAGCGGCTTCAGGTTGATGGAGCCCACCGCGTAGACGAGCCCGGAGAGCCCCTCCCCCGCGCTCGCGGCTTCCGTGGCCCGTGCGATCGCTCGCGGATCGGTGGCGTCCGCGACCGTGTAGCCGGCCGCGTCGACCGCGCGGGCGGTCTCGGCGAGCCGCGCCTCGTCGCGCGCGGCGAGATGCACGCGGTATCCTCGCGCGGTGAGCGCCCGCGCCGTCGCCGCGCCGACCCCGCCGCTGCCGCCCCAGACCAGAACCCGTCCACTCATCCTCGACGCTCCCGCTGCACACTCGCTCGCGATGCGCTACCTATGCCGAAGACGGCCGCGGTCGAGCCCCTGGGACGGGCGGCGACCGGTCGCATCAGGGAGTGACCGGCACGATGCGCTTCGCATTCGCGGGAATCGATTTCCTCGCCGACGCCTTCGACGGCTTCGTCGCCGCCGGCTGGCGGCCGATGATGCTGTTCACCCGCCCCTGCGACGGCCTGCACGATTTCAACGAACGTATCGTCGCCGAGGCCGCGACGCGCAAGCTGCCGATCCAGATGTCGCGGATCACGCCGGGCGATCTCGCCGCACTCGGACAGGCCGGCTGCGAGTGCCTCGTCGTCGCGGGCTATCCCTGGCGCATCCCGCCCTGGCGGGAGCATCTGCGCTACGCGCTCAACTTCCACCCCTCGCCGTTGCCCGAGGGGCGCGGGCCCTACCCGCTCTACCGCGCCATCCTCGACGGGCGCGCCGATTGGGGCATGAGCGCCCACGTCCTCGACGACGCCTACGACACCGGCGCCATGCTCGGCCGGGAGCGTTTCGCGCTCTCCCCGCTCGAGACGCACGAGACGCTGCTCGCCCGCTGCCAGATGGCGACGCGGCGCATCGCCCGTGGGCTCGCGGCGAACTTTCCCGCCGCCTGGGCGGCGGCGGAGCCGCAGGTCGGCGGGAGCTACTATCCCCGCGCCAGCGACGCGGACCGCACGCTCGATTTCCGCCTGCCGGTAGAGATGCTGATGCGCCGGGTGCGCGCCTTCGGCGTCGTCGAGACCCTCGCGCCGCTCGGGCCCGGGACGATCCACGTCGCCCAGGCCCACGGCTGGGAGGAGGCGCACGACCTCGCGCCGGGGACGGTCGTTCACCAGTATCGCCGCGTCATCACCGTCGCCGCCAAGGACGGCTACGTCGCCATCACCCGCTGGAGCCCCGTCTCGCTCGACGCGGCCCGCAATTTAGGCCGCTGAGGCGCCTGCCATGGCCCGCATGCGCAAGAAGGCCGACCTGCCGCAGAAGACCTGCGCCGCCTGCGGGCGCCCGTTCGCGTGGCGCAAGAAGTGGGAGAAGGTCTGGGACGAGGTCCGCTACTGCTCCGACCGCTGCCGGAAGACCCCGCAGTCACCGCGGACAGCGGAGCGCGCGCCGTCGAGGGGCCGCGGCTGACGCTTTCCTTCCCTGTAGGGGAAGGTGGCTCGGCGAAGCCGAGACGGATGGGGCGCGGCGCGTGAGCGACGCGTTCCGCGAAGCGGAAGCTCTCCGTCGGCCGGCGGTCTCACCCGTCGAATTCGGCTTCGCCGAACGCGCCTGCCGGCGCGCCCCATCCGTCACCGCGCTTTCGCGCGGCGACACCTTCCCCTACAGGGAAGGAGAAGGGGCGCCGCGACCCACATGCCGTGCGCCCCCTTACGGCCCCCGCGGCGCCGACGCAGGCCCGTCACGCCTTCTCCTTCAGCACCCCGCGGCGGATCTGGTCTTCCTCGATCGACTCGAACAGGGCCTTGAAGTTGCCCTCGCCGAAGCCGTCGTCGCCCTTGCGCTGGATGCACTCGAAGAAGATCGGGCCGATCACGGTCTTGGTGAAGCGCTGCAGCAGCACCTTGGTGAAGCCGCCCTCCAGCACGCCCTCGCCGTCGATGAGGATGCCGTCGCGCTGCAGGCGCGCGACGTCCTCGCCGTGCTTGGGCAGGCGCTTGTCGATGCGGGAATAGTAGATGTCGTTCGGCGCCGGCATGAACTCGACGCCGCTCTCGATCAGCGTCTCGATCGTCTCGTAGAGGTCGTTGGCGCCGAGCGCCACGTGCTGGATGCCCTCGCCCTTGTACTCCTTGAGGTATTCCTCGATCTGCCCGCTCTCGCCCGCGTCCTCGTTGATGGGGATGCGGATCTTGCCGTCCGGCGAGGTCATGGCCCGCGAATGCAGGCCGGTCATCTTGCCGGAGATGTCGAAGTAGCGGATCTGGCGGAAGTTGAAGAGCCGCTCGTAGAAGCCGGCCCACTCGTCCATCCGCCCGCGATTCACGTTGTGGGTCAGGTGGTCGATGTAGAACAGCCCCGCGCCCGTCGGGTGCGGATCGCGCTCCTCGCTCCAGACGAAGTCGACGTCGTAGATCGAGCCCTTCGCCCCGTAGCGGTCGACGAAGTAGATCTGCAGCCCGCCGATGCCCTCGATCGCGGGGATCGCGAGCTCCATCGGCCCGATCTGCGTCTTGGCCGGCTTGGCGCCGAGCTTGATCGCGCGCTCGTAGGCCTGCGCCGCGTCGACGACGCGGAAGGCCATCGCGGGCGCGCAGGGCCCGTGCTCGGCGGCGAACCGCGCCGCGAAGCTCTCCGGCTCCGAGTTGAGGATGAAGTTGATGTCGCCCTGGCGGTAGAGCGTCACGTTCTTCGAGCGGTGCTTCGCCACCGCCGAGAAGCCCATGCGCTTGAACAGCGCGTCGAGCTTCTCGGGCTCCGGATGGGCGTACTCGACGAACTCGAAGCCGTCCGTGCCCATCGGGTTGTCGTCGGTGATCTGCGGCGGCGGGGCGTCGTGGGGGAAGGGACCCATCTTGTCCTCCTTGGGTGGATGCGTCGGCGGCGGCCTCAGGCCGTGAATGCGTTTGTCGCGGCCTCAGGCCGCATCGGGCTGGTTCTCGGGGGCGGCCGCGGCGAAGGCGGGCTGCGCGCGGCAGGCCTCGTCGACGGCGCGGATCTTCGGGTAGGCGTCGAGCGGCACCGAGAACCGTCGTGCGTTGAAAACCTGCGGGACGATGTAGAGATCCGCCATGGTCGGCGCGTCGCCGAAGGCGAAGGGCCCCGGGCGGATCAGCCGCTCGAGCGCGGCGAAGCCCTCGTGGATCCAGTGCGCGTACCAGGCGTCGACGGCGGCCTGGTCGGCGCCGAGGCGCTCCTTGAGCCACGAGAGCGTCGAGAGGTTGTTCAGCGGGTGGATGTCGCAGCCGATGACCGCGCAGGCGGCCCGGATCTCGGCGCGACGGCGCGCGTCGCCCGCAAGCAGCGTCGGCTCGGGCCAGGTCTCCTCGATCCATTCCAGGATCGCGGGCGACTGGACCAGCACCGCGCCGTCGTCCGTCTCGAGCGCCGGGACGCGCCCTTGCGGGTTCAGCGCGCGATAGGCCTCGGAGAGATGCTCGCGGCGCACGAGATGCACGAAGGCCTGCTCAAAGGCGACGCCCTTCAGGGCGAGCGCGATGCGCACGCGATAGGCGGCGGAGGAGCGGAAATAGCCGTGGAGCTTCAACGGGAGGCCTCCGAGGCGTTGGTCGCCGCATCGGCGACGTCGAGGTCGGGCGCGAGCGCCCGGGTGTGGGCGTCGAGCTTGTCGATCAGGCGAAACAGCGTCTCGTGCTCCTGCGGCGTGAGCCCGGAGACGACGGCGCGCTCGAAGGCGAGCGCCTCCGGCGCCACCGCCTCGTAGATCTCCCGCCCCGGCCGCGTGAGCACGAGCAGCTCCTCGCGCATGTCGCCGGGGTTGGGCCGGCGCTCGACGAGGCCGCGCTCGGCGAGCGCCGCCACGGCGCGGGAGACGGTCGACTTGTGCATCACCGCGTGGGCCGCGATGTCGCGCGCCGTGCGGGTCTCGAACTGGCCGAGCGTCGCGATGATGCGCCATTGCGGGATCGTGATGCCGAAGCGCTCGGCGTAGATCCGCGCCAGCGCGTTCGACACCACGCTCGCCAGCACGTTCAGCCGGTAGGGCAGGAAGCGCTCGAGGGCGATCGGAGCGTCTTCCGCGGGGAGAGGAGCGTCGTCGCGCATGTCGTCGGGGGATGACCGCATCGTTGACAGAAATCAGTTGCTGGTGCAACCATTATGCCGATATCGACCCGGCTGGCAAGGCCGCCGTCCGAGCGACCCGCTCGGGCCGGCGCCGGCCAGGAGAACGAGCTGGAGAACGAGCCCCGGACGAAGGCTCTCGAGGAGACATCCATGACCGTCCACCAGACCACCGGCTTCACGAGCCCCGACCTCCAGGGTCGCGAGACCGCGCTCAAGCCCGGCTACATGTCCGGCTTCGGCAATTCCTTCGAGACGGAAGCGCTCGAGGGCGCGCTGCCGGTCGGCATGAACTCGCCGCAGAAGATCAATTTCGGCCTCTACGCCGAGCAGCTCTCCGGCTCGCCCTTCACGGCCCCGCAGGCCACGAACCAGCGCTCCTGGCTCTACCGCATCCGCCCCTCGGTGAAGCACTCCCACCGCTACGCCAAGGTGGACAAGGGCTTCATGCGCACCGGCCCCTGCCGCGAGGACACCGATCTCGCCATCGGCCAGATGCGCTGGTCGCCCGTGGCGATCCCCGACGAGGCGCTGACCTTCGTCACGGGGCTGCGCACCATCACCACGGCGGGCGATTCGGACACGCAGGTGGGCATGGCGGCGCATCTCGCCTTCGTCACCCGCTCGATGGAGAACGAGTACTTCTTCAACGCCGACGGCGAGTACCTGATCGTGGCGCAGGAGGGCGCGCTGCGGTTCAAGACCGAGTTCGGCGTGGTCGAGTTCGGCCCGGGCGAGATCTGCGTGATCCCGCGCGGGGTGATCTTCAAGGTCGAGCTCGTCGACGGGCCGGCGCGGGCCTACGTCTGCGAGAATTACGGCGGCCAGTTCACCCTGCCCGACCGCGGGCCGATCGGCGCCAACTGCCTCGCCAATCCGCGCGACTTCCTCACGCCGGTGGCGGCCTACGAGGACGTCGAGGAGGAGAGCTTCCTCTACGTGAAGTGGGGCGGCGACCTGTTCATGACCAAGATCGAGCAGTCCCCGCTCGACGTCGTCGCCTGGCACGGCAATTACGCGCCCTACAAGTACGACCTGCGCCGGTTCTCGCCCGTGGGCGCGATCCTGTTCGACCACCCGGACCCGTCGATCTTCACCGTGCTGACGGCGCCCACCGAGACGCCCGGCTCGGCGAACATCGACTTCGTCATCTTCCCGGACCGCTGGATGGTGGCGGAGAACACCTTCCGGCCGCCCTGGTACCACCGCAACCTGATGAGCGAGTTCATGGGGCTCGTCTACGGCGTCTACGACGCCAAGCCGGAGGGCTTCGTCCCCGGCGGCTTCTCGCTCCACAACCAGATGCTGCCGCACGGGCCGGACATGCAGGCCTTCGAGCACGCCTCCAACGTCGATCTCGGGCCGGTGAAGCTCGAGGGCACCATGGCCTTCATGTTCGAGACCCGCTTTCCGCAGCGCGTGACGAAATACGCGGCCTCGCTCTCCGAGTTGCAGGACAGCTACATCGACTGCTGGCAGGGCCTGAAGAAGCACTTCGACCCGAACCGGCGCGAGCCGAAGTAAGGCCGCGGAGCGCAGCCCCCGATGCGTTTTCCGGTCACCGACGAGATCGACTTCCGACGCCGCCGGACGTCGTCAAGTTCTGTCCTTCCCTGTAGGGGAAGGTGGCTCGGCGAAGCCGAGACGGATGGGGCGCGCGGCACGCGCGTTCGGCGAAGCCGAAATCGACGGGTGACCCGGACGCCGTCGCCGGGCTTCCGCTTCGCGGAACGCGTCGCTGCGCGGCGCGCCCCATCCGTCACCGCGCTGCGCGCGGCGCCACCTTCCCCTACAGGGAAGGACAAACGACGGATTGCGCACCAGGCGACCGCCGACATCCGCTCGGCCGCCGCTGCGAGCGCAAGCGAGCGGCGCATGGCCGCTCGCGCCCCCCTGCCCTCACCCGCGGCCGCGGGTGCGGGCCATGAAGTTGTCGAAGGCGAGCTCGTTCACCGGCCACCAGAGCAGCGAATCGGCACGGAACTCGCGGTAGGAATCCCAGGCGCGCTTGAAGCTCTCGTTCTGGGCGGCCGTCTCGTCGTAATAGGCGTTGGCGGCCTCGAGCGCGGCCTCCATCACGTCCTGCGGGAAGTAGCGCAGCTCCGCGCCCGCGGCGACGAGGCGCTTGAGGGCGTCCGGGTTCACCGCGTCGTACTTGGCGAGCATCCAGTTGTTCGCGGCCTCCGCCGCGTGGCGGACGATCGCCTTGTAGTGCGCCGGCAGCGCGTCCCAGCTCGCCTGGTTGAAGATCGCGTGCAGCATCGCGCCGCCTTCCCAGAAGCCGGGCGCGTAATAGTACTGCGCGACCTGGTGGAAGCCGAGCTTCTCGTCGTCGTAGGGACCGACGAACTCGACCGCGTCGATCGTGCCGCGCTCGAGCGCGGGGTAGATGTCGCCCGGCGCGATCTGCTGCGGCACGACGCCGAGGCGCGACATCACCTGCCCGCCGATGCCGCCGATGCGGAACTTGAGACCCTCCAGATCCGCGACGGAATTGATCTCCTTGCGGAAGAAGCCGCCCATCTGCGCGCCCGAGTTCCCGCAGGCGAGGGAGGTGACGTTCATCGGCGCCAGCACGTCGTTGATGATCTCGGCGCCGCCGCCGAAATGCCACCAGGAATGCTGCTGGCGGGCGTTCAGCCCGAAGGGCACGCCGGTGCCGAAGCCCAGCGCCGGCTCGCGGCCGAAATAGAAGTAGACGGGCGTGTGACCGGCGTCGATGGTGCCATTGGAGACAGCGTCCAGCACCTGCAGGCCGCCGACGATGTCGCCGGGCTTGAAGGTCTGGATGGTGAAGTTCCCGTCGGTCGCCTCCGACACCATGCGGGCGAAGGTCTCCATCGTACCGTAGATGGTGTCGAGCGAGTTCGGGAAGCTCGACTGCATGCGCCAGGTCACGGTGGGCTGCGACTGCGCGATCGCCGGAGCGGCGATCGTGGTCGTCGCCGCGGCGCCGACGGCAGTGAGCCCCGCACCCTTCAGGAAGCTTCTTCTCTTGGTGTCGATGGTGCTGGACATCGGCGTATCCTTCTCACGTTTCCCCTGAGGCATAGACAAGCACGAAAGGTGCATCGAACGCCATGAGATTAGCCTCCCTGAAGCACGGCCGCGACGGCCGCCTCGTCGTCGTCTCCCGCGACCTCGCGCACGCGACGGATGCATTTCCCGTGGTCGCGACGCTGCAGGATGCGCTCGACGACTGGGAGCGCATCGCCCCCAGGCTCGAGGACCTCGCGGAAGGGCTCGAGCACGGCGCCGTGCCCTCCTTCCGGTTCCACGAGCACGATTGCGCCTCGCCCCTGCCCCGCGCCTATCAATGGGCGGATGGCTCGGCCTACGTGAACCACGTCGAGCTCGTGCGGAAGGCGCGCGGCGCCGAGATGCCCGAGAGCTTCTGGACCGATCCGCTGATGTACCAGGGCGGCTCCGACGCCTTCCTCGGCCCGCGCGACCCGATCCGCATGGCCGACGAGGCCTTCGGCATCGATTTCGAGGCCGAGATCGCCGTCGTCGTCGGCGACGTGCCGATGGGCGCCTCGCCGGAGGAGGCGGCGCGCGCGATTCGGCTCGTGATGCTGGTCAACGACGTCAGCTTGCGCAACCTGATCCCGGGCGAGCTCGCCAAGGGCTTCGGCTTCTTCCAGGCCAAGCCCTCCTCCGCCTTCTCTCCCGTGGCGCTGACGCCCGACGAGCTCGGCGACGCCTGGGACGGCGGCAAGATCGCGCTTCCGCTGCTCAGCTACGTCAACGGCAAGCCCTTCGGGAAGCCGAACGCGGGCGTCGACATGACCTTCGACTTTCCCCGCCTGATCGCCCACGCCGCGCGCACGCGACCCCTCTGCGCGGGGACGATCGTCGGCTCGGGCACGGTGTCGAACAAGGACGAGGGCGGCGGCCCCGGCCGGCCGGTCTGGGACGGCGGGCTCGGCTATTCCTGCATCGCCGAGATCCGCACCGTGGAGACGATCCGCGAGGGCGCGGCGAAGACGCCGTTCCTGGCCTTCGGCGACACGGTGCGCATCGAGATGAAGGACGAAGGCGGCCATTCCCTGTTCGGCGCGATCGAGCAGGTGGTCGAGAAGGGTTGAGGATGGGTTCCGCTGGGGCGTGGGACGTGCAGGACGAGGCCCGCCGGCCACCGATCTCCTTCCGTGTAGGGGAAGGAGAGGCGCGCCCGACCGCCGGCACGAATTGAAGAGCAAAGGGAGCCAAAGATGACAAAAAGCTTCGCCTCCACCGGCGACATGACGGAGAAGACCGTCACCTTCTCCGAGATCGGCCCGGACCTCTACGCCTACACGGCGGAGGGGGACCCGAATTCCGGCATCATCGTCGGCGACGATGGCTGCATGGTGATCGATGCGCAGGCGACGCCGGCGATGGCGCAGGACGTGATCGCCCGCGTGCGGAAGGTCACCGACAAGCCGATCAAGTACGTGCTGCTGACGCACTACCACGCCGTGCGCGTCCTCGGCGCCTCCGCCTACGACGCACAGGGGATCATCGCCTCCGACCTGACCATGGCGCTGATCCAGGAGCGCGGGCGGCAGGATTGGGAGAGCGAGCTCGGCCGCTTCCCGCGCCTCTTCCGCGGCGCGGACTCCATTCCCGGCCTTACCTGGCCGAACCTCGTCTTCGACACCGAGATGAGCGTCTTCCTCGGCAAGCGCGAGGTGAAGCTCTACCATCTCGGCGCGGGCCACACGGCGGGCGACGTCGTCGCCTGGGTGCCGGACGCGGAGGTGATGTTCTCGGGCGACCTCGTCGAGTTCCACTCCGCCTGCTATTGCGGCGACGCCCATCTGCGCGAGTGGCCGGAGACCTTGAACGGCATCCGAAACGCGGACCCGAAGGCGCTGGTCCCCGGCCGCGGCGACGCGCTGACCGACCGCGCCACCGTGCGCGAGGCGATCGCGATGACCCGCGACTTCGTGCAGACGCTCTACAGCCAGGCCGAGCTCTCCGTCGCGAAGGGCCGCTCGCTGAAGGAGACCTACGACGCCACCCGCGCGGTGATGGACCCGAAATTCGGCTCCTTCGCCATCTACGAGCACTGCCAGCCCTTCAACGTGGCGCGCGCCTTCGACGAGGCGTCGGGGATCGACCATCCCACGATCTGGACCGCAGAGCGCGACCGGGAGATGTGGGCCGCGCTGCAGGGGTGAGCCGCGGGGGAGGCGTCCTCGCCGGACTGCTTGCCGAGCGCTGCCCGACTTCCGTGCGCTGCAGGCGGTGTGTCGGAGGTCGTGATCTCAGGCGTAGAGCGCCGACGGACTCCCCTCTCCCTCGTGGAGAGGGGCCCGGGGTGAGGGGCGTTGCGATCGGTCCGAACGTCGGCGAGGGCAGCCTGCAACGATGACGCAGACAGTCCTGTGCGCCCCTCAACCCCCACCCCTCTCCGCGAGGGAGAGGGGAGTTCGGTCGTGCGTGTCGCCGCGGCCGTGCCGAAATCATGGGAGGATCGGAGTAAAATGGCCAAAAACGCCCGCAAGTCCCTCTACCAGTTCGAATATCGCCGCTCGCCGGACCAGGACGGGCCGACCGCCCGCCGGCCTGTCGTGGTGATCGGCGCCGGCCCCGTCGGGCTCGCGGCCGCCATCGATCTCGCCCAGCGGGACGTGCCCGTCGTCCTCCTCGACGACGCCGACCGGATCGGCGAGGGCTCGCGCGGGCTGTGCTATTCCAAGCGCACGCTGGAGATCCTCGACCGGCTCGGCGTCGGGCGCGCCTGCGTCGAGAAGGGCGTCACCTGGAAGCTCGGCAAGGTCTTCCAGGGCGAGGAGCTGATCTACGCCTTCGACCTCCTGCCCGAGACCGGCCACGAGATGCCGGCCTTCGTGAACCTGCAGCAATACTACCTCGAGCACTTCCTCGTGCAGCGCGCGGACGCGCTCGACAACCTCGACATCCGCTGGCGGAACAAGGTCGTCGGGCTCACCCAGCTCAACGACGGCGCGCGGCTCACGATCGAGACGCCCGACGGCCCCTACTCCCTCGAGGCGGATTGGGTCGTCGCCGCCGACGGGGCGCGCTCGCCCACCCGCGCCATGCTCGGGCTCGACTTCATGGGCGAGGTCTTCGAGGAGCGCTTCCTCATCGCCGACGTGCGGATGTCGGAGGCCTTCCCCACGGAGCGCTGGTTCTGGTTCGACCCGCCCTTCCACGCCGGCCGCTCGGCGCTGCTGCACAAGCAGCCCGACGGGATCTGGCGCATCGATCTCGGGCTCGGGGCCGACGCCGACGCCGAGGCGGAGCAGAAGCCGGAGAACGTGATCCCGCGCATCCGCCAGATGCTGGGACACTCCGACTTCGAGCTCGAATGGGTCTCGGTCTACACCTTCCAGTGCCGCCGGCTCGAGCGCTTCGTGCACGGCCGCGTGGTCTTCGCCGGCGACGCCGCCCACCAGGTCTCGCCGTTCGGCGCGCGCGGCGCGAATTCCGGCGTGCAGGACGCCGAAAACCTCGCCTGGAAGCTCGCCCGCGTGATCCAGGGCCGCGCCCCCGCCGCGCTGATCGACACCTACGACCTGGAGCGCATGGCCGCGGCGGACGAGAACATCGGCCACTCCACCCGCTCGACAGACTTCATCGCCCCGCGCACGCCCCAGGAGATGCGCTTCCGCGACGCGGCGCTGGCCCTCGCTCGGAAGGCGGATTTCGCGAAGCGCATGGTCAATTCCGGCCGGCTCTCGACGCCGACCACGTATCGCGCCTCCCCGCTCTCGACGCCCGACGCCGAGCCCTGGGGCGGGTCCGCCCGCCTCGGCGCGCCGCTTCCGGACGCGCCGATGGCGACGCCCGCGGGCGAGCCGATCTGGCTTCTCGACGCCATAGGCGGGGACGCGGTCGAAATCGTCCTCTCCGACGGACCGCCGCCCGCGCCCGCCCCCGAAGGCGTGCGCCGCATCGTCGTCGGCGCGGACCTGATCGACGTCGAGGGCCGCTTCGCCGAGCGCTTCGACGCGGTGCCGGGCGCGACCTGGCTGGTGCGCCCCGACCAGCACCTCGCCGCGCGCTTCCGCCACGGCGACCCGGACCGCATCGTCGCCGCGGCGCGGCGCATGCTCGGAGAGGCATGACATGAGCGAGACGACGACCGGGCTCGACACGACGAGCCGCCTGCCCGATCCGGACCGCGCCTACCGCGCCCTGATCGACGCCCATCGGGGGCTCACCGACGAGGAGAGCGCGGCGCTCAACACCCGCCTCGTCCTCCTCCTCGCCAACCAGATCGGCGACGAGACCGTGCTCGAGGAGGCGATCGCCCTCGCGAAGGAGGTGGCGCAGAAGCCGGCGCAGGGCGGAGCCTGACGGCGCCGCCCGCGCGTCCTCAATACTCGATCTCGTAGCCCACGCCGACCGACGAGCGCCCGTCGGCGCCGACGGCGCCCTGGAAGCGCAGGCGATCGGTGAGGTCGATGTCGAGGGAGACGCCGGTGTCGTCGGGCCGCGCGCCGGCGCGGATGCCGAGGCGGACGTTGTCGGCGATGTAGCGGCCGACGCCGACGGTCGGGCCGCCCTCCCCCGCGGAGATGTCGAGGCTGTCGACGCCGAGGCTGCGGCGGATCTCCTCGAACAGGCCGGAGCCGCCTCCGGCGAGGCTCGCGATCCCCTGCGCGAGCTGGAGCGCCTGCGCCGCCGAGAGGCCGCCTGCCGCGCGCCCGAACAGGATGCGCGAGAGGATCTCGTCGTCCGGCAGCTGCGGCGTCGAGGAGAGCTCGAAGCGCGGCTGATTCGCGGGACCGCGTACCGCGATCTGCGCCGTGACGTCCCCGGCCTGGGTCTGGGCGACGAGATCGAGCGAGGGCGTCAGCGAGCCTGCGAAGGTGAGCCGCCCGCGGGTGAAGTCGAGCCGCTGACCCAGGATGTCGAGCCGGCCACGGCGCAGGTCGAAGGCGCCGATGGCGTTCGGGTCCCGCGTCGTGCCGGTGAGGCGCAGCTGCCCGCCGAGCTCGGCGTTGACGCCGCGGCCGCGCACGAAGATCTGGTTGAGCGCGTTCACCGTGAGATCGAGCCGCGCGTTGAACGGCGTCGCCGCGCCCGCGGCCTCCCGCGCCGCGCGCTCGCGGGCGAGGGCGAGGCGCGCCGCCGCCTGGGGCGGCGGGCCGACGTGCTCCGTGCCCGGCAGCGGCTCGAGCGTCGTCGGCAGCGTATCGGGGATGGTGACGTCCAGGGTCGTGACGTCGACCGCGCCCGCGATGGTCGGCGTCGTCGCGAGCGGGCCGGTGATGCGCAGGTCGAGATCGGCGACCGCGGTCAAGAGGTCGTTGCCGATCAGCTGCGCGTCGCGGCCCGTGATGGTCAGGTCCGCCGGGAAGCCGCCGCCGAGGCCCACCGAGCCGCCGACCGAGAGGCTGCCGCCGTTCGGCGTCGCCGCCGTGAGGTCGGCGATGCGCACCCGGTCGCCCTCGGCCTCGATCCGGCCGGAAATGCCGCTGAGGGCGATCCCGCGCAGGTCGTCGCGGAAGGCGGCGTTCGCGATCGTGGCGCCGCCGGCGAGGCGGGGATCCGCCAGCGTGCCGCCGACGTCGAGATCGACCTGCGCCTGGCCGGTGAGCTGCTGGCCCGGGTCGAGGAAGCGCGAGAGCGGATCGAGCGCGATCGGCCCCTCCACCGCGAGATCGATCGTCCTTGACGGGTCGAGCGGCACCGAGCCCGAGGCGGTGAGCGTGCCGAGCGGCGGGGCTGCGATGGTGGCGTCGATGGTCGCGCGATCGCCGGTGAGGCGGCCCGAGGCGGTGACGTCGATGGCGGTGATCCCGGCGTCCCGCGCCTGCGCCAGCGAGAGGCCGTCGACATCGACCTGATAGCTCCCCGTCGGCGCGGCGAGCGTGCCGCCGAGATCGGCGGAGCCGGAGAGCGTGCCGGAAATGTCGAGATCCGGCGCGGCGGCACGGGCGAGCGCGAGCGGCAGGCGCGTCGCCGTGACGTCGAGATCGATCTCGCCGGAGGGGTCGAGCGGCACCGAGCCGGTGACGGCGAGGCGCCCGCCGTCGGTGGTAATCGTCGCGTCGACGGTGGCGCGCTCGCCGGTGAAGGAGCCCTGCGCATCGAGCGCGACGCCGGGAAGGCCGGCGCGGCGCAGCTGCGGCAGCGAGAAACCGGACACCGAGAGCGCGTAGTCGCCCTGCGGCGCCGACGGCGTGCCGCCGACGTCGACCGTGCCGTTCACCACGCCTTCGATGCCGAGACCGGGCACGAAAATCTCCGCCGCCGAGAGCGGCAGGCTGGTGATCTGCGCCTCGAGGTCGAGCGCGTCGCCCACCGTGCCGTCCACCGCGACGAAGCCGCCGTTCGCCTGCAGCCGCAGGCCGTCGATGGCGACCGCGCCGTCCTCCAGCGTGATCGTCGCGGCGTCGGCGAGGGAGACGCTGCGGCCGTCGCGGGTGGCGGTGAAGTCCGAGAGCGCGAGGGTGATCGCGCCGTCCTCGGGAACGATGCGGCCCGCGGCGTCGAGGTCGAAGCCCTGCGCCGTGGCGGAGGCGGTGAAGTCGGTCGCCTCCGGCGTGCCGTCGAAGGCGAGGCGGATCGTCTCGAAGGTCTGCCCGCCGGCGACGAGCGCCTCCGCCGTGAGCGTCCCGTCGATGACCGGTGCGCGGAACAGGTCGGCGGCGGTGAGATCGGCGGAAAAGTCGGCGAGGCGCACCTCGCCGAAGCGCAGCTCCGCGCCCTCGGCCGTGACGGAGGCGTTCTGCCCGCCGTCCTCGACGGAGAGCGAGACGTCGGCCTCGAGCGCGCCGGCGAGCTCGGTGAGAAGGAGCGGCGTCAGGTCGGAGAGATCGCCCGCGTCGAGCGTGACGTCGCCCGCGGCGAGACCCGCGTCGCCGATCGTCAGCGCGCCGGCGAGATCGACGGAGCCGACGGTGAGGTCGAGATCGTCCAGCGCGTATCCGCCCGCATCGGTCCGGCTCACCCGCGCCATGCCCTCCGCCGTCTCGCCGGCGACGAGGCCCGACAGCGCCACCTGAGCGTCGAGGTCGCCGGTGAGGTCGCGGCCGGTGAGGCGCAGCGTCAGGCGCTCGATCGGCCGGTCCATGGCGACGACGTCGCGCAGCTGCGCGGTCGCGGCGACGTCGGGCGTCTCCAGCGAGCCGGTGAGGCGCGCCTCGACCGTCGCGCTGCCGGCGGTGATGCGCGGATCGAGCGGCGCCAGCATCGGGATCGTCAGGTCGAGGGAGAGGTCGGCGGCCTCGTCCGTCGCCTGGCCGTCGGCGATGAGCGTGAGGTTCGCGCCGTCCAGCGCGAGATTGGTGAAGGCGAAGCCTCCGGGAAGGAGCTGCGCCGTGCCCGAGAGGCTCGCGCGCGCGCCGAGCAGCCCGTCGAGGGCCGGAACGCCGCTCTCGAAGCCGCCGAGCGAGCCGTCGAGCTGGGCCAGGATCTGCGGGCCGGACGGGTCGCCGCGCAGATCCGCCTCGAGGATCGCTTCGCCGGCGAGCGGCAGGTTCACGAGGTCGGCGAAGGCGGAAAGGTCGGGGATCGTCGCCGCGAGCGTGCCATTCAGCTGGTCGGCCGCAACCACGCCCGCGAAGCTCGCGGACGCCGTCTGCGTCTCGATCGCGGCGGTCTCGACGTCGGCGACGCCCTCGGCGCTGACCTCGCCGCGGGCGACGATCGCCAGCGTCGGGCCGATGGCGTCCTGCAGGGCGGGATCGGTGAAATCGAGCCCCTGCGCGTCCGCGTCGAGGCTGAAGGAGAAGCGCGTCGGCGGGTCGTCCGTCCCGATCGGGGCGGAATCGATTGTGAGGTCGAGGCTGTCGAGGGAGACCTGCGGCGTCGCGACGCCGTTCGCGACGATCCGCCCGTCGACGCGCGGGGCCTGGATCGATCCGCCGATGTCGAGGTCGAGGGCGAGCTCGCCGATCCGCGCTGCGCCGGCCTCGGTGATTCCGCCCTCGGTCGGAAGCGCGCGGCCGTCCACCGAGAGATCGAGCGCGCCCTCCGGCCCGACGGCGCCGCTGACGTCGAGCGCCGCCACGGGCGAGGCGAGGCGCAGCTGCTCGAGCGCGATGCGGCCGCTGTCGCCCACCGTGACGTCGCCCGTGAGCTGCGTCGTGCCCTCGAAGACCGGGGCGATCGCATCCGGCAGGAGGCCGGCGATCCGCGCGGCGAGATCGAGGTCGAGGGCGTAGGCGTCGGCCGTGCGCTCCACCGTGGCGCGGCCCTGCGCGCCGATGGTCGGCCCGGCCTCGAAGTCGAGGTCGGCGGCGAAATCGGAGAGCGGGCCGTCGCCCTGGAGGGACAGCCGCACCGGCGGCAGGCCCGGCAGGTCGAGGAGGCGCGCCATGAGGCCGCCGGCCGGCTCGTCCAGGGTGACGTCGAGCGCGAGCGTGTTCTCGATCGGCCGATAGGCGATATCCGCCTCGAAGGCGCCGGGCTCGTCGAGCCTCTGCGCGGCGAAGTCGAGGGAGAGGCCCTCCTCCGGATCGCCGATCCGCGCCGAGCCCTCGGCGGTCAGCCGCGCGGCCGTGCCGAGCACCGGCTCGCCGAGCACGAGCTCCTCCAGCGCGAAACGGTCGACGTCGACCTCGAGCGGCAGCTCGGGGAAGAGCGGGCCCTGTTCCACGTCCTCCTCGTCGACGTCCTCGCGCTCCGGCAGGCGCTCGACGATCAGCGTGCCGAGCGTCAGCGCGTTCACCTCGAGACGGCGCTGAAAGACGAGCGCCGAGCGGTTCCAGTCGATGGTCGCGCGGTCGAGCGAGAGGAAGACGCCCTCCTCGTCCGAGATGCGGATGTCGCGGATCGTCGCCTCGGAGGAGAGCGCGCCCTCCACCGCGCCGATGGAGATCTGCTGCGTCGGCGTCGAGAGCAGGTTCGAGATCAGCCCCGCGAGAACGCCCTGGTCCTCCTGCGCGCGCAGCGAGGAGGTCGCGACGACCCCGCCGGCGAGCGCGACGCCGATCAGGAGGAGAGCGAGGAGAAACGTACGCAGCCGCGTCATCAGAAGGCCTGCCCGATGCCGAGATAGAGGCCGAAGGCGTCGTCCCCCTCCTCCGGGTTGAGGGGAAAGGCGACGTCGGCGCGCAGCGGGCCGATCGGCGTGTGGTAGCGCAGGCCGACGCCGGCCGCGAAGCGCAGCTCCTCGTCGAAGCTCGGATAGCTCTCGCGGAAGGCCGAGCCGGCATCGACGAAGGGGACGATGCCGATATTGTCCGTGACGCGCAGACGCGCCTCGAGCGAGGCCTCGAACAGCGAGCGCCCGCCGATCGGCTCGCCCGCGAGCTGCGGACCGAGGCTGCGATAGGCGTAGCCCCGCACCGAGCCGCCGCCGCCGGAGAAGAAACGCCGGTTGGTCGGCACCTCGTTCAGCTCGGCGCCCACGATGGAGCCAACCTCGACGCGCCCGGCGATGACGTAGCGCTTCAGCGGGTCGAGCGGGAAATAGGCGGAGACCTCGGCGTCGGCGTAGGTGAAGCCGACGCTCGAGCCGAAGGCCTCGAGATAGGGCGTGACCCCGGCGCGGATGCGGTAGCCCTCGCGCGGGTCGAGCCGCGACAGGGTCGCGTCCTGCACGAAAGCGACGGGGATGCCGACGAGCGTGTAGTCGTAGTCGCCGAGCACGTCCGTGCCGCGGCCGATCTCGTACTCGCCTCCGACCTGGAGGTTGGAACGCTCGCCGAAGCGGTGCCGGATGCCGGCCGTCACGTTGACGAGCTCGGCCGTGTAGCCGGACGTGCGATCGCGCGAGACCAGGGCGTCGGCGAGGAAGTCGTTGCGCGTGCCCCACAGAGCCGGCTTGACGAAGCTCGCCGAGACCTTGCCCCCGAGATCGTCCCACCACTCCTCGTCCGCCGCCTGCGCGCGCGCGCCGGTCTGGGTGAGGTAGATCGCGCTCGCCTCGAGCCGCAGCCGCTCGGCTCCGCCGAACAGGTTGCGGTGCGCCCAATAGACCGTCGCGGCAGGGCCGTCCGACGTGGAGTAGCTCGCCGAGACGCCGAAGACGCGCGGCAGCCGCTCGGACACGACGACCTCGAGCGGCAGGTTGCCGTTCGCGTTCAGCGCGTCCGCCTCGTTCACGCGCACGGCCGAGAGCGCCTCGATCTGCCCGATCGAGCGGCGCATCGAGGCGATCGCCTCGGGCGAATACGGGTCGCCGGGCTCGGTGTAGATGAAGGAGCGGATGACGTAGTCCGGAACGCCCTCGTTGCCGCTCACCGCCACCGGGCCGATGCCGGCGACCGGCCCCGGCGCGACACGGATCGCGAGATCCATGATCCCCTCGGGATGCACGACGACCGGCTCCACCGCCGCGATCTCGGCGAGCGGCCGGGAGGCGGCGCGGTAATAATCGACGATGTTGGCCTGCGCGGCCAGGATCCCGGCGCTGGCGGCGGGGTCGCCGGGCTCGAGGGCGTAGACCCCCTCCGGCAGCGCGAGCGGCGTGCCCTCCGGGCCGAGCACCCGGATCTGGCGCATCCGGAAGATCTCGCCCGTGTCGATCAGCACCCGCACGGGCACGAGCGCCTGCCCGCGGAAAGCGCGCGCCGCCTGGGTCGCCGCCGCGGCGTTCTCGCCGCGAATCGTGAGGGGGACGCCCGCCACCTCGATGCGGACGCGGGCGTTGTAGTAGCCGAGCCCCCAGAGCGCGTCGATGAAGGGCACGAGATCGCTCTGCGCCCGGCGCACCAGCGCCTCGGCGTCCGGCGGCGGGTCGCCGCGCAGGCGGTAGAGGGTCGAGATCGTCTCCAGCGCGTCGTCGACGTCGGCCTCGCCCTCGACGAGGAGGTCGAAAGCGTAGGGCAGCGCCTCGGCGCTCGGCTCGGGCGGCTCCTCGTCGCGGCCGAACAGGCCGAAGAAGTCGAATTGTGCGCGCGCCGGCGCGGCGAAGGCCGCAACACCCGCGGCGGCGAGAAGGCACAGGGCCGTTCCCGCTCGCTTTCGACCGATCCCCATGGCTCGAGACATCCGAGACTCCGCCGCACCCGGCCCGCAACACCGGCGCCGGTTGATAACGCCTGCAGCTCCCCCCGTGAACGCGAAGAGATCACGAAAGCGCGTCCGTGGCAAATCGGGCACGGTCGAGCTTGGCCGTTCGGCGGCTTTCGCGCCGGGCCGGATGGACGCCGTCGCGTAGAGCCCGCGAGGTCTCGAGAAACAAAAGTGAAGAAACGTCGCAGCGCGAAGCGCGAGACCTTGCGGCGGGCGGGAACGGGCGCGCGGCGACGCCCGCTCGGCGCGTTCAATGCCCGCGCTCTCCGATGAAGCGCTTGCGAATCCTCGCGGAGATCCAGTCGATCACGGCGATGACGACGAGGACGTTGAGCACCACGAAGGCCACCTGATCGAACAGGCCGGCGCGGAAGCGCTCGATGATGACCATGCCGACGCCGCCCGCCCCGACGAGGCCGAGGATCGTGGCGGACCGCGTGCTCGACTCGAAGGAGTAGAGCGAGAGCGAGATGAAGACCGGCAGGATCTGCGGCAGGATGCCGTAACGGATGGTGCGCGCGCCGTCGGCGCCGGTGGCGCGCACGCCCTCCACCTGCTTGCGGTCGATGTTCTCGATCGCCTCCGAATAGAGCTTGGCCAGCGTGCCGGTATCCGAGACGAAGATGGCGAGGACGCCCGCGAGCGGGCCGAGACCCACCGCGCGCACGAAGACGAGGCCCCAGATCACCTGGTCGACGCCGCGCAGCACGTCGAGGAAACGGCGCGTCGCCTGCCGCGGCAGCCACAGCGGCATCGTGTTGCGCGCCGCCGCGAAGGCGATGACCAGGGCGAGGATCGTCGCGAGCAGCGTGCCCAGGAAGGCCATCGCGATGGTCTGGGCGATGCCGACGTAGATCTGCTCGTACATCCAGGTGTCCATGTCCTGCCAGACGAACATGCGCGTGATCATGCGCACGGCGTTCTCGGAGGACGCGAACAGCTTGTAGAACTCGAACAACCACAGCGAGTAGAGCAGATAGCCGAGGATCACGGCCCACGAGCCGATCACGAGGGCCCGGCGCAGGGGATCGCCGAAGGCCTTCGGGTTCGCGGCGCGCGCCGCCTCGATCTCGGCGGGGCCGATCGCGGCGAGGGTGAACGTCCTCATTTCAGGTTCTCCCGCCCGATGAAGGCGTGGCGCACGCGCTCGGAGATCAGGTCGATGCAGGTCACGGTGAGCACCACCAGGATCAGCACGGCCATGACCCGGTCGTCCGAGTAGAAGCTGATCGTGTGGTTGAGCTCGGCCCCGATGCCGCCCGCGCCGACGAAGCCGACGATGGAGGAGGCGCGCACGTTGATCTCGAAGCGTAGCAGCGTATAGGAGGCGAAGTTCGGCAGGACTTGCGGGACGATGCCGTAGCGAACTTCCTCGAACCAGGACCCGCCCACCGAGCGGATGCCGTCGACCGGACGCATCGAGGCGTTCTCGGCGACCTCGGCGAAGAGCTTGCCCAGCGCGCCCGCGGTGTGGATCGCGATGGCGATGACGCCGGCGAGGGGGCCGATGCCGACGGCGAAGACGAGGACGAGGGCGTAGAGGATCTCCGGCACGCCGCGGCAGACCTCGAGCGTCCGCCGGCAGAGCACGCCGACCCAGCCCTTCGGCGCGAGATTGCGCGCGGCGGCGAAGCACAGTGCGAAGGCGGCGGCGGCGCCGAGGATCGTCGCCGTCATCGCCATCAGGATCGTCTCGAAGATGAGCCGGACGTACTTGGCGAAGTCGGAATACCAGAACGTCAGCGAGCCCGGCACCGCGCGCCCGTCCTCGCCCCGGGGCAGGAAGAGCTTGTCCCATTCGAGGCTCGGCAGGACCGTGCCGAAATACTCGAAGATCCGGGGGACGCCCTGCGCCAGCCGCTCCGGGAAGAAGCGCGAGACGTCGATCGACCAGGCGAGCATCGCCAGGAAGAGGCCGAGGAAGAGGAGGTTCGTCCACATCTTCTGGCGGATGAGCGCCTTGCGATGGGTCTCGAACAGGGCGACGGCGTCGGGCGCCTCCGGACCGGCCGCCGAGGAGGTGAGCGCATGGGCGGTCATGGCTCAGACCGCCGCCGCCGCAGGCGCCGGATGGCCGCCGAGCGAGGTGGAGGTGAGGCCTTCCTGGAAGGCGTCGCCGGCCTCGGCGCCGTAGATCTCGCGCGCGGCCGCGTCGGTGAGCTCGTGCGCGGCGCCGTCGAAGACGACGCGCCCGGCCTGCATGCCGATGATGCGGTCGCAATAAGCGCGCGCGGTGTCGAGGGTGTGGAGATTGCACACGACGGTCAGCCCGTCCTCGACGTTGATCGCCCGCAGCGCGTCCATGACCACCTTGGCGTTGAGCGGGTCGAGCGAGGCGATGGGCTCGTCGGCGAGCAGGATCTCGGGCTCCTGGACGAGCGCGCGGGCGATGGCGACGCGCTGCATCTGGCCGCCGGAGAGGGTGTCCGTCTGCTGGAGCGCCGTATGCGCCATGCCGAGACGGTCGAGGGCGCGGATGGCGAAGGCGCGCTCCTGCGCGGAGAAGAGCTGCAGCATCGAGGACACGAAGCCGTGCTCGTGCAGGCGCCCGGTCATGACGTTGGTGATCACGTTGAGCCGGCCGACGAGGTTGAACTGCTGGAACACCATGGCGCAGTCCGAGCGCCACTTGCGCAGCTCCGCGCCCTTCAGCTTGGCGACGTCGACGCCGCGGTAGATCAGCTCGCCGCCCGAGGGGTCGTTGAGACGGTTGATCATGCGCAGCAGCGTCGACTTGCCCGCGCCGGAGCGCCCGATCACGCCCACCATCTGCCCCTTGGGGATCGTCAGCGTGACCGAGTCGACGGCGACGGTGTCGTTGAAGCGCTTGGTGAGCTGCTTGAATTCCAGCATGAGGTCCTCGCGAGGTGTCGGGCGGCCGGCAGGGCGCAGCGAGCGCCGCGCCACGCAAAACGGACCCTCGCCCGGGGCGAGGGTCCGTCGCGATCTGGTCCGCGGTTCAGCGCGAGCCTTCCATCTCGGCCTTGCGCATGGTCACGACGCCCTCGTAGAAGGCGTGGTCGACCGGCTTCCAGCCCGCGCCGTCGCCGAAGGAGACGTTGACGTAGCACTCGGCATCGATCTCGCGCTGGTTGCCGAAATACTCGACCACGATCTCGCGAACCTCGGCCGGCACGTCCTTGCGGAGCACGATCGGGCCGTTCGGGATCAGGTTCGATTCCCAGATGATGCGCAGGTCGGCCATGTCGAGGAGGCCGTTGTCCATCATGCGGCGCAGGTTGCCGCGGGTGTAGCCCTCGGACGGCTCGCCGACGCCGGACACCCAGGTCACGCCGCCGTCGTACTGGCCGTTGAGCACGGCGACCACCGCCTGCTCGTGACCGCCGCCGAAGCCGGTCGTCGAGAAGTAGTCGTCGGCGATGCCCTGCTGGCCGAGCTCGAAGCGCGGCACCAGGTAGCCCGAGGTCGAGTTCGGATCGGCGTAGGCGAGCGAGCGGCCCTGCATGCCCTCGAGCGACTCGATGCCGGAATCGGTGCGCACGTACATGACCGACTTGTAGCCGAGCGAGCCGTCGGCCTCGGCGTTCACGAAGATCGGCTCCACCGCCTCGGGATCCTGCAGGTAGATGCCGGCGTAGCCGGAGGCGCCGAGAAAGGACATCTCGAGCTGGTCGGCGAGCAGGCCCTGCATGACGCCCGCATAGTCCGGCGCCGGGAAGAGCTCGACCGGGACGCCGAGACGCGAGCCCAGCGCCTCGATCAGGCATTCGTTGTTGCGCAGGCGATCGGCCTCGTTCTCGCCGCCGAGCAGGCCGATGCGGAACACGGGGAGCTCGGACGTCCAGTCCTGAGCGGCGGCGGGCCCGGCGATCGCGGCGACGAGCGCGGCGGCGGCGGTCATGCCGAGAAGGGAGGTGCGGAACATGGAGGCGATCTCCGATCCTGGGTGCGTGGAGAAACGCGCGCGATTGCACGCGACGGTCTCGCTCTAGAGCCGGCGCGTAACAGTTTTTTGACGGCTTTTACTAAGTCGGCTAGCGTTATCGCTGCACGATTACTTCTCAGCGCCGGAGAATACCAGCATAGCGCGCATCCGCATCGCACGTGCGCCCGCCCATGGCGAACGGAGCGCGGCCGAGCCGCCGCGCGGGCGGCGAGCACCGGCCGCCGACGATCGGCCGCGGATCGACGCGGCCGATGGCCGCGCCCGGTCGGGCCCGTCCCGGGTCGCCCCGCCTCCTCAGGCGAAGCGGCTGTCGTATTCCAGGAGCGCGTTGAGCAGCACCTGCGCTCCCGCGGCGCACTCGTCGAACGAGGTCGATTCCGCCTCGTTGTGCGAGAGCCCGCCCTCGCAGGGGACGAACACCATGGTGGTCGGCGCAACGCGGGCGGTGTAGGCGGCGTCGTGCCCGGCGCCCGAGATGATGTCGCGATGCGAGAAGCCCGCCTTCTCCGCACCGTTGCGCACGGCGGCGATCAGGTCCGGGTCGAACTTCACGGGCGGAGAGTCCCACACCTTCTTGCGTTCGGCCTCGAGCCCGATGGCGCCGGCGATCTCGTCGATGACGGCGTAGAGCTTCGCCTCCATCTGCGCGAGGACGGCGTCCTCCGGATGGCGGAAGTCCACCGTGAAGAAGACCTGGCCCGGGATGACGTTGCGCGAGTTCGGCGTGACCTCGAGCAGGCCCACCGTGCCGACCGCGTGCGGCGCGTGCTCGTGAGCGATGGCGTCGATTCGGTCGACGAGGCGGGCGGCGCCGACGAGGGCGTTCTTGCGCAGCCGCATCGGCGTCGAGCCGGTATGCGCCTCGCGGCCGGTGAGCGTCACCTCGTACCAGCGCATGCCCTGCACGCCCTGCACGACGCCGATGGTCTTGCCCTCGGCCTCCAGGATCGGCCCCTGCTCGATATGGAGCTCGAGCATGGCGGAGAACGTCACCTCGCCGGGCTTCTTCGTGCCGCGATAGCCGATGGCGTCGATGGCCTCCTTGAAGGTGACGCCCTGGCGGTCCTCGCGACTGTCGGCGAAGGCGGTGTCGAAGACGCCGGCATAGACGCCCGAGCCCAGCATGGCGGGCGCGAAGCGCGAGCCCTCCTCGTTCGTCCAGTTGACCAGCATCAGCGGCGCATTGGTCTCGTAGCCCAGCGCGTGGAGCGTGCGCATCACCTCGAGCCCGCCCAGCACGCCGAGCACGCCGTCGAACTTGCCGCCGGTGGGCTGGGTGTCGAGATGCGAGCCGATGGCGATCGGCGCGACGTCGGAGCGCTTACCGGGGCGGGTGGCGAACATGTTGCCCACCTCGTCGACCACGACCGTGCAGCCGAGGCTCTCGCACTCGGCCTTGAACCAGTCGCGGATCTCGCGGTCGAGATCGGTGAGCGTGAGCCGCTTGATGCCGCCCTTTGCGGTCCCGCCCACCTTGGCGGTCTCCATCAGGGTGTCCCAGAGGCGCTGGGCGTCGATGGTGAGGTTCTGCATTGGTCTTCTCCAACCCCGTGTTCAATTCTCGAGTTCAGCGGATCTCACGACCGCGTCGCCCGCTGTCCGCTCGTCCCAGTAACGATGCGCCACGATCGAGGTGACGATGAAGAAGAGCCCGATCCACGCGACATCCGACACTCCGTTGTAGATCGCCCACGTACGATCCGAATAATTCCGCCACACGATTTCGTTCGCCGCGGCCCTCGCGACGGAAAGCCCGATCCAGGCGCCATGAAGGGTGCGCCATCCGTGCTTCGTCATGTGGATGCCGTAGCCGAGCGTGCGGCGCAGCAGGCTGGGCCGCAGAAGCATCCCGAAAGCGATGATGGCCGCGAATGCGAGCGAGCCGACGGTGTTGCTGACCTTGACGTAGGTCGTGTCGTCCAGGACGAGGCCGATCGAGAGCAGGACGATCGTCAGCGCGAAGATGGAGATCGCCATCAAGGGCAGGGTTCGGTCCCACCGCCACCGCAGCAGGATGGCGAGCCCCGTCGCCACGGCCGCGAACCCCGCACCCACGAATATGCCCCCGACCATATGCCCGACGAGGAAGGCCGGGCCCGGGATCAGCTCCACCACCAGTCGCTTGTCCATGCCGGCAGTACCCTGTCGAAGCGGGAATTCTCCTTCCCCTGCATGGGTTCTCCTTCCCTGTAGGGGAAGGTGGCCCGACGCGAAGCGGCGGGACGGATGGGGCACGCCGAAGGCGTGTTCCGCGAAGCGGAAATCGGGGGCTCCCGACCTGCGCCGTTGCGGCCCGTCCCCGGCTTCGGCTTCGCCGAACGCGTCGCTCCGCTCCGCGCCCCATCCGTCTCGGCTACGCCGAGCCACCTTCCCCTACAGGGAAGGACGAGGATCCGGCGGTCGCCGCGCGTCTCGACGAGCCGCCGTGCAGAGGCGCGCGTTACGGCACCACCGTCCCGTGCTCGCGCACGATCGGGCGCGGCGCGGTGAGCGCCTTGAAGGTGGCGAGCGCGGTCGCCGGCGCGGGGAAGGGCTTCCTCGGGATGAAGGTCCCCCAGCCGCGATCGGCGATGACCTGGCCGTTCTCCGCCGCGAGCCGGCCGCGCAGGAACACCTTGGCCGGCAGGCCCGTCACCTCCATGCCCTCGAAGACGTTGTAGTCGATCCGCGAGACCTGGGACGCGGCCGAGATCGTCTTCGTCGCCTCCGGGTCCCAGATCACGATGTCCGCGTCCGCGCCCTTGCGGATCGCGCCCTTGCGGGGATAGCAATTGAGGATCCGGGCCGAGTTCGCCGAGGTCGCGGCCACGAACTCGCTCGGCGTGAGGAGCCCCGTGCGCACGCCGTGCGTCCACAGCACCGGCATGCGGTCCTGAAGGCCGCCGGTGCCGTTGGGGATCTTGCGGAAGTCGTCGACGCCCATGAGCTTCTGCTCGGTGGTGAAGGCGCAATGGTCGGTCGCGACCACCTGCAGCGAGCCGGCCTGGAGCCCGTGCCAGAGGTTCTCCTGGTGCTTCTTCGGCCGGAAGGGCGGGGACATCACGCGGCGCGCGGCGTAGACCCAATCGGTGTTGTGGTAGTCGGTCTCGTCGAGCGTCAGGTGCTGGATCAGCGGCTCGCCGTAGACGCGCTTGCCGGCGGCGCGGGCGCGGGCGATGGCCTCGTGCGCCTCCTTGCACGACACGTGCACGATGTAGAGCTGGCAGCCGGCCATGTCGGCGATCATGATCGCGCGGTTGGCCGCCTCGCCCTCGACCTCGGGCGGGCGCGAATAGGCGTGGAACTCGGGACCGCTCATGCCGCGGCCCATGTAGTCCTCCTGCAATTGCGCGACGACCTCGCCGTTCTCGGCGTGGACCATCGCCATGGCGCCGAGATCGGCGCAGCGCTTGAAGGAGTGGAAGAGCACGTCGTCCTCCACCATCAGCGCGCCCTTGTACGCCATGAAATGCTTGAAGGTGTTGACGCCGCACTCGTTCACGATGACGGCCATGTCGTCGAAGATCTCTTCGGTCCAGTCCGTCACGGCGAGGTGGTAGGAATAGTCCGCCGCCGCCTTCTCGGACTTCGCCCGCCAGTCCCGATAGGCCTCGGTCATGCGCTGGCCGGGGCCCGGGATGCAGAAGTCGACGATCATGGTCGTGCCGCCGGCGAGCGCGGCCTTGGTGCCCCACTCGAAGTCGTCGGCCGAGACCGTGCCCATGAAGTGGAACTCCATGTGCGTGTGCGGGTCGAGACCGCCCGGCATGACGTAGGCGCCGGTGGCGTCGATCACCTCGGCGCCCGCCGGGACCTCGAGGTCCGGCCCGACCGCGACGATGGTCTCCCCTTCGACGAGCACGTCGGCGCGCTCGGCGATGTCCGCGTTGACGACGGTTCCGCCCTTGATCACGAAGGCCATGGCGCCCTCCCCTCGCATTGTCCGTTTCGTTCGGTGGCGGGACCGGCCGGCGACGCGGCCGGCCCCTGGTGTCGCAGCCTCAGAGGCCCGCCTCGTCGACGATCACGTGCGTCCAGGCGCCCTCGGGGGCCTCGGAGATGACCGGGCTGTCGCCGCCCGACGAGAGCAGCGTCTCGACGGTGCGCTCGTAGTCGGCCGGGTCGAGACGGCCCGCGCCCTCGCCGGTGTCGAGGAGCTTGGCGATCTCGCCCATCATCCGGACCTGGTGCTCCTCGGTCTGGGCGCCGGTGGCGTCGTTCTCGAGCACGATCATGGCCGCCTCTTCCGGGTTCTCGCGGGCGTACTCCCAGCCCTTCATCGAGGCGCGGACGAAGCGGGCCATGGCGTCGACGAATTCCGGATCCTCGAGCCGGTTCTCGTCGACGTAGAGGCCGTCCTCCAGCGTGGCGACGCCCTGGTCCGAATAGGGGAAGACGACGAGCTGCTCGGGCGTGAAGCCCGCGTCGATGACCTGCCAGTATTCGTTGTAGGTCATGGTCGAGACGCAGTCCGCCTGGCCCTGGATCAGCGGGTCGACGTTGAAGCCCTGGCGCAGCACGGTGACGCCGCCGTCGGATCCGTCGGTGGCGAGGCCGAGCCGCGACATCCAGGCGAGGAACGGATACTCGTTGCCGGCGAACCAGACGCCGAGCGTCTTGCCCGGGAAGTCCTCCGGGCTCTCGATGCCGGTGTCCTCGCGGCAGGTCAGCATCATGCCCGAGAGCTCGAAGGGCTGGGCGATGTTGACGAGCGGCACGCCGCGCTCGCGGGCGGCGAGCGCCGCCGGCATCCACTCGACGATCACGTCGGCGCCGCCGCCGGCGATCAGCTGCGGGGGCGCGATGTCCGGGCCGCCCGGGTTGATCGTGACGTCGAGGTTCTCCTCCTCGTAGAAGCCCTTGTCCTTGGCCACGTAATAGCCCGCGAACTGGGCCTGGGTGACCCATTTCAGCTGGAGCGTGATGTCGGTCATGTCCTGCGCCTGCGCGCCGGCGCCCATCCCGACGAGAAGCCCGAGCCCCACGGCCCCTGAGAGTACCGTCTTCTTCAGCATGTTCCTCTCTCCCTCACTGCCGTCGCCGCACCCCTCTTATTTGCGGATCGACGGATGCCAGAAGGTCGCGGCGCGCTCGATCAGCGCGACGAGACCGTAGAAGGCGGAACCGGCGATCGCGGCGAGCGCGATCACGGCCCAGACCATGTCGAGGCCGAGGCGCGCCGCCTCGGCCGAGATGCGAAAGCCCATGCCCACGATGGGCGTGCCGAAGAACTCGGCCACGATCGCGCCGATGAGGGCGAGGGTCGAGTTGATCTTCAGCGCGTTGAAGACGAAGGGCAACGCCGCCGGGAGCCGCAGCTTCACCAGCGTCTCCCAGTAGCCCGCCGCGTAGGAGCGCATCAGGTCGCGCTCCATTCGGGACGCCTCCTCCAGGCCGGCGACGACGTTCACCAGCATGGGGAAGAAGGTCATCACCACGACGACCGCGGCCTTGGACTGCCAGTCGAAGCCGAACCACATCACCATGATCGGCGCGATGCCGATGATGGGGAGCGCGGCGACGAAGTTGCCGACGGGCAGCAGCCCGCGCCGCAGGAACGGCACGCGGTCGGCGAGGATCGCCACCGCGAAGCCCGACAGGCAGCCGATGGCGTAGCCGGCGAGCACGCCCTTGAGGAAGGTCTGCCGGAAATCCGCCCAGAGCAGGTCGCTCGAGGCGAGGAAGCGCTCGAAGATGGCCGACGGCGGCGGCATCAGAGCCGGCGGCACGCCGAAGCCGACGACGATCACCTCCCACAGGAAGAACAGGAAGGCGCCGAACAGGAGCGGCGTGAGGAGGTCGACCGCGGCCTTCCCCGTCTTGGAGCGCGTCTTCAGGCCGGCGAGCCCGGAGACGGAGAGCGTCGCCGCCGCCCAGAGCGCGATCACCAGCGCCCAGAAGCCGCCGCCCGCCTCGCCCGCGACGTCGGGCTGATGTACCAGCCCGAGCGCGTAGACGCAGCCGACCCAGGTCAGCGCGATCAGCCAGGCGACCCTGGCCGGGCTCGCGAGGCGGCGGGCCAGGAACCCGCTCACGGCCGGCCTCCCATGGCGCGCATCACCGCCTTCTCGAGGAGGCCCACCGCGACGACGAGGAGCGCCGCGCAGGCGGCCGCGACGACGAGGGCCGACCAGATCTGGATCGTCTGCCCGTAATAGGAGCCCGCCAGCAGCCGCGCGCCGAGCCCCGCCTGCGCGCCGGTCGGCAGCTCGGCGACGATGGCGCCGACGAGCGAGATCGCGATCGCGACCTTGAGAGAGGCGAAGAGGTAGGGCAGCGAGGCCGGCAGGCGCAGCTTCCAGAAGATCTCCCAGCCCGACGCCGAATAGGTGCGCATCAGGTCCCTCTGGATGCGGTCGGGCGCCTCCAGCCCCTTCACCATCCCGATGGTGACCGGGAAGAAGCAGAGATAGGACGAGATGATCGCCTTCGGGATCAGCCCGCGCAGGCCGATCGAGCCCAGCACCACCACGATGATCGGCGCGATGGCGAGGATCGGCACGGTCTGCGAGGAGATCACCCAGGGCATCAGGCTCTTCTCGAGGGTCTTCAGGTGGACGATCCCCACGGCGAGCAGGACGCCGAGCGCCGAGCCCATCAGGAAGCCCACCAGCGTCGCCGAGATGGTCTCGGTGGCGTGGTAGACGAGGCTGCGCCGCGAGGTGGGCGCGGTGTCGAGGATGGTCTTGTCGAGCTCGACCAGGATCTGGTGCGGCGCGGGCAGCATCGGCCGGTCCTCGGCCATGGTCTGCCAGAAGACCGTGCTCGCGGTCGCCTCCTGGCCCATGCGGGCGAAGCGCTCGGAGACGCCCTGCCAGTTCATCCAGATCGCGGCGACGTACCAGATCGCCATGATGACGGCGACGACGACGAGGACGGGGCCGAGATTGCCGCGCCAGAGCTTGCCGAGAAGGCCGGGACGGGCCGCGCCGACGAGGGGGACGGTGGTGGAGGAGCTGGTTCCGGCGGTCATGGGCGCCCTCCCCCGTCATCCCGGATTGCGAAGCAAGTCCGGGACCCAGAACCACAGGTCTTCGGAGAGCGGCGCGCGAGCGCCGCGGCGGGGATGGCTTCCGGCAAGGTCCGTGGACGCGCGCGCTGCCGCGCACGCTGAGAGACACACCTGCGGTTCTGGGCCCCGGGCCCGCTTCGCGACCCGGGGTGACAACCCCCGTCATCCCGGACGGCCGCGCGCACCCCCTCAATCATCGTACGAATGCCCCGCACGGAGCCCCTCGCGGACGCGGTGGGCGATCTTCAGGAATTCGGGCGTCTCGCGGATGTCGAGGGGGCGGTCCGGGCCGAGATCGCAGTCGATGACGTCGATGATCCGGCCGGGACGCGGCGACATCACCACGATCTTGGTGGAGAGGAACACCGCCTCCGGGATCGAGTGCGTGACGAAGACGACCGTCTTCCTGGTCTTCGCCCAGAGCTGGAGGAGCTGCTCGTTCAGGTGGTCGCGCACGATCTCGTCCAGCGCGCCGAAGGGCTCGTCCATCAGCAGCAGCTGCGGGTCGAAGGAGAGCGCGCGGGCGATGGAGGCGCGCTGCTGCATGCCGCCGGAGAGCTGCCAGGGATATTTCTTCTCGAAGCCCGCGAGATTGACGAGCTCGAGCATCTCGGCGACCCGCGCCCGCCGCTCCGCCTTGGAGAGCCCGAAGATCTCGAGCGGGAGCTCGACGTTGCGGCCGACCGTGCGCCAGGGATAGAGCGCCGGCGCCTGGAAGACGAAGCCGTAGGCGCGCTTCAGGCGGGCTTCCTCCGGCGTCATGCCGTTGACCCCGATCGAGCCGCCGGTGGCGCGCTCCAGATCGGCGATGACGCGCAGCAGCGTGGTCTTGCCGCAGCCGGAGGGGCCGATGAAGGAGACGAACTCGCCTTCCGCGACCTGGAGGTCGACGTCGGAGAGCGCGTAGACCGGCCCGTCCGCGGTCTGGAAGGTCAGCGAGAGCCCCCGGACGTCGATCACCGGCGCATCGCCCGCCGCCGCGGATGCGGGAGCACCCTCGCCGACGCCGATCGGTGCGGCGGACCCAGCCATGTACTCCTCCAGACGCATGTCGTTCCCGTACCCCCTCAGCTTCGTCCGCACGCGCCGACGGCGCAAGAGCCCGATCCGCTCCGTTCACGCCTCGTCCCCGGCAAGACCCGTGCCGCGCGCGTCAGCGCGGATCGCGGACGCGAGGCCGGCTGCCCCTGCCCATCCCTTCGGCATCCCGCCCCACGCCGCGGCAAAGAAACCACACGAGAAGCGTGGCCATCGGCGCTTGCCTCGCGCCGCATCCCGGCCATACGGTCGCGGCAAGCTGGGAGGACGGCATGGACGAGGCGATCCGCGTGGGCGAGCAGGAGACGACGACGTCGCGCAACGGCCTGCGCACCCGGGCGGGCGAGGCCAACGAGGAGCGCATTCTCGACGCGGCGCTCGACGCCTTCGCGAGCCGCGGCTACCACGGCGCCCGCATCGACGCGATCGCAGCGGCGGCAGGGCTTTCCAAGCCGAACCTCCTCTACTACTTCAAGACCAAGGACGCGCTCTATCTCGCGGTCCTCCGCCGCACGCTCGAGCTCTGGCTCGAGCCCCTGCGCGAGCTCGACGAGGGGCGCGACCCGCGCGCGGCGCTCGCCGCCTACGTCGCCCGCAAGCTCGCCTATTCCCGCGACATGCCCGCCGCCTCCAAGCTGTTCGCCCTCGAGATCCTGCAGGGGGCGCCGCTGCTGGGACGCGTGCTCGACGGCCCGCTGAAGGCGCTCGTCGACGACAAGGTCGCGATCCTCGAGCGCTGGATCGCCGCCGGGCGGCTCGCCCCGGTCGATCCGCACACGCTCATCTTCGCGATCTGGGCGACGACGCAGCATTACGCCGACTTCTCCTCGCAGGTCGCGGCCGTGACGGGCCGCACGCTGGCGGACGAGGCCTTCTTCGCGGAGACGCGCGAGGGGCTCGTGCGTCTCCTGCTCGACGGGGCGATGCCGCGCGGGACGTGAGCCCCGCGCGGGCGCCGGGTTCACTCCGCCGGCTCGAGCGCGGCGTCGGTGTCGTAGGCTACCGGCTTCTCCGCCATCGGGTTGTTGGGGTGCTGCGTCCAGTTCCGGTACGAGCCGTCGACGACGCGGCCGGTGCGCTTGTCGACCTGGTTCTCCAGCGGCACCATGGTGATGCAGTTCTCCACCGGGCAGACGACGGCGCAGAGATTGCAGCCGACGCATTCCTCCTCGATCACCTCGAACTTGCGCACGCCCTCGACCATGTTGGTGATCGCCTGGTGCGAGGTGTCCTCGCAGGCGATGTGGCAGCGCCCGCACTTGATGCAGGCGTCCTGGTCGATCTGGGCCTTCACCGCGTAGTCGAGGTTCAGGTACTGCCAGTCGGTGACGTTGGGCACGGCGCGGCCGACGAAGTCCGACACGCGGGAATAACCCTTGGCGTCCATCCAGTCGGACAGGCCCGACTTCATCTCCTCGACGATCTTGAAGCCGTAGACCATCGCCGCCGTGCAGACCTGCACGGTGCCGGCGCCGAGCGCCATGAACTCGGCGGCGTCCTTCCAGGTCTCGATGCCGCCGATGCCGGAGATCGGCATGCCGCGGGTCTCGGCGTTGCGGGCGATCTCGCCGACCATGTTGAGCGCGATCGGCTTCACCGCCGGCCCGCACATGCCGCCGTGCGTGCCCTTGCCGTCGGTGTGCGGCCAGGGGGACATGGCATCGAGGTCGACATGCATGATGGAGTTGACGGTGTTGATCAGCGACACCGCGTCCGCCCCGCCGCGCTTGGCCGCCTGGGCGGGGCCGAGCACGTTGGTGACGTTGGGCGTGAGCTTCACGATCACCGGCATGCGCGTGTGCTGCTTGCACCAGCGCGCGACCATCTCGACGTATTCCGGGACCTGCCCCACCGCCGAGCCCATGCCGCGCTCGGACATGCCGTGCGGGCAGCCGAAATTGAGCTCGACGCCGTCGGCCTCGGTCTCCTCGACGCGCTTCAGGATGGCCTTCCAGCTCTCCTCGGTGCACGGCACCATCAGCGAGACCACCATGGCGCGGTCGGGCCACTTGCGCTTGACCTCCTTGATCTCGCGCAGGTTCACCTCGAGCGGGCGGTCGGTGATCAGCTCGATGTTGTTGAAGCCGATCACGCGCCGGTCCGGCCCGTGGATCGCGCCGTAGCGCGGGCCGGACACGTTGACGATCGGCGGGTCCTCGCCGAGCGTCTTCCAGACGACGCCGCCCCAGCCGGCGCGGAAGGCGCGCTCGACGTTGTAGGCCTTGTCGGTTGGCGGCGCGGAGGCGAGCCAGAAGGGGTTGGGCGCCTTGATGCCGCAGAAATCGACGGACAGGTCTGCCATGGTCTCGTCCTCCCTCACTCTGCCGCGAGCGGCATGCGGGCGGCGAGCGCCCGGTGGATGGAGAGGGCGGCCTGCTTGCCGTCCTCCACCGCGACGACGGTGAGGTCCTTGCCGCGGGTGCAGTCGCCGCCGGCCCAGACCTTGGGCAGCGAGGTGCGGCACTCGGCGTCGACCTTGATCTTCGGGCCGTCCATCTCGATGACGGCGCTCTCGTCGGCGACGTCGGTCGGCAGGAAGACCTGGCCGATCGCCTTGAACAGCTGGTCGGCGGGGAGCTCGAAGGTCTCGCCGGTGTCGACGAGCGCGCCGCCCTCCAGCGCGGTGCGCATGAACAGGACGGAGGCGAGGACGCCCCCCTCCCCCTGCACCGCATAGGGCCGTGCGAAGTGCCGGATGACGACGCCGTTCGTGAGCGCCACCTCCTGCTCGTAGCGCGAGGCCGGCATGGCGTCCGCGCCGCGGCGATAGACGAGGGTGACCTCCTCCGCGCCGAGCTTCTTCGCCTGCACGGCGGCGTCGATCGCCGTCATGCCGCCGCCGACCACGATCACCTTGCGGCCGATGGGCAGAGCGGAGAGGTCCGGCGCCTGGCGCAGGCGCTCGATGAAGGCGACGGCGTCCTCGATGTTGGAAAGCCCGCTCTCGTCGACGCCGAGCGCGTTCACCGCCTGGAGGCCTAGGCCGAGGAAGACCGCATCGTATTCCGCCGCGAGGCCCGAAAGCGTGACGTCGCGCCCCAGACGCCTGCCGTGATGGACGGTGATGCCGCCGACCTCGAGGAGGTACTCCACCTCGCGCTGGGCGAAGCCGTCGGTCGTCTTGTAGGCGGCGATGCCGTGCTCGTTGAGGCCGCCGGCCTTCTCCCGCGCCTCGAACACGTCGACCGAATGACCCAGCGTCGCGAGCTTGTGGGCGCAGGAGAGGCCCGCAGGCCCCGCGCCGACGACCGCGACCCGCGCGCCCGTCGCCGGACCCTGGCGATAGAGCTGGCGGCCCGCGGAGAACAGCGCGTCGGTGGCGTAGCGCTGGAGGCGCCCGATCTCGACGGGCTTGCCCTCGTCCATGCGCACGCAAGCTTCCTCGCAGAGGGTCTCCGTCGGGCAGACGCGGGCGCACATGCCGCCGAAGATATTGGCGTCGAGGATCGTCTTGGCCGCCCCTTGCGGGTTCTCCGTCATGATCTGGCGGATGAACATCGGGATGTCGATGCCCGTCGGGCAGGCCTGGATGCAGGGCGCGTCGTAGCAGAACAGGCAGCGCTCGGAGGCGACGCGCGCCTCGTTCCGGTCGAGCGCCGGATGGAGATCGGCAAAGCCCGCCTCGATCTCCCCGGCCGGGATCCGCCCGGCCCCGATGTCAGGATGCGTGCTCATGGATGAGCCTCCCCGAGCCGCGCGGATACTCGACGCACGGTCTCGCTCGCGATCAATCGGACACGTTCACCCTCGGCCGGTCTCTTTTGGACCGACTCTAGTTTTGACCATGTGATCAAATGCCGAGGCGGCTGTCAATTTGGAGGCAGGGTGAAAAGGAAGGCAGGGGGTGGTCAGGGGATGGGCAGCCCCCCCCTCGCTCACTCCTTGAACACGATCACCCCGTCCGGCGGCGGCGCGGCGGGGCCTGCGACGGGTGCGGGGGTCGGCGCGACGTCGTCGGCGCAGGCGTCGAGCGCGCCGACGGGCAGCGTATCGAGGGTGGCGATCTCGGGCTCGAGCGCCGCGAGCGCGCGCTCGGGGCCGACGGCGTCACGCTGGGGGGCCTCGACGGCGAGGCGCTCGAGCGCGAATCGGTAGCGCTCGGCGCGCTCGCGGGCCTCGGCGCGGATCCAGGCGATCAGGCACCGGTTCTCGGCGACCCGCAGCGCCGCCTCCTCCGCCTGGCGCTCCTCCAGATGCCGCACGTAGAGCAGGAACTGCAGCCGCGCCCGGTCCGCCTCCAGCACCCGCTCGGCCATCGTCCGCAAAGGCGCGATCAGCACACGATCCTGCTCCGCGTCCTGGGCGATGCGCCGGAACAGCGGCGCGGGCGACGTCCCGCGCGAGAAGCGCAGCGCGTCCCAATAGCCGCGGCGGGCCTGGAACGAGAGCGAGGTGGGGATGATGCGGTGGCGGGCGAGATCGGCGAGCACGCGCTCGATCACCTGCCACTCGTGCGCCGGCATCAGGAATCGGTAGGCGCGCGTCCGCAATTCGCGCTCGTCGTCGGTGAGGATCGACCAGGAGGCGGGCTGCCCGTAGATCTCCGCCGTGGCGCGGCCGGCGAAGGGAAGCACGCGGTCGCCGATCACGGAGGGCGCGGGCCGGCCGAAATCGCCGCGCGGCGCGCAGGCGGAAAGCGCCGCGAGAGCGGCCAGGGCGAGGCTAGCGGCGACGGCGGCGCCGCGGCGTGTCCGGCGCGTGGGCGCCCTCGCTGTCCGGCGCGCGGCGTTCATACATCACCCCGGTGAAGAGCAGGATCTCTCCGCGCGGCGCGTCCTCGGGCGGCGCGGGGCGCGGCCTCGTGCCTGCGTAGTCCGCAAGCCGCACGATCGTGGACCGTACGGCGTCTGCGCGCGGCGGTCCCCGCCGGGTGATGCGCGTCTCGCCCATGGTCTTGAACCCCGTCATCCGCCCGCCGACGCATCGGCGGCGTCGGCGATCTTCAATGCGTATGGTTAACGCTTGGTTTCCGGCACGCGAGCGGGATTGTTCTTACGGGAGATGCCGAATCCGGCTTACTTCCAAGTCCTGGATTCCGGCCCCTCACACACCCCGTTCCGCCATCGCGCGAAACACCAGCGCGTGGCGCTTTCCGATCGCCTCGGAATCCTCGCCGTAGCCGCCGCCGATCACCGCGACGAGGGGGATTCCGCGCCGCCGCGCCTCGGCGACGACGAAGCGGTCGCGCCGCCACAGGCCCTCGTCGGAGAGGGCGAGGCGCCCGAGCCTGTCCTCGCGGTGGGGGTCGACGCCGGCATTGTAGAACACGATGTCGGGGGCGACCCGGTCCATCATGTCGGGCACGTGCGCCGCGATCTCCTGCAGATAGGCGTCGTCCTCGAGCGCGTCGGGGAGGCCGACGTCGCGATCGCTCGCGATCTTGCGCACGGGATAGTTCTTCTCGGCGTGGATCGAGAGCGTGACGAGGTCGGGCTCGTCGCGCAGGATGTCGGCCGTGCCGTCGCCCTGGTGGACGTCGAGGTCGACGACGAGCGCGCGGCGGATCGCGCCCTCGCGATGAAGCGCCAGCGCCGCGACGGCCACGTCGTTGAAGACGCAGAACCCCGCCCCGCCGGCCCGCTGGGCGTGGTGGCTGCCGCCCGCGGTGGAGCCCGAGAGGCCGTGCTCCAAGGCCAGCCGCGCCGCGAGGAGCGTGCCGCCGATCGAGGCCCGCGCGCGCCGGGCGACGCCCGCGTCGATAGGCAGCCCGATGCGCCGCTCGATCGCCGCCGGCACGGTCTGGGTGAAGACCTGCTCGACGTAGGCCGGATCGTGCGCGAGCCCGATCGTCCCGGCGTCGGCCGGCTCGGGCCCGACGAAGCCGTCCGGCACGATCCCCTCCGCCTCGAGCGCGCGGCGCAGCGCGCCGTACTTGCCCATGGGAAAGCGATGGCGCGCGGGCAACGGCGCCTCGTAATGCTGATGCGAGACGAGGGGCGGCAGCCGCTTCACGTCGTCACCATCAGCCGCTCGAGCCCGTGGAAGTGATAGGCGTCGCGGTAGACCGGCGGTTCGGCGAGGCGCAGCGACGGGCAGCGCGCGAACAGGATCGGCAGCGCCACCTGCATCTCCAGCCGCGCCAGCGGCGCGCCGATGCAGAAATGGATGCCGGCGCCGAACGCGGTGTGCTGCGGGCTCTCGCGGGCCGGGTCGAAGCGGTCCGGATCCGGATTGACGCGCGGGTCGCGGCCGGTCGCGCCGAGCACGAGGCCGATCCTGTCGCCCTTCCTGAGGGAGACGCCGCTCTCCTCCAGGTCCTCCAGCACCCAGCGCGTGAAGACGTGGAGCGGCGGGTCGTAGCGCAGGCATTCCTCCACC
Source organism: Salinarimonas sp. (assembly GCF_040111675.1). Lineage (NCBI taxonomy): Bacteria > Pseudomonadati > Pseudomonadota > Alphaproteobacteria > Hyphomicrobiales > Salinarimonadaceae > Salinarimonas > Salinarimonas sp. The sequence goes on along the minus strand of NZ_CP157794.1, from coordinate 1,610,123 downwards.
GCGTTCTCCGTCGCGGCGTCGTCGGCGAACATCGAAGCCGGGTCCGCGCCGGTCTCGAGGATGGTCTTCACGGCGTTGCCGGTGGCGTGGACGGTGGCCTCGTGTCCGGCGTTGAGGAGCAGGATCGCGGTGGAGACGAGCTCGTCCTCCGAGAGCCGGTCGCCCTTCTCCTCGGCCGCGATCAGGACGGAGAGGAGATCGTCTCCCGGCGCGCCGCGGCGCGCGGCGACCGTCTCGCGGATGAACCGGGCGAAGTCGCGGGCGGCGGCGTTCGCGTCCTCCTCCACCGCGCGCGTGCGGCCGAAGGCGTACATCGCGACCATCCGGTGCGACCAGTCGAGCAGCTGCGGGGCGGTCTCCTCCGGCACGCCGAGCATGCGGGCGATGACGCGCACGGGGATCGGCGTCGCGTAGGCGTCCAGCAGGTCGAAGGGCTCACCTTCGGGAAAGGCGTCGATGAGCGCGTGCGCGAGCGCGGCGATGGCCGGGCGCAGCCGCTCGACCTGGCGCGAGACGAAGGCGCGGTTGACGAGCGTGCGCAGGCGCGTATGCGCGGGCGGCTCGCGCTCCAGCATGGAATGGGCGTCGATCGCGTCGAAATCACGGGTATGGGCCGCCGGCTCGGGGAGCCCGAGCTCCTCGCGGGTGGCGACGTGCAGGATCTCGCGGCCGAAGCGGCGGTCCCGCAGCAGGCGGTTCACGTCCGCATTTGCGACGAAAAACCAAGATCCGTATTGCTCCCAATAAAAAACCGGCGCCTTCGCATGAAGCCGGGCGTAGGTCCGGTACGGGTCCTGGTTGAAGCTCGGGTCGCGTGGATCGAGCGACAGGCGGCGGCGGGAGGGAACGAGCGGCATGAGCCCGATATCGACCGCGGCGCCGCGCCCGGCAAGGGCTTTCTCGCACAACGGCTTTGCGTCTCGCACCGTCGCGACGTCGACGCCCCACCGCAATGGTCGCCCTCGGACAGAGAACACCATTTTAAGGAGCTTAACTCGTAGAGGAGCGGGACACATAAGTAAGAAAAATGGATCAGCTTGCTAACTTTGTTATAAATCCATGGCAAGACTTGTAACCTCTAAAACTCTTTGCTAGAGTTCAGGCGTCGTTTAAGCACAAAGGCAACAAACAATCTGTTCGATAACGGGGGCGCAACTCTACGGACTGTTTTCCTGAGCTCTGTGGGGGAGTAGCGCATGTACGCCTTGAACGAGCCGGCCTTCCGCAACGAGGAGGAGGCATACCGCTTCGTCGAAGCGCGCGTTTGGCCGGACGGACCGGTCTGCCCGCATTGCGGCCGCGGCGATCGTATCGGGCGCTTGATGGGCAAGGATCCCAAGCCCGGCGCCTATAAGTGCTACGCGTGCCGCAAGCCGTTCAACGTGAAGCTCGGCACGATGCTCGAGTCGACGCACGTGCCGCTGCATCTGTGGCTTCAGGCGCTTTTTCTTCTCCATGCGGCGGAGACGCCCGTGAGCGTCAATCGCCTGCATCAGATCCTGGGCGTCTCCAGCCGCACGAGCTGGCTGATGTCGCAACGCTTCCGCGATCGGCTCGCCACCGCCGAGGCGGAGGCGCAGTGCGACGAGGACGCACGGATGCGGCCGCGGCCGCAGCATCCCTACCGCGACGCCGCCACCTTCGGCGGCTGGGCCGCCGGAGGTTGACGATGACAGACAGGCCGCGCCGCAAATGGGCCGAGATCCAGGTCGACCTCTTCATGGACGCCGCGCGCCGTCAGGCCGGGGACGCCTCGGGCGACCGCTTCGAGACGTTGTTCCGCAAGCTCGTGCCGCCGATCACGGCGACGAGCCCCCAGCGGATCGGACGCGCGCCCCGGCCGAACGGCCCGCGGTCCGACTCCGAGGACGCATGAGCGCCTTTCCTCACACGGTCTCCAGCAGCCGTACGATCAGCTGAGCCCGCGGCGCCAGCGACGAGACGAGACCGTATTCGTCGAGCGTGTGTGCGCCGTCGCCATCGATCCCGAGCCCGTCCAGCGTGGCGATTCCGAGACCTGCGGTGAAGTTGCCGTCGGAGCCCCCTCCGGTCCGCGAGGTCTCGACCAGCTCGAAGCCGATCTCCGCGGCGAGACCCGCCGCCGTCTCGAACAAGGAGGCGACCTCGCGCGTGCGCTCGAAGGGCGGGCGGTTCATGCCGCCCGTGACGTCGACGCGGAAATCGGGCTTGTGCGGCGCGAGGCCGAGGATCTTCGCCGCGAATTCCTCGCCGTCTGCCGCGGTCTCGACGCGCAGGTCGACGCCGAAGCGGCAATGCTGCGGGATCGTGTTCATCGCGGTCCCGCCCTTGATCATGCCGACCGTGGTCGTCACGCCGCGGGAATAGTCCGTCATCGCCTCGATCGCCGCGATCTGGCGCGCCGCCTCGTAGATGGCGTTGCGGCCGTCGGGGTGGCGCGAGCCGGAATGAGCGGGGCGCCCCTCCACGTGCACGTCGAAGCGGCCGACGCCCTTGCGGCAAGTGACGATCTTGCCGCCGTCGCGGGCGGGCTCGGTGACGTAGACGGCCTTCGCCTCGCGACCGAGATGCTCGATCAGCGCTCGCGTGGTGGGCGAGCCGATCTCCTCGTCCGGCGTGAACAGGTAGACCATCGGCCGCTTGGCCGTGCCCCGGCGCGCCACCTCGAGGAAGGCCTGGAGCGCGAGATAGGCGCCGCCCTTCATGTCGTAGACGCCGGGCCCGTAGAGCCGATCGCCCTCGACCCGCACCGGCAGGCCGTCCGCCGACGTGCCGATCGGGTGGACCGTGTCGAGATGGGACAGGACGAGGGCGGACGGCTCGTTCGTGGTCGGGCCGGCGCGCAGGATCACCGAGCCGCCGAGCCCGTCGCGGCCAGGAATGCGCTCGACGGCGACCGGCGCATCGCCGAGACCGTCCACCATCAGGTCCATCATGGCGTCGACCGCGGCGGCGGTGTCGGTCGGGCTCTCGCAGCGCGCCCAGGCGCAGACGTCGTCGACCATGCGCGAGACGCGCGCGTCGGAGGAAAAGGCGGCGGCGGCGGAGTTCGTGGGGATCGGCATCGGGTCCGTTCGGGTTCGAGGAGCGGGGCGCGCGCAGATAAGCACGGGCGAGGCCGCACGCGAAGGGGGGCGGGACCGATCTTCTCCGGGCAGGACCGCACGGCTGCGGTCGCGAGGCCGGCCCCCCGCGCGCGCGGCCGATCGGGGCGATCCGAGCGAGCGTCTTCACCGTCTCTTCATCCCGTCGTGCCTTACGAGGCGCGCCATCCCCCAGCGGTAACCCCGCCTCAACCCCTCCCCGGCCAAGGTCCGCGACGTCGCGCTTGCCGCGGGGGCCGTCCCGCGGGCATGCTTTCCTGGCCGATTCGAGCCCCGAGGTCCCTGCCGCATGAGCGAGTCGAAAGCCCTCTCGCCGATCGCCGACGCCGATTACGAGGCGATCGAGGCCGCCGTCATGGAGACGCAGCGCGGCCGCTGGTTCCTCGCCGAATACGCGCGCCGCAACCGCACCGCGGACACCACCATGCTGCTCGCGGCGATCGAGCGCCTGGAGAGCGCGGTCTCGCGCGAGCGCGAGGCGGATCGCATGGACCGCCTCCGCTTCGATCTCGTGGAGATGGCCCGCGCCATCACCTCGACCAAGCGCGAGATCGCGGCGATCCGCCCGAGCGACGGCGCGCCCTCCGACCTGCTCGTCGCGTCCGAGGCCCTCGACGGCATCGTCGGCACGACGGAGCGCGCCACGTCCGACATCCTCGAGGCGGCCGAGCACGTACAGGAAGCCGCCTGGACGCTGCGCGAGGACGGCGCGCGCGAGGACCTCTGCGACGAGCTCGACCGGCGCGCCACCGACATCTACACCTCCTGCTCGTTCCAGGACCTCACCGCCCAGCGCACCAAGCGCATCATCGAGACGCTGCGCTTCCTCGAGGGCCGCATCAACGCGATGATCGACGTCTGGGGCGGCTCCCTCGACGAGGAGGACGAGGGGGAAACCGCCGAGAGCGAGGGACGGGAGACGCTGTCGCGCCGGCTCGACGTCTTCTCCGGCCTCGACCAGCAGGGCATCGACGACGTCATCGTCGAGTCGGAGGCCACCGGCGTGGTCGAGGCCTCGTTCGGCGCCCTCACGGTGATCGAGCCCGAGATCGCCGCGCGCCCCGCGCCGATCGAGACGGTCGCCGACGACCTCTCCTGGGACGGGGCGGACGACGCCGCCTTCGTCGAGGTCGAGGACGCCGACGAGGCGGCGCCGGCGCCCGCGCACGAGACCGACGAAGGGGCGGACGTGGCTGAAATGGCGGACGAGGCCGCGCTCGACGCGTTCGACGTGGACGAGCCGTCCGCCGAGACGGATGCGGATGAGGCCGGCGAGCTGAACCTCGGCGCCTTCGCCGACATCGACGCCCTCTCCACCCGCGAGAAGCTCGCCCGCTTCAGCTGAGCCGGGCGGTCACTGCTCCGGCGCGTCGCGCGTCGGATCGTAGGCCTGCGAGCCGGTGGCCTCGACCTCGGGCAGCTCCAGCGCGGAGCGGCGCAGGCGAATGGCGACGTCGTCGGCGATGGGCGAGAGGTTCGCCGCCTCGTAGTCGTTCAGGGTCGGCAGGGCGCGCAGCTGGTTGAGCGTATAGGCGGCGATCAGCCGGCCGTCGCGGATCACCGTCTCGCCGATGGGGATCAGCACGGTGCGGCCGCCGAGGCGGTCGGTGTACTGCACCACGAAGCTGCGCTGCTCCTCCAACCCGACGACGACGTCGCGCACGGTGCCCACCCGCGACTCGTCGCCGAGCGCCACCGGCGCGCCCTCCAGCGTCGCGACGTCGAATTCCCGGTCGCCGGGTCCCGGCAGCGGCAGGAGGCGGCTGTCGAGGCTCTCCACCGGATCGCCGGTGACGGGCCCCTCGCCCCCCGCCCCGCCCGTGGTCTGGGCGGCGAGCGGGCTCGCGGCGAGGATCAGGGCGGCGAGAAGCGGGATCGGGCGGGCGTGCATCGCGGGTCACTCCATCGTGGCTGTTTCGTCACGAGGGGATGCGCGAGCGGGGAAAACCGTTCCCGCCGCGCACCGTCGCACCGTCGACGTCAGCCGAGCACGAACAGCCCGACGGGCAGAGGCCCGAGAAGGTCGGCGACCTTGGTCTCGCGCCCGAAGGTCCGCCGCGCGCCGGCGTCGAGCGCGGCGCTCATCTCGGCGTCGAGAACGTCGTTCGGCGTCACGACCGTGGTGTCGCCCCACCATTCGGCCGGCGGCGCGAGCGCGTCGCCCCCGATCAGCGGCTCGGCGAGATGGCGGGCGGCCACCGCGATCAGCGCCGAGGAGGAGCGCCGCCGCGCGAAGGCGACGACGTGGGCGGCGCGGTGACCGCGCACCTCGAGCGGCGCGTAGTCGCCCTCGGCGAAGAGCTCGGCTCGATGCAGGCGCGCATCCAGCAGTCGCGCGATCAGTCGCTGCTTCACGCGCCCGTCCTGGTAGCGCCCGGCGAGATCGGCGACCGACGCCTCCTCGCCGAGCGCGGCCTCGCGGACGCCGTAGTCGACGGGATCGCGATTGTCCGGGTCGACGAGGGAAAAGTCCCAGAATTCGCGGCCCTGGTAGCAGTCCGGCACGCCGGGCGTGGTGCAGCGCAGGAAGGTCTGCACGAGCCCGTTCGCCGCGCCGACGGACGCGAGCGCCTCGACGAAGGCGTGGACGGAATCGAGAAAGGCCGGCGCGACGTTCGGGTCCGTGACCTCCGCGACGAAGCGGCGGCAGGCTTCCTCGTACTCGGTGTCGGGCTCGGTCCAGGAGGAGTTCAGCTTGCCCTCCCGCAGCGCCTTCTCCTGCCAGCGCGCGAGGCGCTCGCCGAGCCGCATCACCCCCTCGCGATCGTCCGGGGCGAGGCCGAAGGGCCAGGCGCCGAGCAGCATCTGGTAGAAGACGTACTCGTCCGCCGGATCGACCCGGTCCTGCGCGTGGCGCCGGTTGAGGTCGAGCCAGGTCCCCACCCGATCGGCCCATTCCGCCGGGACCTCGGAGAGCGCCGCGAGGCGCGCGCGGACGTCCTCGCCGCGCTTGTGGTCGTGCGTCGCCGTGGCGAGCATGGAATGCGGGAAGCGCGCGGCGCGGTCCATGGCGCTCGCGTGGAAGGCCTCGCGCGGGATCGCGAAGCGGCCGGGATCGGAGCCGACGTCGTTGCGCGAGACGAGGCGGCCGTAGCGGTAGAACGCCGTGTCCTCCACCGCCTTCGCCGCGACCGGCGCGCAGAGCTGCTGGAAGGCCACGACGGCGCGGGCGCGCACCTCCTGGTCGGCGACGCCGACGCCCTGGATCCACCCGCCGATCAGGTCGACGATCGCCGCCTCGCCCGGGCCGGCCATCTCCTTCGCGGCCGTGACGGCGCGCTCCAGCAAAGGCGCGTCGGACCCCGGCGCCGCGCCGGCGGTGGCGTAGGTGCGGTAGGCCGGGAAGGCCGCGATCAGCGCGATCAGGGCCCGGCGCAGGGCGTGATAGGTGACGTCGCGGGTCTCGAGGTCGAGCCGGGCGAGGTCGTGGAAGGCGTGGGCGACGGCGTCGAGCTGGCCGGCGAAGTTGCGCACCAGCATCTCGTTGCGCGCGTCGAGTTCCTCGGAGGCGAAATCCGGGTAGCGGCCGGAGATCTCGCTCCAGAGATCGGTGAACATCTCCTCGCCGTCGGCGCTGTGCAGGAGCCCGCCGACGGCGTCCATGAACTCGTAGCCCGTGGTGCCGTCGACCGCCCAGTCGGCGGGGAGCGCCTCGTCGTGGGCCAGGATCTTCTCCACCAGCAGGTAGGCCGGCCCCTCCGGCGCCTCGGGCAGGCGCTGCGGCGCGATCTCGCCCAGGCGCTCGCGCAGGCGCCGGCCGTAGCCGGCGGGATCGGCGAGGCCGTCGACGTGGTCGATGCGCAGGCCGTCGATCAGGCCCTCCCCGTAGAGGCGGAAGATCTCGGCGTGCACTCCCTCGAACACGTCCTCCTCCTCGACGCGCAGGCCGGCGAGCTCGGTGATGTCGAAGAAGCGCCGCCAGTTGATCTCGTCGCCGGCGGTGCGCCACCAGGCGAGCCGCCAATGCTGGCGCTCGAGGATCGGGTGCAGGCGCTCCGGCTCGCAGACGCGCTTCAACGTCGCCTCCAGCGTCTCCCCCGCCTCGCGGGCGAGCTCGGCGCGGGCCTCCTTGAAGGCCTCGGGCGTACGGGCCTCGTCGAACTGGTCGGCGAGGGGCGCGAGAGAGGCGTCGCCGGCGCGCAGGATCTCGCCGTAATCGCCCGGGTTGAGCGGGAAGCGGTGGTGATAATAGGCCGCGCAGAGCCGGCGCATGTGGGGGTCGAAGACGAGCGTGATCTCGCCGTTCGCCAGCGCCTCGCCGTAGGGCGCGCCGAGGAAAGGGGCGGCGACCTTGCCCTCGAAGGCGGGATCGGGCGTGTCCCAGTCGATGTCGAAATAATGCGCGTAGCGGCTCTGCGGCCCGTTCTCGAGCACGTCGAGCCAGAAGCGGTTGTCCGCGCCGCCGACCGCCATGTGGTTCGGCACGATGTCGGCGAGGACGCCCATGCCGTGCCGGCGCGCCGCGGCGACGAGGGCGCGCAAGCCGTCCTCGCCGCCGATCTCCGGGTCGACATGGGTGAAGTCGACGCCGTCGTAGCCGTGCACGGAGCCGCGGCGCGAGGCGAGGATCGGCGAGAGGTAGAGATGGCTGATCCCGAGCGCGGCGAGATAGGGCACGGCCCGCTCCGCCGCCTCGAACGGGAACTCCCGGCGCAGCTGCAGGCGATAGGTCGCGCGCGGAACCCGCGGGGCGATCGGTGTTTCGTTGCTCATCGCTCACGCCTCCTCGTCGTGCTCGCGCCGCCCCGACATCTCCCCGCAGGGGAGGTAGGCCGGGCGAAGCCCGGACCGGAGGGGGCGTCGTCGGAGCCGCGCCCCGCCCGCTCTCCCCACCCGCCGGCCCTGCGGGCCGTCGACCTCCCCTGCGGGGAGGTGTCGGGCGCGCGTTTCATCCTGCACCCTATCCTCTCCGCCGCGGGCGCGCCTTGGCGAGCGCCTCCATCCGGCGGCGGGCGGCGGGGTCGTCGAGGCCCTCGGACGGAAGGCGTCTACGCCAATTCGGGTGCTCGTCGAGGGTTCCGGGCAGGTTGGGCTGCTCGACGAGGCCGTGCAGGTCCTCCGCCGGGACGATGGCGAGGTTCGAGGCCGTCTTCGCCACGAAGCCGAGCGCCGCGTCGACCACGGGATCGGTCTCCGCGACCGGCGGCGGTTCGCCCTCGGCCGTGCCGGCCTTGACGAAAGCCTCCCAGAGCTTGCCGCGATCGGCGTCGCGCTCCTGGTGCTGGGTGCGGTGGAACTCCGCGTCGCCGTGGCCGACGCGCTCGCGCCAGTCGACGTCGTTGCCGCGCCACCAGCCGGCGACGGTGGGGAGATCGTGCGTCGTCGTCATCGATGCGGCGTGGCGCGCGTAGCGCCGCGGCGAGGTGAACCGCCCCTTCGCCCCGCGCTCGAACCAAAGCACGCGCATGCCGAGCACGCCCGCCCGGTCGAGCCGCGGCCGGAAGCCCGGCGGGACCGTGCCGAGATCCTCGCCGATGACGACGCCGCCGGAGCGGTGGCTCTCCAGCGCGACGAGCCGCAGCATGTCCTCCTCCGGATAGGAGATGTAGCAGCCCTCCTTCGGAGACAGTCCCTTGGGCACGACCCAGAGCCGGCGCAGGCCCATGGCGTGATCGATGCGCACGCCGCCGGCGCAGCGCAGCGCCGCGCGCAGGGTCGCGAGGAAGGGCTCGAAATGCGTGGTTTCCAGCGCCCTCGGCGAGAAGTTGGTCAGGCCCCAATCCTGCCCCGTCGGCCCGAGCAGGTCCGGCGGCGCGCCGATGGAGAGGCCGTCGAGCACGTCCTGCCGGCGGGACCAGACGTGGCTGCCGCCGCTGTCCATGCCCACCGCGAGATCGGCGATCAGCCCGATCGCCATCCCCGCGTCCTTCGAGCGGCGCTGCGCCTCCACGAGGGAGCGCTCGGCGAGCCATTGCAGAAAGGCGTGGAAGACGACCTCCTCGACATGCTCGCGGCAGAAGGCCTCCACCGCCGGGCTCTCGGGATGACGGTATTGCTCCGGCCAGTCCTGAAAGCCGCCGGCGCGGCCCTGCGCCGTGAAATGCGCGTGCAGCGCCTCGTAGCGGGCGTGGTTCTCGAGGAGCGATCCGCCCTCGGCGCGGAAGGCGGCGAAATCGGCGCGGCGCTGCGTGTCGCCGGAGGCCTCGAAGCGCCGGTAGAGCGCCCGCAGCTTCGCGAGCTTGAGGCGCGCGCCCGCCTCCCAGTCGACGAGATCGCCGCGGGGCGGCGCCTCGCCGGGGAGGTCGACCTCGCCGAACACCGCCGCCGGGTCGGCGTAGAGCACGTTGTGGAACAGCCGCGTCGAGGGCGAGTAGGGGCTGAAGCGCGAGGGGTCGGCGGCGAAGAGCGCGTGGGTCGGGCTCATCGCCACCGCGTCGGCGCCCGCGCGGCCGGCGGCCTCGGCATAGGCGCCGAGCGCGCCGAAGTCGCCGAATTCCTCGCCCGCGCGCGGCGGCAGCGAGTAGATCTGCGCGGCGAGCCCGAAGACCTTGCGGCCCTTGGCGACGTCCTCGACCCGCGCGCCGTGGCGCGGCGCGACGGCGAGCGTGACGTGGTGATCGCCGATCTCGAGACCGTGATAGCCGGGCTCCAGCACCGGCGGCAGCGCCATGCCGCCGGCGGTGGGGAGAAGCCGCATCTCGCGCCGCCCGCCGTGCTCGTGGCGCAGGACCGCGACGGCGCTCTCGGCGAGGGCCGGGGGCAGCGGGGTCGACTGGCCGACCTCCGTGGTGAGGAAGGAGAGGCCCGCGCCCGTCTCCTCGCGCAGCTGGGCGCGGCTGTCGGCGATCTCGGCCTCGCTCCCCGCGGGAAGCCCCATGGCGGCGAGGACGCGGCGCAGCGTCTCCTCGCCGACCGTTTCGGGCCGGCCCCTGAAGTCCTCCCAGCGGATGTGCAGGCCCGCCTCCTCGGCGAGCGCGTGGAGCGCGTCGGTCATTTCGGCGCGTCCTCCAGCCAGGCGAGGGTGGTGTGGGCGGGCACGCCGTCCGCGACGAGCGGCTGGCCGACGACGAGGAACGGCTCGCCCGCCGGGACCGCGACGCCGCGCAGCGGCGCGGGGATGGCGCCGAGATTGGTGAGGATCGTCAGCCGCGCGCCGTCGCCCATGAGCCAGCGCCCGACGACGGCCTTCTCGTTGACGACCTCGGCGCTCTCCGCCTTCGCGCCCTTCAGGCGCGGCGCGACGTGCTCGGCGCGCAGCGCGAGGAGACGCTTGTAGAGCGCGTGCACGGCGTGGTCGCCGCTCTCGCCGCCGATCGCGGGGCGCGAGCGGGCGAAGGTCGCCGGCGCGTTCGGATCGGGGATGCGCTCGCGGGTATGCGGGTCGGCGAATTCGGGGAACGCCTTGAACTCGCGCCGGCGTCCCTCGCGAACCGCGTCGGCGAGGCCGTCGTGATAGTCGGTGAAGAACAGGAACGGCTCCTTCGAGCCGGTCTCCTCGCCCATGAAGATCATCGGGATCTGCGGGCAGAGCACGTGCAGCGCGGTCGCCGCGTCCAGCGCCTTGCGCTCGACGAGCGTGGTCAGCCGGTCGCCGAAGGCGCGGTTGCCGACCTGGTCGTGGTTCTGCAGGCAGGTGACGAAGGCGGTGGGCGGCAGGTGGCCGGACGGGCCGCCGCGCGGGCCGCCCTCCCCGTTCTCCGGCGCCTCACCCTGGTAGACGAAGCCCTCCCGCAGGCAGCGCGCGAGCTTGCCGGCCGTGTCGCGGATGTAGTTGCCGTAATAGGACTGGTCCTCGCCGGTGAGCATCACGTGGACGCAATGGTGGAAGTCGTCGTTCCATTGCGCGTCGATCTCACGGCCGAGATAGCCCGGGTCGTTCTCCTCGTTCTCGAGGATCAGGTGCACGTGCCGCCCCGGCTCGATCGTGCGGCGCACCTCGGCGGCGACCTCGTCGAGCCAGTCCCGCTCGGGGATCTGGTGGACGGCGTCGAAGCGCAGGCCGTCGATCCGGTATTCCATCAGCCACATCATCACGTTGTCGGCGAAGAAGCGCCGGACCTCGCGGCGGCGGAAGTCGATCGCCGCGCCCCAGGGCGTGTGGATGTCGTTGCGGAAGAAGGGCTCGGCATAGGCGTGGAGGTAGTTCCCCTCCGGCCCGAAATGGTTGTAGACGACGTCGAGGAAGACCTGCAGCCCGTGCCCGTGCGCCTCGTCGACGAGGCGCTTCAACGCCTCCGGCGTGCCGTAGGCGGCGTCGGGCGCATAGGGCAGGACACCGTCGTAGCCCCAGTTGCGCGCGCCGGGAAAGGCGCCGATCGGCATCAGCTGGATCGCGGTGACGCCGAGATCGGCGAGGTCTTTCAGATGCGAGCGCACGCCGTCGAAGCCGCCCATCAGCCCCGCATGCGCCTCGTAGACGACGACCTCCTCGAGCGGGCGGCCCTTCCACTCGGCGTTCCGCCACTCGTAGGCGTGCGGGTCCACGACTAGCGAGGGATCGTGCACGTCGTCGGTCTGGGCGCGCGAGGCGGGGTCGGGCACGAGCATGCCGTCGTCGAGCCGATAGCGATAGGGGGTGCCCGCCCCGCATTCGACCTCGACCTCGAACCAGCCGGCGTCCTGCTTGCCCATGGGGATGGGCTCGCGCCCCTCGATGGCGAGGTGCGGCTGGCGCTGGATCGGCGCCCAGAGACGGAAGCGCGTGCGGCCCGGCGAAACCAGGCTCGCGCCCCACAGGGTGGGATGGGAATGGCGGGCCATGGGGGATCAGCTCCGTTACGGATGGCGTTCAGACAACGCGCGGGAAACCTCGTCCTTCCCTGTAGGGGAAGGTGGATCGCCGCGCAGCGGCGAGACGGATGGGGCGCGCGGGACGCGCGTTCGGCGAAGCCGAAATCGACGGGTGCGCCTGACGCCGCCGAACTTCCGCTGCGCGGAACGCGTCGCTTCGCGCCGCGCCCCATCCGTCACCGCGCTGCGCGCGGCGCCACCTTCCCCTACGGGGAAGGACCGGCGAGCCGTCCCGCATGCACCCTCTTGATCGGGAGATGTGTGCATCGGCGATCCCCCAGGGAGAGGGGAGAGCCTGCATCGCGGGCGCCCTCATCCCCCACCCTCCTCCGGCGGGATCGTCGCGGCGACGAGCACGGCGGCGCGGTCGAGGACCTCGTAGGCGGGCTCGCCGAGGCTCTCCTCCGGACGGTCGGGATCGGCGGAATCGATCAGGAGACGCCAGCCGGTCTCGGGGCCCGGCAGGGTGAAGCGGATCGTCTCGTCCGAGCCGTTGAGCAGGAAGACGACGATCTCGATGCCGCCGTCCTCGCGGCGCTCGGCGCGGCGCATGGCCAGCGCGCGCTTCTCCGAATCGTTCCAGTCCTCGGGCGAGGGCGTGTCGCCGTTCTCGTCGAACCAGTCGAGGTCGCGGATGCCCTCCGCGATCTCCTGGCCGTAGAGGAAGCGCTTGCAGCGCAGGATCGCGTGGTCGCGGCGGATCCCGGCGAGGCGGGCGGAGAAGCCCATCAGCGCCTGCCCGGCCTCCGAGCGCGCGACCTCCCAGTCGAGCCAGGAGATCTCGTTGTCCTGAGCGTAGGCGTTGTTGTTGCCGCCCTGCGAGCGCCCGAACTCGTCGCCCGCGAGGATCATCGGCGTGCCGAGCGCGGCGAAGACCGTGGTGAGCATCGAGCGCATCACCCGCGCGCGCACGGCGAGGATCTCGGGATCGTCGGTCTCGCCCTCGACGCCCCAGTTGCGGGAATAGTTCTCCGAATGGCCGTCGCGATTATCCTCGCCGTTGGCCTCGTTGTGCTTCTGCTCGTAGGCCACGATGTCGGCGAGCGTGTAGCCGTCGTGCGCGGCGATGAAGTTCACCGACGCCCACGGCCGGCGGGCGCGCCGGTCGAACAGGTCGCCCGAGCCCGAGAGCCGCGCCGCGAGATCCGAGCGCAGGCCGGGATCGCCCCGCCAATAGCGGCGCACGCCGTCGCGGAAGCGGTCGTTCCACTCGGCGAAGGACGGCGGGTGGTGGCCGAGCTGGTAGCCGCCGGGGCCGATGTCCCAGGGCTCCGAGATCAGCTTCTTGCGCGACAGGATCGGGTCCTGCCGCAGCGCGTCGAAGAAACCCGCGCCGGGGTCGAAGCCGTGCGGCTCGCGCCCGAGCGTGACGCCGAGGTCGAAGCGGAAGCCGTCGACCCGGTAGGAGGTCGCCCAATAGCGGAGCGAATCCATCACCATCTGCAGGACGCGCGCGTTCGACAGGTTCACCGTGTTGCCGGTACCGGTGTCGTTGATGCAGTGGCGCGGATTGTCCGGCAGGAGCCGGTAGTAGCTGGCATTGTCGAGCCCGCGCCAGGAGAGCGTCGGCCCGAGCTCGCCGCCCTCGCAGGTGTGGTTGTAGACGACGTCGAGGATGACCTCGATACCGGCCGCGTGCAGGCGGCGGATGGCGATCCTGAGATCGTTGTTGTCCCCGCCCTGCGGCATGTAGCGCGGCTCCGGCGCGAAGAAGGACAGCGTGTTGTAGCCCCAGTAGTTGACGAGCCCCTTCTCCTGCAGGAACCGGTCCTGCAGGAAGGCGTGGATCGGCAGGAGCTCGATCGAGGTGACGCCGAGCCGCTTGAGGTGCTCGATCACCGCCGGATGCGCCAGCGCGGAATAGGTGCCGCGCTCGGGGATGCGCACGTCGTCGAGGAGCTTGGTCAGCCCCTTCACGTGCGCCTCGTAGATGACCGTCTCCGACCAGGGCACGTTCGGCGACCGGTCGTCGCCCCAGGAGAACGAGTCGTCGACGACCACCGATTTCGGCACCGCCGGCGCGCTGTCGCGCCGGTCGAAGGAGAGGTCCGCCCGCGGCGACAGCACGCGGTAGCCGAACAGGGCGTCCGTCCAGCGCGTCTCGCCGTGGAGCGCCTTGGCGTAGGGGTCGACGAGGAGCTTGTTGGGGTTGAAGCGGTGCCCATGCTGCGGCTCGTAGGGGCCGTGCGCCCGGAAGCCGTAGAGCAGGCCCGGCTTCACGTGCGGCAGGTAGCCGTGCCAGACCTCGTCGGTCCATTCCGGCAGGTCGAAGCGCGCGACCTCGCGACGGCCGCTCTGGTCGAACAGGCACAGCTCCATGCGCTCGGCATGGGCCGAGAACACGGCGAAGTTCACGCCGAGACCATCCCAGGTCGCGCCGAGCGGAGTGGGCGAGCCCGGCGAGAGCCGGTCGGGGAGCAAGGGCATGCGGCTTTAGCCTTCCGGGCGCAGGACGAGCGTGGACAGCGGCGGCAGGGTCAGGCCGAGCGAATGCGACTTGCCGTGCGCGGGCGTCGCCTCGGCGCGCACGCCCCCCGCATTGCCCAGGTTCGAGCCGCCGTAGATCTGCGCGTCGGTGTTGACGATCTCGCGCCAGGTTCCCGCCTCGGGCACGCCGATGCGGTACTCGTGCCGGGGCACGGGGGTCATGTTGAGCACGACGAGCAGCGGCTTCGCCTCGCCGTGGCCCTTGCGCAGGTAGGCGAAGACGGAATTCGTGGCGTCGTCGCCGATCACCCACTCGAAGCCCGAGGGCTCCGCGTCGGTGGCGTGGAGCGCGGGCTCCTTCGCGTAGACCCGGTTGAGGTCGCGCACCAGCATCTGCAGGCCGGCATGGCTCTGGTTCTGCAGGAGCGCCCACTCGATCTCGCCGTCGTGGTTCCACTCGCGGTGCTGGCCGAGCTCGCAGCCCATGAAGAGCAGCTTCTTGCCCGGATGCGTCCACATGAAGCCGAAATAGGAGCGCAGGTTGGCGAGCTTCTGCCACTCGTCGCCCGGCATCTTGCCGAGCAGCGAGCCCTTCCCGTGCACCACCTCGTCGTGCGAGATCGGCAGGACGAACTTCTCCGAGAAGGCGTAGATCAGCCCGAAGGTCATCTCGTTGTGGTGGTAGGCGCGGTAGAGCGGCTCCCGGGCCATGTAATGCAGCGTATCGTGCATCCAGCCCATGTTCCACTTGTAATTGAAGCCGAGCCCACCCTGGCTCACCGGCTGCGACACGCCGGGGAAGGCGGTCGATTCCTCGGCGATGGTGATGGCGCCCGGCGCGCGCTCCTGCACGATCTGGTTCATCCGGCGCAGGAAGTCGATCGACTCGAGGTTCTCCCGCCCGCCGAAGCGGTTGGGGATCCACTGGTCGTGGGCGCGGGAATAGTCGCGGTAGAGCATCGAGGCCACCGCGTCGACGCGCAGGGCGTCGATGTGGAAGGTCTCGACCCACCACAGGGCGGAGGCGATCAGGAAGCCCTGCACCTCGCGCCGGCCGAGATTGTAGATGTAGGTGTTCCAGTCGTGGTGATAGCCCTCGCGCGGGTCCTCGTGCTCGTAGAGCGCGGTGCCGTCGAAGCGGGCCATGCCGTGGGGGTCGGTGGGGAAGTGCGCCGGCACCCAGTCGAGGATCACGCCGATATTGGCCCGGTGGCAGGCGTCGATGAAGCGCGCGAACCCCTCCGGCGTGCCGTAGCGCGCCGACGGCGCGAACAGCGACAGCGGCTGGTAGCCCCAGGAGCCGCCGAACGGGTGCTCCATGATCGGCATCAGCTCGATATGGGTGAAGCCGAGATCCGCCACGTAGGGGATCAGCGTGTCGACGAGCTTGTCCCAGTCGAGCACGCCGTGCGGCTCGCCCTCCGGCCGCAGCCAGGAGGCGGGATGCACCTCGTAGACGGCCATGGGCTTCGTCGGCCCTTGGCGCTCGCCGCGCCGGGCCATCCATTCCTCGTCGGTCCAGCGGAAGGCCGGCGGGGCGGCGACGACGGAGGCGGTGGCCGGCGGCGCCTCGGTGCGGCGCGCCAGCGGATCGGCCTTGGGCGGCAGCGTCTCGCCGAACTTGCCGACGATCTCGTACTTGTAGCGCTCGCCCGGCCCGATGCGCGGCACGAACAGCTCCCAGACGCCAGCCGAATGGCGCAGCCGCATCGGGTGGCGCCGCCCGTCCCAGGCGTTGAAGTCGCCGATCACCGAGACGCGCCGCGCGTTCGGCGCCCAGACCGAGAAGACGACGCCCTTGACGCCGTCGATCTCCGTCACCTGCGAGCCGAGCCGCTCGGCGAGGTCCCAATGGGCGCCCTCGGAGAACAGGTGGAGGTCGAGATCGCCGAGCACGACGCCGAAGGAATACGGGTCCTCCGTGTCCTGCGTCACGCCGTCGGGCCAGCTGATCCGAAGCCAGTAGCGCTCGCGCCGCGAGACCGTGCCGGCGAACAGCCCGTGGCGAACCTCCGAGAGGCGGCCGAGCATCTCGCCGTTCTCGTGCGACATCACCTCGACGGCCAGCGCGCCGGGCTGGAAGGCGCGCACGACGGGGCCCTGCCCGGTCTCGTGCATGCCGAGAAAGGCGAACGGATCCGTGAGGCGCCCTTCGAGCGCCTCCATGGCCGCGGCCTCGACGCCCTCGATCTCCGGCGCGTGGGTCGTCGTGTCGTTCATCAGGACATCTCCTCGTTGGAGGCAAGGAGGCGCTCGGCCACGTGGGCGAAGCCGTTCAGCGGCACGTCGAGCCAGGCCGGACGGTTCGCGGCCTCGTAGCAGATCTCGTACGCCGCCTTCTCCAGGATAAAGAGGTCGAGCAGGGAAGAGTTCGAGACGCCCTCGGGCGCCACCTCGCGATAGCCCTCGAGGAACGCTTCCTCCGCGACCTGGCGGAACAGGGACCGCAGCTGGGCGCCGCGCGCCTCCGTGAGCGGGCCCTGCGGGGTGTGGCGGTGCTTCTTCAGGTTGGAGGCCGCGTAGTCGAACGAGCGGATCACGCCCGCGACGTCGCGCAACGGGCTCGCCTTGGCGCGACGGTCCGCCAGCGACTTCGCGGGTTCGCCCTCGAAGTCGATGATCATCACGTCGTTGCCCGCGACCAGGAGCTGGCCGAGATGCAGGTCGCCGTGAATGCGGATCCGCGGCGTGCCGGCGATCGCCTGCGCCTTCTCGTCGACGAGGGCGAGGAGCCGCTCGCGGCTGTCGAGCACGGTGCGCGCCTGCGCCGCGTCCTCCTCGTGGTCCCACTCGCCGTAGGCCTCGATGGCGGCGAAGGCCGCCTCGAGCTGGGAACGGACGCCGTCGCGCAGCCGCGCGACGTCCTCCCCGCCCGCGGTCTCCGGACGGAAATCGTCGGCGGCCGTCTCGCGGCCGAGCACGCCGTGCATCTCCGCGAGGCGATGCCCCAGATTGCGCGCGAAGGCGTGATAGGTCTCGAATTCGTGCCCGTTCTCGGCGATCTCCTCCTCGCTGTGGGTGGAGAGCTCGTCGATGGTGCGGTCGAGATAGTTCAGCGTCCACTGCCAGCCGTCGCCCTGGTTGAGGACGAAGCCCTGCACGAGGGCGAGCGTGGTCGGCGTGCCGTCACGGGCGACGTGGACCACCTCGCCGAGCAGCGGCGGGGAATTGGCGAAGCCGTTCTCGGTGAGGTAGCGGCTCATCTCGGCTTCCGGATGGATGCCGGCCGTGAGCTTGCGCAGGAGCTTGAACACCGCCTGGCGGCCGACGATGAGCGTCGAGTTCGACTGCTCGGCCGTGAGCCACTCGATCTCGGCGTCCTCCGCCGGCGCGTGCTCGGCGAAGTGCGTGGTCGCGTTGAAACGGATCTCGCCGGTCTGCGTCGGCAGCACGCTGCCCTCGGCGAGGCCGTGGGTCAGGGCGCGGGCGAAGCCGGGCATGGCGAAGCCGTCGGTGAGATAGCCGACCCGCCGGCCCATGCGCACCCGCGCCATGGCGAGCTGCGGCGCGAAGGGCGCGGGAGGCTCGTCGTCCCACGAGATCGCGAGCGGCAGGGCGTAGCGCTCGGGTCCCGACGTCGTCGTGATCTCGACGAGCGACATCAGGATGTCCTTGCCGGAGCCGGGCAGCGGCATCGCGGTGACGAGCTCGACCTTCTCGATCGCCTGGTCCTTGCGCTGGAACCAGCGGCGGTGCGGGGCATAGCTCGGCAGCACGTCGCGCTCGAGCGTCTCGCGCGACTTGCCCTCGATCACCTCCTCGACGCCGCGGCGCACCACGAAGGTGAGGTGCTCGGGCTCGATGCCCGCCGTCGCCGTCGACCATTGCGGCGGCTCGACCGTCTCGGAGAGCTGGAACCAGAAGAAGCCGTAGGGCGGCAGGGTGAGCAGGTAGGGCAATTGCCCGACCTGCGGGAACGACGCCCCGCCCGAGAGCTCGACCGGGATGCGTCCGGCGAACTCGCCGAGGTTCAGCTCCACCGCCTGGGCCTGGCGCGAGACGTTGGCGACGCACAGGATGGTGTCGTCGCCGTGCTCGCGCAGGTAGGCGAGGATCTTGCGGTTGGCCGGGCGCAGGAAGCGGATCGTGCCGCGCCCGAACGCGGCGTGCTGCTTGCGCACCGCCAGCATGCGGCGTGTCCAGTTGAGCAGCGATGACGCGTCGCGCTCCTGGCTCTCGACGTTGACGCGGTCGTAGCCGTAGAGCGGGTCCTGGATCGGCGGCAGGGTGAGCCGCGCGGGGTCGGCGCGCGAGAAGCCGCCGTTGCGGTCCGGCGACCATTGCATCGGCGTGCGCACGCCGTCGCGGTCGCCCAGGAAGATGTTGTCGCCCATGCCGATCTCGTCGCCGTAATAGATCACCGGCGTGCCGGGCATGGTCAGCAGAAGCGAGTTCATCAGCTCGATGCGCCGACGGTCGCGCTGCAGCAGGGGCGCGAGGCGGCGGCGGATGCCGAGATTGATGCGCGCGCGCGTCTCGGACGCGTAGGTGTTCCAGAGATAGTCGCGCTCCTTGTCGGTGACCATCTCGAGCGTCAGCTCGTCATGGTTGCGCAGGAAGACGGCCCATTGGCAGTTCTCGGGGATCTCCGGCGTCTGGCGCATGATGTCGGTGATCGGGAACCGGTCCTCCTGCGCGATCGCCATGTACATGCGCGGCATCAGCGGGAAGTGGAACGCCATGTGGCATTCGTCGCCCTGCCCGAAATAGTCCTGCGTGTCCTCCGGCCACTGGTTCGCCTCGGCGAGCAGCATGCGGTCCGGATAGGTCGCGTCGAGCTCGGCGCGGATCTTCTTGAGGATGGCGTGGGTCTCGGGGAGGTTCTCGTTGTTGGTGCCCTCGCGCTCGACCAGGTAGGGCACCGCGTCGAGCCGCAGCCCGTCGACGCCCATGTCGAGCCAGAAGCGCATGATCGAGAAGACCTCCTTGAGCACCTTCGGGTTATCGAAGTTGAGGTCCGGTTGGTGGCTGTAGAAGCGGTGCCAGAAATACTGGTTCGCCACCGGATCCCAGGTCCAGTTCGACTTCTCGGTGTCGAGGAAGATGATCCGCGTGCCGGAATACTTCTTGTCGTCGTCGGACCAGACGTAGAAGTCCCGCGCCGCCGAGCCGGGCTTGGCCCGGCGCGCCTTCTGGAACCAGGGATGCTGGTCGGACGTGTGGTTGATGACGAGCTCCGTCACCACGCGCAGGCCGCGGGCGTGCGCCTCCTCGACGAAGCGCTTGAAGTCGCGCGTCTTGCCGTATTCGGGGTGGACGTTGCGATAGTCCGCGATGTCGTACCCGTCGTCGCGCCGCGGCGACGGGTAGAACGGCAGGAGCCAGATGCAGGTGACGCCGAGCTCGGTGATGTAGTCGAGCTTCTGCAGCAGCCCCGCGAAGTCGCCGATGCCGTCGTTGTCCGAATCGAAAAACGACTTCACGTGGAGCTGGTAGATCACCGCGTCCTTGTACCAGAGCGGATCGGTGTTGGTGATGAGCGACTTCTTGCGCGGCAAGTCAGGCCCCCTGATGCGGACGGATACGCCAGATGACGAACGGATACTCGAACGGGTCGAGGCGGATGTGGTG
Organism: Salinarimonas sp.; assembly: GCF_040111675.1. Lineage (NCBI taxonomy): Bacteria > Pseudomonadati > Pseudomonadota > Alphaproteobacteria > Hyphomicrobiales > Salinarimonadaceae > Salinarimonas > Salinarimonas sp. The sequence goes on along the minus strand of NZ_CP157794.1, from coordinate 1,590,312 downwards.
CGTCTTGCCGTGCCAGACGAAGGCGCGGTCGGCGATCAGGTCGTCGACCTCGACGGCCCCGTGGTCCGGCAGGCCGAATTCCCACAGCGGCACCTCGAAATCGCACGCGTTGGCGACGTGCGGATTGAGGTTGACCATGACGAGGATCATGTCGTCGCCGTTGCGGGACGGCTTGCCGTAATACAGGATCTCGTCGTGGTAGGCGTTGTAGAAACGCGTGTTGGTGTGCGTGTGCAGCGCCGGGTTCGAGCGGCGGATGCGGTTGAGCCGGGTGACGTCCGGGACGATGTTGCCCGGCATGGTCCAGTCGCGCGGCTTGATCTCGTACTTCTCCGAATCCTTGTACTCTTCCTTGCCGGGGATCGGCTCGCCCTCGAGCAGCTCGAAGCCGGAATACATGCCCCAGATGCCCGACAGGGTCGTGGCGAGGCAGGCGCGCACGAGGAAGCCGGCCCGGCCCGAGCTCTGCAGGTAGTAGGGGTTGATGTCCGGCGTGTTGACGAACAGGTTCGGCCGGAAGAAGTCCTTCGGCGCCTCGTTCGCCAGCTCCTCGAAATAGGATCGCAGCTCCCATTTCGTGTTGCGCCAGGTGAAGTAGGTGTAGGACTGCGTGAAGCCGAGCTTCGCCAGCTGGTACATCATCTTCGGCCGGGTGAAGGCCTCCGACAGGAAGATCGCGTCCGGATGCTGCGCCTTCACGTCGGCGATGAGCCATTGCCAGAACGGCAGCGGCTTGGTGTGCGGATTGTCGACGCGGAACGTCTTGACGCCCTCCTTGCACCAGAACAGCACGATGTCGCGCAGCGCCAGCCACAGGTCCGGGACCGCCTCCGTCTTGTAGAAGTCGACGTTGACGATGTCCTCGTACTTCTTCGGCGGGTTCTCGGCGTACTTGATCGAGCCGTCCGGCCGATAGTCGAACCAGCCGGGATGCTCCTTCAGCCAGGGGTGGTCCGGCGAGCACTGGATGGCGAAGTCGAGCGCGATCTCGAGCCCGTGCGCCTCCGCCGCCTCGCGCAGCGCGCGGAAGTCCTCGAAGGTGCCGAGCTCGGGGTGCAGCGCGTCGTGGCCGCCCTCCTCCGAGCCGATGGCGTAGGGCGAGCCCGGATCCTCGGGCCCCGGCGTGAGGGTGTTGTTCTTGCCCTTGCGGTTCTTCTTGCCGATCGGGTGGATCGGCGTGAAGTAGAGCACGTCGAAGCCCATGTCGCGCACCCGCGGCAGTTGCGGGATGACGTCCCGCAGCGTGCCGTGGCGGTGCGGGCTGTCGACCTGCGAGCGCGGGAAGAGCTCGTACCAGGAGGCGAAATGCGCCTGCGTCCGGTCGGCCTCGATCGGTTGCGTGTGGCTGCGCGCCGCGTGCGGGCGGTCGTCGGCCTCGCGCATGAGCATGCGCGCCTGCGGCGAGAGCAGCACGTGCACCCGGTCGTCGCCCTCGGCGCGATCGAAGCGCGAGAGGATCTCCTCGAGCCCGCTCTTCGTCTCGCCCGACGCGCGCTTGGCGGCGGCCTCGACGTGCTGGCGCCCCTCGATCAGGTCGAGGGAATAGTCCACCTTCGCGTCGAACTTCTTCGTCAGGTCGCGGCAGAAGGTCTGGTAGACGTCGTGCCAGGCCTCGACGACGTAGTCGTGCCGGCCCATCCGCTCGAGGAAGAGCATGCCCTGGAAGCGGTCGTTGCCGAGCGGCTCCATCGGCGCGCGACGCCACGCGTCCTCGTCGACGGCCTTCCACAGCAGCTCGACGCCGAGCACCTCGTGCCCGTCCATCAAGGCGTCGGCCTCGACCACGACGGCGTCGCCGACGACGCGCTTGACCGCGAAGCGGCCCTCGTCGACGGCGGGATCGAGATTGTCGACGGCGATGCGCGGCCACTTGGTGGCGGCCGTCGTCACCGCCCGCTTGCCGGGCTGGCGGGCGACCTTGACGGGCGTCGCCCGCGACGCCTTGGCGAGGAAGGCCTCGCCGGGATGGAGCGCGATCAGGTCGCCGGCGGAGGCGGTGGCGTCGGCCGCGCCCGCCTCGACGGGCGTGAAGGCGCCGAAGGTGCCGCCCATCTGGCCGCGGAGCTTCGCGGCGAAGACGTCGTTGCCCTCGAACAGGTCCGGATTGACGACGACGAGGAGCGCCTCCTCGGCGTAGCGCGGGTCGCGCGCGGTGCGCAGCAGCCCCGTCACCCGCGCCGACGGCCCCGTCAGCGGGCGCAGCATCGCCGGCTCGCGCAGGAGCTCCGTCGCCTCGACGAGGCGGTTCACGCGCTGGACCATCTCGGTCAGGTCGAACGGCGCCTCCGCGGCGGCGCGGTCGTAGTCCTCCGGCGACGAGACCACGGCGTCGATCGGCCGGCGCGCGGCGACCTCGACGCCCATCGGCGCGAGGAGGCCCGTCCCGAGCGCGGCCGCGGCGTGCAGCGCGCGGTCGTAGGCCGGGCGAAGCCCGCGATTGTCGCGCACGCGCTCGGCGAGGCGGGTCGAGAACGGCGCCTCGACCGTCGCGATCGGCGGGGCGACGGTGGCCAGCGCGTCGTGCTCGTCCAGGTACCAGGAGGAGCGGAAGTCCCACCAGGCGAGGGAATTCACCGTGAAGTCGAACGGCGTGCCGCGCAGCTCGAGCACGTCCGGGCGCGGCACGCCGGTGACGTCGGCGATGAACAGCGCGTCCGGCTTGGCGTTGCGCGCGGCCGTCATCAGCCGGCCCCAGAGGTCGGCGGTGGCGCCGGACGGCTTCAGCGCGCGGAAGCCGGCGACGCCGAGCTCGGCGTAGCTCGCGATGCGCGGCGCCCAGAAGTCCCGCAGCCGCTCGCCGCAGCCGTCGACGATGCGCGACATCGCCGTGCCCTGCGGGCTCGCCGGATGGCGCGGGTCGATGATGCCCATCGGCGTCTCGCGGCGCACGGTGAAGCAGTCGGGCGCGGCCTCGACGAAGCGGTGCTCCAGCGCGAAGCTCTGCGGCGCGACGTCGAGCATCAGCTTCAGACCGCGCTCGGCCGCGTGCTCGACGAGCCAGCGGATCACGTCGTGGGCGCCGTAATCGGTTTCGAGCCCGGGATGGGCCGCGTCGTGGTCGGCGGGAAAGAACACGTCGCCGGAGCGGCCCGGCGCGTAGATCGGGGAGACGAGGACATGGTCGAAGCCGAGCGCCTTCACCCGGTCGAAATGCTCGAGGAAACGGCCCAGCGGCCCCACGAGCCGGTGGTGCATGTAGTAGATGCGCGGCGCTTTCGTGATGGTGGTCTCGGCCATCGTCCCTCGCGTGCCTTTCGTCGCTGATCGGATGCGCGCGAGGACCGCGCGCACGGGTGCGGGCGACCGGCGTCGCCTCGGTCTGTCTGTCTCGTTCGTCTCGCGCGTCTGCGCACGGCGGACGCCTGCGCTCGGGTGTCCGGGTCAACACCCCGGATAGGCCGGAGTTCCCAGCAGAGAACGTGAAGCTAAGCCCGAGCCGACGCGACGCGCAACCCCGCTCGGGATTTTCGCACCGCTCGTCACGCCAGCCGCCGCCGCGCGAACGCCTCCGCGACACCGTTCGGGGAGACGCCGCGCTCGGCCGCCTCGCGCAGGATGGTCTCGATGTTGGCGACCATGGCCCCGAGCGTCTCCGTGAGCCAGCCGGCGTCGGTGCGGCCCTCGATCTCGCGCGCCACGTTGATGATCCCGCCCGCATTGAGCGCGAAGTCCGGCACGTAGAGGATGCCGCGCGCGTGCAGGGCGTCGGCGTGCTCGGGGCGGGCGAGCTGGTTGTTGGCGGCGCCCGCGACGATGCGCGCCTTCAGCCGCGGGATGGTCGCGTCGTCGAGGACGCCGCCCAGCGCGCAGGGCGCGAACACGTCGGCCGCGACGGTCGCGATCGCGTCGGGCGCCACGGCGCGCGCGTCGAAGGCCCGCTCGGCGTCGGCGACACGGGCGGGGTCGATGTCGGACACGACGAGCCGGGCGCCGGCGGCGTGGAGCAACGCGCACAGGTGCCGGCCGACATGGCCGAGACCCTGCACCGCGATCGTGCGCCCGGCGACATCGTCGGAGCCCGTCGCGACGAGCAGCGCCTTGCGCATGCCCTCGAACACGCCCCGCGCCGTCACCGGCGAGGGATCGCCCGAGGCGTGCGCGCCGGTCTCGAGGCCCGCCACGTGCGGCGTCGCCTCGCGGACGATCTCCATGTCGGCGACGGACACGCCGACGTCCTCCGCCGTCACGTACGTGCCGCCGAGGTCGTGCACGGCGCGGCCGAAGGCGCGCAGGAGCTCGGGCGTCTTCTGCGTGCGCGGGTCGGCGATGATGACGGACTTTCCGCCGCCGAGATCGAGGCCGGCGACCGCGTTCTTGTAGGTCATGCCGCGGGAGAGACGCAGCGCGTCGGCCAGCGCCTCCTCCTCGCTCGCATAGGGCCACATCCGGCAGCCGCCCGCGGCGGGGCCGAGACGCGTCGAATGGATGGCGACGATGGCTTTCAGGCCCGAGGCCGGATCGTGCGCGAACAGAACGCGCTCGTGGCCGTCGAACTCGGGATGGGTGAACAGGGACACGCGGAACCTCCTCGACGTTGAAGGAAACCGACGAGACGCCGAGCCCGTTCCCCCGTCGGCCGCCACGCTTCGGTGTCGACGCGCCGCGCACAACCGTCAAGACCCATTCTCGCCCGTTCCCCATGCGGCGCCCGAAATCGCTTGCGTCCCGCGCGAGGCTCCGGCAAGAGAATGCGTTCGTTATACAGAACGGGATGATCGTCCGATGAGCTCCGCCGAGCGCCCGACCCCTCCCCTGCGCCCGGAAACGCTGGCCGTGCACGCGGCGTCGAACCGGACGCCGTTCGGAGAGACGTCCGAGGCCCTGTTCCTGACGCAGGGCTTCACCTATCCGGACATGGAGACGGCGGAGGCGCGCTTCAAAGACAAGACCGGCGGGGCGGGCTTCATCTATTCGCGCTTCGGCAACCCCACGGTGGCGATGTTCGAGGAGCGCATGGCCGCTCTCGAGGGCGCCGAGGCCGCCCGGGCCACCGCGACCGGCATGGCCGCCGTCGCCGCGGCGCTGATGGGGCCGTTGAAGGCGGGCGACCACGTGGTCTCGTCCTCGATCCTGTTCGGCTCCTGCCGCTTCATCCTGGCCGAGATCCTGCCGAAATTCGGCATCGCGACCACCTTCGTGGACGGCGGGGATCCGGAGGCCTGGCGCGCCGCCATCCGCCCCGAGACCGCGGCGCTGTTCCTCGAGAGCCCGGCCAACCCGACGACGGATCTCATCGACATCGCCGCCATGGCCCGCCTCGCCCGCGAGGTCGGCGCGATCCTCGTCGTCGACAACGCGCTCGGCATTCCCACCGTCTCGAATCCGCTGGCGCTCGGGGCCGACGTCGTCACCTACTCGGCGACGAAGCACATCGACGGCCAGGGGCGATGTCTCGGCGGGATCGTGCTGTCGTCGAAGGCGTTCATCGAGGAGCGGGTCCAGCCCTGGCTGCGCCATACCGGCCCGGCGCTCTCGCCCTTCAACGCCTGGGTCATGCTCAAGAGCCTCGAGACGCTGTCGCTGCGCATCGGCCGCCAGGCCGAGAACGCGCTCGCCCTCGCGACGGCGTTCGAGAACGCCCCGGGCATCGCGCGCGTGCGCTATCCCGGCCTGCCTTCCTCACCGGACCACGATCTCTGCCGCCGCCAGATGACCTGCGGCGGAACCGTGCTCGCGGTGGAGCTCGCCGGCGGCAAGCAGGCCGCCTTCGCCTTCGGCAAGGCGCTGCGGATCATCAAGATCTCGAACAATTTCGGCGACGCGAAGAGCCTCGTCACCCATCCCGCCACGACGACGCACGAACGTTTCACGCCGCAGGAGCGCGCGTCGATGGGCATCGGCGACGGCATGCTGCGAATCTCGGCCGGTCTCGAGCATCGCGAGGATCTCGTCGCCGACGTCCTGCAGGCGCTCGAGGCGGCCCGGGGCTGAGGGCGTCTCAGTCGTCCGCGGCGCCGAGGAACCGCTCCAGCGCCGCCGCGGCCGCGGCGTTGGCGTCGTGGCGCAGGTCGAAGGAGAGTCGCAGCCGCTCGCCCTCGATCTCGACGACGCTCCCCGCGATCGCCGGCGTGTCCGGCAGATGGAACGAGAGCGGCTGGCCCGGGCTCAGCGCCGCCGGGCGCTCGAGCACGACGAGCGCGCCCTTGGCCGAGAGATCGCGGGTGCGCCCGCGCAGGGCGCCGGCGGCGACGCGCACCTCGCAGGGCGCGTCGACGGGAATGCGGGCCTGCGCGCGTCGATCGCCCATGGGCGACCGTCGCACCGCGGCGATCAGGCCGTCGGACAGCGCCCGCACGGTGCGGGCCATGTCCTGCGCGCCGTCGGCGAGCCGCGCCGCCACGCCCGACGTGTCGAGCGCGAAGCGGCGCAGGGCGGCGACGTCGAAGTCCGGCTCCTCCCGGCCGGCGCCGCGAGCGAGCGCGGCGCCGCGCTGACGCAGGGAGGCGGCGAGCGTCGCCGTCTCGGCCGAGCGCTCCTCCAGCGCCGCGACGAGGCCTTCGACCGCGCCCCAGGCCTCCTCCAGCACGCGGGCGAGATCGGCCACCTCCGTCGAGGCCGCGGTGAAGCCCCGGGCCGAGGCGCCGGCGCGCACGGCGGCGAGGGAGACGTTGAGCGCCGTCGCCGCGACGTCGGCGACGAGCGAGGCGACCGGCGGCACCATCAGGTCGAGGGCGGGACCCAGATCGGCGTCGCCGAGGCTTTCCGCCGCGGCCGCGAGATCGGCCTCCTCGCGGGCGAGACGTCGCGCCTCGGCGCGGGCGCGCGGCGCGAGGGTCTCGAGCGTCTCCGCCTCGCGGCGGATGGCGTAGGCCAGGCGGAAGACGGCCTCGCGCGCCTCGTCGCGGCCGTCGCCGGCCCCGCCGTCGTCGTGGCCGCCGGCGCCGCTCCACCCGATCTCGGAGGCGCGCTCGAGCGGGCTCGACGCGAGGGCGCTGTCGTCGAGCATCAGGTCCGCGCGCGCGCCGGCCGGCGCACCCGTCGCGGGCGCGGCCGAGAACCCGAGCGTCGCGAAGGAGCGGCGCATCTGGGCGAACCGACGTTTGACCTGGAAATCGAGCATGAGCCCCACACGGTCCTGAAACGTTGTCACCTTAAGCCGCGGCCGGTTCCTTAATCCTGAATCGTCCGCAAGCATCTTTGTCGAACCTCGCGCCGAAGAGCCGGCGCGAGCAGGGAGAACACCCCATGTTGACCCAACCCACTGGAGACGCGCCCGCACTGTCCCGCGAGGAGGTGAAGCGCGGCCTCGAGACGGGCTCCATCGCCCTCGTCGACGTCCGCGAGCCGGACGAGTACGAGGTCCGGCGCATTCCGGGCTCCGTGTGCCACCCGCTCTCGCGCTTCGACGCGCAGGCCCTGCCCGACGACGGGCGGCGAATCGTCTTCACCTGCTCCGCGGGCGTGCGCTCGCAGCACGCCGCGCATGCGGCGCAGGCGGCGGGCGTCTCCGAAGTCGCCCACTACCAGGGCGGCATCCAGGATTGGGTCACCGCGGGCGAACCCGTCGAGACCGGGTGAGCATCCGAGGCGGTTGACAGACGCGCGCGGAGCGCCACCCTCGCGCACGACATGACCCATTGGCGGAGATCCCCATGCGCCCCATGAAATTCGGCGTCGGCCAGGCCGTGCGACGCGTCGAGGACGCCCGTTTCGTGACCGGGACGGGCCGATACACCGACGATTTCGCGCCACCCGGCATGATCAACGCCGTGATGGTGCGCAGCCCGCACGCTCACGCCACGCTCCGTGTCGGGGATCTCTCCGAGGTGCGCGCCATGCCGGGCGTGCGCCTCGTCCTCGCCGGCGAGGACGCGAAGGACCTGCAGGATCTCCCCTGCCTCGGACCGGCGCGCAATGCCGACGGCTCGAAGATGCCGCTGCCGCCCTACCCGATCATCGCCCGCGACCACGTGCGCCACGTCGGCGACGTCGTGGGGATGGTCGTGGCGGACACACTGGCGCAGGCCCGCGAGGCGGCCGAGGCCTTCCCGGCCGAGTACGAGCCGCTGCCCGCCGCCGTTGGGATCGCCGGCGCGAAGGCCGAGGGCGCGGCGCTCGTCTGGCCGCAGCTCGGCACGAACCTCGCCTTCGACGCCGCCGTGGGCGACAAGGACGAGACCGACGCCGCCTTCGAGACGGCCGCGCGCGTGGTCTCGCTCACCCTCGTCAACAACCGCGTCGTCGCGAACTTCCTCGAGCCGCGGGCCTGCCTCGCCGAGATCGACGCGGCCACGGGCCGCGTCACCTTGACGCTCGGGAGCCAGGGCAGCCACGACGTACGCGACCTCGTCGCGCAGACGCTCGGCTGGCCGGAGGAGCGTCTGCGGGTCGTCACGCCAGACGTCGGCGGCGGCTTCGGCACCAAGATCTTCACCTATCGGGAATACCCGCTCTGCGCGCTGGCGGCGGAGAGGCTCGGCGCGCCCGTGAAATGGGCGGCGGACCGCACGGAGCATTTCGTGGGCGACGCGCAAGGGCGCGACAACCTCACCGAGGCGCAGATGGCGCTCGACGCCGACGGCCGCTTCCTGGCCCTGCGCGTGACGATCGACGCCGACATGGGCGCCTATCTCTCGCAATTCGCGCCGTTCATCCCGTCGGGCGGCGCGCGCATGTCGCCGGGCGCCTACGACATCCCGGCGGTCCACGCGCGCATCCGCGGCTGGTACTCGCATACGGTCCCCGTCGACGCCTATCGCGGCGCCGGCCGGCCGGAGGCCGCCTACGTCATCGAGCGGCTCGTCGATCACATCGCCCGCGAGCTCGGCGAGACGCCGGATGCGGTGCGCGCGAAGAACTTCATCCGCCCGGAGCAGATGCCCTACAGGACGAAGACCGGGCGCACCTACGACACGGGCGAGTTCGAAGGCCACATGCGCCGCGCCATGGAGCTGGCCGGGTGGGCGGGCTTCGAGGACCGGCTCGCGGCGGCCCGCGCGCGCGGGCGGATCCGCGGCATCGGCATGGCCTGCTACATCGAGGCCTGCTCCGGCGGCGGCGCCGAGACGGCGGAGGTCTCGATCGAGCGCGACGGCACCGCGCTCGTGAAGATCGGGACCCAGTCGACCGGCCAGGGCCACCTCACGGCCTACGCCCAGCTCGTGTCGCAGCATCTCGATCTGCCGGTCGAGAAGATCCGTGTCGTCCAGGGCGACACCGACCAGATCAAGACCGGCGGCGGCACCGGCGGCTCGCGCTCCATCCCCGTCGGCGGAGCCTCGGTCGCCGGCGCCTCCGAGATGCTGGCGACGCGCCTCAAGGAGCTCGCCTCCGACGCGCTCGAGGCGGCGGCGGCCGACCTCGAGATCGCGGAGGGCGGCGTGCGCGTCGCGGGCACCGACCGCGCCGTGTCCTTCGCCGACCTCGCCGCCAAGACGCCCGAGGGGCTCGCGGCGTCGCACGCCTGGAAGCCGCCCGAGGCGACCTATCCGAACGGCACGCACGTGTGCGAGGTCGAGATCGACCCCGACACGGGCGTGACGGAGGTCGTCGGCTACGTCGTCGTCGACGATTTCGGCGTGACGCTGAACCCGCTCCTCCTCGCCGGCCAGGTGCATGGCGGCGTCGCCCAGGGCATCGGCCAGGCGCTGCAGGAGCACGTCGTCTACGACGAGGGCGGCCAGCTGGTGACGGCCTCGTTCATGGACTACCAGCTGCCGCGCGCCGCCGACGTCCCGAACTTCGTCTTCGAGACCCGCAACGTGCCCTCCACGACGAACGTGCTCGGGATGAAGGGCGCGGGCGAGGCGGGCTCGATCGGCGCCTCCCCCGCGGTGATGAACGCGGTCGCCGACGCGCTCCACCGCGCTTACGGCGTGCGCCGCATCGACATGCCGGCGACGCCGCAGGCGGTGTTCCAGGTCATCCGGGAGGCGGAGGGGGGCTGAGCGATCGGGAGAGGGCTGGGCGGTTCGACGCGAGCGCGACGGAGTTCCCCTCTCCCTGGTGGCTAGACGATTCACATATCGTCCCGCGCCGTTGGTCGTGATCTGCGAGAGGCGCGAGCCGCTCGTCCTTCTCCCTTGGAGAAGGCGCCCCCGAAAGGGGGCGGATGTGGGTCGCGATGCAGCGCGAGACGTCTCGGGACGAACGCGACCCTACCGGTACGAACGGCATCGCCGTCGAGACAGTTCTGCACGACCCACACCCCCGGCCCCTCGCCGCAAGGGCGAGGGGAGACCGTCGGCGCCCTGCCTTCGAGTCGCGCCCGTCCGACGATGGGCATTCGCCTCATGAAATGTGTGCACCGACTGAGGGGAGTCGCAGCCCGCCGCGATCACGGTTTCGTGAAATCCGCGCGCGCAGGGGTCCATTCGCGCGCGGACGGGTAGCCGCGGCGAAGCGCCGCGCTATCCTCCTTGGAGGCGCTCCAGACCGGCGCCGGGAAACCGGAGGGGATCCACCGTGACGCACCGCCTGACCCGTCTCGTCGCCACGCTCGGCCTCGCGGCCGTCGCCTTCGGCCCCGCCATCGTCGTCGCGCAGGGCGATCCCATCGCCGAGCGCCAGGAGATCATGAAGGGCGTCGGCGACGCCACCCGCACCGGCGTGCAGATGGTCCGCGGCGAGCGGCCCTTCGACCTCGACGCCGCGCGCAACGCCTTCGTGGTCTACGTCGACGCCTCCGAGCGGATGCCGGACCTGTTCCCCGACGGCACGGAGACCGGCGGCGATACCGAGGCCTCCCCCGCGATCTGGGAGGACAAGGAGCGGTTCGTCGTGCTGTTCACGGAATGGGGCGACGCCGCCGCAGCCGGCCTCGAGCAGACGACGGACGCGACGACCTTCCAGGCCGCCTTCGGCACGGCCACCCAATCCTGCCGCACCTGCCACACGGATTTCCGCCTCGACAACTGACGAGGGCTCATGCTCGACGCGCTCCAGAAGACCGCTGTCGTGGTCGTGACGCTGGTCGTCCTCGGCGTCACGGCCTTCTTCATGCTCTCGGAGCCCGACCTGCACGCGGCCGGCCTCGAGCGCGTGCCGGGCGGCGAGACCGATCTCGCGAACGGCGAGCGGCTGTTCTGGGCCGGCGGCTGCGCCTCCTGCCATGCGACGCCGGACCAGGACGACCCCCTGCTCCTCGGCGGCGGCCTCGCGCTCGAGACCGACTACGGCGTCTTCTACGCGCCCAACCTCTCCCCCTCGCGCGACGGCATGTTCGGCTGGACGACGCCGCAATTCGTGCGGGCCATGCGCGGGGGCGTCTCGCCTGAGGGGGAGCACTACTATCCCTCCTTCCCCTACACCTCCTACCAGCGCATGTCGGCGGCGGACCTGCGGGACCTCCACGCCTTCCTGATGACGCTCAAGCCGGTGGACGGCGTCGCGCCCGAGCACGATCTGGCCTTCCCCTTCAACCTGCGCCGCGGGCTCGGGCTGTGGAAGCTCGCCTATCTCGACGGTGCGGAATTCGTCGCGCCCGAGGGCATGGACCCGCTCCTCGCGCGCGGCGCCTATCTCGTCGAGGGGCCGGCGCATTGCGCCGAGTGCCATTCGCCGCGCAACCTCCTCGGCGCGATCGAGGAGGAGCGGCGCTTCGCCGGCGGACCGAACCCGGAGGGACGCGGCTTCATCCCCAACATCACCCCGCACGAGACCGGCATCGGCTCCTGGACGCAGGGCGAGATCGTGGAGCTGCTCACGTCGGGCTTCACGCCGGAATTCGACGTGATCGGCGGCACGATGGCGCACGTCGTCGACAACACGGCGCAGCTTCCCGCGGAGGACCGCGAGGCGATCGCCGCCTACCTGCTGGCGCTGCCGCCCAAGCCCGAGACGCCGCGGGACTGAGCGGCGCCCTCCCCCGTCTCCGTCGCGGCGGCGACCTTCGGCGAGGCCTGGGCATCGGCGCCGTCACCCGGGCCGCGGCGGCGACCCTTCTCGGCGCCTCCCGCCTTCTCCGACGCGCTACGCCGCGCCGCCGCGCGCTTGACCTCGGCCTCGACCGCCTCGGCGCGTCGCTCCAGGCTCGCGCCGTCGACGGGCGCGGGCTCCTCCTGCGGCTTCGGTCCGCCGCGCGCCGAACCGGGCCGCGCCGCCCGCAGGGCCGCGAGCTCGCCCTGCGCCCGCGCGCGCTCCTGGCGGGCGAGCGAGAGCGCGCCCTCGAGCGAGCCCTTCTCGGCCTTGAGCACCTCGATGCGCTCGTTGAGCGCGCGCAGGGCGCTCTCGTGCGCGCCGGCGAGCGACTTCTCGCGGGCGACGAGGCTCTCGACCCGCGCCTCCAGCCGGGCGACGGCCGCCTGCGCCGCGGCCAGCGCCGCGTTCGCGTCCTCGCCGATGGCGCGGGCGAGATCGCGCTCCTGGCGCAGCTCGCCGGATTCCACGCCGAGCGCCGCGGCCTCCGCCGACTTCGCGTCGGCCTCGGCGCGCGCTTGCGCGAAGCGCCGCTCCAGCACCTCGCCGCGGGCCTGCTCGTCGCCGAGCGCCGCGCGCGTCTCGCCATGGGCCGTGCGCTCCGCCGCGAGCTCGGCGCTGCGCTGGGCGAGCCGCTTGTCGAGCTCGTCGCCGCGCTGGGTCTGCACGGCGACGCGGGTCTCGAGGTCGGCGATGGCGATGCGCTTGGCGTCGACGTCCTGGAGCGCGCGGTCGTGGCGGCCCTGCAGGTCGGCCTGCGCCGTCTTCAGCTGCGTGAAGGCCTCGCGGGTGTCGGCGAGATCGCCGCGGGTCTCGGTCAGGTCGTCCTGCGTCTCGGCGAGCGTGGAACGCGTCTTGGCGAGATCGGCGTCGAGATCGGCGATGCGCGCGTCGCGGGCGGCGAGGTCGCGGCCGAGCGTGTCGATCCGCAGCGCGCGGCGGCCGAGCTCGGCCATGTCCGCCTGCTTGCCGGCGAGCGTGCGCTCGAGCCGCTCCTCCACGCGCCGCTCGCGGAGCGCGAGCTGGGCGCGCAGGTGATCGCGCTCTGCGTTGAGCTCCACCAGCGAGCGCGGCAATTGCGCTTCCAGCCGGCGCCGGGCTAGCCGGTCCGCACGGGCGTTGAGAGCCGGGACCATCAGCAGCGCCAGGAAGGTCGCCGCCAGGAACCCCAGCAGGATGAACATGGCGGCTTCGATCACGCGTCGCCTTCCGGATAACGGACCCGCATTCGTGGATTAAGGCAAACGCGCGGCGGACGCCAGCGTTGCGGCGTCCGCCTTTTCGTCAGAACGGATTCCAGGTCGGCTGCGCGGTGAACTTGAGGTATCCGAGGTTGAGGCCGAGCCGCGCGCCCACGCCGGTGCGGATCGGAACCACCACCATCTCGTCCGCCATCAGCGCCGTCATCCCGACCCCGCCGACGAGGTAGGCCGAGCCGTCGAGCCCGACGAAGCGGCGGTAGAGCGCCTCGGTGGAGGGCAGGTTGTAGACGAGCATCATCGTGCGGGCCCCGTCTCCGCCGACGTCGAAGCCGAGCGAGGGGCCCTGCCAGAAGACCGGGCGCTGCCCGGCATTGCGGGTGTAGAGCACGCCCTCGCCGTAGCGCAGGCCGCCGAAGAAGGCGCCCGACGCCTCCTGGCCGAGGATGTAGCCGTTGGGCTGACCCCAGCGCGCCACCGCCTGCTCGATCGTGAGCGCGAGACCGCGCGACGTCGAGCCGAAGAAGCGGTGCCCCGCCTCGATCGTCTCCTGCGTCGTGTAGGTCTGGGTCTGGCGCATCATGTCCGTGTTCGTGGCGCGCGGATCGCCGGGCGCGGCGTGGAGGGCGCCCGGCGCGACGAGCAGCGCGAGGGCGAGGATCAGGGCCGCGACCGCCGGGAGGGAGGGCGCGAGGCGGACGACGGCGAGAGTGGCGGCGCGCATGGTCTCTCTCTCTTTCTCTGCGGGTCCCGGCGCAGGCCCCTCCCGGGAGAGGCGGGCGCATTGACGTGATGTTGAGCCTTTGCGGCCAAAACGGGCCGCGGGAGCCGACGACGGCTTTCGAACGGAAGAATTCGAGCAAGATGGACAACAGAGCGTTAACGTTGATCGCCTGCGCGCTGGTTCTTTCCCAGGCCCTCGCCCCGAGCCTTTCCGGCGTCGCCCGCGCGGAACCGCAAGGGGAGGCTCTGGTCGCCGCTCTGCCGCCGCCCATCGGGCTGACCGAGCGCGTGCCGCTCCACGCGCTCTCCGGATACGCCCTCGACGGCCTCGACCCCGTCACGTACTTCCTTCCCGGCGGGCCGCAGCCCGGCGCCGTCGCGCACGAGACCGTCTGGCGCGGCGCAGCCTGGCGCTTCGCCAGCGCCGCGAACCAGGCGGCCTTCGAGGCGGGGCCCGCGCGCTTCCTCCCGCGGCTCGGAGGCAACGATCCGGTCGCGCTCGCGCAGGGGCGCCTCGCCGAGGGCCGGTCCGACCTCTACGCCGTCGTCGAAGGGCGGCTCTATCTCTTCCACGATCCCGCGAGCCGCGCGCGCTTCACCGGCGCGCCGGAGACCCTCGCCACGGTCGAGGGCGCCTGGGAAGCGTTGCGCGAAAGCCTCGTCGACCCGGCGAGCGGCCGCGGCGCATCGCCTTGATCTTTGCAAGGCGCAGCCACGCCGCTACCAAGAACCGTGGGCGTTCCTGCGCCCGAATCGCATCCGCGCCGGTTCCGCCGGTACAGGCCCCTCGGAGGTCCCATGGCCACGGTCTCGCTCGATTCCCTCGATCTCGCCGCTCTGCTCTGCTCGCGCGTCTGCCACGACGTGATCAGCCCCGTGGGCGCGATCGTGAACGGCCTCGAGGTGATGGAGGAGGAAGGCGGCGACGCCGAGATGAAGGAGTTCGCGCTCGACCTCATCCGCAAGAGCGCGCGCCAGGCCTCCGCCCGCCTCCAGTTCGCCCGCATCGCCTTCGGCGCCGCCGGCTCGGCCGGCGCGGCGATCGACCTCGGCGATGCCGAGACGGTGGCCAAGGGGTTCTTCAACGACGACCGCACCCAGCTGACCTGGGACGCGCGGCGCATGCTCCTGCCGAAGAACCGCGTGAAGCTTCTGCTCAACCTCGTCGTCATCGCCGCGCAGGGCATCCCGCGCGGCGGCACGATCGCGGTGACGGTGGAGGGCGACGAGCAGGCCTCCCGTTTCGTGGTGCGCGCCCAGGGCAAGGCGGCGCGCGTGCCCACCCACGCTCCCGCCCTCGTCGCCGGCGAGGCGGAGGACGGGGTCGTCGACGCTCACGCGATCCAGGCGTACTATACCGGATTGGTAGCGCGCGCCGCTGGCATGGGGGTCGGGTTCGCGCTCGACGGCGACGTGGTCACCATCACCGCCGAGCCGTCGTAGAATGGTTGAATTCCGTTAAGCATCGCACGTGTCCGGAAGAGACGATCCTCGGCGCGAGAGGAAACGGAACTTAAACGACTTTCGCGGCACTCTCGATCCAACCCGGCCCAGCCTCTGGTGGATCGAGATATCTCCATGGATGAACTGCTTCGCGAATTCCTGACCGAGACGAGCGAGCACCTCGATACGGTCGACGTCGAGCTCGTTCGCTTCGAGCAGGACCCCAACAACGAGAAGATACTCTCGAACATCTTCCGGTTGGTCCATACGATCAAGGGGACCTGCGGGTTCCTCGGCCTGCCGCGGCTGGAGAGCCTGGCGCATGCGGCCGAGACCCTGATGGGCCGCTTCCGCGATGGCCTGCCCGTCACGTCCAACGCCGTGACGCTGATCCTCGCGACGCTCGACCGGATCAAGGAGATCCTCGCCGAGCTCGAGCGCACCGCGGCCGAGCCGGAGGGCGAGGACGTCGACCTGATCGGCGAGCTCGAGCGGATGTCCACCGCCGACGAGGCGGCCCTCCTCGCCGAGGACGCCGCCGCGCCGGCCGCCGAGGCCGCGCCCGAGGCGCCCGCCGCCACGGCGACGCCCGAGCCCGAGCCCGAGCCCCCGCTGGTCGTGCAGGCGCTGGAGCGCGAGCTGAAGCCCGGCGAGGTCTCGCTCGACGACCTGGAGCGCGCGTTCCTCGAGGCGCCCGGCCCCGACGACGACATCGCCCCGCCCCCCGCGCCGGAGCCGGTCGCCGCAGCCGCGCCCGCCCCGGAGCCGAAGGTCGAGGCCGCGCCCGTCGCGCCGAAGGCCGAGGCCAGGGCCGAAGCGAAATCCGAGCCGACGCCGGAGGCGAAGCCCGCGGCGCGCAACGGCCAGGCCGCCGAGAAGGAGGCCTCCGAGGGCGCCGGGTCGGGCGACAACGTGACCAAGGTCCAGACGATCCGCGTCAACGTCGACACGCTCGAGCACCTGATGACGATGGTCTCGGAGCTGGTGCTCACCCGCAACCAGCTGCTCGAGATCGCGCGCCGCCACGAGGACAACGGCTTCAAGGTCCCGCTGCAGCGCCTCTCGCACGTCACCGCGGAGCTGCAGGAAGGCGTCATGAAGACGCGCATGCAGCCGATCGGCACGGCCTGGCAGAAGCTGCCGCGCATCATCCGCGACCTCTCCTCCGAGCTCGACAAGAAGATCGAGCTCGTCATGCAGGGCGCCGACACCGAGCTCGACCGCCAGGTGCTCGAGGTCATCAAGGACCCGCTGACCCACATGATCCGCAACTCGGCGGATCACGGCATCGAGACGCCGGCCGAGCGCCGGGCGTCCGGCAAGTCCGAGCGCGGCACGATCCGGCTCAACGCCTATCACGAAGGCGGCACGATCACGATCGAGATCTCGGACGACGGCAAGGGCCTGAACTTCGACGCCATCCGCAGGAAGGCGATCGATCGCGGGCTCGGCAGCGAGGCCGAGATCGAGCGGATGAGCGAGGCGCAGATCGCCAAGTTCATCTTTCACCCGGGCTTCTCGACGGCCAAGCAGGTCACGGCGGTCTCCGGCCGCGGCGTGGGCATGGACGTCGTCAAGACGAACATCGAGCTCATCGGCGGCACGGTCGAGATCGTGTCCGAGCAGGGCAAGGGCACGACCTTCACCATCAAGATCCCGCTGACGCTCGCCATCGTCGCGGCGCTCATCGTCGCCGCCGGCGACCAGCGCTACGCCATCCCGCAGGTGGCGGTGCTCGAGCTCGTGCGCGTCAAGAAGGGCTCCGACCACCAGATCGAGCGCATCAACGGCACGCCGGTGCTGCGCCTGCGCGACCGGCTGCTGCCGATCGTGCCGGCCAGCCAGGTTCTCGGCATGGACAGCGCCGACGCCGGGCCGGGCGACGAGGGCTTCGTCGTCGTCTCCCAGGTCGGCCGCCAGCGCTTCGGCATCCTCGTCGACGGCGTCTTCCACACGGAAGAGATCGTCGTGAAGCCGATGTCGACGAAGCTGCGCCACATCCCGCTCTTCTCCGGCAACACAATCCTCGGCGACGGCGCCGTGGTGCTGATCATCGACCCGAACGGCGTCGCCAAGATGGTCGGCTCCGGCACCGCCGAGCAGCAGTTCGGCTTCGAGGACATGGGCGAGACGGAGGAGACGAACGACGTCGAGACCGTGACGCTCCTCGTCTTCCGCGGCGGCGGCGAGAGCCTCAAGGCGGTGCCGCTCTCGCTGGTCACGCGCCTCGAGGAGATCGACGCGACCAAGATCGAGTGGGTCGGCGGGCGTCCGCTGATCCAGTACCGTGGCAAGCTGATGCCGCTCGTCACCGCCGACCCGACGATCCAGATCAAGTCCGAGGGCAGCCAGGCTCTCGTCGTGTTCTCCGACGGCGAGCGGGCGATGGGGCTCGCGGTCGACGAGATCGTCGACATCGTCGACGACGTGCTCGACATCGAGCTCGTGGCCGACCGCTCCGACCTCGTCGGCTCGGCCGTGGTGCGCGGGCGCGCCACCGAGATCGTCAACGTCGCCCACTACCTGCCGCTCGCGCACGAGGACTGGACGCGGAGCGGGCCGCCGAAGATCGCGAGCCTCTCGCGCACGCTGCTGCTGGTCGACGACAGCCCGTTCTTCCGCGACATGCTCACCCCGGTGCTCAAGGCCGCGGGCTTCAAGGTGATCACGGCGGGCTCGACGGAGGAGGCGCTGCAGGTGCTCGCCGCCGACAAGCGCATCGACGTCATCGTCACCGACATCGAGATGCCCGGGCGCGACGGCTTCGCGCTGGTCGAGGCGGTGCGCGCCCAGGCGCGGCTGCACGACGTGCCGGTGATCGCGCTCTCCTCGGGCGTGACGCCCGAGGCGATCGATCGCGCGCGTCGCCTGCGCATCTCGGAATTCGTCGCCAAGTTCGATCGCTCGGGCCTCGTCGCCGCGCTCGCCGAGACCGGCGCCGCCGACGCCCGTTCCCTGGGAGAAGCCGCATGATCGCCGCCAATTCGAACGAGACCGGGCGCGACGGCCGCGCCTCCGGCGAGATGGAGGAATTCGTCACCGTGATGGTCGCCGACCAGATGTTCGGCCTGCCCATCGACCGGGTGCACGACGTCTTCATCGCCTCGTCCCTCACCGCCGTGCCGCTGGCCCCGCGCGAGATCGCCGGGCTCTTGAACCTGCGCGGCAAGGTGGTCACGGCGGTGGACCTGCGCCGCCGTCTGGGCCTGCCCGATCGCGAGACCTCCGGCGACGAGATGGCGGTCGGCCTGGAGCACAGCGGCGAGAGCTACGGCCTTCTCGTCGATTCCGTCGGCGAGGTGATGAAGCTCTCCGTCGACACGCACGAGCCGGCCCCGGTCCACATGGACCAGCGCTGGGTGAAGCTGTCGAACGGCGTGCACCGCCTGGACGGCCGGCTGCTGATCATCCTGAACGTGGACGCGGTCCTCGCCTTCGACGCCGAAGCCCGCGCGGCCTGACGGGAGAAAGCGCATGAAGCACTGCCTCGTGGTCGACGACTCGGCGGTGATCCGCAAGGTCGCCCGCCGGATTCTGGAGGGCCTGTCCTTCCGCATCACCGAGGCGGAGGACGGCGAGCAGGCGCTCACCGTCTGCCGCGCACAGATGCCGGACGCGGTGCTGCTCGACTGGAACATGCCCGTGATGGACGGCTACGACTTTCTGCGGGCCCTGCGCGCCCTGCCCGGCGGCTGCCATCCCAAGGTCGTGTTCTGCACGACCGAGAATGACGTGGCCAACATCGCCCGCGCCATGCGCGCCGGCGCCGACGAATACATCATGAAGCCCTTCGACAAGGAGATCATGACCGCCAAGATGCAGGAGGTGGGGCTCGTCTGAGCCTGTCCGAGCATCGCAATCGTCCTCGCGCCGCGGGCCTCTGGCGTCCGCGTCGCGCTACCTTCGAGCCGCGTCATGACCTCCGCCCTCGCCTCCGCCTCCCAGAACGCGCCGCCGCAGCCCGCCCGCATCATGATCGTCGACGATTCCGTCGTCGTCCGCGGGCTCACCTCGCGCTGGCTGGAAGAGGCCGGCTTCACCATCGCGGCCACCTGCTCCAACGGTCGTGTCGCCGTCGAGCAGATCGAGCGCGCGCGGCCCGACATCGTCATCCTCGACATCGAGATGCCCGAGATGGACGGGCTGCAGGCCCTGCCGCTGCTGCTGGCCAAGGCGCCCAAGGCGACCGTCATCGTCATCTCGACGCTGACCCAGCGCAACGCCCAGGTCTTGCTCAAGTGCCTCTCCATGGGCGCGACCGACTATCTGCCGAAGCCCGAGAGCCATCGCGGCGTCACCACGTCGACGACCTTTCGGCAGGATCTGATCGCCAAGGTCCAAGGCCTCGCCGCGCGCCATCAGCGCCGCGCCGGCGCAGCCGGAGCCGCGAGCCCCGCGCCGCGTCTCGGGGCGGGACAGGCCGCCGGGGTCCGCACCGCGCCCGCACCGCGCGCGCCCCTCGCCGGCCAGATCCGTCCCGTGCCGCAGGCGGCGCAGGCGCGCGTGGAGACGAGCCGGGTGATCGTGCGCCCGCGCACCGGCTTCGCCCAGGCGCCGAAGGCGCTTCTCGTCGGGGCCTCGACCGGAGGCCCGCGCGCCGTGGGCGAGGTGCTCTCGGCGCTCGCGCCGGCGCTGCGCCACGTGCCGGTTCTGATCGTCCAGCACATGCCGCCGATCTTCACCGCCGTGTTCGCCGAGCATCTCGGGGTCCAGACCGGCCTGCCCGCCGCCGAGGGCCGCGACGGCGAGAAGCTCGAGCCCGGCCGCATCTACGTGGCGCCCGGCGGCAAGCACATGGGCCTGCGCCGCGAGGGCGCGGGGAGCGTCTTCGTGCGGCTCGACGACGGTCCGCCGGAGAATTTCTGCAAGCCCGCGGTCGACGTGCTCTTCCGCGACGCCGCCGCGATCTACGGCGGCTCGGCGCTGTCGGTCGTCCTCACCGGGATGGGCGCCGACGGAACCGCCGGCGCCAAGTCCCTCGTCGCCGCGGGCGGGCTCGTCCTCGCCCAGGACGAGGCGACCAGCACGGTCTGGGGCATGCCGGGCTCCATCGCCCGCGCCGGCCTCGCCCACGACATCCTGCCGCTGCCGGCCATCGCGCCTGCGCTCAAGACCCTGCTCAACGGAGGCGCGGCATGACGGACGCCGACTTCGACTACCTGCGCGCGCTCCTGAAGTCGCGCTCGGGCCTCTCCCTCGCGCCGGAGAAGCGCTACCTCGTCGAGAGCCGGCTGGGGCCGATCTGCCGCAAGCACCAGATCCCGGGCCTGCCGCAGCTCGTCCAGGTCCTGCGCAGCGGACGCAACACGGCCATCGAGACCGCCGTCGTCGAGGCGATGACGACGAACGAGACCTTCTTCTTCCGCGACAAGACCCCCTTCGACGTCTTCCGCGACGGCCTCCTGCCGAAGCTCGCCGCCGCGCGCGCGTCCACCAAGCGCCTGCGCGTCTGGTGCGCGGCCGCCTCCACCGGCCAGGAGCCCTACTCGCTCGCCATGATCCTCGACGAGATGCGCCCGCGGCTCGGCGGCGTGCAGGTCGACATCCTGGCCACCGACCTCGCCGGCGAGGTGCTCGACCGCGCCAAGGCGGGCGTCTACAGCCAGTTCGAGGTGCAGCGCGGCCTGCCGATCCAGATGCTGCTCAAGCACTTCAAGCAGGAGGGCGAGCAGTGGCGGATCTCGCCCGCGATCAAGGGCATGGTCCAATTCCGGCCGCTCAACCTGATCCGCGACTTCTCGGCGCTGGGCCAGTTCGACATCGTGTTCTGCCGCAACGTGCTGATCTATTTCGACCAGCCCACCAAAACCGACGTCCTGCGCCGCCTCGCCAATTCGCTCGCCCCGGACGGCGCGCTCTTCCTCGGCGCCGCGGAGACGGTGATCGGCCTCACCGACGCGCTCCAGCCGCATCCCGAGTTCCGCGGGCTCTACGTGCCCAACCGGGCGCAGCCCGCCCCCGCCCCGCGCCTCGCCGCGAGCGCGTGAGGGGCGGCGCGCCCGTCGTTGCCGTCGAGACAGCCCTGCACGCCCCGATTTCCTTCCCTGTAGGGGAAGGTGGCTCGGCGAAGCCGAGACGGATGGGGCGCGGCGCGTGAGCGACGCGTTCCGCGAAGCGGAAGCTCGGGCGGCCGTCGGTCGCGCCCGTCGATTTCGGCTTCGCCGAACGCGCGTGCCGCGCGCCCCATCCGTCACCGCGCTTCGCGCGGCGACACCTTCCCCTACAGGGAAGGAAAGGGTTCGGCGCGCCCGCCGCCCGCCCCCCCCGCGCGCGTACCGCCGCCTCGCGCTGCATCGGCGGCGAGACAGAACGATCTCGCCTTCGATGAAGCGAGACCGGACGGCAGGGCCTCGTCCGCATGAGGCGGAGACCTGCGCGACGCCCCTCCCGGTCCGGGCTTCGCCCGGCCCACCTCCCCCGCGGGGTGATGCCGGGTCTCGCCCTCACCCCCACTCCCGCGCCACCTCCGGATCCCCCTCCCCCGCGGCCCGCGCCTCCCGCAGCGCCGCGAACTCGCCTTCCGGCAGAAGCCGCCGGAGCGCCCACACAGCCATCGCGCGCACCAGCGGCGAGGCGTCGTCGAGCCGCTCGCGCGCGGCCCGCGCCAGGCCGGGGTCGCCGCTGTTGCCGATGGCGATCAGCACGTTGCGCACGAAGCGGTCGCGGCCCGTGCGCTTGATCGGCGTGCCCGAGAACAGCGCGCGGAAGGCGGCGTCGTCCAAAGCCGCGAGCTCGGCGAGGGGGCGGTCCGCGAGATCGGGACGGGAGCGCAGCTTCGCCTCGCGCCCGGCCTGCGCGAACTTGTTCCACGGGCAGACGGCGAGGCAATCGTCGCAGCCGTAGACCCGGTTGCCGATGCCCTCGCGCAAGGCGGGATCGATGTGCCCCTTGTGCTCGATGGTGAGGTAGGAGACGCACCTCCGCGAATCGAGCACGTAGGGCGCCGGGAAGGCGTTCGTCGGGCACACGTCGAGGCAGCGCCGGCAGGAGCCGCAATGGTCGCGCTCCGGCTCGTCGACGGGCAGGTCGGCGGTGGTGAAGATCGCCCCCAGGAAGAGCCAGTTTCCGAGCGCGCGCGAGACCAGCACCGTGTGCTTGCCCTGCCAGCCGAGCCCGGCGGCCTCCGCCAGCGGCTTCTCCATCACGGGCGCGGTGTCGACGAACACCTTCACGTCCGCCCCGCCCTTGGAGGCGAGCGCGCCGGCGAGTTCCTTGAGCTTGCCCTTGATCACGTCGTGATAGTCGCGCCCCTGCGCGTAGACCGAGATCGCCGCCCGCGAGCGCCGGCGCACGGCCTCCAGCGGGTCCTCGTCGGGCCCGTAATTCATGCCGAGCATGACGATGGAGCGGACCTCGGGCCACAGGGCCCGCGGGTCGGCCCGGCGCTCGGCCGTCTCGTCCATCCAGGCCATCGTGCCCTGATGGCCGGCCTCGAGCCAGGCCGCGAGCCGCGGGGCGAGATCGGGCAGGGCCGCGGGCGCGGTCACGCGGACAGCGTCGAAGCCGAGCGCGCGGGCGCGCTCCACGATCTCGTCTTTCAGGCGTTCCCGTCTCAGAAGTCCAGATCCGCGTAGGCGTCGGGCGGCGCCATGCCGGGGACGCGGTCGGCGAGGAGCGCGCGGAAGCTCGGGCGGCTCTTCACCCGCGCGTACCACGTCTTCGCCGCCTCGTCCTCCGCCCATGGCGCATCGCCCAGATAGTCGACGCAGGAGATATGGGCAGCCGCGGCGAGATCGGCATAGGTCAGCGCCTCGCCGGCGAGAAAATTCCGGCGCTGGGCGAGGAAGCCGATATAGCGCACGTGATAGCGCACGTTGGCGCGCGCGGCCCGGATCGTCGCCATGTCCGGCGGTCCGCCGCCGGCGGAGGCCGAGACGAAGCGCTTGTAGATCTTCTCGTTGACGAGATAG
This sequence comes from Salinarimonas sp., assembly GCF_040111675.1. Lineage (NCBI taxonomy): Bacteria > Pseudomonadati > Pseudomonadota > Alphaproteobacteria > Hyphomicrobiales > Salinarimonadaceae > Salinarimonas > Salinarimonas sp. The sequence continues at coordinate 1,567,181 of NZ_CP157794.1, read as the reverse complement.
CCGGTCACTTCCTCGTAGAACTTGCCGAGGAACCAGCCCATCAGCCGACGCACCTCGACCCTGGCCGCCGGTTCCGCCGGCATCAGCCGGCGCTCCGGCTCCGCCGGGCCGGTGGTCTCGTCGAGCCATTCGGCGATGACGGCGGGCCCGGGCACGACGAGGCCGTCGTCCTCCACGAGAACCGGGGTCTGGCCGGCCGGGTCGAGGGCGAGGAACGACTCGCGCCGCTCCCAGGGCCGCTCCTCGACGAGATCGACCACGCGCCCCAGCTCCGCCAGCGCGAGGCGGGCGAAGCGCGAATGCGGGCAGAGCGGATAGTGATGCAGTGTGGCCATGGGTCCCAAGAACGCTTCGAGCCGGGCGACATTAAGGCTTCGTCAAGTTAACGCCCGGTAACGATCCGCCGGGCTGGCGCTCGCGCCGCAGGGCGGCTACACCCGGCTCCGACGCCGTTCTCTCGCACCGCAACGAGCTCGTCCCCATGACCCTGATCGAGGCCCTCAAGGCGCTCTTCCTCGGCCTTCTCGAAGGCGCGACCGAGTTCATCCCGGTCTCCTCGACGGGGCACCTGATCCTGCTCCAGAGCCTGTTCGGCCTCGACAGCCACGCGGACAAGACCTTCGCCATCCTGATCCAGTTCGGCGCGATCCTGGCGATCCTCTCGGCCTATTTCGCGCGCCTCTGGTCGATCGCGCTGTCGCTGCCGCATGATCCGAAGGCGCGGCGCTTCGTCGTCGGCGTCCTGGTCGCCTTCCTGCCGGCGGCGGTGGTGGGCGTGCTCGCGCGCGACTTCATCCTCGGCGTCCTGTTCGATCCGCGCGTCGTGTGCACGACCCTGATCCTCGGCGGCTTCGTGCTGCTCGCGGTCGACCGGGCGAACCTGCCGCAGCGCCACGAGGAGGCGACGCGCTTCTCGCTGCCGATGTATTTCGGCATCGGCGTGATCCAGTGCCTCGCCATGATCCCCGGCGTCTCCCGCTCGGGGGCGACCATCGTCGGCGCCATGATGATGGGCGCCTCCAAGCGCGCGGCGGCCGAGTTCTCGTTCTTCCTCGCCATGCCGACCATGGCCGGCGCCTTCACCTGGGAGCTGCTGCAGTCCTACGACCAGCTCTCCGCCGACGACACGGCGAAGATCGCCATCGGCTTCGTCGCGGCCTTCGTGGCGGGGCTGTTCGTGGTCAAGACGCTGCTCGCCTATGTCTCGAAGCACGGCTTCGGCCTGTTCGCCTGGTGGCGCATCGTCGTCGGCGGCGTGGGGCTCGCGGCGCTCGTCGCGTTCGGGTGAGGCGCGCGCTCACACGCCGTGAAAGGCCCGCTCGCGGTAGACGAGCGCCCGGGCGTGGCGGCCGACGCGCGCCTCCACGACCTCGCCGATGACGACGTGGTGGGTGCCCACCACGTCGGCCGAGAGCAGCCGGCAGTCGAAGCTGACGAGCGCCGTCTCGAGCACGGGCGCGCCGGTGGCGAGCGTCGACCAGCGGTTCTGGCCGAAGCGCGCGTCGCCGCGCAGCTCGGTGCGCCCGGCGAAGACGCTCGCCACCGGCTCGTCCTCCCAGGAGAGCGCGTTCACGCAGAAGATCCCGTTACGCACCAGCGCCTGCGCGGATTCGCTGCCGGCATTGGCGCAGACGAGCAGCGTCGGCGGATGGTCGGACACCGCCGTGACGGCGGTGGCGGTGAAGCCGGCGCGGCTCGCTCCGGCGCGGGTCGTCACCACGTGCACGGCGCCCGGCACGCGGCTCATGGCCTCGCGGAAGCGCCCGGCGTCGAAGGGCGACGGATCGACGGCTTCTGTCGGGCGCACGCTCAAGAAAGTTCCTTCTCGCAAGTTGCAGACGCCATGAACCGGATAGGATGGCCATCGACGTCTGATATGGCCAGGAAGAGCCGAAAGGAAAGACGCGGAGAGGGCGGACGGGCGACCCCGCGCGTTCCCCGTCCGCGTTGTCGCTCCCGACCCCCGTTTTCCGGAGATGATAGATGGCCCAGGACCGCTACCACAAGGACCGTATCGACGGCCGCAAGCTGCAGCCCGAGACGCTGATGCTCGGCTACGGCTACGACCCGCTGCTCTCGGAGGGCGCGGTCAAGCCGCCCGTCTTCCTCACCTCGACCTTCGTGTTCGAGAGCGCCGAGCACGGCAAGGAGTTCTTCGACTACGTCGCCGGCCGGCGCGAGCCGCCGGCGGGCGAGGCCGCGGGCCTCGTCTATTCGCGCTTCAATCACCCCAATGCCGAGATCGTCGAGGATCGCCTCGCGATCTTCGAGGAGGCCGAGGCCGCGCTCCTGTTCTCGTCGGGCATGTCGGCCATCGCGACGACCATCCTCGCCCATTCCCGCCCGGGCGACGTCGTGCTGCACTCCCAGCCGCTCTACGGCGGCACGGAGACGCTGATCGCGAAGACGCTCGCCAATCTCGACATCGGCGCGGTCGGCTTCGCCGACGGCGTCGACGAGGCGGCCGTGCGCGCCGCGGCCGAGGACGCCCTCTCCCGCGGGCGGGTGTCGATCGTCATGGTCGAGACGCCGTCGAACCCGCTCAATACGCTCGTCGATCTCGCCCTGGTGCGACGCGTCGCCGACGAGATCGGCGAGAGGCAGGGCCACCGCCCGGTCGTCGTGTGCGACAACACGCTGCTGGGCCCGCTCTTCCAGAAGCCGCTCCAGCACGGGGCCGACATCTCGATCTACTCGCTGACGAAATACGTCGGCGGCCATTCGGACCTGATCGCCGGCGCCGCTTTGGGCTCCAAGGGGGTGATGCGCCCCGTGCGCCTGCTGCGCTCGGCCATCGGCACCCAGCTCGACCCGTTCCCCTGCTGGCTGATCGCGCGCTCGCTCGAGACGCTGGCGCTGCGCATGCGCCGGGCCTCGCAGAACGCCGAGATCGTCGCCGCCTTCCTGAAGGACCACCCGAAGGTGGCTCGCGTCCACCACCTCGGCTACCTCCCCGAGGGCTCCCCGTCCCGCGCCGTCTACGACCGGCAGTGCGAGGCCCCGGGCTCCACCCTCGCCTTCGACGTCGCGGGCGGGGAGAAGGAGGCCTTCCGCATGCTCAACGGCCTGCAGGTGGTCAAGCTCGCGGTCTCGCTCGGCGGCACCGAATCCCTCGCCTGCCACCCGGCCTCCACCACCCATTCCGGTGTCCCGCAGGAGGTCCGCGCCCGCATCGGCGTCTCCGACGCCACGATCCGCGTCTCCATCGGCGTGGAGCATCCGGACGATCTGGTGGCGGATCTGGCGCACGCGCTGGAGGGGATGGGCTGAGGGGGCCGGCGGGTGGGGAGCGCCGTCCCGTCCCACGCTTCCCGCCCGCCCCTCCGGGCCGCTGAGGCGGCCCAGCTCCGCTGCGGGGAGATGGCGGCGGCGGGGCTCCCGCGTCCGTCCATCATGCACGTCGCCCCCTCCCGGACCCCCTTCACGAAATGTTGCCCCCTCGCAACACACCGCCCCCATCGCGCCCTCCGCAATCCCCCAGACGGCCCCGCGCCCCGATCCCGCCACTTTCCCCGCGCATGGTCACACTCGACACGAACGCGTTGTTTTTCAAAGCTTTAATGGCGCGAGGCGAGCCCTGGGCCCTGGTCCGGGGCCTCGCGCGTCCTCCGGGATGCGGCGTCGGCGGAGCTTGGCGGGACGCGGCCTAATTGCGTATGAGAGGCGTCCGGGCGGCGTCAGCGCCTGTCAAGAGCCGTTAAGCGGGCGGCAAAGCGTTTGTGGGAAGGAACGAGGGTCATGAGCGAGCGCGTCTACGACAAGTCGAAGCTGCCGAGCCGTCACGTGACGGAGGGGCCCTCGCGCGCGCCCCACCGCTCCTACTACTACGCCATGGGCCTGACGGAGAAGCAGATCCACCAGCCCTTCGTCGGCGTCGCCACCTGCTGGAACGAGGCCGCCCCCTGCAACATCGCGCTGATGCGACAGGCGCAGGCGGTGAAGAAGGGCGTCGCGTCCCAGGGCGGCACGCCGCGCGAGTTCTGCACCATCACCGTCACCGACGGCATCGCCATGGGTCACGACGGCATGCGCTCCTCGCTGCCCTCGCGCGACGTGATCGCGGATTCCGTCGAGCTGACCATGCGCGGCCACGCCTACGACGCCCTCGTCGGCCTCGCCGGCTGCGACAAGTCCCTGCCGGGCATGATGATGGCCATGTGCCGCCTCAACGTGCCCTCGGTCTTCATCTACGGTGGCTCCATCCTGCCGGGCTCCTTCCGCGGCCAGCCGGTGACGGTGCAGGACGTGTTCGAGGCGGTGGGCCGGCACTCGGTCGGCCAGATGTCGGACGAGGACCTCGCCGAGCTCGAGAAGGTCGCCTGCCCCTCGGCCGGCGCCTGCGGCGCGCAGTTCACGGCCAACACGATGGCCACCGTCTCCGAGGCGATCGGCCTCGCGCTGCCCTATTCCGCCGGCGCGCCCGCGCCCTACGAGATCCGCGACCAGTTCTGCATGACGGCGGGCGAGATGGTCATGGATCTCATCGAGAAGAACATCCGCCCGCGCGACATCGTCACCCGCAAGGCGCTGGAGAACGCCGCGACGGTCGTCGCGGCCTCGGGCGGCTCGACCAACGCGGCCTTGCACCTGCCGGCGATCGCGCACGAATGCGGCATCGAGTTCGACCTGTTCGACGTCGCGGAGATCTTCCGGCGCACGCCCTACGTCGCCGATCTCAAGCCCGGCGGCCGCTACGTGGCGAAGGATCTCTTCGAGGTGGGCGGCATTCCGCTCCTGATGAAGACGCTCCTCGACCAGGGCTACATGCACGGCGACTGCATGACGGTGACGGGCCGCACCATGGCGGAGAACCTCGCCTCGGTGAAGTGGAACCCGGATCAGGACGTGGTGCGCCCGGCCGACAAGCCGATCACCGTGACCGGCGGCGTGGTCGGCCTCAAGGGCAACCTCGCGCCGGAGGGCGCCATCGTGAAGGTCGCCGGCATGCCGCCCGAGAAGCAGGTCTTCAAGGGCCCGGCCCGCGTCTTCGACGGCGAGGAGGCCTGCTTCGCCGCGGTGCGCAACAAGGAATACAAGGAGGGCGAGGTGCTCGTCATCCGCTACGAGGGCCCCAAGGGCGGCCCCGGCATGCGCGAGATGCTCTCGACCACCGCCGCGCTCTACGGCCAGGGCATGGGCGACAAGGTCGCGCTCATCACCGACGGCCGCTTCTCGGGCGCGACGCGTGGCTTCTGCATCGGCCACGTCGGCCCCGAGGCCGCCGTGGGCGGGCCGATCGGCCTCCTCGAGGACGGCGACGTCATCGAGATGGACGCGATCAACGGCACCCTCCAGGTGCACCTGTCGGACGAGGAGCTCGATGCGCGCCGCCAGAAGTGGCAGCCGCGCGAGATCGGCTACGGGTCCGGCACGCTGTGGAAGTTCGCCCAGACGGTCGGCCCCGCCCGCTACGGCGCGGTCACCCATCCGGGTGCCAAGGGCGAAAAGCAGTGCTATGCCGATATCTAGGCGGACACGTCGTGGCGCATACGCCCTGGTGCTGGCGACGGCCCTCCTGACGGGTCCGGCGCTGGCGGTCGACGGCGCGCGCTCGGGCGAGGCGGCCTCGCCCTTCGCCTCCGTGCGCGACGCGCTGCGCTCGGGGATGCGCGACTACAATGCCGGCGACAAGGCGGGCGCCGTGCGCGCGCTCGAGTTCGCGGCGGTGCAGGGCGACACGCTGGCGCAATGGAAGCTCGGCCGCATGTACGCGGCCGGCGACGGCGTGCCCCACGACGACCTGAAGGCCTTCGAGTATTTCTCCGGGATCGCCGACGGCCACGCCGAGCAGTCGCCGGACGCGCCGGACGCCGGCGTCGTCTCCAACGCCTTCGTGGCGCTCGGCGTCTATTTCCTGGACGGCATTCCCGGCACCTACGTGCGCCAGAACACCGCGCGGGCGCACGAGATGTTCTCCTACGCCGCCTCCTGGTTCGGCGACGCGGACGCGCAGTACAACCTGGCGCGCCTCTATCTCGACGGCCGCGGCGTGACGGCGAACCCGCGCATGGCCGCGCGCTGGCTCAACCTCGCCGCCGAGAAGGGGCACATCGCGTCCCAGGCGGTGCTCGGGCACATGCTGCTCACCGGCGAGGGCGTTCCCCGCCAACGGGCGCTCGGGCTGATGTGGCTCACCCTCGCCCGCGACGCCGCCGATCCGAGCCGCGATCCCTGGATCGCCGACCTCTACGATCAGGCCATCGCCGGCGCGAGCCAGAGCGACCGGCAGAACGCGCTCGCCTATCTCGAGCGCCACCTGCAAACGGATCGCTGAGGGCGCTCGGAGCCTGCAAGGCATTGGCGGGGCTGTCGTCGACTTCAGCGTCGTCGATCACCGTCATCCCGGACGCCGAAGGCGATCCGGGACCCATGAACGCCGACGTCGGTGTCGCAGCCTTCAGGCTGCGCTTCCGTGATCCCGAGGATTGAGGTGTAGCGCGACGAGCGCGCCATGCGCGCTCGATCCGAGGTCGAGCGTATAGGTCCCGGATCGGCTTCGCCGTCCGGGACGACATCGCTGAGGGCGCTCGCTCACTCTTCCTTCTGGCCGAGATGCTCCGCCGCGTCGTCCGCGTCGCGGTTGGCGCGCGCGCGGCTCTCCGGCGTCTCGCCGGTCGCGAGGCGGCGCGTCGTCTCCGGCGTCTCCTGCGCGGTGAGATCGCCGTGCGTCGAGGCGTCGCCGCCCGATCCGCTCGTGGCGGCGCGATAGGCGTGCGCCTCGCCGCCGGGATCGCCCCAGGCCTTCTGTTGCGTCAGGTTGCCTTCCGGTCCGCCCTCCCCCACCGGCGCGTTCTCGCGGCGCTGCTCGTTGCGCAGGCGGCTGACGTCCTCGTCGTTCAGGTTGGGGCGGTCGCGGGTCGGGTCGTCGGCCATGGTCAGGGCTCCTGGAACTCGTCCGGTGCGGGCGCGAGGAGGTCGATCTCGGGGGAGATCGCCGAGGGCGGCGGCAAGTCGCCGCCATCGGCGCCGTCGCGCTCGCGCAGCAGGCGGCGGATCTGGTCGCGGGTCGGCTGGTCGCGCGTGTCGGCCACCGAGCCGGTCGCGGCGTCGGCCCCCCTCTCCTGCTGCGCCAGCCCCGCGCGGGGCGCGAGCGACAGCGCGAGGATCAGGAGCGTCGCGAGGAGGAAGGTGGTGCGGGTCATGCCGCCTCCGGCCTGTCGAAACTGGACCGATGGGGAATGACGCGCGCCGCGCGGGGTTCCGTAAGGCCTTTCCGGCGGCTCAGGTCGCTGCCGTCGCCTCCCGCGCCCGGGGCAGGGCGAGCGTCACGGCAAAGCAGATCGAGAGCATCACGGCCGAGCCCAGCAGGCAGGCGAGGATGCCGCCGGCCTGGTAGAGCAGGCCCGACAGGAGCGTGCCCGTGAAGCGCCCCGCCGCGTTGGCCGCGTAGTAGAAGCCGACGTCCTCCGCCGCCTTCTCCGAGCCGGCATAGGCGAGGATCAGGTAGGAATGGACGGAGGAATTCACCGCGAAGGCGATGCCGAATACGCCGAGCCCCGCGACGAGGACGAGGTCCGGCCGGCCGATCCCGGAGGCCAGGGCCGCCGCGATCAGCGCGGGGATCGCCGCGAGGCCGAAGGACCACGCCCGCGCCCCGTCGACTTCGGAGGTGAGCCCGTCCGGGCTGCGCTTGACGAAGCTCGGCGCCACCGCCTGCACCGCGCCGTAGCCGATGGTCCAGGCGGCGAGGAAGGCGCCGACCATGGTGAAGGTCCAGCCGTTCGCGTAGAGGAAGACCGGCACGCCGACGACGAACCAGACGTCCCGCGCGCCGAACAGGGCCACGCGCGCGCCGGCGAGCAGGTTCACCCCGCGCGACTTGGCGAAGAGCTCCTTGGCGCTCTTCGAGGCCTTCGCCCGGCCCATGTCCCGCGGCAGCGCCAGGACGACGCCCGCGAGGACGAGGGCGAGCGCGCCCGCCATCGTCCAGAGCGCGAGCTGGAAGCCGAGCGTCTGCAGGAGCACGCCGCCGAGGAAGAAGCCGAAGCCCTTCATGGCGTTCTTCGAGCCGGTGAAGAACGCGACCCAGCGGAACAGCCGGCTCTCGCCGGCCTCCCTGCGGGCCTGCGCCTCGGCCACCTTGATGGCGCTCTTGGAGGCCGTCTTGGTCAGGTCCTTGGCGACGCCGCAGATCCCCTGCGCCACGACCACCCAGACGACGGAGAGCGCCACCGCCCAGTCCGGCGAGACGGCGGAGAGGACGAGGAAGCCCGTGATCTGCGTCGCGAGCCCGGTCATGAGCATGCGCGGGATGCCGAAGCGGGTCGCGAGCCAGCCGCCGATCATGTTGGCGCCGATGCCGGCGGCCTCGTAGAGCAGGAACAGGAAGGCGAGCGTGAAGGGCGAGTAGCCGAGCTGGAAGAAGTAGAGCAGCACCAGCATGCGCAGGGCGCCGTCGGTGAGCGTGAAGCCCCAATAGCTCGCCGTGACGACGGCGTAGTTGCGCGTGCCGGCGGTCATCTCAGATCCCCGTCCGGGCCATGTGCGTCACGAGGTCGACCATGCGGCAGGCGTAGCCCATCTCGTTGTCGTACCAGGCGTAGACCTTGAGCAGCGTGCCGTCGGTGACCATGGTGGAGGGCGCATCGACGATGGAGGAGCGGGTGTCCCGCGCGTAGTCGGCGGAGACGAGCGGGCGCTCCTCGTAGCCGAGGATGCCGGCGAGGGGCCCGGCGGCGGCCTGCGCGAAGAGGCGATTGACCTCCTCGGCCGTGGTCTCGCGGGCGAGCTCGAAGACGCAGTCCGTCAGCGAGGCGTTGAGCACCGGCGCGCGCACCGCGTGGCCGTTCAGCTTGCCCTTCAGCTCGGGATAGATCAGCGCGATCGCGGTCGCGCTCCCCGTCGTCGTCGGCTGGAGCGAGAGCATGGCCGAGCGGGCGCGGCGCAGGTCCTTGTGGACCGCGTCGTGGACGACGTTGGTGTTCGTCGGGTCGTGGATCGTGGTGATCTGGCCGTGCCGTATCCCGATCGCCTCGTGCACCACCTTCACCACCGGCGCGAGGCAGTTCGTCGTGCAGGAGGCGGCGGTGACGATGGGGTGGCTCTGCGGGTCGTAGAGATGCTCGTTGACGCCGACGACCACGTTGAGGACGGAGGGGTCCTTCACCGGCGCCGCGACGACGACGCGCCTCGCGCCGCGGGCGAGATGGCCCTCGAGCGCCTGCGGCGTCAGGAACTTGCCGGTCGCCTCGATCACGACGTCGACGCCGAGATCGCCCCACGGGACGTCGCCGGGCGCGGCGTGCTGCGAGAAGGCGATCGAGCGGTCCCCGATGCGGAGCGCGCCCTCGCCCTCCGCGCGGATCGGCGCGCGCCAGCGGCCCTGGACCGAGTCGAACTCGACGAGGTGCGCCAGCGCCGCCGCCGAGCCCTTCAGCTCGTTGACGGCGACGATCTCGAGCCGGTTGTCGCGGCGCGGATCGTCGTCCGGCCGCTCGGCGCCGCCCAGCGCCGCGCGCAGGGCGAGCCTGCCGATGCGGCCGAGGCCGTTGATGCCGACGCGCAGGGTCATGGGAGGCGTCCTTCGGATCAGGATTTGGACGACGAGGCGGCGGAGGTCGCGCGGCGGACGGCGCCGCGCTCGTACCAGGCGCGCGAGCGGTTCACGATGGCGACGAGGGAGAGCATCACCGGCACCTCGATCAGCACGCCCACCACCGTCGCGAGCGCCGCGCCGGAGGTGAAGCCGAACAGCGCGATGGCGGTGGCCACCGCGAGCTCGAAGAAGTTCGAGGCGCCGATCAGGGCGGAGGGGCCGGCGACGGCGTGGCTCTCGCCGAGAACGCGGTTGAGCAGGTAGCCGAGGCCGAAGGTGAGGTAGGCCTGCAGGAAGATCGGCACGGCGAGGAGCAGGATGACGAGCGGCTGCTCGACGATCTGGTCGCCCTGGTAGCCGAAGAGCAGGACCAGCGTCGCGAGCAGCGCGACGATGGAGATCGGCTGGAGCCGCGCAAGCAGCGCGTCGAGCGCCGCCGCGCCGCCGCGGGCGAGCACGCGCCGGCGCACCACCCAGGCGGCGATCACCGGCACGACGATGTAGATCACGACGGAGAGGAGCAGCGTCTCCCACGGCACGACGATGGCGGAGAGGCCCAGCAGCAGCGCCACGATGGGCGCGAAGGCGAACACCATCACGACGTCGTTGAGCGCCACCTGCGTGATGGTGAAGCGCGGCTCGCCCCGGCACAGGTTCGACCAGACGAAGACCATGGCCGTGCAGGGCGCCGCGCCGAGCAGGATCAGGCCTGCGATGTAGCTCTCGATCTGGTCCTGTGGCAGGAGCGGGCGGAACAGCCAGCCGATGAAGATCCAGCCCAGCACCGCCATCGAGAACGGCTTGATCGCCCAGTTGACGAAGAGCGTCACCCCGATGCCGCGCCATTGCCGCGTCACCTCGCCCAGCGCGGCGAAATCGATCTTCACCAGCATGGGGAAGATCATCAGCCAGACCAGCGCCGCGACGGGAAGGTTCACCTGCGCGATCTCGACGGCGGCGAGCGCCTGGAACATCTCGGGCACGAGGCGCCCCAGGGCCACGCCGACGACGATGCACAGGGCGACCCAGAGCGTGAGGAAACGCTCGAAAACGGACATGATCAGGCGCTCTCGCGGGTGAACGGAACGACGGCGCCCACGGAGGCGCCGGTCAGGGTCCCGATCTCGTCGAGCTTTCTCGACAAGGCGAGCCGGTCGAGGCTCGCGATCGGCAGGCTGGTGAAGACCGAGATGCGGTTCTTCAGGTAGCGGAAGGCCTGGCCGAAGGCGCGCTCGCGCTCGAAGGGCGCGCCCTCGACGGCGGCGGGGTCCTCGATGCCCCAATGCGCCGTCATCGGCTGGCCCGGCCAGACCGGGCAGGGCTCGCCGGCGGCGGCGTCGCAGACGGTGAAGACGAAGTCGAACGCGGGCGCGCCCGGCTCGGCGAACTCGGCCCAGGACTTCGAGCGCAGGTCCTCCGTCGGCATGTCGAAGGCGTCGAGCACCTTCAGCGCCAGCGGGTCGACGGCGCCCTTCGGCCGCGAGCCGGCGGAGAAGGCGCGGAAGCGGCCCGCGCCCTCCTTGCGCAGAAGGCTCTCGGCCATGATCGAGCGGGCGCTGTTGCCCGAGCACAGAAAGAGCACGTTGTAGACGCGGTCCGGCATCGGGTCTCGCATGGGCAGGCTCCTCAGGACGGGGGCGCAGATCTCGGGACGCCCCTCGCAGCATTCCTCGAGCAGGAAGCGGACGAGGTCGGAGAGCGCGTTCACCCGCGCGCGGTAGACGATGGAGCGACTCTCGCGCCGCCCCTCGATCAGCCCGGCGCGCTCGAGATGGGAGAGGTGGAACGACAGGCCCGAGGAGGAGACGCCCACCGCCTCCCCGATCGCGCCCGCCGCCATGCCGGCCTCGCCCGCGCGCACCAGCAGGCGCAGGACGCGCAGGCGCGTCTCCTGCGACAGGGCGGCGAAGGCGGAGAGCGCGTCACGCTCGAGCATCTCTCGATATCTCCATAACTCTTGAAATGTTGAGCACGAGCGCGCGCCCGAGTCAATCCGTGCGGCTGCGCAGACCTCAGCGCGTGCGCCGCTCGAGGATCGTGTTGAGCCAAACGAGCGTCAGCGCCGCGGCGAGCACCATCAGCGGTACGGCGCCGACGCCGAACGCATCGGCGAGGACGCCGCCGAGCGCGGGGAACAGCACGCCGCCCAGCATGGCGGCCGAGACCTGGAAGCCGATGGCGTGGGCGGCGAGCGCCTCGCCCAGCCGCGCGGGCGTGCGCGACATCAGCATCGGGAAGACCGGCGCGCAGGCGAGCCCGATGAGGATCACGCCCGGCAGCGCGAGCCATGTCGGCGCGAAGGCGAAGGCGGCGGCGCCGACCACCATGCCGCCGAGCCCGAGCCGCACCGAGCGGTCCTCGCCGAGACGCTCGGCGAACAGGCCGAAGCCGACCCGGCCGACGAAGAGCCCGGCCCAGTACAGGCCCGCCATCGCCCCCGCGAGCTCGACGGACAGCCCCCTGCCCTCGCTCAGCACGGTGAAGATCCACAGCCCCGCGCCGTACTCGACGCCGACATAGACGCAGAACATCGCGATCTGGAGGCGCACGACCGGGTGCCTCAGCGCGGCGCCGGTCGAGACCCGCGCGGGCGCGTGGCCCTCCCCGGCGGCGATCGGCCCGCCGGCGTCGGCGCGCCAGGCGCCGCGGGTCGTGAGGAACAGGAGCGCCATCGCCCCCATGATCAGGGCGATCAGCCCGTAGCCGAGCCGCCAGGAGCCGGTGGCGAGGAGCGCGCCCGTCATCAGGAACGGCCCGCAGGCCGCGCCGAAGCCGAAGGCGGCATGGAGCCAGTTCATGTGGCGCGGCGAGAAGCGCTTGGCGGCGTAGGCGTTGAGCCCCGAATCGATCGCCCCCGAGCCGAGCCCGACGAGCGGCGCGCAGGCGAGGAAGACCGGAAAGGCCGGCGCCAGCGCGATGCCGGCGAGGGCGGCTGCGACGAGCCCGGTGCTCCCCGCGAGAAGACGGCCGACGCCGAGCGCGGCGAGCAGGCGCCCGGCGAAGAAGGAGGAGACGAAGAACCCCGCCGCCGTCCCCGCCATGATCAGCCCGAGACCGCTCTGCGGCAGCGCGAAGGCGTCGCGCACGAAGGGCCAGGCGACGCCGTGCGCGACGTCCGGCAGCGCCAGCGAGACGAAGCCGAGATAGGCGACGACGACGAGGAACGCGCGCGGCGCGACGCGGGCGGCTGTGGACACGGGAACGCGCCTTTCGCGGTTCTAGAGCGCCGCGGTTCTACGCGCCGACGGCGGGCGTGTCACGGGCGATGGACACCCTCCCCTCGTGGAGAGGGAAGGACGTCGGCGCTCGACGCCCTCGCCGCACGGGACGTGCAGTGCGGGCCTCCGCGGACGGAAGCAGGACGGCCCCGCGTCGGAGGGCGCCGGCTCCTCGGCGACGAGCGGGGTGGCTCGGGCGGGCGTCTTCGTGGCAGGATGGGCGCGCGCGGCCGGAGGGCCGGCAGGAGGGGCGTTTCTTGGCGATGACGGATCTCGATCGGCGCTCGCCGACCGCGGCGGAGGAGGCTGCGTAATGAGCAAGTCAAGCAGCTTTTCGATCGGGATCGAAGGCTTCGCGGCGCTGAAGCATGGTCCAGATCACGGTGACGCGGCGCCTTGCGAGTGCGATGAGGGCCTGGGTGTGGTGCTTTCCTTCGCGTCGCTTGCGGTCGTAGAAGGCCTTGGAGAGAGGGTCTTTGGTCGTGACGGCGCAGAAGGCGCTCTGGTAAAAGACGCGCTTGAGGGCCTTGTCGCCGCCGTAGGCGCGCCGCCAGCCTGCGCGCTTTCCGGACTGGCGCTGGACGGGCGCGAGACCGGCAGCGGAAGCCAGCGCGTCGGCCGACCCGAAGCGCCGGATGTCGCCGACGCAAGCGATGAACTCTGCCGCGAGGACCGCCCCCATCCCCGGCAGCGAACGGATGAGGGCGCCGTCAGGGTGGTCGGCGAGCAAGCCTTCGAGATCGCGCTCGATCCGGACGATCCTGGCGCGCGCCTCGAGTGCCTCGTTTGCAAGCTCGCGGATCAGTTCGGCCGTAGGCGCCTCGCCCGGCACGACGATCTTCTGCGCCCGGGCGGCCTCCAGCGCGCGATCGACGAGGGCGTCCGTCCCGTGCAGGTGCGGCGTCCTCTTCAGATGCGCGAGCAGGCGGGGTTTTCCGGCGCGTCGGATCTCGGACGGCGTGACGTAGCGCGTGAGCAGGGCCAGCGGCCCCTTGCAGGTGAGGTCCAGCGTCCGTTCGAGGCCGGGGTGGATGCCGCACAGAAGTCCACGCAGGCGGGAGATGCGCCGCGTCTGATCCTGGATCAGCTCGCGCCGGCGACCGACCTTCAGCCGGAGCGCGACGAGCGTGTCGTCGTCCGGCAGGATCGGGCGCAGATCGCGGGTGCGCACCAGGTCCGCGATGGTGCGCGCATCCCGCGGGTCGGACTTGCGTTCGCCCCCCGAGAAGCCCTGGCCGGCGCGGTTCACCGCGATGCCGGGCGTGTGCACGAGGGCAAAGCCCTCGGCCAGCAGGACCGCTTCGAGGAAGCGGGCGAAGGAGCCCACGACGTCGAGCCCGATCACCACCTCTCGCCCGAGCGCGCGAAGCTCCCCGACCAGCGCGTCGATCGCGTCCGGGTCGTTCTCGACCGCGCGGTCGAGAACGACCCGGCCCTCGCCGTCGACCGCCACCGCCCAATGCGTGACCTTCGCGGCATCGATGCCGACGCATATCCTCATCGTACAACCTCCCTTCCGACCCCGGAACGCAGGCCTCGTCTCGCCGGCATCGCCTTACAAAGCCATCGAGGGCATCGCGTAATCAGCGGTCGATCAGAGGCGGCGATGCGGGCGGCCGAGCCACCTGAGCCATCGAGGACAGCCGGCATGACAGCCATACCCGCATCGCCTGCGCCACAGCAGCTTCTCACTACCGACAGCGCTAGGAAAAGGGGTAAGGCGGCGTGACCCGCTGGCTGATCGTCTTCCTCGTCCTCGCCGCGCTCTTGACGCTGACCCGCGAGGCGGTGCTGACGCTCGGGGAAATTCGGCGGCGCCGTCGCGCACGTCTCACGGACGAGCTTGACGAGGACGCCCTGGAATACGACATCGCGGAATGGCGACGTTCCACGGGGCGTCGCCTCTGGCTGCAGCTGGTCGGCGTTCCCCTCCTCCTCCTCGGCGTTCTCATCTTGGTCGGAGTCTACGGATGAAAGACAGAATGCGCGGCGGCCTCGTGAAGGCGCTGCTTCTCCTGATCGTGCTCCTGCCGGTGGGGGCGTTCCTGCACTACAACCTGCCGGGCTACGACGTGGTCCGCGTCGTCGGCACCGAGATCCGGCGCGTGGACACCGAGCCCACGACGGGCGAGAACCCCCAGAGGACGCGCGACGTCTACGTGATCCAGGCCGTCGATCCCGACGGGGGCGACGTGCGGGTGTACTACAACGAGGACACCGGCTGGGGCTTCCCGTTCTATTTCAAGTTCGACTCGGCCAACGTCCAGGCGCGCGCGCAGGAGCTGGCGGAGGACCGCGCGACGGCGCTCGTCACGCATTACGGCTGGCGCGTGCCGATGTTCTCCTGGTTCCCCAACGCCGTCTCCGTGGAGCGGGTGGAGCCGGGCTACACGCCGATCCCGTGGTTCAACATCGTCTTCCTGGTGATCCTGGCGCTGGTGATCGGCTGGATCTGGTGGTCGATCGCCCGCTGGCGGCGTCGCCGCGCGGCGGCGCACTGACCGCCTCCGCGATGGACTTCGAGGCGCGGCTCGCGACGGGGACGATCGAGGCCCGCGTCGCGCGGTCCTCGCGCCCGCCGCGCGACCTGTTCGGCTTCGCGGAGCGGCGCAACCCGAAGCGCTCCTTCCTGTTCGTGTCGAAGGTGCTGGGGCGCCACATCCCGGTGGCGCCCTCGGTGATGCGCGGCGCGACGCGGGAGCTCGCGGGGACGATCCCCGCCGACCTGCCCGGGCCGGTGCTCGTCGTCGGCATGGCGGAGACGGCGGTGGCGCTGGGCGCGGGCGTGGCGCAGGACTACGCGGCGGCGACGGGGCGCGACGACGTGCTCTACCTACCGACGACGCGCCACCCCCTCGGCTCGCCGCTGTGGCTGACCTTCGAGGAGGAGCACAGCCACGCGACGCGCCACCTGATCCACGAGCCGCTCGACCCGGATCTCGCGGCTTCGGCGCGCGGCGCACGCAGCCTCGTCCTCGTCGACGACGAGGCCTCGACCGGCAAGACCTTCGTGAACCTCGCCGCCGCCTTCCGGGCGGCCGGGCTCGCGCCCGAGCGGACGGTGCTGGTGACGCTCACCGACTGGTCCGGCGGATCGGCGGCGCGTGCGCTCGGCGCGACGAGCGTGGCGCTGCTCGAGGGGACCTATCGCTGGCGCCCGATTCCGGGCGCGCCGCTTCCCACGATGCCGGGGGTCGACGTGACCGCGCGCGGCGCGCATTCGCCGGACCCCGCGCGGGACTGGGGGCGGCTCGGCGTGCGGGAGCACCGGACGCCCTCGGCGGCGCGGCTCGCCCCGCGGCGGGGGGAGCGGATCCTGGTGCTGGGGACGGGGGAATACGTGTTCCCGCCCTTCCTGCTGGCGGAGGCGCTGGAGCGCGCGGGGGCGGACGTGCGGTTCTCGGCCGTGACGCGCTCGCCGATCGCCCTCGGCCACGCCATCGAGACGGCGCTCGCCTTCGGCGACAATTACGGGCTCGGCATCCCGAACTTTCTCTACAATGTCGTACGCGAGCGCTACGACCGTATCGTGATCTGCGTCGAGACCGGACGCGCCGCGCTCGACCCGGCGCTGGTCGAGGCGCTCGGGGCCGAGGTCGTGGAAGACGGAGAGCTTTACGGATGAGCCGCCCCATCGTCTTCGTCGATCTCGACGACACGCTGTTCCAGACCCGGCGCAAGTGCCCGCCGGACGAGCCTTCGGAGCACCTGACGCTGGCGGCGCAGGCGACGAACGGCGCGCATTCTCTGATGACGCGCCGGCAGAAGGCGCTGGTCGACTGGCTGATCGCCTCGGCGGAGACGGTGCCCGTGACGGCGCGCTCGACGGAGGCCTATTCCCGCGTGGCGATCCCCTTCGCGGCGCACGCCGTGCTCGCCAACGGGGCGGTGATCCTGGGGCCGGACGGCGCGCCGGAGGCGGAGTGGGCGGCGATCATGGCGCGCGACCTCGCCGCCCACGAGGAGACGCTGGCGGCTCTGCTCGAGCACGGCCGCGCCGCGGGGGAGACGGCGGGGCTCGACATGCGCTCCTGGATCGTGGCCGAGGCGGAGATCGCGACCTACGCCGTGTTCAAGCAGAACGACGGCGAGGGCGAGCGGCTCGTCGAGATCGCCGACGCGCTGACCACCGGCTTCGACCTCGCCGGCTGGACCGTGCACCACAACGGCAACAATCTCGGCCTCCTGCCGCCGGCTTTGTCGAAGCGCCGGGCGGTGGACTGGCTTCTGGCGCGGCTTCGCGCCGAGGACCCGACGCGGCCCGCCATCGGCTTCGGCGACAGCCTGACCGATTTGCCGTTCCTGCTCGCCTGCGACCTGTTCGGGGCCCCGGCGGGCAGCCAGCTGGCGCGGGCGCTGACGGAGGGGGCGGGGTGATGGGGGGCGCGACGGCGCCGGCATCCCGCGCGGCCGCATCGGAGTGCTCGCTGACGCGAGACGCGGCACGGCCTCTCCTTCCCTGTAGGGGAAGGTGGCGCCGCGCGAAGCGCGGTGACGGATGGGGCGCGCGGAACGCGCGTTCGGCGAAGCCGAAACCGACGTGCGCGACCGTCGGCCGCCCGGGAGCTTCCGCTTCGCGGAACGCGTCGCTCGCGCGCCGCGCCCCATCCGTCTCGGCTTCGCCGAGCCACCTTCCCCTACGGGGAAGGAAAAGCGCCGGGAGGCTCCGCTGATGCTGGGCGGGTTCCCGGGGTCGTTCGCAGCGGGGGACGTCGATTTCCTGCTGACCCCGCTCGCCATCGACGAGACGCCGGTGGAGGAGAAGGAGCGGGCGATCCAGTCGGGGGCGCGGCACTATTCCGAGATGATCGGGCGCGAGAGCCCGCCCTCCCCCGAATACCGCGCGCTCTACGACGACGCGCTGGCGCGCCATGCGCCGCGGGCGGCGCGGGAGGTCGCGGGGCTGGCGAAGGGGCTCGCCGCGGCGGTGGACGGGCCGATCACGCTGATGAGCCTGGTGCGGGCGGGCGCGCCGCTGGGGGTTCTGCTGAAACGGTCGCTGGAATGCCTGGGCCGCGACGTGGCGCATGCCGGGATCTCGATCATCCGCGACCGGGGCATCGACGAGGCGGCGCTCGCGCATGTCGCCGCGCGGCGGCCGAGCGCGGGGGCGGTGTTCGTCGACGGCTGGACCGGCAAGGGGGCGATCGCGGGGGAGCTGGAGCGGGCGCTCGCGGGGCGGACCGACTACGCGCCGCGTCTCGTGACGCTGGCCGATCCGTGCGGGCGGGCCTGGCTCTCGGCCTCGGGGGAGGACTGGCTGATCCCCTCCGGCATCCTCGGCGCCACCGTGTCGGGGCTGGTGAGCCGGACGATCCTCAACGAGGCGATCGGGCCGGGGGACTTCCACGGCTGCATGGTGTGGGACCACCTCGCGCCGCACGACGTGACGCGCGATCATGTCGAGGCGATCTGGCGGCTCGCGCGCCCGGCTCTGGGCGATTCGACCGCGCCGCCCATCGCGCCTGAGGACCCGGACCGGGCGCGGCGGCGGGCCGCCTCGCTGGCCGTGGTCGAGGGCCTCGCGGCGCGGTTCGGCGTGGACAACCGCAACCGGATCAAGCCGGGCATCGCCGAGGCGACGCGCGCGGTCTTGCGCCGGGTGCCCGAGCGGGTTTTCGTAGCGTCGAGGACGGACCCCGATTGCGCCGCGCTGGTTCACCTGGCGCGCGAGCG
Organism: Salinarimonas sp.; assembly: GCF_040111675.1. Lineage (NCBI taxonomy): Bacteria > Pseudomonadati > Pseudomonadota > Alphaproteobacteria > Hyphomicrobiales > Salinarimonadaceae > Salinarimonas > Salinarimonas sp. Next base: position 1,548,752 of record NZ_CP157794.1, on the reverse strand, counting down.
GGCGGTTCCGCTCGAGGAGGCCGGGGCGGCGATCGCGCCCTACCGGGCGCTGACCTTGATCAGGAGGGTGTCGTGACGATCCCAGCCGACGCGTCCCCGATCGATCCGCTCGCGCTCGGCGCGACGCTCTACATGCCGGCGACGCGGGCCGACATGCTCGCCGTGGCGCAGGGCGCGAAGATCGGCGGCCTGCGCTCCATCGTGCTGTGCCTCGAAGACGCCGTGCACGAGACCGATCTCGGCGACGCGCTGGCGAACTTGCGCGCCCTGCTCGGGCGGCTCGCCCGGCTGCCGCCGGCGGAGGGCGCGCCGCTGCTGTTCGTGCGGCCGCGCTCGCGGGCGATGGCGGCGGAGATCGCGACGCTGCCGGGCGCGGAGCGGCTCGCCGGCATGGTGGCGCCGAAGGTGCGGCCGGGCCAGGTCGCCGGCTGGATCGCGGCGCTGGGCGATAGCCGCCTGATGCTGATGCCGACGCTGGAGACGGCGGAGGCGTTCGACCCGCTCGCCATGCGCGATTTCCGCGACGAGCTCCTGGCGGAGGGGCGCGGGCGGGTGCTCGCGCTGCGCATCGGCGGCAACGACCTCCTCGCCTGCCTGGGGCTGCGGCGCATCCCCGGCGAGACGCTCTACGAGGGGCCGCTCGGGGCGGTGGTGGCGCAGCTCGTCGGGCTGATGATCCCGGCGGGCTTCGCGCTCACCGCACCGGTCTACGACGTCGTGCGCGACCCCGCGACGCTGGCGCGCGAGACGGCGCGGGACGTCGCCCACGGGCTCGTCGGCAAGACGGCGATCCACCCGATCCAGGTGGCGACGATCCATGCCGCCTTCGCGGTGAGCGCGCCGGAGGTGGCGAGCGCCGAGGCCGTGCTGGCCGAGGAGGCGAAGGCCGTTTTCCAGCACGAGGGCGCGATGTGCGAGCCCTCCGTGCACCGGGCCTGGGCGCGCCGCGTGCTGGCGCGGGCGGCGTTGTACGGGGTGACGGAGGAGGGGTGGGCGGCGGACGCGGTGGGGTGAGTGATTGGGGGGTGTGGTCGTCGTCCCCGGCCGGAGCGCCGCAGGCGCGCAGGGGAAGGGGACGTGAGCGCGAAAAGCGCGCCGAAGGCGCTCTATTGCCGCCGACCAGGCGGCTGGTCGCCGCCGGAAGGAGCGCCTGCGGCGCGACAGATCTGCTGGGTCCCCTTCCCCTCCGCGCGCAAGCGCGCTCCGGCCGGGGATGACACGAGGAGCGCTCTACCGCCCGACCAGCGCGAACCAGCCGTCCTCGTCCGTCACCTGCACGCCCAGGTCCTGCGCCTTCTTCAGCTTCGACCCCGCGCCCGGCCCGGCGACGACGAGGTCGGTCTTGGCGGAGACGGAGCCGGCGACCTTGGCGCCGAGGCGCTCGGCCATGGCCTTGGCCTCGTCGCGGGTCATCTGCTCGAGGGTGCCGGTGAAGACCACGGTCTTGCCGGCGACGGGGCTGTCGGTGTCGATGCTCTCCGCGAGCGGCTGGGGCGTCACCTCGGCGAGGAGCTCGTCGAGCATCTCCTCGTTGTGGCCCTCGCGGAAGAACTCCACCAGCGCGTCGGTGACGACGGCGCCGATGCCGTCGATGTCGATGAATTCCCGGTAGGCGCCCTCGTCGCCGCCGGCGGCGCGCTTGGCGGTCTCGCGCAGGGTCTCGAACGTGCCGAAATGGCGGGCGAGCAGCTTGCCCCCGGTCTCGCCGACATGGGGGATGCCGAGCGCGAAGACGAAGCGGGCGAGGTCGACCGTGCGGCGCGCATCGATGGCGGCGAAGAGGTTGCGGGCGGATTGCGGGCCCCAGCCCTCGCGGCTCTCGAGCCGAGTGAGGCTCTGGGCGTTGCGGCGCTCCAACGTGAAAATGTCCTGTGGGCGGGTGACGAGCCCGTCGCGGTAGAAGTCCTCGACCCGCTCTGCGCCCAATCCCTCGATGTCCATGGCGGTGCGCGAAACGAAGTGCTTGAGCCGCTCCACGGCCTGGGCCGGGCAGATCAGCCCGCCGGTGCAGCGGCGCGCCGCGTCCTCCCGGCCGGTGCGCGGGTTGAGCTCGCGCACGGCGTGGCTGCCGCAGGCGGGGCAGGTGGTGGGGAAGATGTAGGGCGCGGCGTCGGGCGGGCGCTTGTCGATGACGACGTCCATCACCTTGGGGATGACGTCGCCGGCGCGGTAGACGATCACGGTGTCGCCGACGCGGATGTCCCGGCCCTCGCGGATGGTCTCGCCGCCGCCGCCGATGCCCTTGATGTAGTCCTCGTTGTGGAGCGTCGCGTTCGAGACCACGACGCCGCCGACCGTCACGGGCCGCAGCTTCGCGATGGGGTTGAGCGAGCCGGTGCGGCCGACATTGATCTCGATCGCCTCCACCACCGTGAAGGCCTCCTGCGGCGGGAACTTGTGGGCGAGCGCCCAGCGCGGGGCCCGGGAGACGAAGCCCAGCCGCTCCTGCAGGCCGAGGTCGTCGACCTTGTAGACGACGCCGTCGATGTCGTAGCCGAGATCGGCGCGGTCCTGCTGGATGCGGCGGTAATGGGCGAGCATCTCATCGAGGGTGGCGCAGCGCGCCATCAGGGGATTGGTCCGGAAACCCCAGGACTCGAAGCGCTTCACCGCCTCGAATTGCGTGGGCGCCGGCGGGCTCATGGCGCCCCAGGCGTAGGCGAAGAACTTCAGCGGCCGCTCGGCGGTGATGCGCGCGTCGAGCTGGCGCAGCGAGCCGGCGGCGGCGTTGCGCGGATTGGCGAAGAGCGGCTTGCCGGCGGCGACCTGGCGTTCGTTGATGGCGGCGAAATCGGCGTGGGAGAGATAGACCTCCCCGCGCACCTCGACGGCGCCCGGCTCGGGAATCTCGGCGGGGATGTCGTCGACCGTGCGGGCGTTGGCGGTGACGTCTTCGCCCTCCGTCCCGTCGCCGCGGGTGGCGGCGGTGACGAGCCGCCCGTCCTCGTAGCGCAGCGAGAGCGAAAGGCCGTCGATCTTCGGCTCGGCGGTGAAGACGGGCGTCTCGGCGAGGGCGAGGAAGCGCTTCACCCGGGCGACGAAATCCGCCACCTCCTCGTCGTCGAAGGCGTTGTCGAGGGAGAGCATCGGCACGCGGTGGCGCACCTTGGCGAACTTCTCCGCCGGCTTCGCGCCGACCCGCTCGGAGACGCCGAGCTCGCCCTGGGCGATCAGCTCCGGAAAACGCTGCTCGATCTCGCCGAGCCGGCGGCGCAGGGCGTCGTACTCGGCGTCGGAGACGGTGGGCGCGTCCTCCTGGTGATAGCGCACGTCGTGCCCGGCGATCTCCTCCGCGAGCCGCCTGTGCTCGGCCTTGGCCTGACGTGCGGTGAGAGCCGAGGGGGCGAGATCGGCATACGAGGTGCGGGCCATGCGGGGTGACTCGGGCGGGTGACGACGCCCGGGACTTTAGCGCGCGCGGTCGCGAACGGAAGGGGGGGCGGCGGTGCGCAGGACCGCGCCCTCTCCACCCGCCGGCCTTCGTCCGACTTTCTCCCCCGCGGGGAGGGCGCCCCGCCCTACCCTGCCCTGAGCGCGCCCTCCGCCGTCTCCACCGGGAGCAGCATGGTCTCGGCGTCGTCGGAGAAGGCGGCGAAGCCGAAGGCGGCGTAGAAGGCGCGGGCGCGGTCCTCCACGGCGCGGGCGAGGACGGCGCGGACGCCGAGCTCGGCGCCGGTGGCGACGATGCGCTGGAGGGCGTCCATCAGCAGGTCGGCGCCGAGCCCCCTGCCCTGCCAGGGCGCGTCGACGGCGAGCCGGCGCAGGATCGCGACGGGAATCGGGTCGCGGGCGGGCGTGGCGTAGGGCAGCCGCGGGCGCGGCGGCTCCTCCGGCGCCGCGACCAAGCCGGCGGCGAGGCAGAAGAAGCCGGCGATCCGACCGTCCTCGCAGACGGCGAACGTGCGCGCCCCGCGCGCGTCGCGCCGCAGGGCACGGCGGCGGATCCAGGCGTCGATCACGGCGTCGCCGCAGGCGAAGGCGGAGGCGTCGCATTCATGGGTGAGCCGGCCGGGTCGCGAGAGGCCGGTCGTCGCGCCGGCCACGGTGACGGAGCGGTGCACCTCAGCTCTCCCAGGCCGGACGCCGGCCCATCAGCGCCTTGAGCCGCGCGCTCGCGGACGGCGGCGAATCGAGCGCCTCGAGGAAGGCGGCATGCCGCGTCTCGTCGAGCGCGAACAGCCGCTCGTCGAGCAGCACGTCGACGGCGCGCGAGCGCGCGCTCTCCAGGATGAATTCCGAGCGCGTCTTGCCGAGCGCGCTCGCGGCCTTGTCGATCAGGTCGCGGGTGCGCGCCGGCGCCCGCACGTGGATCGTCGTCTCGCGCCGGACGCTGTCCGCTCGGGCCGTGCGCTTGCCCCGTTCCATCGGCGCATCCTCCTGCGCGAGACTCCGGCTCGCAGCTGTCGCGTCAAGTTGACACAGCATGCGTAACGATTTCTCCGACGTCAACACGGAGGACTTGGTATGCCGGGCGTTCCGATCGAACGCACGCCTTGACGCGCCGGCCCCGCTCCGCCCCAATGCACGGACGGATACAGGCGGCGATTGCCCGGCGGCGATCGTAAGCCGTGCGCGAGCCGGCGGAGGCGCAGCATGAAGATTCACGGACGGCACTACCGCACCATCTTCCCCGCCGAGGACGGCGAGGGCGTCTCGATCATCGACCAGACGAAGCTGCCCTTCGACTTCGCGCTCGAGCGGCTGGCGACGCTGGACGACGCGGCCGTGGCGATCCGCGACATGAAGGTGCGCGGGGCGCCGCTGATCGGGGCCACGGCGGCCTACGGCGTGGCGCTGGCGATGATGCGCGACGCCTCCGACGCGGCGCTCGCGGAAGCCGTGCGCGTTCTCGGCGCGACGCGCCCGACGGCGGTGAACCTGCACTGGGCGCTGGCGCGGGTGGAGCGGCGGCTCGCCGCGCTCGCGCCCAACCAGCGCATCCGGGCCGCCTGGACCGAAGCGGAGGCGATCTGCGACGAGGACGTGGAGCAGAACCACGCCATCGGTACGCACGGCGCGCGGCTGCTGGCCGAGATCCACGCGCGCACGAAGAAGCCGGTGAACGTGCTCACGCACTGCAATGCCGGCTGGCTCGCGACGGTGGACTGGGGCACGGCCATGGCGCCGATCTACCAGGCGCACGATGCCGGCGTGCCGGTCCATGTCTGGGTGGACGAGACCCGTCCGCGCAACCAGGGAGCGGCACTGACCGCCTACGAGCTCGGCGCCCACGGCGTGCCGCACACGGTGATCGTCGACAATGCCGGCGGGCACCTGATGCAGCACGGGCGGGTGGACATCTGCTTCGTCGGCTCCGACCGCACCACGGCGGCGGGCGACGTCGCCAACAAGATCGGCACCTATCTCAAGGCGCTCGCCGCCAAGGACAACGGCGTGCCTTTCTACGTGACGTTGCCGGTGACCACGATCGACTGGACGCTCGGCGACGGCGTGGCCGAGATCCCGATCGAGGAGCGCTCGGCCCGCGAGGTGACGCACCTGACGGGTGAGGACGAGTCGGGCGCGATCCACACCGTGCGGGTGGTCGCGCCCGGGAGCGAGGCGGGGAACCCGGCCTTCGACGTGACGCCGGCGCGGCTCGTCACCGGGCTGATCACCGAGCGCGGCGTTTGCGCGGCCTCCCGCGAGGGGCTGGCCGGGCTCTATCCCGACTATGCGAAGACGGCGGCGGAATGACGAAGCAGGACCAGGAGAGCGTGCGCGCCCACATCGTGCGGGTGGCGCAGGCGATGGACGAGGCGGGCTTCTGCCCGTCGAAGTCGGGCAACGTCTCGGCGCGGACGGACGCGGGCATGATCATCACGCCGTCCGGCCTGCCCTACAAGGCGACGACGCCGGCCGACCTCGTCGAGATCGGCTTCGACGGCGTGGTGCGGGCGGGCAAGCTGCGGCCCTCCTCGGAATGGCCGTTCCACGCCGCGATCTACGAGGCGCGCCCGGACGCGAAGGCGATCGTGCACACGCATTCGCCCAAGGCGACGGCGCTGGCCTGCGCGCGCCGCGGCATCCCCGCCTTCCACTACATGGTGGCCTATTGCGGCGGCAAGGACATCCGCTGCGCGGACTACGCCACGTTCGGGACGGACGATCTCGCGCGGAACGCCGTCGCCGGCCTCGAGGGGCGCAAGGCGGTGCTGCTCGCCAACCACGGCGTCATCGCGCTCGGCGCGACCCTCGACGGCGCCTACGCCATCGCCGCGGAGGTGGAGAACCTCGCCGGGCAATACTTGGCGCTGCTGGCGGCGGGGCTGGAGCCGGTGGTGCTCGACGACGCCGAGATGGCGCGGGTGGGGGAGAAGTTCGCGGGATACGGGAAGGTGGGGTGAGGAGGCCCGGCTAGCCCCCCTCGTGGAAGTGGTCGTACACCGCCTTCGCGGTGGCCGCGTTGACGCCCGGCGTCTTCATCAGGTCGTCCAGCGCGGCGCGCTGGATCGCCTTCACGGTCCCGAAATGGTGGAGCAGCGCGCGCTTGCGGGCGGGGCCGATGCCGGCGATCTCGTCGAGCGGGTTCTTGGTGAGCGCGCGCTTGCGCTTGGCGCGGTGGGTGCCGATGGCGAAGCGGTGGGCCTCGTCGCGCAGGCGCTGGATGAAATAGAGCGCGGGGTCGCGGGGCGGCAGCTTGAACGGGCTCTTGCCCGCGCAGAAGAAGGTCTCGCGCCCCGCGTCGCGGTCGCGGCCCTTGGCGACGCCGACCAGCGCGACGTCGGTCACGCCGATCTCGGCGAGCGCCTTGCGCGCCGCCGCGACCTGCCCAGCGCCGCCGTCGATCAGCACGAGGTCCGGCCAGGCGGGGAATTCCTCGTCGGCGGACGCGGCCGCCTCGAGCTCCTCCTCCAGAGCCTCGTCCTCGCTCTCGAGCTCGGGCCCCTCGGCGACGAGCGCGTCCTCGATCTCACGCGCCTCCTCCGGCTCGTCCGCGACCGCCTCGCGGGCGCGGAGGAGCCGGTCCGGATGCTCCTTGACGAGGCGCGCGAAGCGGCGGCCGAGCACCTCCTTCATCATCCCGAAATCGTCCCCGGGGCTGAGGTCCTGCGACTTGATGTTGAAGGTGCGGTAGTGCTGCTTCATGAAGCCGGAGACGCCGGCGACGATCATGGCGCCCACCGCGTTCGTGCCCATGATGTGGGAGTTGTCGTAGACCTCCACCCGCCGCGGCGCCTCCTCCAGGCCGAAGGCCTGGGCCAGCGCGCCGAGCAGCTTCGCCTGCGAGGAGCGCTCGGCGAGGCGCCGGCCGAGCGCCTCCTTGGCGTTGCGCAGCGCCCCCTCGACCACGGCGCGTCGCTCGCCGCGCTTGGGCGCGTGCACCTCCACCTTGTGCCCGGCCTTGAGGGTGAGCGCCTTCTGGACGAGCTCGCGCTCCTCGATGTCGTGCGAGAGCAGCACGAGCCGCGGCGGCGGCTTGTCGGCGTAGAACAGCGAGACGAAGGAGGCGAGCACCTCCTGCGTCGCGAGCCCCTTCTCGGCCTTCGGGAAATAGGCCCGGTTGCCCCAGTTCTGCCAGTTGCGGAAGAAGAACACCTCCACGCAATAGGCGCCCGCCTGCTCGTCGATGGCGACGACGTCCGCCTCCTCCACCGACCGGGTGTTGATCCCCTGCGATCCCTGGATGGCCGAGAGCGCCGCGATGCGGTCGCGGTAGCGTGCGGCGCGCTCGAACTCGAGCGCCTCCGCCGCCTCCTGCATGTCGGCGGCGAGGCGCTCCTTCACCGCGGTGGAGCGCCCGGCGAGGAAGTCCTTCGCCTCGCCCGCGAGGGCGGCGTAGTCCTCTTTCGAGATCTCGCCCGTGCAGGGGCCCGCGCAGCGCTTGATCTGGTGGAGCAGGCAGGGTCGGCTTCGGTTGTCGTAATAGCTGTCCGTGCAGGTGCGCAGCAGGAAGGCGCGCTGGAGCGCCGTCATGGTGCGGTTCACCGCCCAGACGCTGGCGAACGGGCCGAAATAGGCGCCCTTGCGGTTCCTCGCGCCGCGATGCTTCACGAGCTGCGGCGCGCGCTCGGCGTCCTCGGTGAGGAGGATGTAGGGCAGGGACTTGTCGTCCCGCAGCAATACATTGTAGCGCGGCTTGAGCTGCTTGATCAGGTTCGTCTCGAGCAGCAGCGCCTCGGTCTCGGTCTGCGTCGTGACGAACTCCATCGCCGCCGTGTCGACGATCATGCGGGCGATGCGGTTCGAATGCGCGTAGCCGCGCGCGTAGGAGCCCACGCGCGACTTCAGGTTCTTGGCCTTGCCGACGTAGAGCACCTCGCCCGAGGCGTCGATCATGCGGTAGACGCCGGGCGCGTTGGGCAGCGTCTCCCAGAAGCGCCGGATCACCGACATGCCGGCCGCGAGCTCCGCCGGCGCCTCGAAGTCGAAGGCCGCGCGCGTCCCCTCGGAATCGGCGGCCTCCGGAAGCGGGGCGATGTCGGTCGCGGGCGTGGAATCGGTCTCGTCGCTCATCGTGGGCGAGATGTATGCGACCGGCGGGCGGGGGGGAAGGGCGCGCGCCGTCGCGGCGGATTGCGATCCGTCAATCGGACGCGTGGCGAGGCCCGTAGGATGCGCTCGGGAAGGGGTTTCGGGGGCTCCGGAGGCTCATGCATGAACCGGTCCCGCAACAGGCTCCTGCCGTGGTTCGTCGGCGTCGCCATCGTCGTCGCGGCGGTCGTCTTCGTCGGATGGCGCATGATCGCCACCGGCTGCGCCGCCGACACGCCGGTGGCGCTCGGCGTGCTGATACTGATCCCGCTCGTCTATCTCGGGCTGATGTACCTGACGCTGACGAGCCAGGAATGAGGCGCCGGGGGTGCGTCGGCTGTCTCCCGCGCAGCGCTGGATGAAGAGAGGCCCCTGGACCCGGCTGCCAAAAGCCGGTTGCTTTTTTCGAGCTTGACGACCAAAGCGCTTCTGCGGCCTTGCGCACGGGCCGAGATGCGCGCAAACTATGAGTGACCCGGGCATACAGATCGACCTGGAGGATGTCGACGGAAACGTCGCCATCGCGATCGTCCGAACGCCGGTTGGAACGTTGCACGTCGTCGCGCGCTTCGTCAGAGCCGGTGATACGCTCCGAGTGGAAGACGCGCACGTCCAGGGGCTGGGCCGCGGCGCTCTCGGCCGCAGGGGGCTGAACGCGATCGGTCGTGCCGTTCTGGAGGCTACGAATGTCCAGCAGGTCTGCGTTTTCGGCGGCGTTCGGACGACGGGTGCACGGCCCGGCTCGCGCCCGCCGCCCTTCTGCTTCCCGCGTCGCCGTTGATTTGCGGGCGGCTTCCGGCATCGAAAGACCCGTGGATCTCGTCCGTCGCCTGCGGGACCTCGGCGCTCCGTTGGCGACGGCTCACGCGGTCCTCGGATCTCTGGCTGAGACAGGGAACGCGAGGGTGCCGCTGTCGGCGAGCCGCGACCGTATCGAGGACGCGCTGGCCGAGTTCGACATCGAGGTGATTCCGCGGCCCGCCCACGAGGGCGACACGTCGGACGACGAGGAGCCCAGCGCTCCCCGCTTCTGACGCCCCCTCGTCGGAACGGGTCCGCCGCCGCGCGCCCATTCGGCTGTCCATGCGCCTCGTCCATGCGCTTGCCCATGCGCCGGCTACCCTGATAAGACCCCTCGCGACATCCGCGCGCGGGCGCCCGACGCCGCGCCATCCAGCTCGAGGCCCCGTTCCCGATGAAGCTCGTCGCCGGCAATTCCAACCGTCCGCTCGCGGAGGCGATCGCCGCCTATCTCGATGTCTCGCTGGTGCGCTGCACCGTCAAGCGCTTCGCCGACATGGAGATTTTCGTCGAGCTGCAGGAGAACGTCCGCGGCGAGGACGTCTTCATCGTGCAGTCGACCTCGTTCCCGGCGAACGACCACCTGATGGAGCTCCTGATCCTCATCGACGCCTGCCGGCGCTCCTCGGCCAAGCGCATCACGGCGGTGATCCCCTATTTCGGCTACGCCCGCCAGGACCGCCGCACGGCCGGCCGCACGCCGATCTCGGCGAAGCTCGTGGCGAACCTGATCACCGAGGCCGGCGCCGACCGCGTGCTGACCCTCGATCTCCACGCCGGGCAGATCCAGGGCTTCTTCGACATTCCCACCGACAACCTCTTCGCCGCCCCGGTGATGACCCGCGACATCAAGGAGCGCCTGCCGACGGGCGAGCGCATGGTGGTCTCGCCGGACGTCGGCGGCGTGGTGCGCGCCCGCGCCCTGTCGAAGCGCCTCGAGACCACGCTCGCCATCGTCGACAAGCGCCGCGACCGCCCCGGCGAGTCCGAGGTGATGAACATCATCGGCGAGGTGCGCGGGCGCTCGTGCATCCTCATCGACGACATCGTCGATTCCGGCGGCACGCTGTGCAACGCCGCCGAGGCGCTCCTCGCCGAGGGCGCCACCGAGGTCTCCGCCTACATCTCCCACGGCGTCCTCTCCGGCGGCGCGGTCTCGCGCATCGCCAATTCCAAGCTCAAGGAGCTCGTCATCACGGACTCGATCCAGCCCACCGAGGCCGTGAAGGTCGCCCGCAACATCCGCGTCGTCTCCATCGCCCCCCTGATGGGCGAGGCCATCGCCCGCACCGCGAGCGAGAGCTCGGTGTCGAGCCTGTTCGATTGATCGCCGATAGCGGGAGAGGGCACCTGCCGGATCACAAGGTCGCCCTCGTCACCGCCGGCGGGTCCGGCATGGGCGCGGACGCTTCGCGCCGGCTCGCCGCCTACATGACCGGCCAGAACCTGCGGCTCGACGGCGGTCTGACGCGCTCGCTCTGAGCGGGGCCCCGCTGGTCGGCGTTTCTCCGTCATCCCGGACGGCGAAGCCGATCCGGGACCTATACGCGCCGACGCCGGATTCGCAGCCTTCAGGCTGCGTTGCGCTGCATCGACGCGCAGGGAGGTCGCGCGACGAGCGCGCCATGCGCGCTCGAAGCCGAGGTCGCGGTGATGGGTTCCGGGTCCGCTTCGCGGCCCGGGACGACGTCGTTCGCGCTCAGAACTTCTCCGCCCGCACCACCTCGACGCTCTCGAGCCAGACGATGCCCGTATGGCGCTGGAAGCTCTCCCGCGCCAGCGCCTCGGCGATCCGCTCCGCCGCCGTGCGGTCGAGCATCACGGCCTCGAGCTTGACGATGGAGAATTCCCGCACGAGCGAGGCGCCGTCGGCGGGATGGAGCCCGTGCGAGCCCTTGCCGCCGCCGGGAAAGATCGAGTAGCCGCTCACCTTCTCGGCTTCCAGGATGCGCTCGATCTGCGGCAGCAGGAAGCGCTCGGCGACGATGGAGATCTTGGTGGCCGGTGTCGTCATGGGAGCCTCTCAGGCGGGGAAGACGGTCTGCGCGAGCGCGAGCCAGAGCGGGATGGAGAGGAGCGCGACGGGCGTGCCGATGCCGGTGGAGGAGCCGACATAGGCGGAGGGGTTGGCGGTGGGGATCGCCGCGCGCAAGGTCGGCGGGCCCGAGATGTCCGAGCTCGACGCGGCCATCACCGCGAGCAGCGCGACGCCGCCCGGCGAGAAGCCGGTGAGGACGTGGGCGACGGCGCCCAGCCCGAAGCCGAGGAGCCCGTGCAGGAGCGGCGCGGCCACCGCGTAGACCGCGTAGACGTGGGCCACGCGCCGCAATTCGGCGAGACGGCTGTAGGCTTCCATGCCCATCACCAGCATCAGGATCGACAGGAGCCCGCGGAAGAGCGGGTCGTAGAAGCTCTCGTAGACCGATTCCGGCCGTGCGAGGAGGCCGAGCGCGAGGCCGAGCAGCAGCGCCGAGAGCGCCGCGCCCCGCAGGCTGTCGACGACGATCGGCCAGAGCGCGACCCGCTCGCCGTCCCCCTCCTTGCGGCGCCGGTGCATCTGCGCGAGCACGATGGCGGTGACGAGCGCGGGAATGTCCATAAACGGGTAGAGCGCCGGCACCCAGCCCTCGAAGGCGACGCCCTCGCCGTCGAGCAGCACCATGCCGGCGGCGAGCGTCGAGGCCGACACCGCCCCGAACAGGCCCGCCGTGGCCACCCCGTCCTCGACGCGCACGCCGCGCATCCGGCCGAGCGTGAACCGCCCGATCAGCACGATGACGACGCCGAGCACGGCCGCGATCAGCGCCGGCACGACCAAGGCGGCGATCTCCGCCTCGCGGATCTCGATGCCGGCGCCGAGCCCGATGCGAAGCAGCAGGAGCGCCACGACGAACCGGTAGATGGCGTCCGGGATCTCGAAACGGCTGCCGAGCGCGGCGAGCACCATGCCGCCGATCAGGAAGGCGAGGGTCGGCTTCTGCAGCTGGGCGACGAAGGTGGCGAGGAAGTCGAGAATCATGGGGCGGAAGCTCGCGAAAGGGGCGCGGGCCCTCTGACTACATGCCTATTCTCGATCTGGATAATTCATTGTTCTGGAGACATCGTTCGCTTCGAGAGAACGTTCACCGCGCGGTCGGCGGCCGGTCGCGGGCCGCCGGACAACAGGAGCGCTTCTCTTCTCCAGCTCGGCGGGCGCGCCGAAGCTCCTCCTTCCTTGTAGGGGAAGGTGTCGCCGCGCGAAAGCGCGGTGACGGATGGGGCGCGCCGGCAGGCGCGTTCGGCGAAGCCGAATTCGACGGGTGAGACCGCCGGCCGACGGAGAGCTTCCGCTTCGCGGAACGCGTCGCGCACGCGCCGCGCCCCATCCGTCTCGCCGCTGCGCGGCGATCCACCTTCCCCTACAGGGAAGGACACGGGTCGATGCGCCCGCCCGAGACCGCCACGATGCCGTTCGTGGCAGGTCGCGCCGGCGATTACTCCCCCTGGCCGAGCGAGTACCCCGCCACCCCGTCGAACGTGTAGAGCTGCTCGGTCTTCACGAAATCGACCCCCGCCGCCGCGAGCGCGGCGAGGAGGGCGGCGACGTCGGCATTGGCCGGCGTCGCGCCCTCGGGCGCCTTGAAGCGGGCGCGCCAATGGTCGACGAGGCTCGTCTCCGGCAGGCCCTGCGGCCAGACCTTGACGCCGCGATTGGTGAGCAACGTCAGCGCGAAGGGCGCCACCGCCGCCCCCTGCAGCCGCGCGGCGAGCGTGTCCGGGTCGGTCGTGTCGTCGTGGACGAAGACGTCGACGCCCACCAGAGCCTTCGCCTGCTTCTTCCGCGGAGCGGCCTGCGGCACGCCGAGCGGCGCGCCGGCCTGGTAGGCGACCGGGGCGAGCGTGCGCGGCGCCTCGCCGAGCCGCGCGATCACCGCGTCGGCGAAGGCCTGCGTGCCCACCGGCGCGACCTCGCGGCCGCGGGCGAGGTCGGCGGTGACGATCCCGTCCTCGAGCGTGCGCTTCCAGGCGTTGTGGATCCGCGTCGCGACCTCCGCCTGGCCGAGATGGACGAGCATCATCACGCCCGCCAGCAGCAGGCCCGAGGGGTTCGCGACGTCCTGGCCGGCGATGGTGGGCGCCGAGCCGTGGATCGCCTCGAACATCGCCCCGTGCGGGCCGATATTGGCCGACGGCGCGAGGCCGACCGAGCCCGTCACCTCGGCGGCGATGTCGGAGACGATGTCGCCGTAGAGGTTCGGCGTCACGATCACGTCGAACAGGTCCGGCTGCGCCGCGAGCTTGGCCGCCCCGATGTCGATGATCCAGTGGTCGGTCTCGATCTCGGGATAGTCCGGCGCGATCTCCTCGAAGACCCGACGGAACAGGCCGTCGGTGAGCTTCATGATGTTGTCCTTGGTGAAGGCCGTGACCTTCCGCCGGCCGTTGGCGCGGGCGTACTCGAAGGCGTAGCGCACGATGCGCTCGCAGCCCGGGCGCGTGATCAGCTTGAGGCACTGGACGACGTCGTCCGTCTGCCGGTGCTCGATGCCGGCATAGAGGTCCTCCTCGTTCTCGCGCACGATGACGACGTCCATCGTCGGGTGCAGCGTCGGCACGAAGGGCGCGTAGGCCGAGCAGGGGCGCACGTTGGCGAAGAGGCCGAGCGCCTTGCGCATGGTGACGTTCAGGCTCTTGTAGCCGCCGCCCTGGGGCGTCGTGATCGGGGCCTTGAAGAGCACCTCGTTGCGCCGGATCGTCTCCCACGCCGCCGCCGGGATGCCCGAGGTCTCGCCCGAGCGATAGACCGCCTCGCCGATCGTGATCGGCTCGCAGGCGATCTCCGCTCCCGCCGCCTTCAGCACGCGCAGGCTCGCCGCCATGATCTCGGGCCCGATGCCGTCCCCGAAGGCGACCGTCACGGGCGTCGCGCCCGGGCCGGCGGTGAACAGGGTGTCGGCGGGATCGAACGGTGCGGACATGGGTGTGGCCCCCGTGTGGTGTCGGTGTCGGTGAGCGTGTAGCCGGAGGCGGACGTTCTGGGAAATAGATTGTGGCGAACGATGTGTTCGGTTGGAGTGAACGGTTCGTGCGCCGTGCTCGGCGGCGATCCCTCCCCGCAGGGGAGGGAGGAGGCTCGCAGAGCCGACGGGTGGGGAGGGCCGGGCATGCCGCGCCGCCCCCCGGGCCGCTGGGGCGGCCCACCTTCCCTTCGCTGAGATGGCGGCGTCACGACCAGTATCGTTCCGGGTCCGTGAGGCGCGCGTGGATCTCGTCCATCACGTAAGGCAGCTCGAGCGCGATCTGACGATTCCAGAAGCGCGCGACGCGGAAGCCCTCCGCCCGCAGCATCCGGTCGCGGCTGCGGTCGCGCCCCTCGTGCCCCGGCTCGCCGTGATGCGCACCGTCGACCTCGACGACGAGACGCGCCTTCAGGCAGGCGAAGTCCACGACGAAGGGGCCGATCGGGACCTGCCTGCGAAAGTGGTATCCCGCCGGCCGCAGCTTGCGCAACCCACCCCAGAGCCGCTTCTCCATCGGCGTCGGGTAGAGACGCAGCGCGCGCACCCGCGTTGGCGCGACGGACGTCGTCGGCCGCCCCCTCGCTCGTACGGTCATGCCTCGCTCCTCGTGATCCCTTTTTGTTCTCGGCGCAATGTAGCCTGCTCGACGCGGAAAGCAACCGAAAAGTTTCACCTCTCGCGTCCCACCCCTCCGGGCCGCTGGCGCGGCCCACCTCCCCTGCGGGGAGATGGCGGCGGCGCGTCCGTCTTCACGTTCGGGGCCGCTCGCTGCTCTGCAGAGGGCTGCTCGGCGGGGGCTCCGCCGTATGGAGCGGCTCGGAACAGGGCTCGAGGTAATAAGCGAGCGCCGGGTCGAGCGGGCCTGCCCCGATCAGGCCTGCGATGTCGTTGGCCTTGGCGGGCTCGAGCTCGTAGGAGAAGACGGCGTCCGGATCGTCCGCGGGGATCGCGACGAGACGCTTCACGTCCTCGTCGCGGCCCTCCGGGACACGGAAAGAGAAGCTCTCCTGGTCCGTTTTCGGATCGTAGCCGACGAGCTCATGCATGATGCGCATCTTCATGGCTCTATTCTCCGGGTCGGATCGGGCGGAGTAATGAGTTTCCCGGTATCAGGATCTGCCTCGCCCTGGTGCCGTCCGCGATGATCGTACACCTCGACGCGGCCATGCTGATAGTCCCATTCGTAGATCCGGTCGTCGTCTCGCCAGCGTCTCCGCTTCCGTCCGTCGTCCATGACCGTCTTGGGACGAACCTTGTGCGCCCTCGGGAATCCACGAAGTTGGTTGGGCGGAGGGATGTACGCCATGGAAGCAACGCGTTGATCGGGAAACCGCACTTGCGGCACCATGGTTGCACGTCCTCTTGCAGACAAGGAAAAAGGCGCAGCTTGCCCTCCCCCGCAAACCCGCCTATAAGCCCGCTCGCGCCCGCTAGACACCCTTGGAGGCACGGGCGCGCGCCGGGCCGCCCACGCGACGTCGCATCACGGGCGGCCTTCGGCGTTTCCAGACAGACGCTGAGGAAAACACGACCATGTCCGAGACCAAGATTCTCCAGGCCGTGGCGCGCGATCGGGCCGGCAAGGGGGCCGCCCGCGAAGCACGTCGTCAGGGCCGCGTTCCCGCCGTGATCTACGGCGCCGGCAAGCCGCCCCGCGCCATCGCCGTCGACTTCAACGAGATCAAGAAGCTGATCTACGCCGGCGGCTTCAAGACCACCGCTTTCGACATCCAGGTCGACGGCCAGAGCGAGCACGTCATCCCGCGCGAGTATCAGCTCGACCCGGTGAAGGACATGCCGATCCACGTGGACTTCTTCCGCGTCGGCAAGGGCCAGACGATCGCGGTCGAGGTGCCGGTGCACTTCGTCAACGAGGAGAAGTCGGTCGGCATCAAGCGCGGCGGCACGCTCAACGTCGTGCGGCACACGATCGAGCTGAACGTCCCCGCCGACAAGATCCCGGACGCCATCGAGATCGACGTCTCCAAGCTCGACATCGGCGACAGCCTGCACATCTCCGCCGTCGCCCTGCCCAAGGGCGTGACGCCGACGATCACCGATCGCGACTTCACCATCGCCACGATCGCCGTTCCCGCGGGCGTGCGCGAGCAGCTGCAGCAGGAGGCCGCCGAGAAGGCCGAGTCCGGCGGCGGGGAGGAGGAGGGCTGATCCGCGCCCTTCTCGCAAGACTGTTTCGTGCGCGCGCTCCGGCCGAAGGGCCGGAGCGTTTCGCCGTTTCGGGGGAGGGTCCCGTGCGCCTCTTCGTCGGGCTGGGCAATCCCGGCGCCCGCTACGCCGGAAACCGTCACAACATCGGCTTCATGGCGATCGACGAGATCGCCCGCATCCACGGCGCGGCCCCCTGGCGCCGCCGCTTCCAGGGCGAGGCGTCGGAGGCGCTCGTCGGGCGCGAGCGGGTGCTGCTCGTCAAGCCGCAGACCTACATGAACGAGAGCGGCCGCGCGGTCTCCGAGGCGATGCGCTTCTACAAGATCCCGCTCGACGACGTCTGCGTCTTCCACGACGAGCTCGACCTCGCGCCGGCCAAGCTGCGCATGAAGAAGGGCGGCGGCAACGCCGGCCACAACGGCCTGCGCTCGATCACGGCGCAATGCGGCAACGACTATCGCCGCGTGCGCCTCGGCATCGGCCATCCCGGCGACAAGGCGCTGGTCCACGGCTACGTCCTCAACGACTTCGCCAGGTCCGAGCAGCCCTGGGTGGAGGACCTGTGCCGGGCGGTGGCGGACGCCGCCGAGCTCCTCGCCAAGGGCGACGACGCCTCGTTCCAGAACAAGGTGCATCTGGCCATGGAGGGCCGCGGCTGGGGCGAGGTGAAGCGCCCGGGGGAGAAGCGCGGTTGACACGGCAGGGCGCTTGCACGACATCACGAGAACACGGATCTCGTGTTTTCGTGAGCGGAGCGCGGCCATGAAGAACGTGACGATCAGCCTCGACGAGGAGGTCCTCGCACGGGCGCGCGTCGAGGCGGCGAAGCAGGGCAAGAGCCTGTCGCGGTTCGTCTCGGAGACGGTGGAGCAGCGGATCGGTCGTCAGCTGACGCAGAAAGAGGCGTTGGCCGGCTTTCTCGCCGGACCCGAATGGCGGTCGAAGGGCGGGCCGCTGCCGAAGCGCGAGGAAATCTATGAAGAGCGTCTTCGTCGATACGAACGTGCTGATCTACATGCGGGATCCGACCGAGCCTCTGAAGCGGAGCGCGGCGACGGCTTGGGTTGAGCGTCTGGTCGCCCGCGGCCTCGTGGTGATCAGTCCGCAAGTCCTGAACGAGTTCGTGTCGGTGTCGCTTAGACGCTTCGACAACGGAAGGGACGAACTCGAGACCAAGGTTCACTTCCTCACCTCGTTCTGCAAGGTGGAGCTGACGGCGAAGACCGTCATGCGAGCGCTCGACCTCCGCCGGGGTCGCATGCTGTCATGGTGGGATGCGGTTCTCGTCGCATCGGCTCTCGACCACGGTTGCGAGCTCTTGCTGACCGAAGATCTTCACGATGGTCTGCAGATCGAAGGCCTCCGCGTGGTCGACCCGTTCACGACGAGCATCGATACGATATTGCGAGACGTTTGAAGATCGCGGGAGGGCCTTGCGTTCGGAGGAACGATCCCGCCGCAGGAGAAGGCCTATGGAAGACGAGAGATCGGAACGGTCCGAAGAAGCAGAATCTGCGGAGAACAACGCGATTGCGCGAGCCGACGAGGGACGCGACAGACCGGGGGAGCCGCAGCGGATGTCGCAGCGCACCGTTCTGCAGCGCTTCCTCGCCGGGCCGCCTATGGACCTTCTCGACGAGAACGGCCGGGCGCCGACGCGGGACCAGATCTACGACGACGACCCGAAGTGAGCCGCGCGCCTGCTGAGAGATTTGCCGCTTCCCCCGAAGCGAAGACATGGTACACGAAACCCGCTTCGAGGGCGTGACGGTGATCAGCCCCTTCGAGGTCGCGCCTCACGAGATCTGAACACGAGATACGCAGGACGGACATGGGCTTTCGCATGGGCATCGTCGGGCTGCCGAACGTCGGCAAGTCCACGCTCTTCAACGCGCTGACGCAGACGGCCGCGGCGCAGGCGGCGAACTATCCGTTCTGCACGATCGAGCCGAACGTGGGCGACGTCGCGGTGCCGGACGAGCGGCTCGACACCCTCGCCGCGATCGGCAAGTCGGCGCAGGTGATCCCCACCCGCCTCACCTTCGTCGACATCGCCGGCCTCGTGCGCGGCGCCTCCCGCGGGGAGGGGCTCGGCAACCAGTTCCTCGCCAACATCCGCGAGGTCGACGCGGTCGCCCACGTGGTGCGCTGCTTCGAGGACGAGGACGTCACCCACGTCGAGGGCAAGATCGACCCGATCGCCGACATCGAGACCATCGAGACCGAGCTGATGCTCGCCGATCTCGACAGCCTGGAGCGGCGCGTCCTCGGCCTCGAGAAGAAGGCCAAGGGCGGCGACAAGGAGGCGAAGGAGAGCCTCGACCTCTGCAACCGCGCCCTCGTCCTGCTGCGCGAGGGCCAGCCCGCCCGCCTGGTCGAGGTCTCCGCCGAGGAGGAGAAGGCCTTCCGCATGCTCGGCCTGATGACGGCCAAGCCGGTGCTCTACGTCTGCAACGTCGAGGAAGGCTCCGCCGACCAGGGCAACGCGTTCTCCGCGCGTGTCTTCGAGCGGGCGAAGGCCGAGGGCGCGCAGGCGGTGGTCGTCTCCGCCAAGATCGAGAGCGAGATCGCCATCCTGCCCGAGGCCGAGCAGGCCGAGTATCTCGAGGCGGTGGGCCTCTCCGAGCCCGGCCTCAACCGCGTCATCCGCGCCGGCTACAGGCTGCTGGGCCTGCTCACCTATTTCACGGTGGGCCCCAAGGAGGCCCGCGCCTGGACCATCGTCGACGGCACTCGCGCCCCCCAGGCCGCCGGCGTCATCCACACCGACTTCGAGAAGGGCTTCATCCGCGCCGAGACCATCGCCTACGACGACTATGTTTCGTTGAAAGGCGAGGCGGGGGCCCGCGAGGCGGGCAAGATGCGGCTTGAAGGAAAAGAGTACGTGGTGCACGATGGGGATGTGATGCACTTCCGCTTCGCTCCTTGAGTTGCCGATGAGCCAGACGACGCCCGCGCCGGAGGACCCCGAGAGACTGAAGGCGCGGCTCGAGCACGAGGACCGGCTGCTCGAGATGAAGCTGCGCGTCTGGGAGCGCGCGGTCGAGACGCAGCAGCACTTCAACGAGATGGCCGTGAAGAGCCGCCAGATGGGGCTGACCCTCGTCGTGGCGGCGCTCGGCTTGGCGGCGTTTCTGTTCACGCGCTTCGAGGAGAGCCTGCTTTCGGCACGGCTGTTCGGCCTTTCCGGCGCCTTTCACATCAGCGGCGTGATCGTTCTCCTGTCCGCGTTCGCGCTCTTCGCGGTCATGCGGCTCGATTTGGGGGTCTATCACAAGATGCTGAGGGGAGCCGTTCGCTTCAATGAACGGTTCGAGCAGGAGGGACACCTCAGGAAGCTGATCGGGCCGGAATTCGGCTTGACCACCGGCATCTCTCATTACAGTCGCTACGACGACGCGGATTACGCCGATGGAAAGCTCTCCGGGAACAAGCGCCGGAACGCCGCGAAGAAGCTGCAGCGATTCTACCGATATGCGATTATCTTCTTGACAGCCGTTGGTGTCGTGCTGACCGTCGCGACGTGGAATGCCGACGTCGCGCGCGCTCCCGTGGGCGAGGCGTCCACTGAGGGGGATGAGAATGTCTCACCGACGTCGCGCCCTGATCCTTGACCTCGACAACACCCTCTACGATTGGGTGGGCTTCTTCGTCCCCGCCATCAACGCCCTCGTGGAGACGGCGTCCGAGATCCTCGCCGTCGACCCGAATGCGTTGCGCGACGACCTCCGCCTCGTCCACCGCAGGCACGAGAACTCGGAGCACCCGTTTGCGCTCCTCGAGACAGCCGCCGTACGGGATTGGCTCGCGGGACGCCCCGCGCGGGTCGCCATGGAGGCGCTCGATCCCGCCTTCCACGCCTTCAACCGCGTACGTCGCGAGAAGCTGCGTCTCTACCCCGGCGTACGCGAGCTGCTCGATCGGCTCGCGGGTCAGGGGATTCTCGTCGCGGCGTTCTCCGAAAGCCGGCAGTACGGCGTCTTCGATCGCTTGAGCCGTCTCGGAGTGGAGGACGCATTCGACGTCGTCTTCTGCCGTCCGCCCTCTCCGAGCACCGAGCTCGTCCGAAGCTCGCGTTCGGCCTTTCTGCGACGCTTGAAGTCGGACAAGTATAGGTTGCTTCCCGAGGCGTTCCGAAAGCCGGATGCAGCGGCCCTTCGGGGCGTCCTCCTGCGCTGGGGCATCGATCCGAGCCGCTCCGCTTATGTGGGAGACAGTGTCTTCAAGGACGTGCTGATGGCGCGAGAAGCAGACGTTCCGGCGGTCTGGGCGCGCTACGGCGCCGTCGTCGACAGCGACCTCTACGCGGACCTGGTCAGCGTCTCGCACTGGACCGACACCGACATCGCCCGCGACAAGGCGCTGCGGGCGCACGCCGGTGAGGTACGGCCGGACTTCGTGATCGACGACGTCCGCGACATCTGGGACGTGCTGAAAGCGCTCGACGCCCGCGCCCCGCGCTACGCCGTCGGCGTCTGAAGCGCATCCACCCCCCGCAACCTTACGCCCCCGCCCCGCGTTTCGGCGTCCATGAGGATCGAACGCCGTCACGAGTGGGATCTCGACGTCGCGGAGGCGACCCGCCTCCAGGAGCGGCTGCGTCGCGAGGTCGATGTCTCGACCCCGCTGGCGCTCGACGCGATCCGGCTCGTCGCCGGGACCGACGTCGTCATCAAGGACGACGACGCCCATGCCGTGGTGGTGGTCGCCACCTATCCCGAGCTGAAGCCGCTGGAGACCGTGCGCGGGGTGGCGCGGGTCCGGCTGCCGAACGTGCCGGCGATGACGAGCTTCCGCGAGGGGCCGGCATTGGTCGACGCCTTCGCCAAGCTCGAGCACGAGCCCGACGTCGTCCTGTTCGACGGCGCCGGCATCGCCCATCCCCAGCGCTTCGGCACCGCCTGCCATCTCGGCCTCTTCCTCGACAGGCCCACCGTCGGCTGCGGCAAGACGCGGCTGTGCGGGCGCTTCGACCTCCTGCCGGAAGACAAGGGCGCCATGGCCCCCCTCGTGGACGAGGGCGAGACCATCGGCATGGCCGTGCGCACCCGCACGCGCATGAACCCGATGTTCATCTCCCCCGGCCACCGCGCCGATCTCGACACGTCCGTCGCCCTCGTCATGCGCACGACCGAGAAGTACCGCCTGCCTGAGCCCATCCGGCTCGCCTACAAGGCGGGTGCGGAGGCGAAATGAAGGGCGCGCGCGGCTTGACCCGCGGGCGCGGCCGTGCGCTTTCGCGGGAACCCGTCCACCCGCCCGCCCCTGTGCCCGACCCGCGCTCATGCTCCCTGCCACGCCCCCTGCCGCGCCCCGCCTGTTCTTCGAGGACTTCCGCCCCGGCGAGCGCATGACCTACGCCCCGGTCACGCTGACCGAGGAGGCGATCGTCGCCTTCGCCCGGGACTGGGACCCGCAGCCCTTCCACGTCGACCCGGTCGCGGCGCGCGACAGCTTCGCGGGAACGCTGATCGCGTCCGGCTGGCACAGCTGCGCGCTGCTCATGCGGGCCCTCTCCGACGCCTTCATCCTGGAGGCCGCCTCCATGGGCGCGCCGGGCGTCGAGGAGGTGCGCTGGCTCGCCCCGGTCCCGCCGGGGGCGATCCTGACCGGCGGGCACGAGGTGCTGGAGACCCGCGCCTCGCGGTCGCGGCCCGGCATGGGCCTCGTGCGCTTCCGCTTCGCCCTGCATGATCCGGGCGGCCGCCCCGTGGTCGAGCAGACGAACTGGATCCTGTTCGCCCGCCGCGGCGCCGAGCCCGTCCCGCCGGCCGTGCGGCCCACGGGAGAGGGCGCCCCGCCGCCGCCGGTCACGCCGGCCGAGCCGCTGCCCTTCTTCGAGGATCTCGCCGTCGGCGGCGCGCCGGAGGTGCTCGGCGCGCGCTCCTTCACGGCCGACGAGATCGTCCGCTTCGCCCGCGCCTTCGACCCGCAGGCCTTCCACGTCGATGCGAACGCGGCCCGCGCCAGCCATTTCGGCGACCTGTGCGCGTCCGGCTGGCATACGGGCGCGGCCTGGATGCGCGCCATGGTCGACCACCGCGAGCGCGCCCGGCTCGCCGCGCTCGACGCCGGGCTCAGGCCCGCCCGCCTCGGCGCCTCGCCGGGCTTCGTGAACCTCGTCTGGTCGAGACCGGTCCATGCCGGCGACACCATCACCTACACCACCCGCGTCGTCGACAAGCGCGAAACGCGCTCGCGCCCGGACTGGGGCCTGGTCTTCACCCGCAACGAAGGCGTGAACCAGCACGGCGAGACGGTGTTCGGCTTCGACGGGCGGGTGTTCTGGGAGCGGCGTGGGACGTGAGCATCGGCGCGGACGCGACGCCACGCGCGGCGGTCGCGTCTCCCCGCATTGACCTTTTCCCTCCCCGCGTGTTCTCTCCCCATCGCGACCGGCGGCGGCCTTCATGAGACGATCCACAGCGCTCTCCCTTCCCAACCTCCTCACATACGGGCGCTGCCTCGCCGTTCCGGCGGTGGTGGGGCTGTTGTTCTGGCCCAACGAGAGCTGGGCGCGCTGGTGGGCGCTGGGCATCTTCGTCGCGGCCGCGATCACGGACTATTTCGACGGCTGGCTCGCCCGGGCGTGGAACCAGCAATCGGCGCTGGGGCGCATGCTCGACCCGATCGCGGACAAGCTGCTGGTCGCCGCGGTGCTGCTGATGCTCGTCGCGCACGGGACCATCGCCGGCTGGAACATCTGGGCGGCGATCGTGATCCTGCTGCGCGAGATCCTGGTCTCGGGCCTGCGGGAGTTCCTGGCCGAGCTGAAGGTCTCGGTTCCCGTCTCGAAGGTCGCGAAGTACAAGACGACGGTGCAGCTCGTGGCGCTGGGCTTCCTGGTGGCGGGGCCCGCGGGGGACGCGGTGTTCCCGATCACGACGCTGGTCGGGCTCGTCCTGCTCTGGGCGGCGGCCCTGCTGACGCTGTATACGGGCTGGGACTACATGCGCGCGGGAATGCGCTATCTCGTCGAGGAATGATGCGGGGAACAACAATCGTGGGGATCACGTCATGGCTTTGAAGGTCCTCTATTTCGCCTGGGTGCGCGAGCGCATCGGCAAGGCCGAGGAAATGCTCGAGCCGCCGGGAGACGTCGTCACGGTGGCCGATCTCGTCGCCTGGCTGAAGAGCCGGGGCGAGGAATATGCCTACGCCTTCGAGAACGAGAGCGTGATCCGCGCCGCCATGGACCAGATCCACGTCAAGCGCGACGCGGTGATCACCAGCGCCGACGAGATCGCCTTCTTCCCGCCGATGACCGGGGGCTGACGCCCGATGAGCTGCGTTCCCGCCGTGCGGATCCAGGCCGAGCCCTTCGACGCCGCCGCCGAGGCCGCCGCGCTGACGCGCGGGCGCACCGACATCGGCGCGGTGGTGACCTTCACCGGGCTTTGCCGCGACGAGGGCGGGCGCCTCGCGGCGCTGGAGCTCGAGCATTATCCCGGCATGGCCCAGGCCGAGATCGCCCGCGTCGCCGGCGAGGCGGCCCAGCGCTTCCCGCTCCAGGGCCTCGTCGCGGTGCACCGCTACGGCGTGATCCGGCCGGGGGAGGACATCGTCCTCGTGGTGGCCGCCTCCGCCCACCGCCGCGCCGCGTTCGAGGCCGCCGACTTCATGATGGACTATCTGAAGACCCGCGCCCCGTTCTGGAAGCGCGAGCACCCGCTCGGCGAAGCGGAGACCGGCGGCTGGGTCGACGCCAAGGAGGCGGACGACCGGGCGGCGGACCGCTGGGTGCGGTGAGGGGCGCCCTGCGTATTTTCGCTTGCGTTCCGCACGGGATGCGTTAGCGTATCCGAAGTGAGGCAGGCGACGGCTTCGCAACTCCGCCGAGCCGGGTTTCCGGTTCCGGATGCGGTGTCGCGCTCACCGGTTCGGCGTCGCCGCACGGCGCTTCGTGGCAAGGCGCGTGGCGGCATGTTCGGCGTCGAGATCGGTATGGCGCCCGAGCTGCTCGGGCTGCTCTTCCTCGTCGCCGTGGCGGCGGGCTGCTTCGACGCCATCGCGGGCGGCGGCGGGCTGGTGACCGTGCCGGCGCTGCTGCTGGCGGGGCTCGACCCGGTGGCGGCGATCGCGACCAACAAGCTGCAGGGGGCGGCGGGGACCGTGTCCTCGACGGTCGCCTTCGCGCGGCGCGGGCTGATCCCCTGGCGCACGGCCTGGCCGATCGCGGCGATCGCCGCGGCGGTGTCCGTGCTCGGCGCGCTGTCGGCGAGCGTGCTGCCGGCCGCATGGCTCGAGGCCGGCGTGCCGATCCTGCTCGTCGCCATCGCGCTCTATTTCGGCCTCTCGCGGCGGATGGGCGAGGCGGACGTGAAGGCGCGGCTGACGCGCCCGGTCTTCCTCCTCGCGCTGGTGCCGCCCATCGCCTTCTACGACGGCCTGTTCGGGCCCGGCGCCGGCTCGTTCTACATGGCGGGCTTCGTCGCCGCGCTGGGCTACGGCGTGGTCAAGGCGACGGCGCACACCAAGCTCGCCAACGCCGCGAGCAATCTCGGCGGCCTCGCCCTCTTCGCCGCGACCGGCGCCGTGGTCTGGCCGATCGGGCTCGTCATGGCCGCGGGCGCGCTGATCGGGGCGCAGATCGGCGCGGCGCTCGCCGTGCGCTTCGGCGCGCGGCTGATCCGCCCGCTGCTGGTGGCGATCTCCTGCGCGATGGCGATCCGGCTGCTGGCGGACGCGCAGAACCCGCTGCGGGTCTGGGCGGCGGGCGGGTAGCGCGCCGGCCTACAGCTCCAGCACGAGCGGGCAATGGTCGGAGACTTCCGGGTCGCGGACGACGCGGAAGTCGCGCACGGCGGCCTCGTCGTCGACGAGCATGTAGTCGGCGAACCGGCCGGGCTTCTCGTAGAGCGAGGTGCGGGTGCCCGGGAGGCCGCGGCGCGTGACGAGCTCGACGAGGCCGGCCTGCTCGAGCAGGCGCAGGGTCTCGCTGCCGGGCTCGACGTTGAAGTCGCCGCAGATCACCCGCAGATCGCCGGGCTCGGCCACCTGCGCGGCGAGCGCGAGCAGGCGCCTCGCCTGCTCCAGGCGCTCGGGCGTGTCGCCCTTGCCGCGCAGGTCGCGCAGCCCGTGCATGTGGGTGACGGCGATCGCCCGGTCGGTGCGGTAGTCGAAGATCCGGATCGCGTGCGCGCTGCGCGAGCGCGGGTGATCGCCGTAGCCGTGGGGCGAGAAGCCCTTGTGCACGAAGCCCTGGGCCTGCGCGACGACGGGCAGCGACCGGCGCACGAAGGTCGCGAGGCCCCAGCGCGAGGGCAGCGGCGTCTCCCCGTCCCACAGGACGCCCTGCGCTGCGGCGCAGAAGGTCCCGACATGGTCGGGCAGCGCCGCGCAGACGTCGCGGAAGAAGTTCGCACGCTGCGGCAGGACGTGCGCGCCGTCGCGATAGGTCAGCCAGTCCCTGTCGGTCTGCGGGCTGTGCACGACCTCCTGCAGGCACAGCACGTCCGGCGACGCCTGCGCGAGATAGGGGACGAGCCGATCGTGCAGCCGGCCGCCCCAGCCGTTCAGGCACATGATCCTCATGCGGGCCTCCCGCCGCCATGGCGCGCCCGAAGCGTCGCCGCAGGGGGGCGGGGGGTCAAGAGAGGACCCGGTGAGCGGCTCACGACCCCCGATACCATTCCGCGAAACTGGAAAGTGCCGAACACCTCTCACGGTACGAGTCGAACGCTCTGCGACGCGGCTCCGGAATCTCGGGGTAGGGCGCGGTCTCGCCGGGCGGAACGAGAATACGCCAGAGCGAGGACCAGCCCTCGATAGCATCGGATCTGGATGCGGCTCGCGCGACCTGCAGCACGTTCGACTCGTCTGCAAACACCGAAATTCGGCCTTCCGCATCGGCATAGGCGACACGGGAGGCGAGGACCGCCCCGCGATCTCGCTCCTCGCGCTCGAGGAGCGAGAGCAATCCCTCGACACCGATCGTCCGGAGCACGTATGCGGTGTATGCGCCCGGAAACCCGTTCAACGCCCGAATGTATAGCCCGCCGTCCTCCACCAGGACCGGGCCACCGACGAGCTTCTTCGCCTGCTCGGCTTTCGACCGCGCAATCTCGCCGAGATCATCGTCCTGGATCTCGGTCAGCGGCGCGTGGACGTGCCTTGCGGCGATGCCCCGGCGGCACAGCGCATCGATGGCTGCGGCGGCTTTTCGACGATTGGCCGTCACGACGGCGAACTCGCTCATCGCTCTGCTCCGCCGCGCGTTGCCCTCGAAGAGAGCCAGACGCCGAGAAGAACGAGAGCGGCGGAGCCGATCGCGGCGACCGGAAAGGTCTCGCCCAGAAACAACATTCCGAGAAGTGCTGCGACCACGGCCGACACGTATCCCGCGGTGCTAGTGTCGACAGGGCCGTCCGCCGCGAGCGCGATGAAGAAGACGACGGATGCAAGGCCGTTCGCGCAGGCCGCCAGCGCCGTGAACCAGACGGCCTCGGAAGATAGATTCGAGACCGAAGGGGCGCTCGCGAACGGGACGGTGAAAGACGCGACGAGAACCACGAGCGATGCAGCGACGATGTTCGTGTCGACGGCATCTCGCACCGGGCCGGCCCGGCCCGAGGAAAAGGATGCACATACGACATTGGCGATCGCGTAGCTCGCCGGCGAAAGGAAGGCCAGCGCCAAGAAACCCGCTGCGTGCGTCCGGAAGGCCTCCACGCCATCGTCCGCCTGCGACCAGATCAGCCCACTCACGCCGACGAGCCCGAGCAGGACGCCGGACAGGCGCCGCGGCGTCAGCGGCTCCGTTCTCAGCACGGCGACGATCAGAACGGTGAAAAGCGGAGTCGTCGTGAGGACGATGGCCATCAAGGAGGCGGTGACCTGCTCCAGCGCAATGTACGTGACCATGTAGGGACATACCACCAGCAGAAGCGCCGCCGCCCCCAGGAAGCGCGCGCGCGCCGCTCCTGCCGACGGCCCCGGCCGCAGCGCCACGCGCACGGCGAGGGATCCCAATCCGAGCGCGATAATCTGGATGGTCCCCAGAAGCCCACCGGGCATCCCGCTTGCGATCGCTGCTCGGCCGACGACGATACCGAGCGCCCAAAGCGCTCCCAGAGCGAGGAACGCGCCGGGAATGCCGGCTCTGAGCGTGCCTGGCCGAGCCATCGTTACGGGGCCGGGTCGAGGTAGTCGAACGCGTCGACGAGATTGTCGCGGAACGCGAAAGTGTCCCGACCGTCCAGGATGACGAACCCCTCAGACTCCAAGCTGCACACCAATGCACGCAGAGGGTCCCAGAAGCCGTCCGCGCCGGTCGCTTCGTCGCGTTTAGTCGAGAGCAGCATTGCGGGTATTGTCTTAATGCTTCCATCGAAGGCTGCAACTCGGTAGACATACCCATTACGAAGGTCGCCGCGCGCCATGGCGCGCCCCCTTGTAACTCTCATCGCGCCGACTCTGGCATAATGCCGGAGGCGGTGGCGAGCGTGAGGCCGACGCCCCTCAGGGATACCGAGCCCGTGGGTGAGCCCGGGCCCACGCTCGCCGTTCCATTGAACCCGAACAGTCGCTTGGGCCGCCAGCGAAGCCCGCTTGCGCAAGGACGGGAGACAATGGACGCCATCGCCCCCATCGTCGGTATCGACGTTTCCAAGGACCGCCTCGACGTGCACGTGCGCGGCCCGGACGAGCGCTTCGACGTCGCGCGCGACACCGAAGGCATCGCGGCGCTGGTCGAGCGCCTGCGCGCCGTGGCCCCGAAGGCGATCGGGCTCGAGGCGACCGGAGGCCTGGAGGCCATCGTCGTCGCGAGCCTCGCCGAGGCCGGCCTGCCCGTCCTCGTCGTCAACCCCGCCCAGGTCCGCGCCTTCGCCCGGGCGCTCGGCGAGCGGGCGAAGACCGACGCCATCGACGCCGCCGTGATCGCGCACTTCGTCGAGGCGACCGCCCCGGAGATCCGGCCGCTCGCGGACGCCGAGACCCGGCTGCTCGCCGATCTCGTCGCCCGGCGGCGCCAGATCGTCGCCATGATGACCTCCGAGCGCCAGCGCCGCGCCAGCGCGCCGCCACGGGTACGCAAGAGCATCGACCGGCTCTTGAAGGCGCTCGCCCGCGAGCTCGACAGCCTCGACCACGACATCGACGGGGCCGTGCGCCGCTCGCCCGCCTGGCGCGAGAAGGAGAACCTGCTCACGTCCGTACCGGGGGTCGGCCCCGTCATCGCCCGCACCCTCATCGCCGAGTTGCCCGAGCTCGGCACGCTCGATCGCCGACGAATCGCCGCTCTCGCCGGGCTCGCGCCCTGGACGCGCCAATCCGGACGCTGGCGCGGCAAGAGCTTCATCGGCGGCGGCCGCGCATCCGTTCGCACCGCCCTGCACATGGGCGCGCTCGTCGCGAGCCGGCGCAATCCCGCGCTGAAGGCCTTCCGCGACAAGCTCGTCGCCCAGGGCAAGCCGAAGATGGTCGCCCTCGTCGCCACCGCTCGAAAGCTCCTCACCATCCTCAACGCCATCATCCGGGACGGTACCCCATGGCACGCCCAAAACGCTTGACGCCGAAGACAGTCGCTCACCCCTCCCCCGCCGCCTCGATCATCCGCGCCACCGTCTCTTCCAGGCGGTCGAGGTCCTCGTCGCGGGAGAGGCGGTGGTCGCCGTCCTTGATCAGCGTCATGGTCACGGAATCGGAGGCCATGGCCTCCATGGTCTCCACCGCGTGGCGCCACGGGACGTCGGGGTCCTGCATGCCCTGGAGGATGTGGACGGGGCAGCCGGTGACGATGGGGGCGTCCATCAGGAGATGCGAGCGGCCGTCCTCGACGAGGGCGCGGGTGATCGGGGTCGGGTCGCCGTAGGGCGAGGGCTCGTGGTAGACGCCCTCGCGCAGGATCGTCTCGCGGATGCTTTCGGGAAAGCGCGACCACATCAGCCGCTCGGTGAAGTCGGCGGCGGGGGCGATCAGCACCATCCCGGCCGGCGCGATCGGCGTGCCGGCGAGGGCGCGGGCGACGAGGAGCGCGATCCAGCCGCCCATGGAGGAGCCGACCAGAACCGGGGGGCGGTCGACGTGGGCCCGGATCACGGCGAGCGCGTCCTCGAGCCAGAGCGAGATCGTGCCGTCCTCGAAGCGGCCTTCCGATTCGCCGTGGCCGGAATAGTCGAAGCGCAGGCAGGCGCGGCCGGTGCGGGCGGCGAAGGCGTCGAGGCGCTCGGCCTTGCCGCCGCGCATGTCGCTGCGGAAGCCGCCGAGCCAGACGATCGGAGGGTCCTCGCGGCGCGTCGTGGCCGGGCGGGCCTCGACCGCGAGCCGCCGGCGCGCCGCGCCTTCGCCGATTTCCAACATTTCCGCCATGGTTTTACCAAACCTCAACGCTGTTTAAGGAGTTTCGAAGAACGCCCGCGCAATCCGACGCGTCACCCCGAGGCCCTCGCCCCATGCTCCCGCGCCGCCCACGGCCGCTCTCGCGCTCGATTCGTGCTCTACCACGTCCGGCGACCCGCATGCGAGCCGGGGGCGGGGCCCGATGAACCTGATGGAGCGCGCGCCGATGGATCCCCTCGCCCACCCGCTCGCCGGCCGGACGATCCTGCAGATCATCCCCGAGCTGGAGGCGGGCGGCGCGGAGCGCACGGCGGTGGACGTCGCCGCCGGGCTCGCGACGATCGGCGCGCGCGCGCTGGTGGCGACGGAAGGCGGGCGGCTGGTGGGCGAATTGCAGGCCAAGGGCGGCATCTGGGCGCCCTTCCCCGCCGCCTCGAAGAACCCGCTGACCATGCTGCGCAACGTGCGCCGCCTCGCAAAGCTGTGCCTCGACGAGGGGGTGGGGCTGATCCACGCCCGCTCGCGGGCGCCGGCCTGGTCGGGGCTCGGCGCGGCGCGGGCGCTGTCGCTGCCTTTCGTGACCACCTATCACGGCTCCTACCAGAGCCGCACGGGGCTCAAGCACCGCTACAATTCGGTGATGGCGCGCGGCGACATCGTCATCGCCAACTCGCACTACACGGCCGGGCTGATCGCCGGGCTCTACCCCGAGGCGGAGGGGCGGCTTCGGGTGATCCACCGCGGCACGGACCTCTCGGCCTACGCGCCCTCCGCGGTGGCGCCGGAGCGGATCGAGGCGCTGCGCGCGGCCTGGGACGTGGCTCCGCACCAGCGGGTGGTGCTGCTGGCGGCGCGGCTGACCTCGTGGAAGGGCCAGAAGGTGCTGATCGAGGCGGCGGCGCGGCTGCAAGACTGGGGGCTGTCCGACGTCGTCTTCGTGCTCGCCGGCGACCCGCAGGGCCGCGAGGGCTACGTGAAGGAGATCGACGGGCTGATCGCGGCGCGGGGTCTCGACGGCGTGGTCAAGCGCGTGGGCCATTGCACGGACATGCCGGCGGCGCTCCTCGGCGCCTCCGTGGTGACGGTGCCCTCCACCGAGCCCGAGGCCTTCGGCCGCTCGGCGGTGGAGGCGCAGGCCATGGGCACGCCGGTGGTGGTGAGCGATCTCGGCGCCGTGCCGGAGACGGTGCTCGCGCCCCCGCAGGTCGAGGCCGCCGAGCGCACCGGCTGGCGCGTGCCGCCCGGCGACCCGGACGCCCTCGCCGACGCCGTGGCCGAGGCGCTGACGCTGCGCGCCAGCGCGCGCGAGGCCATGGCGCTGCGCGCGCGCATGCATGTCGAGCGGCATTTCTCGCTCGATCGCATGGTGGCGGACACGCTGGACGTCTACGCGACGCTGCTCGATCGTCTCCGCGCGCCTTGACTTATAGCGCGTTTGCGCAAACATGCTCGTTCATGAGGTACAGGGGTTCGCGCCCGACGGTCGGCCGCCCGCTCAGCGGTGCGGCCTCGGCGTGTACCCTGCAAACGAGGAGATCACAGCCATTCGCCGACCCATGAGAGCCCCGCCGACCCCCCAGAAGGAGGGGCCGCGCGCCAACCGTGACATTCGCGGCGTCCGCGAGGTTCAGCTCATCGATCAAGAGGGCCAGAACCGCGGCGTCATGTCGTTCTTCGACGCCATGCGCGTCGCCGAGGAGGTCGGCCTCGACCTCGTCGAGATCGCGCCGAACTCGGAGCCGCCCGTCTGCAAGCTGCTGGATTACGGCAAGTTCCGTTTCGACCAGCAGAAGAAGGCCTCCGAGGCGCGCAAGAAGCAGAAGACCGTCGAGGTCAAGGAAGTCAAGCTCCGTCCCGCGATCGACAAGCACGATTACGAGACGAAGATGAAGAACGTCCGGCGCTTCTTCGACGAGGGCGACAAGGTCAAGATCACCCTGCGCTTCCGCGGACGCGAGATGGCGCACCAGGATCTCGGCCTGAAGCTGCTCGAGAAGGTCAAGGAAGAGACCCAGGAGATCGCCAAGGTCGAGGTCGAGCCGCAGCTCGAAGGCCGGCAGATGATCATGATCCTGGCCCCGCGCTGACCGGCGGGCCCATCCCGAAGGACGAGCGAGCCGCCCGCAAGGGCGGCTTTTTCGTGCGCGGCGTGATCTGGCGCGGCACGGGCGGTGCGAATCACCCGGCGCTCAGCCGAGGCTCGCCGCCCAGTCCAGGGTGCGGTCGAGCGCGCGCGTCAGCTTGTCGAAGAGCTCGTCGATCTCGGCCTCGGTGATGATCAAGGGCGGGCAGATCGCGATGCGGTCTCCCATCAGGTTGCGCAGGATCAGCCCCTCCTCCTGGCAGAAGGCCACCGCCTTGGCGGCGACCATGGCCTTGGGGTCGTACTGACGCTTCGTCGCCTTGTCGGCGACGAGCTCGATCCCGGCGATGAGCCCGAGCCCGCGCGCCTCGCCGACGAGCGGGTGCTCGCCGATGGCGGCGAGGCGGCGCAGGAAGTGCGGCTCCTTCGCCGCGACACCCTCGACGATGCGGTCGCGCGCGTAGATCTCGAGCGTCTTCAGCGCCACCGCGCAGGTGGTCGGGTGGCCGGAATAGGTGAAGCCGTGGCCGAAGGTGCCGACCTCGCGCGAGCCCTGGAGCATGGCCTCGTACATCGGCTCGTCGAGCAGCACCGCGCCGAGCGGCATGTAAGCCGAGGTGATGGCCTTGGCGACCGAAAGCGTGTGCGGCGCCATGCCGAGCCGCTGCGAGCCGAACATGGTGCCGAGCCGCCCGAAGCCGCAGATCACCTCGTCGGCGATCAGCCGCACGTCGTATCTCTCGAGCACCGGCCCGATCGCCTCGAAATAGCCCTTGGGCGGCACGAGCGCGCCGCCCGCGCCCATCACCGGCTCGGCGATGAAGGCGGCCACCGTGTCCGGGTCCTCGCGCTGGATCATCTCCTCGAGCTCGGCGGCGAGCCGGGCGGAGAAGGCCTCCTCCGTCTCGCCCTCCTCCGCGAAGCGGTAATGGTGCGGGCAGGAGGTGTGCAGGATGTTCTGGATCGGCAGGTCGAACAGCGCGTGGTTCGCCGGCAGCCCGGTGAGCGAGGCCGAGGCCACGGTGACGCCGTGGTAGCCCTTCGTGCGGGCGATGATCTTCTTCTTCCGCGGCCGGCCGAGCGCGTTGTTCATGTACCAGGCGAGCTTCACCTGCGTGTCGTTCGCCTCAGACCCGGAGGAGCAGAACGTCACCTTGGAGATCGGCACCGGGGCGATCTCCTTGAGCTTCTCGGCGAGCGCGATCGCCGGGTCGTGGCTGCGGCCGGAGAAGATGTGCTGGAAGGGGAGCCGCTCCATCTGCTCGCGCGCGGCCTCGACCAGCTCGCGATTCGAGTAGCCGAGCGAGGTGCACCACAGCCCCGCCATGCCCTCGAGATAGGGCTTGCCCGCCCCGTCGAAGACGTGCACGCCCTCGCCGCGCTCGATCACGAGCGGGCCCGTCTCGCGAAACTTGTCGAGATGGGTGTAGGGGTGGATCAGGGTTTCGACGTCGCGGGCGGCGAGGTTGCTCAGCACGGGGGAAGCTCCGGATGATTGGGCCGGCGCGAGCCTAGTCCCCCGGCCGCGCGCGGGGAAGATCGCAGAAATCCGAGGAGGGTGCGCCCGTCTATGCCCCGCCGCCGGAGCACGCTAAAGCTTCGGGCGCGCGCCGGGATCGTGGGCGGGCGAAAGCGGAGGTGGCGCTTGGAGACGAAACAGGCCGAGGACGGGCGCTTCGTGACGGGATCGACGCTGCGCCACGTCGTCGTGATGACGACGACGGGGGCGGTGGGGCTCGTCGCCGTCTTCCTCGTGGACCTGCTCTCGCTCCTCTACATCTCCTGGCTCGGGGTGAAGAGCGTCACGGCCGGCGTCGGCCTCGCGACCATCCTCCTGTTCTTCGTCACCTCGATCAACGTCGGCCTGATGATCGCGACGGCGGCGCTCGTCTCCCGGGCGCTCGGCGCGCGGGATCGGGCGAGCGCGCGCCGCCTCGCCGGGGCGACGCTGGCCTGGTCGGTGATCGCGGCGAGCGTGGCGACGCTCGCGATCTGGCCCCTCGTCCCGGCGATCATGGGCTGGCTCGGCGCGGAGGGTGAAGCGAAGGAGGTGGCCGTCGGCTTCGTGACGATGGTGCTGCCCGCCAACATCCTGATGGCGCTCGGCATGGGCGCGTCGGGCGTCCTGCGCGCCGTCGGCGACGCGCGCCGGGCCATGTACGTCACCCTCTCCGGCGCGGTCTTCACCGCCGTGCTCGACCCGATCCTGATCTTCGGGCTGGGCCTCGGCTGGCAGGGCGCCGCGCTCGGCATGATCGCGGCGCGGGTCGTCTTCGTGGCGGTGGGCCTGTGGGGGGTCGTGCGCGTGCACGATCTCCTGGCCCGCCCCACGCTCGTCGATCTCCTGCGCGACGGCCCGCCGATGGCGCACATCGCGGGGCCGGCGATCCTCACCGCGATCGCGAGCCCGGTCGCCGCCGGCTTCGCGGCGCGCTTCATCGCGCAGTTCGGCGACGAGGCCATCGCCGGCAACGCCATCGTCGAGCGCCTCGTGCCCCTCGCCTTCGGCGGCCTGTTCGCGCTCTCGGGGGCGGTCGGGCCGATCCTGGGACAGAACTGGGGCGCGACGCGCTACGACCGCATGCACCGCATCCTGCGCGATTCGATGCTCGTCGCCGGCCTCTACGTTCTCGTCACCTGGGTGCTCCTCGTCGTCTTCCGGCACGAGATCGTCGCCCTGTTCGGCATCTCGGGCGCGGCGGCGGACCTCGTCGCCTTCTTCTGCCTGATCTCGGGGCCGGTCTGGTTCTTCAACGGCCTCCTGTTCGTGGCCAACGCCTCCTTCAACAATCTCGGCTATCCGCTCTATTCCACCGCCTTCAACTGGGGTCGCGCGACGCTCGGCGTGATCCCGTTCGCCTGGCTCGGCGCGGAGATCGCCGGCCCGCAGGGCGTGCTCGCGGGCGTGGGCGTCGGCGCCATCGGCTTCGGCTGCGCCGCGCTGGCGACGGCGTTCTGGACGGTGAAGGCGCTGGAGCGGCGCGAGCGCGCGGCCACGCCGACACCGGCGCTCGAAACGCCGCACCTCCTGCGCGAGGAGGCGGAGGGGGCGGGGCGGTAGCGTGCACGTGAGTCGTACGGTCGGCGATATGTGCCATTGACAGTATCCGTGACGGCGCTAGAACAACGATAATTGCGTCGTCGCGGCAGGAGCCACGCGGACTATGCTGGAGCCTCGGACTTCGGACGCAGCGCTTTGGCGCGAGCGGTTGGAGGTCCCGACCTACCGGGTTCGGGAGGCGGCGCGCTATGCGCGCACCTCGCCGCAGACCGTCGTGCGCTGGCAGCATCTCGGCGAGGACCGGCCAGGCCTCATCGCGGCGCGGGACGGCGGCGTCCCGCTTTCCTACTTTCAGCTGATCGAGCTGGGCGTCGTCGCCGCGATGCGGCAAGCGGGCGTTCCGATCAGCGAGATCCGGGCCGCGCGCGCCTACATGGCGCGGGAGCTGGGCTCGCGCTTTCCCTTCGCGGAATACCGCTTCTGGGCCCACGGCAAGCAGCTCTTCGTCGACTTCGACGCCGTGGAAGGCGGATCGGCCAAGCACAGGCTTCTCGGCGTCTCCGCGGAGGGCCAGCTGGCCTGGCGGGAGATCCTCGCCGGCCGCCTGCGGGAGTTCGACTACGACCCCGATCTCGGGACCGTGCTGTCCTAGCGCGTAGACGGGACCGAGAGCCCCGTGCGGCTCGACCCGCGCCTCGCCTTCGGCGCGCCGAACGTGCGCGGCGTCGCGACCTGGGCCTTGAAGGACCGATGGGAGAGCGGCGAGACCATTCGGGACATCGCCGACGATTTCGACCTCGATCCTCCCGACGTCGAGGCCGCGCTGGCCTTCGAGCGCGTCGCCATCGATCGCGATCCCGTGCCCCTGCCGCTCCGGATCGATCCTTCGGCGGCGGTCGCGGATGCGCCGCCGCCGGAGCCGATCGCGTGAGGGCGTTCCCTCACGCCGCGTGCGCCTCCTTCTTGAAGGTCACCGGGATCGTCAAATAGTGCACCCCGTTCGCCTCCTTGGCCGGGAAGCGGCCGGCGCGGATGTTCACCTGGATGGAGGGGAGCAGCAGGGTCGGGGCGGCGAGGGTGGCGTCGCGGGCGGTGCGCATGGCGACGAACTCCTCCTCGGCGACGCCCTCGTGGACGTGCTTGTTGGCGCGTCGCTGCTCGGCCACCGTGGTCTCCCAGGCGTAGTCGTCGCGGCCGGGGGCCTTGTAGTCGTGGCACATGAACAGCCGCGTTTCGGCCGGCAGCGCGAGGAGGCGCTGGATCGAGGCGAAGAGCTTCTTGGCGTCCCCGCCGGGGAAGTCGGCGCGGGCGGTGCCGAAATCGGGCATGAACAGCGTGTCGCCGACGAAGACGGCGTCGTCGATCCTGTAGGCGACGTCGGCGGGCGTGTGGCCCGGCACGTAGAGCACCTCGACCGAGAGCGCGCCGATCGCGAAGGTCTCGCCGTCGGCGAAGAGGTGGTCGAAGTCCGAGCCGTCGGTCTTCAGGTCGGTGGCGTTGAAGACCGGGCGGAAGATGCGCTGCACCTCCTTGATATGCTCGCCGATGCCGATCTTGGCGCCGGTCTTCGCCTTGATGTAGGGCGCACCCGAGAGGTGGTCGGCGTGGGCGTGGGTCTCGAGCGCCCAAGCGATGGTGTAGCCGGCCTCGGCGGCGGCGGCGAGGATCGCCTCGACGGAGTCGGTCGTCACCGTGCCGGCCTTGTGGTCGTAGTCGAGCACGGGATCGATGACGGCCGCCTGCCCGGTCGCCGGGTCGGCGACGAGATAGCTCACCGTGTTGGTCGGCTCGTCGAAGAAGGCGCGGATGACGGGCGCGGTCATGGGGATCTCCTGCTGGTGTCTCGCGTTCACGAGGTCGCGCCGCGGCGGCCCCGCTCGATCTGGCGACCAATATATCATCACTTTCTAATTTAGCAATGCCTTGAAAGCTGATGCAGGACGGGCTATCTTCGCTCCGTCATCGAAACCGTCCGGCTGCCCGCCAGGAGCGCGGCCGTCATCGACCTGCGAGGAGTTCCCCCCGAATGTCGCTTCCGACCATCACCCCGGCCGAAGCCAAGCGCCTGATCGACCAGGGCGCCGTTCTCGTCGACGTGCGCGAGCGCGACGAGCACGCCCGCGAGCGCATTCCCGGCGCCCGCAACGTCGCCCTGTCGAGCCTCGAGCAGGCCGAGCTCGAGGCCGGTCCCGGCAAGATCGTGCTGTTCCATTGCAAGAGCGGCATGCGCACGATCGGCAACGCCTCCAAGCTCGCCGCCAAGGCCGGAGAGGGCTGCGACGCCTTCGTCGTCGAGGGCGGCATCGACGCCTGGCGCAGGGCGGGGCTTCCCGTCGAGGTCGACGCGAAGCAGCCGCTCGAGCTGCAGCGCCAGGTGCAGATCGGCGCCGGCTCGATGGCGCTGGTGGGCACCGTGCTCGGCGTCGTCGCCGATCCGGCTTTCCTGATCGTCCCCGCTTTCGTCGGCGCGGGCCTCACCGTGGCCGGGATCACCGGCTTCTGCGGCATGG
Organism: Salinarimonas sp.; assembly: GCF_040111675.1. Taxonomy (NCBI): domain Bacteria; kingdom Pseudomonadati; phylum Pseudomonadota; class Alphaproteobacteria; order Hyphomicrobiales; family Salinarimonadaceae; genus Salinarimonas; species Salinarimonas sp. The sequence continues at coordinate 1,511,432 of NZ_CP157794.1, read as the reverse complement.
CGCGCGTGCTCAAGGTCATGCCCTGGAACAAGGCGCTGCGGACCCCCGCCGCCAGCCCGGTCGTCGCGCGATGATCCCGCTCTCCCTCGCCCCGTCGCTCCTGCAGGGCGTGCTCGGCCTCGCCTCGGGCTCGCTGGTCGGCTTCGTGCTCGGCCTCGTGGGCGGGGGAGGCTCGATCCTGGCGGTGCCGCTGCTCATCTACCTCGTGGGGGTGGAGAGCCCTCACGTGGCGATCGGCACCGCCGCCGTCGCGGTCGCGGCCTCCGCCGCGATCAACCTCGTGAACCACGCCCGCGGCGGCACGGTGAAATGGCGCTGCGCCGGCGTCTTCGCCGGCTCTGGCATCGTCGGCGCCTTTCTCGGCTCGACCATCGGCAAGATGGTGGACGGGCAGGCGCTCATCGCCGCCTTCGCCGTGCTGATGCTGGTCGTCGCCGCGCTGATGGTGCGGCGCAAGGACAAGGGCACGGGCGCCGAGGTGCGGCTCGGGCGCGAGAACGCGCCCAAGCTCGTGGGGTTCGGGCTCGCCGCCGGCGCGCTCTCGGGCTTCTTCGGCATCGGCGGCGGCTTCCTGATCGTGCCGGGCCTCGCGCTGGCGACGGGCATGCCGATGCTCTACGCGGTGGGCTCCTCGCTCGTCGCGGTCACCGCCTTCGGGCTGACCACGGCGGCGAACTACGCGGCCTCGGGCCTCGTCGACTGGACCCTCGCCGGGCTGTTCGTCGCCGGCGCCTTCCTCGGCGGCCTCCTCGGCGCGCGCTCGGCGCGGCAGCTGTCGGGCACCAAGGGCGCGCTCAATCGCGTGTTTGCGGCATTGATCGTCGCGGTCGCACTGTTCATGCTCGCGCAGAGCCTTCCCGCCGCCCTGAGCCTCTTCTGAGGCGGCGGCGACCGAGACGAGACACAGAAGCGAGGAAGACCCCCATGGCCGACATCCGCACGCTGACGCCCGAGATCGCCGTCGCCCCGCAGCTCCGCATCGAGGATCTCGCGGCGGTGAAGGAGGCCGGCTTCAAGACCGTGATCAACAACCGCCCGGACGGCGAGAGCATGGACCAGCCGCCCGGCGCCGCCCTCGAGGCGGAGGCGAAGCGGCTCGGCCTCGACTACCGCTACGTCCCCGTCGTCTCGGGCGCGATGACCATGGACGACGTCACCGCCTTCGACGCCGCCCTCTCCGAGACCGAGGGGCCGGCGCTGGCCTTCTGCCGCTCGGGCACGCGCTCGGCGACGCTGTGGGCCTTCACCCAGGCCGGCGCGCGCTCGCCGGACGAGATCCTGACCATCGCGGGGAACGCCGGCTACGACCTGTCCGGGATGCGACCCTACCTGCAACGAGGCTGAGAGCCATGGACGCCGCCTTCGATCCACTCGCGCCCCTTCCCGAACGGCATGACCCTTGCCCTCGGGTCGCTTCGCCGCCATGTTGCGGACGGGTAGCTGAAGGGAAAAACGGGGTGGCGACGGCGGACGATCTCGCGGCGCTCGCGCCGAAGGCGGACAAGGTGGCGGAGCTGCTCTCCGCGCTGGCGCATTCGAAGCGGCTGATGGCGATGTGCCGGATGATGGACGAGGAAGTCTCGGTGGGCGCGCTCGCCGAGGCCGTCGGGCTCGGCCAGTCGGCGCTCTCGCAGCACCTCTCGAAGCTGCGCGCGCTCGGCCTCGTCACCACGCGCCGCGAGGGGCAGACGATCTATTATCGGCTGGCCTCGCCGGAGGCCCGCGAGCTGATCGCGACCCTGTATCGGCTCTATTGCGCGTGAGGCGCGCGCAGCCCGGATCGTCTCCCATCCGATCGGGACGACGCCCATCGCGATACCCGATACGTGAGACGCCGCCGGCGGCCCTAGCCGACGCCGCCTCCAGGATGTGACCGCCATCGCGCGACAATCCCCCTGGCGTTCCGCGCCGTGATAGTTTATATGTGAACTATCCAGGCCGACACCTCGGGAGACAGACATGCCGGTCTACAAGGCCCCCGTCGCGGAAACCTCTTTTCTTCTCAACGACGTGCTGAAGCTCGACACCTATGCGGACCTCCCCGGATTCGCGGAAGCGACGCCCGACACGGTCGCGGCGATTCTCGAGGAGGCGGCGAAGCTGACCGAGACCTCGTGGGCGCCGACGAACCTCGTCGGCGACAAGGAGGGCTGCGTCCGCAACCCGGACGGCAGCGTCACCACGCCCGCCGCCTTCAAGGACGCCTACCGGGCCTATGTCGAGGGCGGCTGGCTCGGCCTCTCGGCGCCCGAGGAGCTCGGCGGCCAGAACCTGCCGTCGACCCTCAACACGGTGATGCAGGAATTCGCCTCCTCGGCGAACCTCGCGCTCGCCATGTATCCCGGCCTCACCCAGGGCGCGATCGCGGCGCTGATGGTGCACGGCTCGCCCGAGCAGAAGGCGACCTACCTGCCCAAGATGGTCGAGGGCGTCTGGTCGGGCACGATGAACCTGACGGAGCCGCATTGCGGCACCGACCTCGGCATGATCAAGACCAAGGCCGTGCCGAACGGCGACGGTTCCTACGCGCTCTCCGGCACGAAGATCTTCATCTCGTCGGGCGAGCACGACCTCACCGAGAACATCGTCCACCTGGTGCTGGCCCGCATCGAGGGCGCGCCGGCGGGCACGAAGGGCATCTCGCTCTTCGTCGTGCCGAAATTCCTGGTCGGCGAGGACGGATCGCTCGGCGCTCGCAACGGCGTCTCCTGCGGCTCGCTCGAGCACAAGATGGGCATTCACGGCAACGCCACCTGCGTGATGAACTACGACGGCGCCACCGGCTGGCTCGTCGGCGAGGAGAATCGCGGGCTCGCGGCCATGTTCGTGATGATGAACGAGGCGCGCCTCGCGGTCGGCGTCCAGGGCCTCGCGGTCGCCGAGGTCGCCTACCAGAACGCGGTCTTCTACGCCAAGGACCGCCTCCAGGGCCGCTCCCTCACCGGCCCGAAGAACCCGGACGGCCCCGCCGACCCGATCATCGTCCACCCGGACGTGCGCCGCACCCTGATGACGATCCGCGCCATCAACGAGGCGGCGCGCGCGCTCATCCTGAAGACCGCGCTCCAGTCCGACATCGCCCACCGCTCGCCGGATCCGGCGGCGCGGCAGAAGGCGCTCGACTTCCTCGGCCTGATGACGCCGGTGGTGAAGGGCGTCTTCACCGATCTCGGCTTCGACAACGCGGTCAAGGCCCAGCAGATGTTCGGCGGCCACGGCTACGTCGAGGAATGGGGCATGTCGCAGTTCGTCCGCGACGCCCGCATCACCATGATCTACGAGGGCGCGAACGGCATCCAGGCCATGGACCTCGTCGGCCGCAAGCTCGCCAAGGACGGCGGGCGCGCGGTGATGGCCTTCTTCGGCGAGGTCGAGGCCTTCTGCAAGGAGAACGGCGGCGACGCGGCGCTCCAGCCGATCGTCGGGCCGCTGGCCGAGGGCCTCGGGCGCCTGCAGCAGGCGACGATGTGGTTCATGAACAACGCCATGACCAAGCCCGACAACGCCGGCGCCGGCGCCACCGACTACATGCACCTCTTCGGCCTCGTCGCCATGGGGCACATGTGGGCCGTCATGGCCAAGGCCGCCCTCGCCAAGGAGGGCGCGCCCGGCATGGCCGAGAAGCTCGTCCTCGCCCGTTTCTACATGGAGCGCCTGATGCCGGAGACCGCGGCCCAGCTCGCCCGCATCTCGGCCGGCGCGGAGACCACGATGGCGCTGCCGGCGGAGGCGTTCTGATGAAGCTGGATCCCGACGTCCTGCGTAGTCTCGCTCTACGCGCGGAAGTCGACTGTCCACTTGACGTCGCACCCACAGCTCCTGTGATCGATATCGATGAGAGCGAAGGCTTCCGCGTGAGCATCGCTGTGCCCACTGACGCCGGTCCTGAGTTCACGCATTGGCGCATCTTGTGCGAACTCGATTGGGTGCGCGCGGAACATCAGGGAAGGCCGGGCCTCGGAAGATCGGGTGGAAGAATCATGAGGTTGACGGCTGCGGGGCACGAATTTGTCGAGCTTGCCCGTGATGAAGACCGTTGGCGGGATGTGCTAGCTCGCCTTCGATTATCATCAGCCGCAACGCCCAGCTTGATATTGAGCGAACTGAAGAATGAAGCGCGGAAGCAGCTCCGCCGACTCCGCACGGAGGATTCCAATGCCTGAAGCGTACATCTACGACGCCGTGCGCACGCCCCGCGGGCGCGGCAAGCCGGACGGGTCGCTCTACGAGGTGCCGGCGGTGGACCTCGCCATCACCACCTTGAGGGCGATCCAGGAGCGCAACCACCTGAACCCGGTCCTGATCGAGGACGTGGTGCTCGGCTGCGTCGACCCGATCGGCGAGGCCGGCGGCGACATCGCCCGCGCCGCCGCGCTCGGCGCGGGCTTCGGCAAGGAGGTCCCGGGCGTCCAGATCAACCGCTTCTGCGCCTCGGGCCTCGAGGCGGTGAACTTCGCCGCCGCGCAGGTGATGAGCGGCATGAAGGAGATGGCGATCGGCGGCGGCGTCGAATCGATGAGCCGCATCGGCATGGCCGCCTCCGGCGGCGCCTGGCCGGTGGACCCCAAGCTCGCCATCGACACCTATTTCCTGCCCCAGGGCATCGCCGCCGACCTGATCGCGACGAAATACGGCTTCTCCCGCGACGACGTCGACGCCTTCGCGGTGGAGAGCCAGCGCCGCGCCGCCGCCGCCTGGGCGGAGGGACGCTTCGCCAAATCGATCGTGCCGGTGGAGGACGTCAACGGCCTCACCATCCTCGACCGCGACGAGCACGTGCGGCCGGGCACGGACATGCAGTCGCTCGGCGCGCTCAAGGCCGCCTTCGTGCAGATCGGCGACATGGGCGGCTTCGACGCGGTGGCCATCGCGGCGCATCCGGACGTCGAATATCTCGAGCACGTCCACCACGCCGGCAACTCGTCCGGCATCGTCGACGGCGCGGCCGCCGTGCTGGTCGGCTCGAGGACGGCCGGCGACATGGCCGGCCTGAAGCCCCGCGCCCGCATCCGGGCCTTCGCCTCGACGGGCTCCGACCTCGCGCTGATGCTCACCGGCCCGATCGACGTGACCGAGCTCGTGCTCAAGCGCGCCGGCATGACCAAGGCCGACATCGACCTTTTCGAGATCAACGAGGCCTTCTCCGCCGTGGTGCTGCGCTACATGCAGGCGCTCGACCTCGACCCGGGCGTCGTCAACGTCAATGGCGGGGCGATCGCCATGGGCCACCCGCTCGGCGCGACGGGCGCCATGATCCTCGGCGCCGCCCTCGACGAGCTGGAGCGCCAGGACAAGCAGACGGCGCTCGTCACCCTGTGCGTCGCCGCCGGCATGGGCTCGGCCGCCATCATCGAGCGCGTGTGAGGGAGAGCGTCATGGAACTCGTGAACTTCCGCTTCGAGGTCGATTCCGACGGCGTCGCCCTCGTCACCTGGGACATGCCGGACCGCTCGATGAACGTCATCACGCTTCCCGTGATGGACGAGCTCTCCGCCATCGTCGAGCACGTCGCCGCGACCGAGGGCATCAAGGGCTGCGTGATCGCGTCGGGCAAGAAGGACTTCTCCGGCGGCGCCGACCTCACCATGCTCCAGGGCTTGCGCGATCTCCACACGCAGCTCGCGGCCGAGAAGGGCGACAAGGAGGCGATGCGCGTCTTCTTCGAGGAATCGCGCCGGCTCTCGCTGCTCTACCGGCGGCTCGAGACCTGCGGGAAGCCGTTCGTCGCCGCGATCCACGGCACCTGCCTGGGCGGCGCCTTCGAGCTCGCGCTCGCCTGCCATCACCGCGTCCTGTGCGATCATGACGCGACCAAGGTCGGCCTGCCCGAGATCAAGGTCGGGCTCTTCCCCGGCGCGGGTGGCACCCAGCGCGTGGCGCGCCTGATGCAGACGGGCGACGCGCTGCAGATGCTGTTCAAGGGCCAGCAGCTGAAAGGCCTGATGGCCCGCAACATGGGCCTCGTGCATCAGGTCGTGCCGCACGACACGCTGATCGACACGGCCAAGGCCTGGATCCGCGACGGCGGCTCGGCGGTCGCGCCCTGGGACCAGAAGGGCTTCAAGCTGCCGTCGAACCGCGTCCATTCCGCGGCCGGCATGCAGATCTGGCCGGCGGCCAACGCCATCTATCGCCGCGAGACCAACGACAACTACCCCGCCGCCAAGGCCATCCTGCAATCGGTCTACGAGGGCCTGCAGCTGCCTATGGATCTCGCGCTGAAGGTGGAGTCGCGCTGGTTCGCGCACATCCTGCGCTCGAAGGAGGCGGCGGCGATGATCCGCACGCTGTTCGTCTCGATGGGCGAGCTCAACAAGGGCGCGCGCCGGCCCGCCTCGGTGGGCGAGACGAGGCTGAAGACGATCGGCGTCGTCGGCGCCGGCTTCATGGGCGCGGGCGTCGCCTACGTCGCCGCGAACGCGGGCTTCGAGGTCGTGCTCGTCGACCGCGACCTCGAGACCGCGGAGAAGGGCAAGGCCTATTCCCACAAGCTGATGACCGATCAGGTCATGAAGGGCCGCGCCAAGACGGCGGACCGCGATGCGCTCCTCGCGCGCATCACCGCGGCGGACGACTATGGCGCGCTCGCCGGCTGCGATCTCGTGGTCGAGGCGGTGTTCGAGGACCCCAAGGTCAAGGCCGAGGTGATCTCCAAGGTCGAGGCCGCCGTGGGCGAGAGCGCGATCTTCGGCTCGAACACCTCGACGCTGCCGATCTCGGGCCTGGCCAAGGCCTCCTCCCGTCCGGAACGCTTCGTCGGCATCCACTTCTTCTCCCCCGTCGAGAAGATGATGCTCGTCGAGATCATCCTGGGCGAGAAGACCGGCGACGAGGCGCTGGCCGTCGCCCTCGACTTCGTGCGGGCGATCAGGAAGACGCCGATCGTCGTCAACGACGCGCGCGGGTTCTTCGCCAACCGCTGCGTCGGCGCCTACGTGCTCGAGGGGCACAAGATGCTGGTCGAGGGCGTGCCGCCGGCGATGATCGAGAACGCCGGCAAGGCGGCGGGCATGCCGGTGGGGCCGCTCTCGCTCAACGACGAGGTAGCGCTCGATCTCGCGCTGAAGATCGTCAAGGCGACCGAGGCGCAGCTCGGCGGAGGCAGCATCGACCCGGACCAGAAGGCGCTTCTGGTGGGCATGGTCGAGGAGGAGGGCCGGCTCGGGCGCAAGAACCGCAAGGGCTTCTACGACTACCCCGAAGGCGGCAAGAAGCGGCTGTGGCCGGGCCTCGCGCGCTTCGCCAAGGAGCGGCGCACGGGCGAGACCATCGACTTCGCCGAGCTGCAGGAGCGCCTCCTCGTCGCCCAGGCGCTGGAGGCGGCCCGCACCGTCGAGGAGGGCGTCGTCGTCGATCCGCGCGAGGCGGATGTCGGCTCGATCCTGGGCTTCGGCTTCGCGCCGTTCACGGGCGGCGCGCTCTCCTACATCGACTTCATGGGGGCGAAGGCCTTCGTGGAGAAGGCCGACCGGCTCGCCACGATCCACGGCGCGCGCTTCGCCGTGCCGGCGCTGCTGCGGCAGATAGCGGATGCGGGCGAGACGTTCTACGGCCGCATGCGCCAGAAGGCGGCCTGACGCCCGCCGCACCACGATCGGCGCGGGCGCGGGGCTCACACCTCGAGCGCCCGCGCCGCCTCCGCGAGCGGTCCCGAGAAGCGGATCTCGCCGCGCTCGATGACGAGGGCGCGGTCGCAGACGGCGCCGGCGAAGGCGGCGTTCTGCTCGCTGAGCAGCACCGCGATCCCCTCCCCTTTCATCGCCCGCACGGCGTCCGCCATCTGCTCGACGATCACGGGCGCGAGCCCCTCCGAGGGCTCGTCGAGCAGAACGGCGCGGGGATTGCCCATCAGGGTGCGCGCGATGGCGAGCATCTGCTGCTCGCCGCCCGACATGGCGTCGGCGCGCCGGGCGCGCATCTCGGCGAGGTTGGGGAAGAGCGCGAAGAGTCGCTCGGGCGTCCACGGCGCGACCCCCGGCGCCGCCGCGCGGCGGCCGACCTCCAGGTTCTCCGCCACCGTCAGCTCGGTGAAGATGCGCCGATCCTCGGGCACGTAGCCGAGCCCGAGCCGAGCGATGCGGTGGGCGGGCAGCCCCGCGATGTCGCGACCGGCGAAGCCGAGGCGCCGCGCGCGGGCGGGGACGAGGCCCATGATCGCCTTCAGCGTCGTCGACTTGCCCGCGCCGTTGCGGCCCATCAGCGCGACGACCTCTCCCGGCGCGAGCGCGAGCGAGACGCCGAACAGCACCCGCGCGGGGCCGTAGGCGGCCTCCAGGCCCTCGACCTCGAGGAGCCGGCTCATCGCGTGCGCTCCCCGAGCGCGGCGGCGGCGGTGGCGGCGCCGCTCTCGCCGAGATAGACGGCGCGCACGCGCGGGTCCTCGCGCACCGCCGCGGGCGGGCCGTCGGCGACGATCTCGCCGCGCACCAGCACGAGGATGCGGTCGGCATGGGAGAAGACCGCGCCCATGTCGTGCTCGGTGAAGAGCACGCCGATGCCGCGCTCGCGGGCGACGGCGCGGGTCAGCGCCATGAGATCGGCGCGCTCCTTCGGCGCCATGCCGGCGGTGGGCTCGTCCATGAGCAGCACGGTCGGGCCGGCGGCCAGCGCGATGGCGAGCTCGACGCGCTTGACGTCGCCGTAGGCCAAAGTCGCGATCGGCCGGTCGGCGGCCTCCTCCATGCCGACGCGGGCGAGGACGCCCAGCGCCTCCGTGCGGCGCAGTGTCCGCGCCGGCGCGAACAGGCCGCCGAGGCCGCCCGCGGCGGAGATCAGCGCCATCTGCACGTTCTCGACGACGGTCATCGTGGCGAAGGTCTGCGCCACCTGGAAGGTGCGGCCGACGCCGCGGCGGAACAGGGCGGCCGCCGAGAGGCCGGTGACGTCCTCGCCGGCGAGCAGCACGCGGCCGGAATCGGGCCGCAGCTGGCCGCCGACCATGGCGAAGGTGGTGGACTTGCCCGCGCCGTTGGGGCCGATCATGGCGAGCATTTCGCCTGCATGGAGCGCGAAGGAGACCGCGTCCGCGGCGACGACGCCGCCGAAGCGCTTGGTCAGCCCCTTCGCTTCGACGAGCACGCTCACGCCCCAGCCTCCTTCCCGCGACCGCGCGCGCTCTCGATGGCGCCGACGACGCCCCGCGGCGCGAGGAGCACGATGGCGAGGATGACGAGGCCGAGGATGAGGCGCCAATAGTCGGTGAGCGGCATCACCTGGTCCTTGACCAGGTGCAGCAATCCGGCGCCGACGAGCGGGCCGATCACCGTCTGCGCGCCGCCGAGCAGCAGCATGGCGAGGGCGTCGACGGAGACGGGGATGGAGAGCACTGTCGGGTCGATGGCGCCCTTGAGGAAGGTCCAGAGCCCCCCGGCGAGGCCCGCCGCGGCGCCCGAGAGGGTGAAGGCGAGCCAGCGCGTGCGGCGCACGGCGATGCCGATCGCCTCGGCGCGCAGCGCGCTGTCACGGGCGGCGCGCAACGCGTAGCCGAAGGGCGCGTACATGATCCGGCGCAGCGCCCAGATCGCGAGGAGGCCGAGCGCCAGGGTCAGATAGAAATAGACCATCCTGTCGGAGGCCCAGCGCGCGGGCCAGACGCCGACGATGCCGTTGTCGCCGCCGGTGACCTCGACCCATTGGAAGGCCACCGCGTAGAGGATCTGCGCCACGGCGAGCGTCAGCATGGCGAGGTAGATGCCCGACAGGCGCACGACGAAGAGCCCGAACAGGGCCGCGCCGAGCCCGGCGACGAGCGGCGCCAGCGGCAGCGCCGCCTCCATCGGCCAGGCGAGGGACTTCACGCAGAGCGCCGCGGCGTAGGCGCCGAGCCCGAACCAGGCGGCGTGGCCGAAGGAAACGAGACCGCCCACCCCGATGAGGAGGTGCAGCGAGAAGGCGAGCAGCGCGAGGATCACGGCCTCGGTCGCCACCGTGATCCCGTAGGCGTCGAGCAGCAGCGGCGAGACGGCGAGCGCGACGATCGCGACGAGGGCGAGCGCGTTCTCGAGCCGGCTCCAGGGACGCAGGGCCAGCGCGAAGGCCGCGCCCGGGCCGGCGCCAACGGGCTCGGGCTTGCCGAGGAGGCCGTAGGGCCGCACCACGAGGACGAGCGCCATCAAGAGGAAGACCACGACGAGCGTGATCTTCGGGAAGATCAGGATGCCGAAAGCCTGCAGCTGCCCGATGAGGAGGGCCGCGAGGAAGGCCCCTGGCACCGAGCCCATGCCGCCGATCACGGTGACGACGAAGGCCTCGGCGATGATGGCGAGGTCCATCTCGGTGTTGGCCGGCGCGCGCGGGATCTGCAGGGCGCCGCCGAGCCCGGCGAGGAAGGCGCCGAGGAAGAGCGTGCCGGTGAAGAGCTTCGCCTGGTCGACCCCGAGCGCGCCGACCATCTCGCGGTCCTGCGTCGCGGCGCGCACGAGCACGCCGAAGCGGGTCTTCTTCAGGAGGAGCCAGAGAAGGCCCAGCACGATCGGTCCCATGGCGATGAGGAAGAGCTCGTAGAGCGGGAAGCGCCGTCCGAAGATCTCGACGAATCCCGTGAGCCCCGGCGCACGGGGGCCGAGGATGTCCTGCGGGCCGATGAACAGGATCACGAGATCCTGGACGATCAGCACGAGCGCGAAGGTGGCGAGCAGCTGGAACAGCTCGGGCGCGCGATAGATCCGGCGCAGCAGCACGAGCTCGATGACGACGCCGAGCAGCCCCACCGCGAGCGCCGCCGCCGCGATGGCGCCCCAGAAGCCGAAGGGCTTGCCGAGGCTCGCCATGAACAGCGGCGCGAGGATCGCCGCCGCGTAGGCGCCCAGCATGTAGAGCGAGCCGTGGGCGAAATTGACGATCCGCGTCACCCCGAAGACGAGGGTGAGGCCGCTCGCGATCAGGAACAGCGACGAGGCGCTGGCGAGCCCGTTCAGGGCCTGGACGACGAGGAAGGCGGGATCCATCGAGGCTCGCGAGGCTTTGCGGGAGAGCCCGTCTTGTGCCGCCTCGCGGCGCGGGATGCAAGCGTCGGCCTCACGGCCGGAAGTTCGGCGGGACCGGCGGCTCCTCGGCGAGCAGCGTGACGGTCACGCGGCGGTTGGGGGCGATGTAGGGGTTGTCCGGGAAGGCCGGCTCGGTGTCGGCCTTGCCCGTCACCGAGGCGAAGCGCCCATCGGGCAGGCCCGCGGCGGAGAGGATCTCGCGCACGGCGAGCGCCCGGCCGGCAGTGAGGCTCCAGCTGTCGGTGGACGGCGTCGCGCCGGGGCGAACGGCGGCGTCGTGGCCGCTCACGGCGAGCCGGTTGGGCAAGCGGCGGAGCACCGGGGCGATGGCCTCGAGCACGAGGCGGGTCCGCTCGTAGGGGTAGACCGACCCTTCCGGGAACATCGAGCGCCCGTCCTGGTCGACGAGGGAGACGTCGAGCCCCTCCTCGGTCTCCTCGATGACGAGGTTGCGGGAGAGCTCCGCGATCTCCGGCATGTCCTGCAGGGCCTGGCGCAGCGAGGCGGCGGCCAGCCCGAAGCCGCGGTCGAAGGTCACCGAGAACAGGCCGTCGTCGCGCCGGTCGAGCTCGTTGGGCGTGGTGTGGTCCGAGGCCTGCTCCGGCGGCACGGGCTCGACGTTCTGGAGCGCGCTGAGCGTGGGCAGGCCGTCCTGCTCGATGATGCCGGAGAAGCGCGATTCCGGATTGACGCCGAAGGCCTCGCGCAGCGAGCCGGCGACGATCTGCATCTTGCGCTGGTCCTGGGTCGAGTAGGCGGCCAGGATGACGAAGAAGCTCATCAGGAGCGCCATCAGGTCCGCGAAGGTGACGAACCAGGCGGGCGCGCCCTGGGGGGCCGCTTGCTTTCTGCGCTTCGCCACGATCGCGCCTCCTCAGGCCTCTGCCAGCTCTTCGCGGTGGTGCTCCGGCAGGTAGGCGGACAGCATCTCGCGCACGATCGTCGGTGAACGCTGATCGCGGATCTGCAGGATGCCGTCGATGATCATCGAGCGCAGCACCTCCTCGGCGGAGAGACGCATGGCGAGCTTGTCGGCGATGGGGAGCGCGATGACGTTGGCGATGAGCGAGCCGTAGAGCGTGCCCAGCAGCGACACCGCCATGGCGGGACCGAGCTTGGAGGGGTCCTCCATGTTGGCGAACATCATGATCATGCCGACCACGGTCGAGATCATGCCCCAGGCCGGGGCGACGTCGCCGATGCCGCGCCAGACCTTGGAACCGTCCTCGAGGCGCTGGACGAAATTGTCGCGATCCTTCTCCAGCGCGTCCTTGATGAACTCGCGGTCGTAGCCGTCCGCGACGTAGCGCAGGCCCTGGGCGAGGGTCGGGTTGTCGACCTGCACGTTCTCGAGGCCCATCGGGCCGGACTTGCGCACGACGTCGGCGACCTGGGTGATCTCGTCGAGCAGCTGACGCGGGCTCGTCTTGAGCATGCTCAGCCCGTAGCGGATGCCCATGGGAAGGCCGCTCATCATGGTGGGGAATGTGAAGCGCACCATGGTGGAGGCGAAGGCGCCGCCGATCACGCAGACGAGGGCGACCTCGTCGAAATACGAGGCGAGGCTTCCCCCGCCGATCAGGATCATGCCGAGCACGGTCCCGACGCCGGCGACGAGGCCGATCGCGGTTGCGAAATCCATGAGCGAGCTCCACGCGAGCGGCGCCTCGGGGCCCGAGACGGCCGCACTTCCGTCGACGCTACCCGGGCGGGCTGAGCATTTGGTTAAGGTGGCCCACCCGTGACGGCACGCCGCATCGGCCCTAGCTTTGCTCCGGGGCCGCGCTCGCGCCTCGCCGGACCGGAACGGGATCATGTCGCTCAGCCGTATCTACCTGCGCGCCGTCGCCGCGATCGGGCCGGAGCGGCGGCTGGCGGCGATGCTCGTCGCCGGCAACGTCGCCCTCGCCTTCGCGACCTTCGCCGAGCCCGTCCTGTTCGGGCTCGTGATCGACGCCCTCGCCCGTGCGCAGACCGCGCCCGAGCCGGGGGAGGCGCTGGGGCGGCTGCCGTGGCTGATCGGCGCGTGGGTCGGCTTCGGGCTGTTCAGCATCGCCGCCGGGGTGCTGGTCGCGCTCCACGCCGATCGCCTGGCGCATCGCCGGCGGCTCGCGGTGATGGCGGACTTCTTCGAGCACGTGCTCGCCCTCCCCCTCGCCTTCCACGCCGGCACCCATTCGGGCCGCGCGCTCAAGGTGATGCTCGACGGCGCGGGGGCCATGGCGGGGCTGTGGCTCGGCTTCCTGCGGGAGCATTGCGCGGCGCTGGTCGGCGTCGTCGTGCTGCTGCCGCTGACGCTGTTCCTCAACTGGCGGCTGGGGCTCCTGCTGGTGGCGCTCGTCGTCGCCTTCGCCGGCCTGACCCTGGTGGTCGTGCGCCGGACGGAGAAGCTCCAGGGCGGCGTCGAGCGGCACCACACGGCGCTCGCCGGGCACGCGTCGGACGCCTTCGGCAACATCGCCGTGGTGCAGTCCTTCACCCGCATCGACGCGGAGGCGCGGGCGCTGCGGCGCATCGCGACGGATCTCCTCGCGGCGCAGACGCCGGTCCTCTCCTGGTGGGCGCTCGCATCCGTGGCGACCCGTGCGGCGGCGACGCTGACGGTGACCGCCATCCTGGTTCTGGGCGTGGCGCTCTTCCTCGACGGGCTCGCGACGCTGGGCGAGATCGTCGCCTTCGTGAGCCTCGCCGCGCTCGTGATCGCGCGCCTCGACCAGCTCGTCGTCTTCGCCAACGGCCTCCTGATGCAGGCGCCGAAGGTGGCGGAGCTCTTCGCCGTGCTCGACGCCGTCCCGGCCATCGCCGATCGTCACGGCGCCGTCGATCCGGGGCGGCTGACGGGGGCGGTGGCGTTCGAGGGCGTGTCCTATTCCTACGACGGCGCGCGGCCCGCCGTGCGGGACCTCGCCTTCAGCGTGCGCCCGGGCGAGACGATCGCCCTCGTCGGCGAGACGGGATCGGGCAAGTCGACCACCGTCGCGCTCCTCCACCGCGCCTTCGATCCCACCACCGGCGTGGTGCGGCTCGACGGGCGGGACGCGCGGGAGATGAAGCTCGACGCCCTGCGCCGGCAGATCGGCGTCGTGTTCCAGGAGCCGATGCTGTTCGCCCGCACGCTGCGGGAGAACCTCCAGGTCGGCCGGCCGGAGGCCTCGGACGACGAGATGGTCGCGGCGCTGGAGCGCGCCCAGGCGGGCGCCTTCCTGCGGCGGCTTCCGGCGGGGCTCGACACGCCGATCGGCGAGCGCGGGCGCTCGCTCTCGGGCGGCGAGCGCCAGCGCCTCGCCATCGCGCGGGCGCTGCTCAAGGACCCGCCGATCCTCGTCCTCGACGAGGCGACGAGCGCGCTGGACGCCAATACCGAGCGCCGGCTGCAGGAGGCTCTGGCGGAGGCCATGCGCGGGCGCACGGTGTTCGTCATCGCCCATCGGCTCGCCACGGTGCGCGACGCGGACCGCATCCTCGTCTTCCACGAGGGCCGGATCGTCGAGGAGGGGACCTACGACGCGCTCGTCGCCGCGGGCGGTCGCTTCGCCGCGCTCGCCCAGGCGCAATACCTGCTGGCGCGGCTGGAGACCGAGGGCGCGTGAGCGGCGGCTCAGCCGCGCGCCCCCTCCCCGCTCAGCGGGTTCGACGGATCCCAGCCGTAGCGCAGGGTCTCGAAGCGGATGGCGCGCGCGTCGACCATGAGGAGGCGGCCGACCAGCCCCTCGCCGAAGCCGACGATCTCGCGCACGACCTCGAGCGCCATCATCGATCCCATCACGCCCGCGAGGGCGCCGAGCACGCCGGCCTCCGCGCAGGTGGGAATCGCGCCGGGCGGCGGGGCGTCGGGGAAGAGGCAGCGATAGGTGGGATTCGGCCGCCCGTTCGGCCCGGTCTCGTGGGCGCGGATCGTGGTGAGCGTGCCGTCGAACTGGCCGAGCGCGGCGGTGACGAGCGGGCGCTTCTCGTGAAAGCAGGCGTCCGAGACGGCGTAGCGGGTGGCGAAATTGTCCGAGCCGTCGGCGACGAGGTCGTAGCCCGCGACGAGGGCGCGGGCGTTCTCCACGGTGAGCCGCGTGCGGTGCGGCTCGACCGCGACATGCGGGTTGAGCCGCGCCACCGCGTCCGCGGCGCTCTCGACCTTCGGGCGGCCGATGTCCGGCGTGCCGTGGATCACCTGGCGCTGCAGGTTGCCGAGATCGACGGCGTCGTCGTCGACGATCCCGATCGCGCCGACGCCGGCGGCGGCGAGGTACTGGATCAGCGGGGCGCCGAGGCCGCCGGCGCCGATCACCAGCACCCGGGCCGCCTTCAGCCTCGCCTGTCCCGGCCCGCCGACGTCCTGGAGAACGAGATGGCGGGCGTAGCGGGCGATCTCGTCGTCGGCGAGCGCCATGGTCAGCCCTCTCGGCGCGGTCCGAGGATGGCGGCGGCGAGCTTGCGGAAGGCGCGGGCGCGATGCGAGAGGCCGCTCGCCGCGTCGCTCCAGTCGATGCCGTGCTTCTCCTGCGCCGTCATCTCGCCGAAGGTGCGCGTCTCGCCGTCGGGAAGGAAGATCGGGTCGTACCCGAAGCCCGCCGTCCCGCGCGGCGGCCAGACGATCGCGCCGGGGCAGCGGCCCTCGAACAGCTCCTCGTGCCCGTCCGGCCACGCGACGACCAGCGCCGAGACGAACCACGCCGTCGTGTCGGTCGCCTCGCGCATGTCGAGCTCGCGCTTCACCCGTTCCATGGCGGGGCCGAAATCGCGGTCCACCGACCAGTCCGCCGAGAACAGGCCCGGCGCGCCGTCGAGCGCGAGCACGCAGATGCCCGAATCGTCGGCGATGGCGGGAAGCCCCGTCGCCTCGGCCGCGGCATGCGCCTTGAGCGCGGCGTTCTCGGAGAACATCGTGCCCGTCTCGTCGGGCACGGGCAGGCCGCGCTCGCCCGCGGAGGTCGCCTCCACGCCGAAGGGGGCGAGCAGCTCGCGCATCTCGCGCAGCTTGCCGGCATTGTGGGTGGCGATGATCACGGGGCCTTCGAGCCGGCGGTGCTGCATGGGGCGCTCCCTCAGGCGATGGCCTGCTTCTGCAGATCGACGAGCGACCGTACCCCGGACTGGGCGAGGCGCAGGAGCCCGATGAACTCGTCCTCCGAGAACGGCTTGCCCTCGGCGGTGCCCTGCACCTCGACGATGCCGCCCGTGCCGGTAATGACGAAGTTCGCGTCGGTCTCGGCGGCGGAATCCTCGGCATAGTCGAGATCGATCACGGGCTTGCCCTGGTGGATGCCGCAGGACACCGCGGCGACGTGGTCGCGCAGCGGGTTCACCGAGATGATGGAGCGCTTCATCATCCACTGGAAGCACTCGTGCAGCGCCACCCAGGCGCCGGTGATCGAGGCCGTGCGGGTGCCGCCGTCGGCCTGGATGACGTCGCAGTCGATCACGATCTGCCGCTCGCCGATGGCGTGGAGATCGACGACGGCGCGCAGCGAGCGGCCGATCAGGCGCTGGATCTCCTGGGTGCGGCCCGACGGCTTGCCGGAATTCACCTCGCGGCGGGTGCGCTCGTGGGTGGCGCGGGGCAGCATGGCGTATTCCGCCGTGACCCAGCCCTTGCCGGTGCCGCGCAGCCAGCCGGGCGCGCGCTCCTCCAGCGAGGCGGCGCAGAGCACCTTGGTCTCGCCGAAGGTGACGAGGCACGAGCCCTCGGCGTAACGCACGACGCCGCGCTCGAGGGTGACGGGGCGCATCTCGTCGGGGGCGCGCTTCGAGGGCCGCATCGGTCTCTCCTTCTCTCGGGATTGCGGGTGTAGACCCCGCGCGGGCCGTCGGCAAGGCTCGAAGGCGGACCGAGGCGTGCGCGAGCCGAGCCTTGCGCCGCCGTGGACGGGCGGTCACATATAGCGCATGCGCCATCCCCAGACGCGAACCCGAGCATGAGCGAGAGCCCGTTCCGCCACGACGCCTTCAGGCACGATCCGTCCGGCCAGGCCCGCGCGCTCGCGGACCTGAACGAGCGATCGCGCGAGATCTTCCGCCAGATCGTCGAGAGCTATCTCGCCACCGGCGAGCCGGTGGGCTCGCGCAACATCTCGAAGCTGCTGCATGCGCCGCTCTCGCCGGCCTCCGTGCGCAACGTCATGGCCGACCTGGAGCAGGCGGGGCTGATCTTCGCGCCGCACACCTCGGCCGGGCGCCTGCCCACCGAGACGGGCCTGCGCTTCTTCGTCGACGCCATGCTCGAGATCGGCGACCTCTCGCTGGAGGAGCGCGGCAACATCGAGGCGCAGATGCGCGCCGCCGCGCAGGGGCGCGACTTCGAGACGGCGCTCGCGGAAGCCTCCGCCATGCTGTCGGGCCTCTCCCGCGGGGCGGGCGTCGTCGTCACCTCGAAGCAGGACCCGCGGCTCAAGCACATCGAGTTCGTGCGGCTCGACCCGGCCCGCGCCCTCGTCGTGCTGGTCTCCGAGGACGGCTCGGTGGAGAACCGGCTCCTCGACCTGCCGCCGGGCCTGCCCTCCTCCGCGCTGCAGGAGGCGGCGAACTTCCTCAACGCGCGCATCCGCGGCAAGACGCTCGCCGAGGTGCGCGAGGAGACCACCGCGCTGCGCCAATCGATGGAGCGCGAGCTCGACGCGCTCACCGCTCGCCTGATCGAGGCCGGGGTGGCCCTGCCCTCCGAGGGCGCCGAGCAGCGCCAGCTGATCGTGCGCGGCCAGGCGAACCTGCTCTCCGACCTGCAGGCGCTGGAGGATCTCGAGCGCATCCGCCTGCTCTTCGAGGACCTCGAGACCCAGACCGACGTGATCGACCTCCTCGGCCGCGCCGAGGCCGGCGAGGGCGTGCGCATCTTCATCGGCTCGGAGAACAAGCTGTTCTCGCTCTCGGGCTCGTCCCTCGTCGCCGCGCCCTTCCGCGACGGCGCCCAGAAGATCGTCGGCGTGCTGGGCGTCATCGGCCCGACGCGGCTCAACTACGCCCGCATCGTGCCGATGGTGGACTACACGTCGAAGGTGCTCACGCGCATGCTGGAGGGCGGGGGGCGGTAGACCGCTGCCAGACGACGATAATGCTCGCTATGATCGGCCCGACGTGAAGGGGCGTGGACATGCGGGCGCGATCGGAAACCTGGATCCTCATCGAGAACCTCGACGAACGGCATCCGGGATTGACGGCGACGAGGGCGCGAGCGCTCTACGAGGCGGCGAGTGTATGCCTCGATCGGCACCACGCCTCCCCGGCTCTGCTTCGGATCGATGACGAGGGGACTATCGGGGGGCGGCAGATCGCCTGGGTGGAGCCGAACGGCCGGGCGAAAGTTGCAAACGGCAACGAGATCGATGCAACATGCGACGGTGCCTATGCGGTGTCGCTCGCGACTATCGAAGTGGAACGCGGCCTTGTCGCGATCGGGCGCGCGTGGACCGGTAGCGGGGCGGACTTCTTCCTGACACCCAAGGAGATGTGCTCCACGGCGGATTTCGAGACCGCTCTGCGGCTGGAGGTTTCAGGCGTCGACAAGGGCGGTGCGTCGACCCTCCGTCACCGCCTGAAGCAGAAGAGAATGCAGCTGACGCGCGGAAAAAGCGACAGCGCCGCGATCGCGTCGGTCGTCGGATTTCGGGAGCTTCTCGTTCTTCTGGGAACGGTCACATGACGAGCTGGATCGAGCATCACAGGCTGGCCGAAGCCGCGGCCGAGGAGGCGGAAGCCGCCCATCGCGCTGGAGGTTTCGAGGGAGCGCGCGCGGCGTTCGCACGAGCCGGTCGGCACGAGGAGGACGCGTTTCGCGCCGTCGAGCCGAGCAAGACGCGCACCCTCAGCGTCATCGGCGTCAGCGCCGTGTCGCTCTACTCCAGGGCCGCCACCCCTGCGCACGTGACCCGTCTCGCGAGCGACGTGCTCGAGACGCCCGGCCTGCATGGCTTCGCCGGACGGCAGATCCGGGACATGCTCGACGGCACGCCGATGCGCCGACCCGGGTAGACCACGAAAAAGTCGCGTCCGCAGCCGGCGCCCCTCACCGCGTCAGCCGCACCCCCACCAGCGCCACGTCCGCCACGTGATCGCCCCCCGGGCGCGTCGACTCCAGTCGCTCGTGAGAATAGCGCGCGGTGACCGCGAGGCCGCGGTCGAGCCGCCATTCGAGGCCGGCCGCGGCCGCGATCAGCTCCTCGGACAGGGAGACGCCCTCGTAGTCCGTGCCGGCCCAGCTGAGCGAGGCGTCCAGCACGAGACTGCGGCGCAGCCGGTGGGCGATCGCCACGGACGCGCGCCGGGCTTCCGCGGCGGTGGCGCCCGCGACGCTTGTCTCGGCGAGGCGGCTCTCGCCGGCGAGGGTGACCGTCGTGAGCGGCGTCGGCGTCCAGACGAGGCGCGCCTGCGCCACGGCGCCGGTGGCGTCGCCGCGGGCCGGGCTCTCGTAGTCGCGCTCCTGCCAGCCGGCGGAGACCTCGCCCGCGAGGAGGCGCGTCAGCTCGATCTCGGCGCCCACACGCGCGGTCGTCCCGACGGAATCGCGCCTCGCGCCCGCGCCCTCGTAGCGGCGCTGATCGATCTCGGCCTCGACGAAGGGCGTGAGCCGCGGCGAGACCGCGTAGCCGAGGCGCAGGGCCGCGCGCGTCTCGGTGAAATCGTCGTCGGAGCGGTCGACGCGGCTGCCGTCGGCGCGCACGCCGTCCGCGTTGACGGAGCGCGCGATGGCGCCGCGCAGGGTCGTCTCCAGCCGGCCGAAGCCCATGGCGAGGGCGGCCTCGGCGCCGTAGGTCGACGTCTGCGGGCCCTCGGCGAGGTCGCTCGGGACTTCCGGCGAGCCGACGCGCTCGGTGGCCGTGGCCGCGGTGGCGCGCAGGGACAGCGCCGTGCTCTCGCGGATGTCGAGGCGAAGCCCGAGATCGGCGGCGCCGGAAAAGCGCGGCTCGAGATCGCCGCCGCGATAGGCGTCGTAGACGCCGCTCACGGATCCCGTGAGGGCGTGGCGCGACCAGTCGCTCTCGAGCGTGAGGTCGCCCTGCGTGCGCGAGAGCGCGCGGCCCTCGGCGCCGGTCTCGACGCGCTCGGGGTTGGTGTCCCAGCCGGCGGACTGGGTGATCGAGGGGCGCAGGGTGAAGGCGCCCAGGCGGATGCCCAGCGGCGCGTAGGGGTCGCCCTCGGGCGCCCGGCGCGGAGCGGCCTGCCGGGCCGGCGGGCTCGGCGCGAGGCGGGTGACCGGGGCGCGGACCTCGGCGCGCGGGAGACCGGACACGGGCGCGAACACCGCCTCGTCCCGCGCCGGCCGCAGGTCCGGCGGCGCGTCCTCGACGCCGATCACCGTCTGCGCCTGCGCGCTCCCCGCGGCGAGGCCGGCGGCGAGGACGACTACGGTCAGGCGAGCGGCGGCGCGCGGCACGGGACGGGGGCTCCGGAAGGTATGGTTTCCGGAGGGTGAACGAGGAGGGTTAAGGGACGGTTGAAGGGGGACGCGCGCGACGCGGTTCCCCTCTCCCTCGTGGCTACTCGATTCACACTTCGTCCCGCGCCGTTGGTCGCGATCTGCGAGCGGCGCCAGCCGCTCGTCCTTCTCCCTTGTGGAGAAGGTGCCCCCGAAGGGGGCGGATGTGGGTCGGGATGCAGCGCGAGACGTCTCGGGACGGGATCGACGTTCCCGGTTCGAGCGGCATCGAGGTCGCGGCAGTTCTGCACGACCCACACCCCCGGCCCCTCGCCACAAGGGCGAGGGGAGACCGTCGGCGCTCTACGCTTCAGGTCGCGACTGCCTAGCGGAACGCCTTCGCCGAGCGAGATGTGTGCATCAGCTAGCCCTCGTGGAGAGGGAAATCCCGTCGGCGCTCTACGCCAGCGCCGTCACTCCGCGGCGGAGCGGTCCCCCGTGCCGTAGCGCCGGTCGATGTAGTCCACGACCAGCGTCTTGAAGTCGTCGGCGATGGTGGGGCCGCGCAGGGTAACGGCCTTCTTGCCGTCGATGAAGACCGGGGCGGCGGGGGCCTCGCCGGTGCCGGGCAGCGAGATGCCGATGTCGGCGTGCTTCGATTCGCCCGGGCCGTTGACGATGCAGCCCATCACCGCGACGTTGAGCTCTTCCACGCCCGGATGCGTGGTCTTCCATTCCGGCATCGACGTGTCGATCCAGCGCTGGATGTCGCGGGCGAGCTCCTGGAACACCGTCGAGGTGGTGCGCCCGCAGCCGGGGCAGGCGGCGACCAGCGGGACGAAGGTGCGAAAGCCCATCGTCTGGAGCAGCTCCTGCGCCGCCTTCACCTCGAGCGTGCGGTCGCCGCCGGGCTCGGGCGTGAGCGAGAAGCGGACCGTGTCGCCGATGCCGTCCTGGAGCAGTACGCCGAGCGCCGCCGAGGACGCGACGATGCCCTTCGAGCCCATGCCGGCCTCGGTGAGGCCGAGATGCAGCGCGTAGTCCGAGCGCCGGGCGAGCTCGCGATAGACCGCGATCAGGTCCTGCACGTTCGACACCTTCGCCGAGATCACGATCCGGTCCTTGGGCAGGCCGATCTCGATGGCGCGCTCGGCCGAAAGGAGCGCCGACTGCACCATCGCCTCGCGGGTGATGGCCCCCGCCGCCAGCGGGTCGGGCCGCGCGGCGTTGAGGTCCATCAGGTGCGTGAGCAGCTCCTGGTCGAGCGAGCCCCAGTTGGCGCCGATGCGCACGGCCTTGCCGTGCTCGATGGCCTTCTCGACGATCATCGAGAACTGCCGGTCCTTCTTGTCCTTGAAGCCGACGTTGCCCGGGTTGATGCGGTATTTGGCCAGCGCCTCGGCGCAGGCCGGGTGATCGGCGAGCAGCTTGTGGCCGATATAGTGGAAGTCTCCCACCAGCGGCACGTCGCAGCCGATGCGGTCGAGCCGCTCGCGGATGCGGGGCACGGCGGCGGCGGCCTCGTCGCGGTCGACCGTGATGCGCACGATCTCGGAGCCGGCGCGGGCGAGCTGGGCCACCTGCGCGACGGTGGAATCCACGTCCGCCGTGTCGGTGTTCGTCATCGACTGCACGACGACCGGCGCGCCCCCGCCGACCTGGACGTGCCCGATCATCACGCCGGCGGTCCTGTGGCGCGCGGCCGCGCCGGACTTGGTGTGATCGGCTTCAGCGAGGAGATCCATGGGTCGTACCCGTGTCGGAGGCTGTCCGGGGGAGAGGTGACGCGTCGCGCCGCGAAGGTCAAGGTGGGCCGGGACCGGAGGCGGCCTCACGCCACCTCCTTCGGCGCCGGGAAGTCCACGGCGAAGAGCGCGCCCTTCCCGAGCTCGCTCTCGATGGTGAGCTTCGCGCGGTGGCGGGCGACGATGTGCTTGACGATGGCGAGGCCGAGCCCCGTCCCGCCGCGCTCGCGGCTCGCGGCGACGTCGACGCGGTAGAAGCGCTCGGTGAGGCGCGGCAGGTGCTCGGGGGAGATGCCGGGGCCGTGGTCGCGCACGGCGAGGCGGATGGTCTCGGCCTCCTCCCCCGGGCGCCCGTTCTCGGCCGCGCGCCGCGCGATCGTGACCTCCACCCGCTTGCCGGCATCGGCGTACTTGATGGCGTTCTCGACGAGGTTCTCGACGACGCGCAGGAGCTCGTCGCGCTCCCCGGCGATGGTCGCGGGCGCCTCGGGATGCGCGAAGACCACCTCGACGCCGCGCTCGCGGGCGAGCGGAGCGAGGGTGTCGAGCATCTGCTTCGTCACCGCGGTGAGGTCGATCGTGGTCTGCGGCGGCACGTGGGCGCGCAGCTCGATGCGCGAGAGCGAGAGCAGGTCGTCGATCAGCCGGCTCATGCGCTGGGCCTGGACGCGCATGATCTCGAGGAAGCGCTCGCGGGCGGCGGCGTCGTTCTTCGCCGGCCCCTGCAGCGTCTCGACGAAGCCCAGCAGCGAGGAGAGCGGCGTGCGCAGCTCGTGGCTGACGTTGGCCACGAAGTCGACGCGCATGGTCTCGAGCCGGCGCGCCGAGGTCAGGTCGCGGAAGTAGAGCACCACGCTCTGCTCGCGCGGAGGGCGCTCGATGGCGCTCGCCTCCGTCTCGCGGCGCTCGGCCTCGAGGTCGAGCGGGCCGATCATCACCTCGAAGACGCGCTCCGTCGGCACGCGCTCGGCGTATTCGACGCGCACCCGCTCGCCGGTGCGAAGCGCCTCCTCGACCCCGTCGAGGACCTGCGGCGCGCGCAGCGCGAAGGAGAGCGGGTGACCGATCCGAAGGCCGGGAAAGAGCCCGTTCGCCGCCCCGTTCGCCTCGCGCACGATGACGCGCCGGTCGATCATCACCACCGGGTCGGGGATATTGGCGAGAAGCGCCTCGACGATGGCGAGGCGCCGCCCCGCGGCGACGAGCTTCTTGACCCGGCGCGCCTGGACCCGCTCGCCGACCGCGATGGCGGCGGCGGCGACCGCGATGGGCATGGCGACGACGAGCCAGACGTTGACGCCCTCCGTCGCAGCCGCGACGAGGAAGAGCAGGCCCGCCGCGATCAGCGCGCCCGAAGCCACGGCGCGGCGCGAGGCGCGGTCTCGGGCGACGCCGTCCGGCGGCGGGTCGTCTCCGTCCTGCGCGTCCTCCAGGTCCCTCTCCTGCACGGCCGTCTCCTCGGGATCGGCGGTCGGCGGCGGCGGCGGAGGCGTCACGCCAGCGGCTCCTCGGGCTCGAGCACGCTGCGCAGCGCTTTCAGCCGCCGCGTGATCTCGTAGGCGCCGAGCAGAGCCAGCGCCACGATGAACGGGAGGAAGTAGTAGCAGATTCGGAACAGGAGGAGGGCGCCGAGCACCTGCTCGCGCGGCAGGCCCGAGAGCGCGATCAGCATCGTCGCCTCGAAGACGCCGAGCCCGCCCGGCGCGTGGGAGGCGATGCCGAGCATCACCGCGACGACGTAGATGGCGAGGAAGGCCTCGAAGCCGATGCCGTGGCCCGCCGGGAGGAGGACATAGAGCACCGCGCTCGCCGCGCAGACCTCGGCGGCGCCGATCAGCGACTGGCCGAGCGAGAGCCGGAAGCCCGGCAATTCCAGCCGCCAGCCCTGGATCGTCACCGATCGGCGCCTGAGCGAGACGAAGACCATGTAGACGACGAGCGCCGCGCCGACGCCCACCCCGATGAGCTTGACGAGCCCGAGCCCGATGCCCGTCAGCGCCGTCACCGCCGCGCCCTCGGAGAGCAGCGTCCAGGTGAGGACGAGGCCCATGCCGAGCCAGAAGGTGATGCCGGCGATGACGGTGAGGCTCGCCACCCGGCTCGCGCGCAGGCCCTTGGGCGCGTAGATCCAGTAGCGCACGGTCCCGCCGGTGAGGAGCGGGAAGCCCAGGTTGAAGCTCACCGCGTAGCTCGTGAACGAGGCGAGCGCGGTGGTTCGGTAGGGCACCCGCAGCTTCAGCTGCTTGAGCGCCAGCGCGTCGTAGCAGGTGAGGAGCGCATAGCTGATCACGACGAAGCCGATGGCGGCCCAGAGCTGCTCCGCGCTCGCCTGGACGAAGGCCGCCTTCAGCTCCGTCCATTCCAGGTCGGAGACGACCTGCCAGAGGAACACGATCGAGGCGATGAACAGGCCGAGGCCGAGCGCGCTGCCGATCCAGGCGAAGCGGCGCGATCCCTGCGGCATGCGGTTCACCGCCTGCACGCGCAGAGGCGCGGCGGCGGCGTCCGGCTGGCCGTCGAGATCGGGAGGATGGGTCATCGCGTCAGAGGCTCGGGATCAGGGGCTCGTCCGGTCTCGTTCGACGCTCCCCGTCGGCAGCGCGCCGGAGGCCGATCGTGGCCTCGCGGGGAGACATAGGCCGGCGCAACCCCGCTTGCAATGCGCGCGGCGCAGCCCCCTTACCCGAAAAGCCGAGCCCTCGCGCCATGGCGAAGCGCGGCGCGCTCCCCTATCCTGTCCGGACACGGGGGGCGAGGAGGCGCAGGAGAGAGGCGCGGATGGCCGCGGGCACGATCTCGTTCTTCACGGACATGGTCCAGCAGATCGCGGACCGCGGGCGCTCGCTCGTGACGGGCGGACGGGCCCGCGCGCGCGACGCGAAAGAGCTCGCCCATCTCGCCGAGGCGCTGCTCTCCGGCGCGGGCGAGGCCTCGAGCGTGGCGCGCGCCGGCGACCTGCTCACGGCCTACGCCGCCGCGCCCGCCGAGATGCGCCGCGGCTTCCTCTCGCTGCTCGCGAGCCGCTTCGGCCCGGTGGAGGAGCGCATCGCCCACGCGATGGCGGCCTATGCCGACGCGCCCGGGCCCCGCATGGCCATGGCGCTGCACCTCGCCGCCGAGCCGCGCCGGCAGGAGCTGTTCCGCAAGCTCAACCGCGCGCCGGGGGGCACGCTCGCGCTGGTGCGCATGCGCGAGGACGTGCTCGCCGGTCTCGCGGACGACCCCGCGCTCGCCGACGTCGACGCCGATTTCCGGCACCTGTTCTCGTCGTGGTTCAACCGCGGCTTCCTGACGCTGAGGCGCATCGACTGGACCTCGCCGGCCAACGTGCTGGAGAAGATCGTCGCCTACGAGGCGGTGCACCGCATCGACAGCTTCGAGGACCTGAAGGGCCGCCTCGCGCCGCCCGACCGGCGGCTCTACGCCTTCTTCCATCCCGCGCTCGTCGACGAGCCGCTGATCTTCGTCGAGGTGGCGCTCACCCGCGACATCCCCGGCGCCATCGCCGGCATCCTCGCGCCGCAGCGCACGCCGCTGCCGGCGGGCGAGGCGACGACCGCCGTGTTCTACTCGATCTCGAATTGCCAGAAGGGCCTCGCCGGGGTGAGCTTCGGCTCCTTCCTGATCAAGCAGGTGGTGGAGGAGCTGCGCCGGGACCTGCCGCAGCTGCGCACCTTCGTGACGCTCTCCCCCGTGCCGGGCTTCGTCTCGTGGCTGCAGGGGGAACGCGACGACCCCGCCTCGCTTTGCCTGACCAAGGAGGAGCGCGCCGTGCTCGAGAAGCACCTCCACGACGGCTGGGAGACGGACGAGGCGGCGCGCGAGGCGCTGCGCGAACCGCTGCGGGCCCTGTGCGCCACCTATCTCGCCCGCGCCCGCGCGCCGTCCGGTAAGCCGCTCGACCCGGTCGCGCGCTTCCACCTCGGCAACGGCGCGCGGCTCGAGCGCGTGCACGCGCTGGCCGACCTCTCCCCGCGCGGCCTCGCCCAGGCGGCGGGGGCGATGGTGAACTACCTCTACGACCTCGACACGATCGAGCGGAACCACGAGGCCTATGCCGAGCGCGGCGAGGTGGCGCTCTCCGGCGAGGTGCGGCGGCTCGCCAAGCCGGCGCGGGCGGTGAAGCCGTCGGGCGAGAAGGAGACGGCGCCGGCGCAGGGGTGAGGCTCGGGCGGCGGCGGCGAAGGCGCGGATGAGGCCTTCCGGCGCGATCGCGCAATCCCTTCCTCGCGTCCGCCGCCCTTGACGCGGCGCGCGCGGCGGGTCACCCCTCGACGAAGCGGGGAAAAGCCCGGGGAAAAAGCCGAGGACACGCCGAAATATGGCCTCTCATCTCTACGCCCAGATCGTGGCGGGCATCGACGATACGAGCCGCACCTTCATCGAGACGCCCACGGGGCGACGCATCTCCTACGCGGACCTGTTCGCCGAGGCGGGGCGCTTCGCCAACACGCTGCGCGATCTCGGCGTCGAGGTCGGGGACCGCGTGGCGGTGCAGGTCGAGAAGAGCCCCGAGGTGATCCTGCTGCTGCTCGGCTGCCTGCGCGCCGGGGCGATCTTCCTGCCGCTGAACACGGCCTACACGCCGGCCGAGCTCGCCTATTTCATGGAGGACGCCGAGCCCGCCCTCTTCGTCTGCGACCCGAAGGCGCGCGACGCGCTCGCCGCTCTCGCGACCGAGCGCGGCTGCAAGGCGGTCGAGACGCTCGACTCCGCCGGCGCCGGCACGCTGCGGGAGAAGGCGTCCGCCGCCTCCCCCGATTTCGCCGACGCCGAGCGCGGGCCCGACGATCTCGCCGCGATCCTCTACACCTCGGGTACGACGGGGCGTTCCAAGGGCGCGATGCTCAGCCACGAGAACCTCGCCTCCAACGCGCGGACCTTGCGCGAGTATTGGCGCTTCACGAAGGACGACGTGCTGCTCCACGCGCTGCCGACCTTCCATACCCACGGCCTGTTCACGGCGACGAACACCATCCTCGCCGCCGGCGCGACCATGCTGTTCCTGCCGAAGTTCGACCCGGACGAGATCCTGCGGCTGATGCCGCGGGCGACCGCCATGATGGGCGTGCCGACCTTCTACGTGCGGCTCCTGCAGCATCCCGGCCTCACCCGCGAAGCGACGGCGCACATGCGCCTGTTCGTCTCCGGCTCCGCGCCGCTGCTGGCGGAGACGCACACCGCCTTCTCCGAGCGCACCGGCCACGCCATCCTCGAGCGCTACGGCATGACCGAGACCAACATGAACACCTCGAACCCCTACGAGGGGGACCGGCTGCCGGGCACGGTGGGCTTCCCGCTGCCGGAGGTGGACCTGCGCGTCGTCGATCCCGAGACCGGGGCGGCGCTGGCGCAGGGCGAGATCGGCATGATCGAGGTGCGCGGGCCCAACGTCTTCAAGGGCTATTGGCGCAACCCCGAGAAGACCGCGGCCGAGTTCCGCGAGGACGGCTTCTTCGTCACCGGCGATCTCGGCAAGGTCGACGATCGGGGCTACGTCCACATCGTCGGGCGCGGCAAGGACCTCGTCATCACCGGCGGCTACAACGTCTACCCGAAGGAGGTCGAGACCGAGATCGACCTCCTGCCGGGCGTGGTCGAGAGCGCCGTGTTCGGTGTGGCGCACCCGGATTTCGGCGAGGGCGTCACGGCCGCCGTCGTGACGCGGCCCGGCTCCGAGGTGAGCGAGCCGGCGATCCAGGCCGCCCTCGCGGACCGGCTGGCGCGCTACAAGCAGCCCAAGCGGGTGATCTTCCTCCCCGAATTGCCGCGCAACACGATGGGCAAGGTGCAGAAGAACGTCCTGCGGGAGCGCTACGCGGATCTCTACGCGGCCGGGTGAGCGCCCGCCGTCATCCTCACGGCCGGCGGATGCTCGTCACCGGGCCGAAGCTCTTCTCCAGGATGCGGGCGCGGGCGGTCTCGAAGGGCTCGCTCGCGACCTTCATGTGCCAGCCGTTGGCGTGGAGAAGCCGGGTCTCGTCCTGCATGATGCCGACATGGCCCTTCCAGAAGACGAGGTCGCCGCGGGCGAGCGTGGCGCCCTCGGGCACACGGGTCTCGAAGAAGGCCTCCTGCATGTCGGTGTCGCGCGGGCAGGCGCGGCCGGCGGCGTGCCGCGCGGCGCGCACCAGGCCCGAGCAGTCGAGACCGAGGCTGGAGATCCCGCCCCAGAGGTAGGGCGTCTCGAGGAAGCGCTCGGCGACGGCGACGAAATCGGGCTCGGGCGGTGCATCGAGCGGCGCGAGATGGCGGGCGAAGATCCAGCCGGCGCCGTCGACCCGGGCGTAGTCGCCGCGCGTCTCGGCGACGGCGATCTGCGCGCCGAGGGAGAGCCAGCCGAGGATCGGCTGCTTCAGGCTGGGCCCCGGATAGAGGAAGGTGCGCACCTCGGCGACGCGGTGCGTCGGCGCGGGGTCGGCGTCGCCGAGCGCGTCGGCGGAGAGCCAGCCGACATAGCCGTCGCGCACGAGCCGGCCGAAGGCGAAGCCCTCCTCGTCGACGTCGAGCACGTCCACCGCCTCCCCCATCAGGGCCTGCGTGTCGATGCCGACGTCGAGCCGCGGCTCGGGGCGGAGGTCGACGAGCGGCAGGGTCACGCGCCGACGGGTCGGGGCGACGTAGCGCGCGGCCGGAACGACGCCGTCGAGGGCGCTGTCGGCGAGGTCCGGGCGGGCGAGGGTGAGGCGGCGGTCGGGGGTCATGCGAAGGTTACGCCGCGACGCCGGCCATCAGGAGGCCGAGCTCGCCCTCGTTGGTCTCGGAGGGGCGGCGCTCGCCGGTGATCCTGCCGCCGCACATGGCGAGAATGCGGTCCGACAGGCTCATGATCTCGTCGAGCTCGACGGAAACGAGCAGGATGGCCACGCCCTGGTCGCGCAGCGCGATCAGGCGGCGGTGGATGAACTCGATGGCGCCGATGTCGACGCCGCGGGTCGGCTGGCCGACGAGCAGCACCTTCGGGCCGCGCTCGATCTCGCGGGCGAGCACGATCTTCTGTTGGTTGCCGCCGGAGAAGTTCGCTGTCTTGAGCCGCGGCTCCGGCGGGCGCACGTCGTAGAGCTCCATCTTGCGTCTGGCGTCGGCGATCATCCGGGAATGGCTGAGGATCGGCCCGGCGCCGTAGCCGGGATCGTCGACGAACCCGAGAGCGGCGCTCTCGAAGGCCTCGAAGGCCGGCACGAGGCCCATGCGGATACGGTCCTCCGGCACGTGCAGGAGCCCGTGCTTGCGCAGGCGATGCGGGTCGCGCTCCTCGGCCGTGAGCGCGCGGCCCTGCAGCGTGATGGTCCCGGTGGCGATGGGGCGCATGCCGGCGAGCGCCTCGAGCAGCTCGGACTGGCCGTTGCCGGCGACGCCGGCGATGCCGACGATCTCCCCCGCGCGCACGTCGAAGGACACGTCGACCACGCGCATCACGCCCATCGTGTCGGCGACGGAGAGGTCGCGCACCTGCAGCATCGGCTCGCCCGGCCGGTGCTCGCCCTTCTCCACGTGGAGGAGCACGTGGCGCCCGACCATCAGCTCGGCGAGCTGGGCCGGGGAGGTCTCGGCCGTGGTTACGGTGGCCACCATCTCGCCGCGGCGCATGACGGAGACGTGGTCCGTCGCGGCCATGATCTCGTGGAGCTTGTGGGTGATCAGGATGATGGTGACGCCGCGCGCCACGAGCGTGCGCAAGAGCTCGAACAGCCCCTGCGCCTCGTGCGGCGTGAGCACGGCGGTGGGCTCGTCGAGAATGAGGATCTCGGCGCCGCGATAGAGCGCCTTGATGATCTCGACGCGCTGCTGGAGGCCGACCGAGAGGTCCTCCACCAGCGCGTCGGGATCGATGGTCAGCCCGTAATCCCGGGCGAAGCGCGCGAGCTCCGCGCGGACCCTGGCCTCGCCGCCGGCGAGCATGCGCCCGCCCTCCGCGCCGAGCATGACGTTCTCGACCACGGTGAGCGTGTCCACCAGCATGAAGTGCTGGTGGACCATGCCGATGCCGGCGGCGATGGCGTCCGCCGAGGAGCGGATGCGCAGCCGCTCGCCCTTCACCCGGATCTCGCCCCGATCGGCCTCGTAGAAGCCGTAGAGGATCGACATCAGGGTCGACTTCCCCGCCCCGTTCTCCCCGACGATGCCGTGGATCGAACCGGCCTGGACGGCGAGGTTCACGTCCTTGTTGGCGCGGACGGGGCCGAAGCTCTTGTCGATGCCGACGAGCTCGATGGCGAGGGGGGCGGTCGAAGCCATGGGCGGGCGGGCCTTACGCGAACGCTGGAGGCGCGATCACACGGATCGCGATCACATGGACACGGCCGGGCAGGAGCCGTCTTCCATGTAGTCGTGCACCACGACCTCGCCGGAGACGATCTTCTGCTCCGCCTCGGCGACGGCGTCCTTCATCTCCTGGGTGATCAGCGCCTCGTTGTTCTCGTCGAGCGCCCAGCCGACGCCGCCCTCGGCGAGGCCGAGAACCTGGAGGCCCGGCTCGAAGTCGCCCGCCTGGGAGGTGGTGAACAGCTGGTAGGTGGCGTTGTCGACGCGCTTGAGCATCGAGGTCAGGACCGAGCCCGGATGCAGCATGTTCTGGTTCGAATCGACGCCGATGCCGAGCTTGCCGGCGTCCGCCGCCGCGCGCAGCACGCCGATGCCGGTGCCGCCGGCGCCGTGATAGATCACGTCGGCGCCCTGCTCCATCTGCGAACGGGCGAGCTCGCCGCCGCGCACCGGGTCGTTCCAGGCCGCGCCGGTCGTGCCGGTCATGTTGACGATCACCTCGGCGTCGGAATCGACGGCCTTGACGCCCTGCGCGTAGCCGCAGCCGAAGCGGCGGATCAGCGGGATGTCCATGCCGCCGACGAAGCCGACCGTGCCGGTCTCGGAGGCGAGCCCGGCGAGCATGCCCACGAGGTAGGAGCCCTCGTGCTCCTTGAAGACCATGGAGGCGACGTTCGGCAGGTCGACGACGGAATCGATGATGGCGAAGTCGGTCTCGGGGAATTCGGCGGCGACGCGCTCGAGCGCGGATTGCTGCGAGAAGCCGACCGCGAGGATCGGCGAGAAGCCCTGCTGGGCGAAGCGGCGCATGGCCTGCTCGCGCTGGGCGTCGTTCTGCGGCTCGAACTCGCGGAACTCGATCCCGCTCTCCTCCTGGAAGCGGACGGCGCCGTTGTAGACGCCCTCGTTGAACGAGCGATCGAACTTGCCCCCGAGGTCGTAGATGATGGCCGGGCGGACGTCGTCCTGCGCAGCCGCCGGAGCGGCCGCGGCGAAGGCGGCGGCCGTCGCGCCCACAAGGGCGGTGACAATCTTCTTCATGGAAACGGACCCCTCTTGCGGAACGGGAGCGTAGGCCCCCGTTTGCGCCAACGTGGCACGGCGTTTCTCGTACAGTAAAGAGCGTTTGCGCGGCAACTCACGGGATTGCGCACGGGGCGTCGCACCGAGGCGGCGCGGGGCGCGGCGGCCGGGCGGGCCGGCTCACTCCTGGCCGCGCTGCTTGCGCGACAGGGCCGCGCGCACGTGCGCGCTCGCCAGGACGCGCCGCGCCGTCGAGATGCGCCGCTCGCGGATCTCCGCGGAAAGCGCGCTGATGTCGCGCAGCGCCGCATCGACGGCGGCGAGCGCCGGCTCGAACGTACGATCGACGCTGTGAGACGTCATGGCCTCTCGCCCTCTCTCGGCTCGGCTTCTCTCGGCGCGCCGACACAAAGCGGGCGAATGCGGCGAGGGTGCGACGGACGGCCGCCGCTCTCCGCATTCGTTGAAAGAGGCGTGTAAAAAAGAGGCAACCATGCTGTCCTTTTCGCCTTGGCATCGGCGGCGGGGCGACCTAAGTAAGGACTGCGGACGGCGCGATCGCTCGCGTCTCCGTATGCCCTCCTTGGGCGTTTCCTCCCTAGACTCAAGGCCGCCGCACCCCGGCGGCTTTTTTTTGCGCGGAGCGCTTGTTCGATCCTGGATCGCATCTGGATCGACGGCCGGCCCGTGCTCGCGCGTGATCACCACCTGGATCGCCGCCCGGAAGCGTGCCCGGCGCGTTCCCCCGCTCAGCCCTCCCCCTCCTCCTCGTCCTTGAACAGCACGGAGGCGAACACGATGCGCGAGATCGCCGTCATCAGCGTGAGCCCGGCGAAAAAATAGGCGATCAACGGAAACCAGCCCGGCAGCAGGATCATCAGCGCGAAGGCGAGGATGGTCTCGGTGCCCTCGGCGAGGCCCGCGGTGAAGTAGATGGATTTCACCCCCCGTGCGGCGCTCTCCATGCCGCGCTTAGCGGCCACGGCGGCGAAGGCGAGAAAGCTCGCGCCGTTGATGTAGAAGGTGAAGAGCAGCACCGCCGCCGGCAGGCCGAACAGGGCCGGGTCGCGCAGGGCGAAGCCGAGCGGCACCGCGCCGTAGAAGACGAAGTCGAAGACGATGTCGAGAAAGCCGCCGCGATCGGTCTTCGCGGTGGCGCGCGCGATCGCGCCGTCGAGGCCGTCGCACAGGCGCGAGAGCGCGAGCAGGAGGAGCGCGATCGCGTCCGCCGAGGCGGCGATCGCCCCGGCGCAGCCGATCCCGAAGACGAGACCCGCCATGGTGACGCCGTCCGCGCCGATCCCGATCCGGGCGAGCAGCTCGCCCGCGCGGTTCAGCGGCGGGTCGATCAGGCGACGCATCACGCCGTCGAGCATGACGACGCCGTGCGGTGCGCGATTTTCGTGACGTTGACGAGGTGCATGCGCCGGCTTACCACCTTGCTCGTTTCGTTTTCGCCCGTGTCCGGGCCCCGACCGGACCCGAAGCCGCACCCGCGCCGGAGGCCGCTCATGTACACCGCCGTGACGTACGGTGTCCGCGTGACCGTGACGCCGTCCTACATGGAGGACCAGTCCCATCCCGACGAGGGGCGGTACTTCTTCGCTTACACCGTGGAGATCACCAATCTCAATTCCGAGCGCGTGCGCCTACGCGATCGTTACTGGAAGATCGTAGACGGTCACGGCCGCGTGCAGGAGGTGCGCGGCGCCGGGGTGGTCGGGCAGCAGCCCGTGCTCGGCCCCGGCGAGACCTTCACCTACACGAGCGGCTGCCCGCTCGACACGCCGGACGGCACGATGCAGGGGTCCTACGGGATGGAAAGCGAGGGCGAGAGCTTCCGGGCCGAGATCCCCGCCTTCTCCCTCGACAGCCCCTATGCGCGGCGCTCCGTCCACTGACCCACGCAGGCTCCGGAACGCGCGCCCCCGATGACAGCTCCCCGCTACACGCCGCTCGAGATGCTCGAGCGGCTCGTTTCCTTCGACACCGAGAGCCACAGGTCGAACCTGCCGCTGATCGACTTCGCGGAGGACTACCTGCGCGCCCACGGCATCGCGGTGCGCCGCCTGCCGAACGCTCAGGGCGACAAGGCGGCCCTGCTCGCGACGATCGGGCCGCTGGTCGAGGGCGGCGTCGTGCTCTCCGGGCACACCGACGTCGTGCCGGTCGAGGGTCAGGCCTGGTCGAGCGATCCCTATCGCCTGCGGGTGGCGGACGGGCGCGCCTACGGCCGCGGCGCGGTGGACATGAAGGGCTTCGACGCCATCGCGCTTTCGCTCGCGCCCGACTTCGCGGCGGCGCCCTTGAGGGAGCCGATCCACATCCTCCTCTCCTACGACGAGGAAACCACCTGCCTCGGCGTGCTCGACGCCATCGCGGCCTTCGGGCGGGACCTGCCGCGCCCGCGCGCCGTCCTCGTGGGCGAGCCGACGGGGCTCGAGGTGGCGGACGCGCACAAGGGCGTGGCCATGTGCGAGACGCGCGTCTCCGGGACGGAGGCGCATTCCTCCGATCCCGAGGCCGGCGCCAGCGCGGTGATGGCGGCCTGCGACTACGTCGCGCGGCTGATGGCGCTCGGGGACCGCCTGCGCGCCGCCGGCGACGCCACGGGGCGCTTCACGCCGGGCTACTCGACGCTGCACGTGGGCACGATCGAGGGCGGCACGGCACGCAACATCCTGGCGCGCGCCTGCGGCTTCGGCTGGGAGATCCGCTACCTGCCGGGGGTCGACATGGCCGAGATCCAGGCGCAGGTCGAGGACATCGCCCGCGGCGTCGCGGCCGAGCGGCTGACGCGCTACGGGCCGTACGGGGCCATCGAGAACCGCTGGTCGGTGGACGTGCCGGGGCTCGCGCCCGATCCGGGCTCGGAGGCGGAGCGCCTCGCGCTCAGGCTCGCCCGGCGCAACCGGCCGATCACAGTGGCCTACGGCAGCGAGGCCGGGCGCTTCCAGGGCGCGGGCCTGCCCACCGTGCTGTGCGGCCCCGGCGACATCGCGCGGGCGCACAAGGCGGACGAGTACATCACGCTCGACGAGCTCGCCGCCGGCGAGGCCTTCCTGAGACGCCTCGCGGCGGAGCTCTCGTGAGAGTAGCCCGCGGGCGCGACGGGTCGCTCGCTCGGGACGGTCGGAAAACCGGACGATCGCCGTAACGCGCCGTTGACCCTGTCCGCGGAAGCGCTTCGATTTGCTTCCAGTTCCGCGCTTATTTTTCTGAAAATGGAGCCGATCCGGATCGTGCGCGGCGGCGCGGCGGCGTAGACGTCCTCTGGACGCCTCGCGCCGCCGACGCGCCCTCCGGGGCCCGCGCACGGCGCGTCCCCTTTCCCTACGAACCGGCGCCGGTCGCCGGCGCGCCTCGGCGCGCCTGCCCTGGGGCCCCGTGGAGCACGAGGATGACGACGGACGGGTCGAGCGGCAGCGGAAGGCCGCAGCGGTTCCCGCGACAGGAGAAGGAGCGCACGCTGCCGATCGATCGGGACGTGTTCGCGCATCGCCTGTGGCAGGCGATCAAGCGCAGCGGCCTCACCTATCGCGAGGCGGCGCGGCTCGCTCAGGCGCACCTGCCGCCGGGCCAGCGCCTGAGCGACGTCAGCGTCTGGTCCTACGCCAAGGGCCGCAGCCTGCCGCGCCGGATGGCGCAGATCGAGGCGCTCGCGAAGGTCCTCGAGGTCGAGGTCTCGGATCTCGTGGAGGAGACGAGCTCGATGCGCGCGACGCGCCCGAGCGGATCGACGGGCATGACGATCGTGGATCTGGGAGACGGGCGCGCCCGGATCGTCGCCGACATCGAGGCGCCCTGGCCCGTCGCGATCGAGGCGCTGCGCCTCCTGCGCGGAGAGGACGCGGCGGCGGCGGCCGGCAAGGAGGCCGACGACGCCTGCCGGGACGACCGCTCCGCCTGACGCGTCGCGCCGCGCGGCTCAGGCCTTGCGCGCCGCCGTGAAGCGCGCGGCCTCGATCAGGATCCCGGCCCGGTCGCCGTAGGGCGCGAGCGCCGCCTCGGCCTCGGCCACCAGCCGGTCGCATTCGGCGCGCGCCGCTTCCAGGCCGAGGAGGTCGACGAGCGTGCCCTTGCCCTTCTCCGCGTCCTTGCCCACGGCCTTGCCCAGCGCCTCCGCCGTCGCCTCGCGGTCGAGGATGTCGTCGGCGATTTGGAAGGCGGCGCCGAGCGCGCGGCCGTAGGCCAGCAGGCGCGCCCTGTCCTGCGCCGGCGCCTGCGCCGCCACCGCGCCGGCCTCCGCCGACCAGGCGAGGAGCGCGCCGGTCTTCATCGCCTGAAGGCGGCGGATGTCGACCTCGCCCAGCGTGCGCGGGCCGTAGCGCCCCTCGGCGGCGAGGTCGAGCAATTGCCCTCCGACCATGCCGGCGAGCCCCGCGGCGCGGGCGAGGCCGGCGGCGAGCGACGCGCAGACGCCCGCCGGAACGCCCTCCCCCGCCTCCGCCGCGACCTCGAAGGCGAGCGTCAGCAGCGCGTCGCCGGCGAGGATCGCGGTCGCCTCGTCGTAGGCGACGTGAACGGTCGGCTTGCCGCGGCGCAGGTCGTCGTCGTCCATGGCCGGGAGGTCGTCGTGGACCAGGGAATAGCAGTGCACGAGCTCGACCGAGAGCCCTGCGCGCCAGGCGGCCTCGCCCTCGCAGCCGAGCAGGCGCGCGGACTCCACCGCGAGGAAGGGCCGCAGGCGCTTGCCGCCGGCGAGCGCCGCGTGGCGCATCGCCGCCATCAGCCGGTCGGGCCGCGCGATCTCGCCGTCCCGCGGCGCGTCGGCGAGGAGCGCGTCGAGCCGGCGCTCCACCTCTGCGGCGACCGCGCGCAGGCGCGCCTCGAAGGACAGGGGTTCGTACGGCATCGGGGAGCAACCTCGGTGAGACGTCGGACGCCCGCTTGCCGCAGCCGCGTTCCCGGGTCAAGTACGGGGCGGGGGCGCAGGCTGCGGGAATCAGATGGCTCAGCGCATCGAGACGGACGAGACCGGGCGGACGCCCCGGCGGGGGCTGCTCCGCCGGCTCGGGCGCTGGCTCTTCGCCATCGCCTGGCGCGGGGCGCTGGCGCTCGCCGTCGTGCTGGTCCTCCTGACGCTGATCGGCAGCGCGATCACCCCCGTCTCGACCCTGATGATCGGCCGCTGGGCGACGCTCCAGCCGGTGAACCGCACGGTCGTGCCGCTCGAGGCGATCTCGCCCCACGTGCCGCGCATGGTCGTCGCCTCGGAGGACGCCCGCTTCTGCCGCCATGCGGGGGTCGACTTCGACGAGCTGTTCAAGGTGATCGAGGCGGGGGCCGAGCGCGGGGCTTCCACCATACCCATGCAGACGGCGAAGAACGTCTTTCTCTGGCCGGAGCGCTCCTATCTCCGCAAGGCGATCGAGATCCCGCTCGCCCTGTGGATCGACCTCGTCTGGGGCAAGAGGCGACTCGTCGAGGTCTACCTGAACGTCGCCGAATGGGGCGAGGGCGTCTTCGGCATCGAGGCGGCGGCGCGGGCGCATTTCGGCAAGAGCGCCGCCGAGCTGACCCGCCGCGAGGCCGCGCTCCTCGCCACGGCGCTGCCGAACCCGCGCGGGCGCGATCCCGGCGCGCCGGCGGCGGGGCACCGCCGGCTGGCGGAGAACCTGATGGCGCGCGAGCGCGGCTCGGGCGACATCCTCGGGTGCCTCGCGGACGAGAGCGGCGCCTGAGCGACCCGCTCAGCCGATGCGCGCGCCCCCGCGGTAGCGCGAGAACCGCTCGAGCCGGCTCTCGCCGAAGAGGACGACGTCGTATTCCTCGTCCGCCACCCCCGGCACCTCCATGCCCGGCGAGCCGATGGGCATGCCCGGAACCGAGAGGCCGTGCGCCTGCGGCCGCTCGGCGAGGAGCCGCTTGACGGCCTCGGCCGGCACGTGCCCCTCGAGGACGTAGCCGTCGACCGTCGCGGTGTGGCACGAGCCGAGCATCTGCGGCACGCCGAGCCGCTGCTTGACCGGCCCCATGTCGGAGGTCTCGTTGACGGTCAGAGAAAACCCGGCCGCTCGCATGTGGTCGACCCAGGCCCCGCAGCAGCCGCAATCGGGGTCCTTCCAGACGACGACCTCCGGCAGGCTCTGCGCGCGCGCCGGCGTGAATGCGGCCAGCGGCGCCGCCGCGAGCCCGGCCAGGAAGGCGCGACGGTGCATCGCGACGGTCATGGGCGTGTCTCCTTTCACCGAGGGGGCCGCGCAGGGCGCGACGTCGAGCGAGGCGCGGCGGCGCGGACGAAGGAGCCGCGCGTCCCCTCCCCTGCCCGCCGCGCCGCCGCGCTCAGATCGTGAAGCTCACCCCGCAGCCGCAGCTCGCCTGGGCCTGGGGGTTCTCGATCTTGAAGGACTGGCCGATCAGGTCGTCGACGAAATCGATCACCGCGCCGTCCATGTATTGCAGGGAGATCTCGTCGATGAGCACGCCCGCCCCGTCGCGCTCGACGACGATGTCGTCCTCCTGCCGGGCGGCGTCGATGTCGAAGGCGTACTGGAAGCCGGAGCAGCCGCCGCCCTGAACGGAGACGCGGAGCATCGAACCCGGCGCCTCGGACTTCATGATCTCGCTGATGCGCTTCGCAGCGCGCGGCGTGAGCTCGATACCGGCCATTCTCGATACGCCCTCGACCTTGCCAAATCGGTTTCTCGAAATGTAAGTCGGGAGCGGTCGGTCCGCAACGGGGAGAGGTCATGCGCTCGGGCGGCGAGAGATGGCGCGCTGCTTACGCCTGCGATCCGGGCGCGAGCCGCGGCCGGCAGCATGGCGCCGGCGCCTCGCCGACGCGCTCAGAGTTCCAGCGCGACCGCGACCGCATCATCCACTCCACCGCCTTCCGCCGGCTCAAGCACAAGACGCAGGTCTTCGTCTTCCACGAGGGCGATCATTTCCGCACGCGCCTCACCCACACGATCGAGGTCTCGCAGATCGCTCGCGCGCTGGCGCGCTCGCTCGGCCTCGACGAGGACCTCGCCGAGGCGCTGGCGCTCTCGCACGACCTCGGCCACACGCCCTTCGGGCATACCGGCGAGGACGCGCTCGACGCCCTGATGGCGGCCCACGGCGGCTTCGACCACAACGCCCAGGCGCTTCGCATCGTCACGCGGCTGGAGCGCCGCTACGCCGAGCACGACGGGCTGAACCTCACCTGGGAGACGCTGGAGGGGCTCGTGAAGCACAACGGCCCGCTCGTCGACGAGGCGGGCCGGCCGCGGGAGCGCTACGCCGCCTACGGCGTGCCGGGTGCGATCCTGGACTTCGACGCCGAGTTCGGTCTCGACCTGTCGACCCACGCCTCCGCGGAGGCGCAGGCCGCCGCCATCGCCGACGACATCGCCTACGACGCGCACGACATCGACGACGGCCTGCGTGCGGGCCTGTTCGGGCTCGACGACCTTAAGGCGATCCCCTTCCTGGCGGAGGTCCTCGCCGAGGTGGACGACCGCTATCCCGGCCTCGAGACGCCCCGGCGCATCCACGAGCTCGTGCGGCGGGTGATCACCCGCCTCGTCGAGGACGTGATCCGCGAGAGCGAGGCCCGCCTCGCCGAGGCCGCGCCGGGCTCGGCCGAGGCGGTGCGCCAGGCCGGGCGCACGCTCGTGACGTTCTCGCCGGCCATGGCCGACGCGGACCGGGCGATCAAGGGCTATCTCTATCCCAACATGTATCGCCATCCGAAGGTCAAGGCCGTGCGCGCCGACGCCGACCGGGTGGTGCGCGACCTCTTCGCCCGCTTCACCGCCGAGCCCGACGCCATGCCCGAGGAATGGCGGGCGGGGCTTTCCGGGGGAGGCTCGGCCGGCGCGGACGAGGGCCGTATCGCCCGGCGTGTGGCGGACTACATCGCCGGCATGACCGACAGCTACGCGCTGCGCGAGCACCGCCGTCTGTTCGCGTCGACGCCCGACCTGAAGCTGGGGTGAGGAGTTCCGATGCCGCGCCTCAGGCTCATCGCCACCTCGGACCTCCACGCCCACGCCCAGCCCTACGACTACATCCACGACCGGCCCGATCCGCGCCACGGGCTCGCGGCGGCGGCGGCGGAGATCGCGCGGGCGCGGGCGGAGGCCGAGGCGGCGGGGGCGGCGGTGCTGGTGTGCGACAACGGCGACCTGCTCCAGGGCGCGGCTTTGGGGGACCTGATCGGCGGGGAGGGGCTCGCGGAAGGCGAGACGCATCCGATGATCGCGGCCCTCGCGGCGCTCGGTTGCGACGCGGCGACGCCGGGGAACCACGAGTTCAACTACGGCCTCCCCTTCGTCGAGGCGGCCTACGGCGCGGCGCCCTTCCCGGTCGTGTGCGCCAACGTGGCGCGCGCGGACGGGACGCCGCTCTTCGCGCCCTTCGTGGTGATCGAGCGCGCGCTTCCCGGCGAGGCCGCGCCTTTGCGCATCGGGATCACCGGCTGCCTGCCCCCGCAGATCGCGCTGTGGGACAAGGCGCTGATCGCGGATAAGCTCGTCGTGCGCGACATGGTGGACGCCCTCGCCGAGACCGTGCCCGCCCTGCGCGCCGCGGGGGCGGAGGTGGTGGTCGTGCTCTGCCATTCCGGCATCCAGGGCGGCCGTCGCGAGGGCGGGGAGGAGAACGCGGCGGTCTTCGTCGCGCAGATCCCCGGCATCGACGCGATGGTGACGGGGCACCTCCACCGCGTCTTCCCGGGCGGGACGGAATTCGCGGACATCCCCGGCGTCGACATCGAAGCGGGGACGCTTCACGGCGTGCCGGCGCCGATGCCGGGCTTCCACGGCTCGCACGTCGCCATCGTCGACCTCGACCTCGCGCGTGCGGACGATCGCTGGCGGGTCGTGCGCGGGGAGTCCGCCGTGCGGCCGGTGCCGCCTCTGCCGGAGCCCGCGCCGGAGGCGGCGCGGCCCGTCCTCGCCGCCACCGCGGGCGCCCACGCGCGCACGCTCGCCCACGCGCGCAAGCCCGTCGGCGAGACGCTGGCGCCCATCGACACCTATTTCACCGTGCTCGGCGACGACGGCGATCTCGCCCTCCTCGCCGCCGCGCAGGAGGCTTTCGTGCGCGCGCGCATCGCCGGCACCGCGCTCGCCGACCTGCCGCTCCTCTCCGCCGCCGCGCCGTTCCTGGCGGGCGGGCGCGGCGGGCCGGAGGCCTATACCGACGTCCCCGCGGGCCCGCTCGCCATGCGCGACCTGGCCGCGCTCTATCCCTATCCGAACGCGGTCTGCGCCGTGCGCATGACCGGTGCGGACATCGTCGCCTGGCTCGAGCGCGCGGCGGGGCTGTTCGCGCGGATCGACCCGGCCGAGCGCGGGCCGCAGATCTTGCGGGACCGGCTGTTCCCCTCCTACCATTTCGACATGATCCGGGGCCTCGGCTACGTCATCGACCCGACGCGGCCCTCGCGCTTCGACCGGGACGGCGGCCTCGCCGACCCGACGGCGCGACGCGTGCGCGACATCGTCTTCGAGGGCCGGCCGCTGCGCGACGACGACGTCTTCCTTGTGGCCACCAACACCTACCGCGCCGGCGGCGGCGGGCGTTTCTGCGGCGGGCGGCTGGAAACGGTGTTCACCTCGACCACGCTCGTGCGCGAGGCCCTGCGCGACTTCGTCGCCGCCTCCGGGCCGCTGACCCTCGCCGACCGCCTGACCTGGCGGCTCGACCTGCCGGCCGGCTGCGAGATCCTCTACGCCACGGGCCCCGGCGCCGCGGGGCGCGAGCCGCCGGGGCTCGCGCTCGAGGATCGCGGGATCGGGCCCGACGGCTACCGGGTCTACCGCGTCGGGACCTAGAGCGGGAACCGCTCTAGATTCGTGCGTGGAGCATGATCTCGTCCACCAACCGGATTCCACTTGGTGGGATCATGCTCTAGCGCTCGCCCCGGGCGAGGCGGGTGCGCAGCATGCCGAGCACGGCGGCCTCCTCGGGCTCGAGCCCTTCGAGCTCGCCCTTCAGCGCCCGCTCCGCCTCCCGCGTCACCGCGTCGGCGAGTGCCCCCTCGAGATGGGCGGAGAGGATCTCCGGGTGGACGTAGCATTTGCGGCAGATGGTCGGCGTGTTGCCGAGCCGCGCCGCCACGTGCTCGATGGCGGCCTTGAGCTGCTTCTTGGCCTTGGCCTGGCTGTCGAAGCCCTCGAACTCTTTCAGCGCCAGCGCCGCGAGCACCGTGCCGCCCCAGGTGCGGAAGTCCTTGGCCGTGACGTCCTGCCCCGTGATCTCGCGCAGGTAGGCGTTGACGTCGGCGCTCTCGACCGAGTGCCGCTCGCCCTCGTCGTCGACCCACTGGAACAGGCGCTGGCCGGGCAGGTCCTCCAGCATGCGCACCGTGCGAGCGACGCGCCGGTCGCGCATCTTCAGCCGCCATTCCTTGCCGCCCTTGCCGCGGAAGACGAAGCGCAGGCTCTCACCCTCGACGTCGACATGGTCCTCGCCGAGCGTGGTGAGGCCGTGGGTCTGGTTCCGGCGGGCATAGTCGGCATTGCCGACGCGGATGAGGGTCGTCTCGAGCAGGTGGACGAGGGTGGCGAGCACCTTCTCGCGCGAGAGCTTGCGTTTGCGCATGTCGGCATCGACCCGCTCGCGGATGCGCGGCAGCGCCTCGGCGAAGGCGACGAGATGCTCGAACTTGGTCGTGTCCCGCACCTCGCGGAACTTCGGGTGATAGCGGTACTGCTTGCGCCCGCGGGCGTCCCGTCCCGTCGCCTGGATGTGGCCGTTCGGATCGGGCGAGATCCACACGTCGGTATAGGCCGGGGGCACGGCCAGCGACTTCAGCCGGCGAAGCTCGTCGGGATCCGTGATCGTGCGGCCCTTCGGGTCGAGAAAGGTGAAGCCCTTGCCCGACTTCCTGCGGCGGATGCCCGGCTCGTCGTCTTGGACGTAGGTGAGGCCCGCGCTCTGCGCGGCGTCGACGGGATCGACCACCCCGCCTTCCGAGACCGCGCTGTCGGCGAGCGCGCTCACGAGCCGATCTCCGCCGGCCGCGTCCGCGCCCGGCGGCGCGCGCGGCGCAGGTTGCGCAGCTTCATGACGAGGACGGAGCCCGACAGCATCAGGCTCAGCGCGTTGAAGACGATGATCGGCAGGCTCCAGATCATCACGCCGTAGACGATCCACAGCGAGAAGGCGCTCACGGTCACCACGTACATGCGTTTCGAGATCGCGCCGGTGTCGTTCTCGCGCCAGGATTTCCACACCTGCGGCACGAAGCTCGTCGTCGAGCAGATCCCCGCCACGGTCCCGATCAGGGTCGCGAGATACGCCTCCATCCGTCCGCCACGCCTCCATACGCATGCTGGTGAGCGGGATGAACGGCCCCGCGACGGCCGCGTTCCGCGCCGCTTCGCCGCGGGGGCGGCCGCGCGCTTTGTCGGACACGAGGGCGGCCGACCATGGCCGCGGGCCGGCATGGCGATGCGCGGCGCGGCTGCGCCGCCGGCGATGGCGGCGCCGCGCCCTCCCCTCGCGCCTCCCCTTGCGCCCTCTCCCGGCATGGCCGATACGATGGAGCATGCGCCCGAACGGGCCGAACGACAGGAACGAACGCCATGCCCAAGGCCTATTTCATCGCCCGCGTCACCGTCACCGACCCAGAGCGCTATGCCGAGTACGCCAAGGGAGCGACGGAGGCGATCCGCAAGTACGGCGGAAAGCCCCTCGTGCGCGGGGGCGCCATGAAGGTGATGGAGGGCGAGGGCCGGCCGCGCAACGTCGTCATCGAGTTCGAGTCGGTGGAGCAGGCGGAGCGCTACTACCATTCGCCGGAA
The DNA here is from genome assembly GCF_040111675.1 of Salinarimonas sp. Lineage (NCBI taxonomy): Bacteria > Pseudomonadati > Pseudomonadota > Alphaproteobacteria > Hyphomicrobiales > Salinarimonadaceae > Salinarimonas > Salinarimonas sp. The sequence goes on along the minus strand of NZ_CP157794.1, from coordinate 1,468,336 downwards.
TACCAGGCGGCCAAGGCCAAGCGCGAGGGCGCCGGCATCGCCGACATGGTCATCGTCGAGGGAGCGGAATGATGCCCAAGGGCTACTGGATCGGTCGCGTCGACGTGCGCGACGCCGACGCCTACAAGAACTACGTCGCGAAGAACGCCGCCGCCTTCGCCAGGTTCGGCGGGCGCTTCCTCGTGCGCGGCTGCGCCTTCGAGACCGTCTCCGGCGAGGCGCGGGCGCGCAACGTCGTCATCGAGTTCCCCTCCTACCGGGACGCGCTGGACTGCTGGAACTCGGCCGAGTACCAGGCGGCGCGCGCCGAGCAGAAGGGCGGGGCCGACGTCGATCTCATCGTCGTCGAGGGCTACGACGGGCCGCAGCCCGGAGAGAGCTGACCGGTGAAGGTCGACCCCGCACCCGGCTACGCCGTCCGCCCCGCGCGCGAGGCGGACGTGCCGCTGCTGCCGGCGGTCGAGGCCTCGGCCAGCACGCTGTTCCGGAGCATCGACATCGGCTACCGCGGGGACTGGAGCACGACTCCGCCGGGGGCGCTCGACCTGTGCCGCGTCTCCGGCACGCTCTGGGTCGCGGCCGACCGGGACGATGCGCCGGTGGGCTTCCTCGCCGCCGGCGAGCTCGACGGCTTTCTCTACGTGCACGAGCTCTCGGTGGCGGCGGAGCACCAGCGCCGCGGGCTCGGCGCGGCCCTGATGGCGGCGGCGGTCGATTTCGGCCGCTGGGCCTACATCCCCGCCGTGACCCTCACCACCGACCGCTACGTGCCCTGGAACAAGCCGTTCTACGCCAGGCTCGGCTTCGTCGAGCTCCAGCGCGAGGGCCTGCCGCCGGGCCTCGCCCAGATGCTGGCGAAGCAGGAGGCGCGCGGCCACGATCCCGCCCGCCGCTGCGCCATGGCCAAGGTGCTCTGAAGCGGCCCCCCGCCGCGAGGCTTCCCCTTCGCGCGCGCACGTCCTATACCCGCGGCCATCGAAGGAGAGGTGCGATGAGCGACATGCGTCTCGCCGTGGTAGGCGCCGCCGGCCGGATGGGCCGGATGCTGGTCAAGACGATCGTCGAAACCGATGGCTGCGCGCTCGCGGGCGCCTCCGAACGTCCGGGGTCGGACGCGATCGGCCAGGACGCCGGCGTGCTCGCCGGCCTGCCGGCGCTCGGCGTCGCGATCGTCGACGATCCGCGCTTGGCCATCGACGCCGCCGAGGCGGTGATCGATTTCACCGCGCCGGAGGCGACGAAGGCGCTGGCGGCGCTCTGCGCCGAGCGCGGCGTCGCGCAGATCGTCGGCACGACCGGCCTCTCGGCGGAGGATCTCGCCGTCCTGCGCACGGCGGCGGAGCGATGCTGCATCGTGCAGTCCGGCAACATGTCGCTCGGCGTGAACCTGCTCGCGGGCCTCGCCCGGCAGGTGTCGCGCACGCTCGGGCCCGAGTTCGACGTCGAGATCGTCGAGATGCACCATCGTCACAAGGTCGACGCCCCGTCGGGCACCGCCCTCCTCCTCGGCGAGGCCGCCGCGCAGGGCCGCGGCATCGACCTCGCGGAGCGCGCTGTGCGCGCCCGCGACGGCCATACCGGGCCGCGAAAGCCCGGCGACATCGGCTTCGCCACGCTGCGCGGCGGCTCCGTCGTCGGCGAGCACACGGTGATCTTCGCCGGCGCCGGCGAGCGCATCGAGCTGCGCCACGTGGCGGAGGACCGCTCGCTCTTCGCCGCCGGTGCGGTGAAGGCGGCGCTCTGGGCCCGCGGCCGGCCGCCCGGCTTCCATTCCATGGCCGACGTCCTCGGCCTCACCCCCTGACCCGATTTCCCCCGACCGCGAGAAAGGATCACCGCCCCATGGAGCGCCTCCTCGTGCTCGCCCGCCACGGGCAGAGCGACTGGAACAAGAAGAACCTCTTCACCGGCTGGAAGGACCCCGACCTCACCGAGCTCGGGATCGAGGAAGCGCAGATCGGCGGGCGGCGGCTCAAGGAGCGCGGCTACGCGTTCGACGTCGCCGTCACCTCGGCGCTGGTCCGCGCCCAGCACACCTGCCGGATCATGCTCCAGGAGCTCGGCCAGGAGGGCCTCGAGACCATCGTCGACGCGGCGATCAACGAGCGCGACTACGGCGACCTGTCGGGCCTCGACAAGGACGAGGCCCGCGCCAAGTGGGGCGAGGAGCAGGTCTTCCTCTGGCGGCGCTCCTACGCCACGCGCCCGCCCGGCGGCGAGAGCCTGCAGGACACGGTCGCCCGCGTGCTGCCCTTCTACATCCGCGAGATCCTGCCCCGGGTCATGCAGGGCCAGCGCGTCCTCGTCGCCGCGCACGGCAATTCGCTCCGCGCGCTGATGATGGTGCTCGACGGCATGACCACCGACGAGGTCGCCACCCTCGAGCTCGCCACCGGCATACCCTTCGTCTACCGCCTCGCGGAGGACACGCGCGTCCTCTCCAAGGAGATCGTCAACACGTGAGCGAGACGCGGCTCGCCCTGGCGCCGGGCCTGATCCACGCGCCCGGCTTCCTCGACCGCGCCGCGCAGGAGCGCCTGCGCGACGCGCTGCGCGAGGTCGTGCGGGCCGCGCCCCTGTTCACGCCGCGCATGCCGCGCACGGGAAAGGCCTTCTCGGTGCGCATGACGAATTGCGGGCCGCTCGGCTGGGTCTCCGATGTCGACGGCTATCGCTACCAGCCGACACACCCGGACACCGGCGCGCCCTGGCCGGCGATGCCGGAGATCGTGCGCGACGCCTGGGAGTCGCTGGCGGGCTACCCGCATCCGCCGGAAGCCTGCCTCGTCAACTGGTACGAGGCCACCGCGAAGATGGGCCTGCACCAGGACCGGGACGAGACGGATCTCGGCGCGCCCGTCGTCTCGCTCTCGCTCGGCGACACCGCCGTCTTCCGCTTCGGCGGGACCGAGCGCAAGGCGCCGACCCGCTCGATCAGGCTCGCCTCCGGCGATGCCGTGGTGATCGGCGGGCTCTCGCGGCTCGTCTTCCACGGCGTGGACCGCATCCTGCCCGGGACGTCGACGCTGCTGGACCAGCCCGGGCGCATCAATCTGACGCTACGCCGGGTGACCCAGCCCGGGTGACGCCGCGGAAAAACCGCGTCACCCTGACGCCAACGAAGACCAACGGGAGGCCCCCGATGCCGCGCACCACGCGCCCGATCCGCCTTTTCGCCCCGCTTCTCGCCGCCGTGCTCGCTCTCGGGGCGGCGCCGGTCCGCGCCCAGGACGCGGATGCTCCGGCCGCGCCGGGCGCCCGGCCGCCGTCCGCGGAGCGCCCGGCCGACCAGGTGACCTTCCCGGCGGGCTCGTCCATCGGCATGGCTCCCCTCCCGGGGCTGCGGGCGTCGACCCGCTTCCTCGGCTTCGAGAACCCGCAGGACGGCACCTTCTTCGCCTTCATCCAGGCGCCTCTGGAGGAATGGGAGGCGATCTCCGAGCGCTACGCCCTCGAGAACCTGCCGCCCCAGGGCTTCGCCGATCCGATCCGCACGGACTACGAAGTCGAAGGCGCCGAGGAGGCGTTCCTCGTGTCCGGCGAGCAGCGCCTGCAGCAGTCGCTCACCGTGGACAAGTGGGTCGTCGCCGCGCGCGGTCCGGAGCACGTGGCCATCGTCATCGCCCAGCGCGTGCCGCTCCAGCCCGCCTACACCAAGCAGGCCATCGAGGCCGCGCTCGATACGCTCGCCCTGCGCGCCCCGCCCGGGCTCGAGGAGCAGATCGCCGCCCTGCCCTTCGCGATCGGCGACCGCGCGGGCTTTCGCCCCGTGCGCGTCACCGGCGGCAACTCGATCCTTCTCACCGAGGGCGAGGACGACGTCGTCGAGCAGGCCGATCAGCCCATCGTCATCGTCGCCGCCTCGCAGGAGATCAACCCGCCGCCGGAGCGGCGCGACGAGTTCGCGCGGCGCGCGCTCACGGGGCTGCCCGGCCTCACCGACGTGCGGATCGAGCGCGCGGACGCGTTCCAGCAGGACAATGCCGACTGGCACGAGGCCGTCGCCACGGCCAAGGAGCGCTCCGGGGTTCCCGTGGTCGTGCAGCAGACGATGCGCTTCACCGACGAGGGCTTCATCCGCGCGCTCGCCGTCGTGCGCGAGGAGGAGCGCGCGAGCTGGGAGCCGCGTTTCCGGACGCTCGCGGATTCGCTCGCGCCGCGCTGACGAGTCGAGGCTCCACCCCACTTCCCGGATTGCGAAGCAAGTCCGGGACCCGGACCCTCCATCGCATGTTCAGCGTGCGCGAAAGCGCGCGCGTCTCGCGCCCGCGATGCGGCCATCACCCATGGAGGGACACGGCGCGAACGCCGCTCGGGACACGCCGGCGGATCCGGGTCCCGGGTCGCCGTTCGGCGCCCGGGATGCCCCCCTGTCATGCTCAGTAGATCAGCTCTTCTTCGGCGCGGTTCTTGGAGATCATGATCTCGCCCTTGTCGGCGAGTTCCTTCGCCGTGTTGACCATGGCGAGCTGGGCCTCGTCGACGTCCTTGATGCGGATCGGGCCGAGGGACTCCATCTCCTCCTTGAGGTTCTTCGCGGCGCGGCTCGACATGTTCGACATGAAGAAGGCGCGGGCCGGCTCGGGCGCGCCCTTGAGGGCCTTGCACAGAGCCTGGCGGTCGACCTGGCGGATCAGGGTCTGGGCCGAGCCCGGGTCGAGCTTCGTGAGATCCTCGAAGGTGAACATCAGCTGACGGATACGCTTGGCCGCGTCGCGGTTGATGTCGTCGAGCGCGGAGAGGAAGCGCGTCTCGGTCTGGCGGTCGAAGGCGTTGAACACCTCCGCCATCGCCTCGTGGGCGTCGCGCTTCGCCGTCTGGGCGACGGCGCCGACGAACTCGAGCCGCAGCGTCTCCTCGATGTGGTGGAGCGCTTCCTTCTGCACCGCCTCGAGCTTGAGCATGCGGTTGACGACGTCGAGCGCGAAATCGTCGGGCAGCATGGTCAGCACCCGCGCGGCGTGGTCCGGGCGCACGCGCGAGAGGATCACGGCGACCGTCTGCGGGTATTCCGAGCGCAGGTAGTTCGCCAGGATCTCGGCGTCGATCTGCGAGAGGCGGGTCCAGATGCGCTTGCCCGAGGTGTTGTAGATCTCGGCCATGATGATGGCCACCTGGTCGGGCGGGAAGACCTTCATCAGGAGCTGCTCGGTGCGCTCCACCGAGCCGGACACGCTCGAGTTCGACAGCCGCTGGATGAAGTCGACGATGAGCCGCTCCACCGTCGAGGCGTCCACCGTGCCGAGCTGCACCATGGCGTGGGAGACGGAGCGCACCTCCTCCTCGTCGAGCATCGACCAGATCGGCTTGCCGTGCTGCTCGCCCAGCAGGAGCAGGAACAGGGCCGCGCGTTGCGGCCCGGGCAGCGCGTCGAACTCGGCGCCTGTTTCCGGAGCGGCGGGAAGCGAGGAAGCGGCCATGGGGCACCGATCGTGTTTCGCGACATGGAACGGGCGCGCGGACGCCCGGGCCGATCCCACACGAGGCCTGGTTAACGGCCGGTTAAGATCCGGCGCGCGCCCGGCAGATCCTGCCGCAACCCCGGCCGATCCTGCCCGGCCGCGCCGGCCGCTCGCGGCGAAAAGCGGGCGGAATCAAGGCATTCCCCTCTGGCACGCCGATTGCGCCGGAGCGGGCAGACGCGCTGGGACGGCGCGAGCGTAAACCTTGGAGTGTAGGGTCATGGGCAGCTTCGGATCGATGCTCACGGCGGTCGCCGGCCTCAGGGCGCAGAGCTTCGCCATGCAGAACATCTCGGGCAACATCGCCAACTCGTCGACGCCGGGCTTCAAGCGCGTCGACACCGGCTTCGCCGACCTGATTCCCGAGCAGCCGCTGTCGCGGCAGGTGGCGGGGTCGGTCAGCTCGTTCTCGCGCGCGACGAACACGCTCTCGGGCGAGTTCCTGCCGACCAACCTCGACACCAACATCGCCATCAACGGCGACGGGTTCTTCGCCGTGGGCCAGCGGCCGGTCCAGACGTCCTCGATCGTGCGGCCGAGCCCGGAGCTCTATACCCGCCGCGGCGATTTCGAGCTCGATCGGCTGGGCTATCTCGTGAACGGCGCCGGCTACGCCCTGCGCGGCACGATGCTCGACCGCGTCACCGGCCTGCCCCAGCCCTCCGCGAACGGCGGCTTCATCCAGATCTCGCAGGAGCTGCTCGGACGCCTCGACCCGAGCCCGACCAGCGAGGTGACCTACAACGTCACGCTTCCCAACACCGCGGGCACGACGGACTCGGCCGCCAACGCGGCCTGGGGCGACCAGATCAACCCGACCGCCCAGGACGCGTCGGGCGACATCCCGACCGCCAACAACACCGCCTTCCTGCGCTCGAGCCTGGGCGGCGGCAGCGTGACGGTCTACAATTCGGTCGGCGCCATCGAGAGCATGAACCTGCGCTGGGCGAAGGTCGGCGCGAACACCTGGGACCTCTTCTACGAGAGCAATACCGGCGGCGACGCCTGGCGGCGGATCGGCGGCCCCGGCGCCTTCTCCTTCGACGCCACCGGCGCGCCGACCGCGCCTGTCGGCAACACGCTCTCGGTCGGCGGCGTCGTACAGATCAACGGCGTCGACTACCAGGACATGACCTTCGACTTCGGCGACAGCCTCGCCCAGCTGACCGGCACGACGGTGCAGCCGAGCTTCCTCGACCAGAACGGCTACGGCGTCGGTCGCTACGACGGCGTCTCCATCTCCGAGGACGGCATCGTCTCGATCTCCTACACCAACGGCCAGGTGACGCCGGTGGCCGAGGTCGACGTGGTGGGCTTCTACGCGCCGAACGCCCTGCGGCGCGTCGACGGCGGGGCCTTCGAGGCGACCCGGGAATCCGGAGATCCCTCCGTCGCCTTCGCCCGCGGCACGGTGATGGCCGGCGGCATCGAGAGCTCCAACACCGACATCTCCGAGGAATTCGCCAAGATGATCGTCACCCAGCAGGCCTACACGGCCAACACGAGGGTGATCTCGACGGCGCAGGAGATGATCCGCGACGTGCTGAACGTCGTGCGCTGACGTCTCCCACGCTGGCGTCTTCGGAGGCGCGGTCCCGTCGCGGCGGGGCCGCGCCTCTCGCGTTTTCGGAAGGGTGGGTCCGCACGAACGCGGATCAGGGTCATTCCGACTGGCCATGCCGGTCGGAACATGCATAGTTTAGAATATGCTTTAAGACTCGAGCCAACGGGAAACGCCATGCCGACCGACCCGACGCCGACGAAACCGACCTTCACCCTCAGCCGACGCGACGCGCTCAAGGCGCTCGCCGGCGTGGCCGCGATCGGGACGATTCCCCTCGCCGGGGCCCGCGCGCAGACCTCGCAGAGCCGCGCCAAGATCGTCGTCGCCGGCGCCGGCGCGGCGGGTCTCGCCGCCGCCGCGCGCCTGCGCGAGCTGATGCCCAACGCCGCGATCGTGATCATCGACGCCCGCGAGCAGCACTGGTTCCAGCCCGGCTTCACGCTCGTCGGCTCCGGCGTCTGGCGGCCCGAGCAGACGATCGACCGCAACGCCCGCTTCCTGCCGGGCACCGTCGAGTGGATCAAGGCCGAGGTCGCCGAGATCGACGCGGAGGCGAACCGCATCGTCACGTCCGCGGGCCAGTCGGTGGCCTACGACTTCCTCGTCGTCGCGACGGGCCTCCACCTCGACTACGAGGGGATCGAGGGCATGTCGAGCGACCTCATCGGCCGCCACGGCATCGCCTCGATCTATGCCGGGCCGGAGCAGGCCTGGGCCTCCTGGGGCGCCATGCAGTCCTTCGTCGAGCGCGGCGGCCAGGGCCATTTCGGCCGGCCCTCGACCGAGATGAAGTGCGCCGGCGCGCCGCTCAAGTACACGCTCCTCACGGACGATCGCCTGCGCACCGCGGGCCGCCGCGGGTCGGCGGAGCTGACCTATTTCGCCCACAACCAGGGCCTCTTCGCCGTGCCGCCGGTGAACGAGAAGGTCGGCGAGATCTTCGCCTCCCGCGACGTGAGCTGGCGGCCCGCGCACGTGCTGGCCGCCATCGACCCCGGCCGCCAGCGCGCGACCTACCGCACGCCGGACGGCATGGTCGAGCTGGACTACGACTTCATCCACCTCGTACCGCCCATGCGCGCGCCGCGGCCCGTGCGCGACAGCGCGCTCGCCTGGCAGGAAGGCCCGCTTTCGGCCGACGGCTGGGTCGAGGTGCACAAGCATACGATGCAGCACACGCGCTTCCCGAACGTCTTCGCCATCGGCGACGTCGCGGGCGTGCCCAAGGGCAAGACCGCGGCCAGCGTCAAGTGGCAGACGCCGGTCGCCTGCGAGAACCTCGTCTCCGTCATCGAGGGCCGCGAGCTGAGCGCCTCCTACAACGGCTATACCTCCTGCCCGCTGGTGACGCGGGTCGGCACGGCCATGCTCGTCGAGTTCGACTACGACGACAATCTCGTCCCCTCCTTCCCCTTCATCGACCCGCTCGAGGAGAGCTGGGTCGCCTGGGTGATCGAGGAGAAGGCGCTCAAGCCGACCTACCACGCCATGCTGCGCGGCCTCGCCTGAGCGCGCGGGAGAAGGGAGAAACGCCATGAAGGACTTCGCTCCGCAGACCCTCTTCGCCATCGCCCAGGAGACGTTCGGCGCCTGGCTCTACGTCGGGCTCCTCGCGCTCCTGGCGCTCGTCGCGCTCTACGCCTGGCTCGCGTTCGCGCGCGCCTCGTTCCGCGGCGCGCCGCGCCAGGGCGCCCTCGCGATCGGCTTCGTCGCGGCCCTCGTCGCGGTCGCGATCGCGCCGTTGACGACCGCCGCCGGGCACACGCATCTGGTCGCCTCCATCGACATCGTCGCCATGGCTCTGATCACGGCGGGCGCCTTCGTCGGCGGCTTCCTGGTCGCCTGGCCGGTCCTCACGGCCTTCCTCGGCCTCCCCGGCGAGCGCCGCGCGACGCTGACCGGCCGGGAGACGCACGCGGCGCGGTGAGGACGACGGTGCGGGAGGGGCGGTTACTCGAACCGACGCTACCCGAAGCCGTAGAACGCCGACGGACTTCCCTCTCCCTCGTGGAGAGGGGTCGGGGGTGAGGGGCGTGCGGGACTGTCTCGACGCAGATGAAGCGCTGCCGAACGCCCTCGAGTCGCTCCAACGGACCGTCGTTCTGCGCGGCATCGACGGTGAGCAAGTCCTGCACGCCCCTCGCCCCCAGCCGGTCTCCGCAAGAGAGAGGGGAGCGCGGCGGCGCTCTTCGCACCCGGTCGCCTTTCCTCGCGCGACACGCTAAGGTGCCCGCGCCAACACGGGTGCGGGTTTCGCCATGGTCGCAGGCTGGGCGGTCGTCGTCACGGCCCTCCTCTATCTTTCGCTGCTGTTCCTCGTCGCCCATTGGGGCGACCGCTCCGGCGCGAAGCTCGTCTCCGGGCCGGCGCGGCCGTGGATCTACGCGCTCGCGCTCGCCGTCTACTGCACGTCCTGGACCTTCTACGGCTCGGTCGGCCTCGCCTCGGGCTCGGGGTTCGACTTCCTGACGATCTATGTCGGGCCGATCCTCGTCTTCGTCTTCGGCCACCGCATCCTCGCGCGCATCGTGCGCATCGCCAAGGACCAGAACATCACCTCGGTGGCGGACTTCGTGGCCGCCCGCTACGGCAAGTCCGAGCGGGTCGCGGCCATCGTCTGCCTGATCGCGGTGGTCGGCTCGCTGCCCTACATCGCGCTCCAGCTCAAGGCCGTCTCCTCCTCGCTCGACGTCTTCCTCGCCGCCGACGAGACGATGGCGTATGCCCGCACGACGTTCCCGATCTTCGGCGATCTCGCCTTCATCGTCGCGATCACGCTCGCCTTCTTCGCGGTGGGCTTCGGCACGCGCCATGCCGACGCCACCGAGCACCAGGACGGGCTCGTGCTCGCCATCTCGCTCGAGAGCGTGGTGAAGCTCGTCGCGTTCCTGATGATCGGCTGGTGGACCGTCGCCATGGTCTTCGGCGGCCCGGCCGGCCTGATCGACCGCCTCTTCGCCGTCGGCGACCCCGGCGCGAGCCCCGTCGACACGCTTCTCGCGCAGACCTCGAGCCTCGGCTCGCTCGCGACGCTGACGCTGCTCTCGGCTTTCGCCGTGGTGATGCTGCCGCGCCAGTTCCACATGGGCGTCGTCGAGAACCGCGAGCCGGAGGACCTGCGCCGCGCGGCCTGGCTGTTCCCGCTCTACCTCGTCCTGATCAACCTCTTCGTCATCCCCATCGCGGTCGCCGGGCGGGACGCCTTCGCGCCGGGCGCGATCGACGCGGACATGACGGTTCTCGCGCTGCCGCTCGCCGACGGCGCCGGAGCGATGGCGCTCGTCGCCTTCATCGGCGGGCTCTCGGCGGCGACGGCGATGGTGATCGTCGAGTCGGTGGCGCTCGCGATCATGATCTCGAACCACCTCGTGATCCCGCTCGTGCTGCGTCGGCGCGGCGACTTCTCGGGCGCCGCCGTGGGCGCGGAGCGCGGATCGGTGCCCGACGATCTCGGCGGCTTCGTGCTGATCGTGCGTCGCATCGCGATCGTCGCGATGATCATGCTCGCCTACCTCTACTACCGGGCGGCGGGCGAGGCGGCGCTGGCGGCGATCGGGCTCCTCGCCTTCGCGGCGCTCGCGCAGATCGCGCCGGCCTTCGTCGGCGGCCTGATCTGGCGGCGCGGCACCGCCGCGGGCGCGGCGGCGGGGCTCACGGTGGGCTTCCTGGTCTGGGCCTACACCCTGATGCTCCCCTCGATCGCCTGGCACTCGCCCGTCGTCGACGGGCTGCTCGCCGCAGGGCCCTTCGGCATCGAGGCGCTGCGGCCGACCGCGCTGTTCGGGGTCACGCTCCCCGAGCTGACCCACGGCGTCCTCTGGAGCCTCGGGCTCAACATCGCGGCCTACGTGATCGTCTCGCTGCTGCGCCCGATGACGGCGCTCGAGCGCCTTCAGGCCGCCGCCTACATGCCGGCCACCGACTTGCCGGCGGCGCCGAGCTTCCGGTTCTTCCGGGCCTCGGTGACCGTCGACGACCTGCGGGCGTCGGTCGCGCGCTATCTCGGCGAGGAGCGCGCCAACCGCTCCTTCGAGGGCTTCGCCTCCGCCCGCGGCGCGACGCTCGACCGCAATGCGGAAGCCGACATCCACCTCCTGCGCTACGCCGAGCACCTCCTCGCCTCGGCGATCGGCGCGGCCTCGGCCCGCCTCGCGCTCTCCCTCGTGCTCAAGCGCCGCAACGTCTCGACCCGCGACGCGCTCAAGCTGCTCGACGACGCCTCCGCCGCGATCCAGGCCAACCGCGACCTCCTCCAGCACGCCCTCGATCACGCCAGGCAGGGCATCACCGTGCTCGATTCCGGGCTCCACATCCTGTGCTGGAACCGCGCCTTCGTGGACCTCTACGACCTGCCGCCGGAATTCGTGCGGGTCGGGGTCTCGCTCGACGAGATCGTGCGCTTCAACGCGAGCCGCGGCTCCTACGGGCCCGGCGTGATGGAGGAGCAGATCGCCCAGCGCATCAACTCCTTCATCCACGAGACCGAGCCCGTGCGCCTGCGCCTCTATCCGCGCGAGCGCGTCATCGAGATCCGCACGACGCCGCTGCCCGATGGCGGCTACGTCACCACCTATACCGACGTCACCGAGGCCGTGGCCGCCGAGGAGGCCCGCGCCCGCAACGCCGAGGAGCTCGAGCGCCGCGTCGCCGAGCGCACCGAGGAGCTCACCCGCCTCAACGAGGCGCTGATCCGCGCCAAGGCCGAGGCCGACGAGGCCAACGCCTCGAAGACGCGCTTCCTCGCCGCCGCCTCGCACGACATCCTCCAGCCGCTCAACGCCGCGCGGCTCTACGCCACCTCGCTCGTCGAGCGCGACCGCGACAACGGCGACCCCACCCTCGCCGAGAACGTCGACGCCTCCCTCGACGCGGTGGAGGAGATCCTCACCGCGCTGCTCGACATCTCCCGCCTCGACACCGGCGCGATGAAGCCGCAATGGTCGAGCTTCCGCCTCGACGAGATGTTCCGCCAGCTCTCGCGCGAGTTCGAGCCCGTCGCCGCCGAGCGGGGCCTGCGCCTGCGCTTCGTGCCCTCCGGCCTCACCGTGCGCTCGGACCGCCGGCTGCTGCGGCGGCTCCTGCAGAACCTGATCTCGAACGCGATCAAGTACACGCCCTCGGGCTCCGTGCTCGTCGGCGCGCGCCGGCAGGGCGGGCGGCTGCGGCTCGACGTGCTCGACACCGGGCTCGGCATTCCCCAGTCGAAGCAGCGCGTCGTCTTTCGCGAGTTCCAGCGCCTCGACCAGGGCGCCAAGGTGGCGCGCGGGCTCGGGCTCGGGCTCTCCATCGTCGAGCGCATCGCGCGCGTCCTCGACCACAAGCTCGACCTCAAGTCGGAGAGCGGGCGCGGCTCGCGCTTCTCCGTGCTCGTTCCCGTCGTCGCGCCGCTGCCGGCGATGGCGCATCCGGCGGAGGCGCCCGTCGCCCCGGCGACGCCGCTCGCGGGCCTGCGCATCCTCGCCATCGACAACGAGCCGGCGATCCTGGAAGGCATGCGCACGCTGCTCGGCGGCTGGGGCTGCCAGGTGATCACCGCCGCCTCGCTGAAGGAGGCCACCGAGCGCCTGCGCGATCTGCCCGCGCCGCCCGAGGTCGTGATCGCCGACTACCACCTCGACGAGGGCACCGGCATCGAGGCCATCGCCGCGCTGCGCTGGAAGCTCGGCGGCGCGTTGCCGGCGGTGCTCCTCACCGCCGACCGCACCCTGCCGGTCCGCGACGAGGCCACCGAGAAGGGCATCCACGTCCTCAACAAGCCGCTCAAGCCCGCGGCCCTGCGCGCGCTGCTCGCCCGCTGGCGCGCCGAGCGCCGCACCGCCGCGGCGGCCGAATAGGCGCGCGGCCCCATCCCGGGCTCGGCAGCGCCGCGCGCGCCGCGGCCTTGCCCTAGAGGCATGCGATGGTGTTCATGGGCCGCGCGCGCCGCGCGCGGCCGGCGCGCGTCTCCCTCACGCCGCCGCGCGGCGAGACTGCCATGAAGAGGCCCCCGCGATGAGCGGCGGATTGCGGCCCCGCCTTCCCGGCGAGTTCTGGAAGCGCATGCGGCTTCGCGTGCGCAAGCCCTCGACCCTGATGATCCGCTTCATGCTGGCGGGCGTCGCCACCGCCATCGCGGTGGGCATCCTGGAGGTGGCGGCGCTGACCACCGGCACGCCGTACTGGCAGGTGCCGTTCGTCACCTCGATCGCGCTCGTCATCGGGCTGCCCTATGCGGAAGCCTCCTCGCGCCGCGCGCTCATCGGCGGGCACGTCGTCGCCTCGCTCGTCGGCTACGCCGTCCTCTACACGCTCGGCTCCTCGATCCTCACCGCCGCCGTCGCCTGCGGCCTCGCGGTCACCGCGATGCTCGCCACGCGCACCATGCACCCGCCCGCGGCGGTGAACCCGTTCCTCGTCGTCAACGAGAATCTCGGGCTCGGCTTCCTGTTCGGCACCACCATCCCCGGCGCGATCCTGCTCGCCGTCTTCGCCTTCGTCTGGAACGAGGTGATCACGGTGCGGTGGAACCGGCGGGGGTGATGCCCTACCCCGCCGCCCTCAGCGCGTCCTCCGCCGCGATGAAGGCCGCGACCTCCGGCGTCATCGCGGGCGGCGCGTCCACGCGATAGCCCGCCTCCGCCAGCGCCCGGGCCACCGGCACGAAGGCCTTCGCCGCGCGGTCGTAGAGCCCGACGCGCACCAGCGCGATCGCGGCCAGGATCTCGCCGCCGTCGCGGCCGCGGGTGACCACGCGCTGCTCGACCACCGCCCAGGCCTCGGAGAAGGCGACGACGCGCGTCTCCAGCCGGAAGCGGCGCCACAGCCGCAATTCGCGCCGGAAGCGGATCTTGCCGGCCGAGACGATCGGCACCCAGCCGTGCCGGCGCACGGGCGCCGCGAGCCCCGATCGGATCATCAGGTCGAGCCGCCCGAGATCCATCAGCGCCCAGTACCGGCCATTGTTCATGTGCAGCGAGACGTCCAGGTCGTGCGGCATCACCCGGAAGCGGATCGTCGACGCTTTCTCGATCGGATGCAGCCGCTCGCCGCGCAGGGCGGCGAGGACGACGAGCAGGAGGCGGAGCCAGAGGTTCATCGCGTGTCGATCTCGTGGTGCCGGAGTGTCGTGGTGCCGAGGTGTCGTGGTGCGCCGACGCCGAAGCGGTCTTGGCGTCGGACGAGAGGATAATCCGCATCGCCGCGTTGCGCGCGAGCCGGGCGCCCCTATCCTCGCCGCGGATCGTATCGGGGGGTACCACATCATGTTCATGCGTCTCGCCGCCGTCGCGGCGCTCGCCGTCACGCTTTCCGCCTGCCAGACCACGCAGCAGGCGGCCGAACGCGTCCAGGGCAAATGGATCGGGCAGCCGGTCGACGCGTTCTTCGTCGAGAACGGCCCGCCCGTCTCCAGCTACGCCCTGGCGGACGGCGGCCTCATCTACACCTGGCGCGGCGGCGAGGCCAGCTTCGTTCGCCCGGCCCAGGTTCGCACCACGCCGCTCGCGCCGTCGCAGCCGCTGATGTCGCGCTCCAGGACGACGACGACGACGAGCGCGCCCGAGCCGGGAACGACGGTGACCCGCACGACGACGACCTCCGCCTCCTTCGGCTTCACGCCGCCCGCCGTCACCACGGTGGTGCGCCCGGCCGAGCGCGTGAACCTCGTCTGCGAGGCCCAGATCACGGCGGACGCCGAGGGGGTGATCCGTGCGGTGCGCATCAGCCGCGACACGCAGGGCGCCTTCCTGTCGCTGTCGCGCTGCGCGGACATCTTCCAGGAGTGAGACGCCGATGAGCCCGCCGCGCGCCCGCGCCGTCCTCGACGCCTCCGGCGCGCTCGCGTCGGAGGGTCCCGCCGGCGCGGTCGTGTGGTGGAGCGTGACGAAGCCCGCCATCGCGGCCGCCGCCCTGCGCCTCGTGGCGCAGCGCCGCCTCGCCCTCGACGCCCCGCTCGCCGGCGAGGCCTTCACGCTGCGCCAGCTCCTCGCCCATCGCGCCGGCCTCGGCGATTGCGGCCCGCTGCCCGCCTATCGGGAGGCCGTGGCGCGGGGCGATCCGCCCTGGACCTTCGCGGAGATGCGCGCCCGGATCGAGGCGGCACACCCGCCGCGTCCGCCGGGCAGCCCCTTCGCCTATTCCAATCTCGGCTACGCGCTCGTCGGCCGCCTCGTGACCGAGGCGTCGGGCCTGCCCCTCGGCGCGGCGCTCGCGGAACTCGTGCTCGACCCGCTCGGCGTGACGGACGCGCGCTTCGCCGAGACCGATGCGGACCTCGCGGCGACCGTCTTCCCGCCGCCGGCGGGCTACCATCCCGGCCACGTCCATCACGGCGTCCTCGTCGGCCCGGCCGCCTCCGCGGCGCGCGTGGTGCGCGGGATCGCCGACGGCGCGGCCCTGCCGCCCGATCTCGCCGCAGCGATGCGCGCGCCGGAACCGGTCGAGACCGGTCCCCTCCCCGGCCGGCCCTGGGCCGAGCCCGGCTACGGCCTCGGCCTGATGGCGGGCGTGACGGCCGACCCGCGGACGGGCGCGCGCCTTTCCGTCCTCGGCCATTCCGCCGGCGGCCCCGGCAGCGTCGGCGCGGTCTACCACGCGCCCGCGACCGGGCGGACCGCGGCGGTCTTCGCCCCCGGCCTCGACGAAGGCGCGGTCGAGCACGCCGCCCTCGCCGCTCTGCTCGACGGCGCCTGAAACGCCGAAGGCCGGCCCGGGGCGTCCCGGACCGGCCTTCGCGTCGCGTCTCGCGCGGAGCGGTTACGCCGCGACGCGGGCGAGGAAGCGCTCGATCTCGGCCTCGAGCTTCGTCGAGGCGGCGGACACCGCCTGCGTCGTCTCCTGCACCGCCCGCGCTGTCTCGGAGGTGCGCTCGGCCGCTCCCGAGACCGAGCCGAGCCCGGCGGTGATCTCGTCGGTGCCGCGCGCGGCCTGCTGGACGTTGCGGGAGATCTCGGCGGTCGCCGCGCCCTGCTGGGTCATGGCCGAGGCGATCGCCGCCGTGGTGGCGTTGATCTCGCGCATCTGCTCGGTGATCTGCCGGATCGCGCCCACCGCGCCCTCGGTCGAGCCCTGGATGCCCTCGATGTGCCGGGCGATCTCCTCGGTGGCCTTGGCGGTCTGGGTCGCGAGCGTCTTCACCTCCGCCGCGACCACGGCGAAGCCCTTGCCCGCTTCGCCGGCCCGGGCCGCCTCGATCGTGGCGTTGAGCGCGAGCAGGTTGGTCTGGTCGGCGATGGAGCGGATCAGGTCGACCACGTCGCCGATCGCCTGCGCCGCCTCGGCGAGGCCCGCGATGCGCCCGTTCGTCGCCTCCGTGTTCTCGAGCCCCTGCTCCGCCAGCGCCTTGGCCCGCTCGAGCTGGGAGCCGATCTCCGAGATCGAGGAGGCGAGCTCCTCCGTCGCGCTCGCCACCGTCGCGACGTTCGCCGCCGTCTGCTGCGAGCCGGCCGCGGCGGAGCCGATGGCGCCGCTCGCGCTGGCGGACACCGCCGTCATGTCCTCGGCGCGGGCGCGCAGGCCGTCGGTCTGGCCGGTGAGGGTCGCGAGCACCTCGGCCGAGGCGCCGCGGAAGGCGGCGATGGCTGCCTCCAGCGCGTCGCGCCGCTTCTGGTCGCCCGACCGCGCCGCCTCGCGCTCGGCTGCGAGCGTCGCCGCCTCGCGGCTGCGCTCGCGCAGGACGGCGAGCGCCCGCGCCACCGCGCCGATCTCGTCGCCCCGCTCCGCATGAGCGATCGGGCTCTCCGTGTCGCCCTCGGCGAGGGCCGAGACCCGCGCCGCGATGCCCTCGAGCGGCTTCACCATCCGCCGTGCGACGACGGCGGACGCGATCATCACCGCGAGCGCGATGGCGATGGCGACGACGAGCATGCCGTTCAGGGCCTCGCGCTGGATGGCGAGGAAGCTCTCGTTGGGCAGGCCGATGAACAGGATGCCGTTGACCTTGCCGCCCGCGTCCAGCGTCGGATGGTAGATCGTCAGGTAGTCGCGTCCGAAGAGATGCGCGGGCCCGACATAGGTCTCGCCGGCGCGCAGCGCCGCCTGGGCCGGGTGGTCCTCGGTCAGGGTGGTGCCTACCGCCCGTGATCCGTCCTCCTTGCGCAGGTTGGTCGAACGGCGCACGAAATTGTTCTTCGCCGGGTCGAAGGCGAAGACGGTGGCGACGCCACCCGTCATCTGCGTCGTGCGGTCGACCACCTCGTGGTCGGAGAAGCCCGTCAGGTCCGGCGAGACGGCGCGGCCGACGGCGCCGTCCTCGATCGCGACGCGCGCGTCGGGTAGACGCTCGGCGAAGACGAGCGCGAGCGTGCGCAGATGCAGCGCTCCCTCGGAATATTCCTTCTGGCGCAGCTGATCCGACATCTCGCGCGCGGCGAAGGTCCACATCCCGCCCGCCGTCAGCGCGACCGCGATGAGGACGAGAGCGAGCAGCTTGGACGAGAGCTTGAGCCTTGAGAGCATCTGCGTGAATCCCCCAGCGGAAGTGCTGCCGAATTAAGCAGACGCGACCGGTAAAGGATTGATTTATGGGCAGACTTTTTCGTAGAGTAGCCGCAGAACCTTGCCGATTTACTAATTTCAAGCCGCGTGCCGCTCGCGCAGGAAGGCCTCGACCTCGTCCCGCGTCGGCGCGCCGTCGCGTCCGCCGAAGCGCGTGCACTTGAGCGCCGCCGCGGCGGAGGCGAAGCGCGCGGCGGCGAGCGCGTCCGCGCCCTCGGCGATCCGCACGGCGAAGGCGCCGTGCCAGACGTCGCCGGCGGCGAGCGTATCGACCACCGGCACGGGGAAGGCCGGAAGGTGCTCCACCCGGTCGCCGGACCAGTAGAACAGCCCCTCCCCGCCGTTGGTCACCGCGATCCAGGAGGACACCGCCGGCCGGTAGGCCTCGAGCGCCCGGCGGGCGTCCGAATGCCCGGTCATGTCCCGCAGGCCCTGCATCGAGAACGCGATATGGGTCGCCAGCGAGAGCACTTCCGGCGCGCTGGAGGGATCGCGGTCGGCGTCGAGGATCGCGGGGACGCCGGCCGCGCGGGCCAGGCGGAAGAGATGCGCCGTGCCATCGAGCCAGCGCGTGTCGCCGAGGACGGCGCCGACGCCGTCCGGCAGCCGGTCGGGCAGCCAGTCCGTCTCGCGCGGCAGCAGCGGATCGGCGTAGGAGATCACCAGCCGCTCGCCGATCCCGTCGACGACGATGGCCGAGATCGGCGAGGCGCGGCCCTCGACCCGGCGCAGGCCGCCGCAATCGACGCCCTCCGCCGCCAGGCGGGCGACGATCTCGTCCCCCGCCGGATCGGCGCCGAGGGTCGCGAACAGCGTCACCTCCGCGCCGAGCCGCGCCATGGCGATGGCGGCGTTGCCGGCGGTGCCGCCGGTCGTCGCCGTGTAGTGCTGCGCCCGGTACTTCTCGGCGCGCGTCGGCATCTCCGCGACCTTGTAGACGTGGTCGAGGGTGGCGATGCCGACGGTGAGGAGACGCGGGCGCATGGGCCTCGACCTCGGCCGCGTCTCACCAGGAGCCGGTATTGGGCATGGACGTCCACGGCTCCTGCGGCGCCAGCGGCTCGCCGCGCTGGAGAAGCTCGATGGAGATGCCGTCGGGCGAGCGGATGAAGGCCATGTAGCCGTCGCGCGGCGGTCGGTTGATGGTGACGCCCGCATCCATCAGCGTCTGGCAGGTGGCGTAGATGTCGTCGACCCGGTAGGCGAGATGGCCGAAATTGCGGCCGCCCTGGTATTCGTGCTCGTCCCAATTGTAGGTGAGCTCGATCAGCGGCGCGCGGCTCTCGCGGGCGCGCTCGAGATCCTTCTCGGCCGCGAGGAAGACCAGCGTGTAGCGGCCCTTCTCGTTGTCCATACGCCGGGTCTCCACGAGCCCGAGCTTGCCGACGTAGAAGTCGAGCGCCTCGTCGAGGTCGCCGACGCGGACCATCGTGTGCAGGTATTCCATGGGTGTTCGTCTCCTCCGTTCGCGCCGAATAGAAAGCGCGGCTACGCGCCTGTCAAACGCGCGAGACGCGCCGACGGGCGTCAGGCGCCGTCGCCCGCTCGCTCGGCGTCGGGCCTCGGCTCATGTGGCGACGCCGGCTCGGCCGCGACCCGCGCCTCCCCGCTCTCCTCCCCGGCCGCGGGCGCCGCGCCGCCCTCCGGGCGCTTCGCCTTGGTGAGCTCGGCCGAGACCGCGCTCGTGGCGAGCACGTTGACGAAGCCCGCCCCCGGCGCCTCGCGGGCCTGCACGCGCATGCGCAAGGCGACGAAGAGCGCCAGCGCCAGGCAGATCGCGCCGACATAGAGGAAGAGCGCCTGCGGCCCGGCCGCCTCCATCAGCGCGGTGGCCGGCAAGGGCCCGAGCGTCGCCCCGATCGCCCAGCAGACGAGCAGGCTCGACACCGTCGGCACGATGGCGTCCGGCGCGACGAGATCGCAGGCATGCGCCACGCAGACGGCGTAGATGCACAAGGCGAGGCCCCCGTAGAGCCCGAAGGCGAGGACGAGGGCGAGCGGCGGCAGCGAAACGAGGCTCGCCGCGACGATGAGCCCGCAGGCCAGGGCCGTCGCGAGGAAGAGGCCGGCGATCACGGCGCGCCGGTCGACCCGGTCGGAGAGCCAGCCGAGCGGCCATTGGAAGACGAGGCTGCCGGCCTGGATCGCGAGCAGCAGGAGCGCGGCCTCGGTCGGCGCGAGCCCGACCGCGACGCCGTAGACGGACGCGATGGCGATGACGGGACCGTTGATCAGCCCCACCGCGAAGGCGCCGACGACGGCGGAGGGCGCGGCGCGGAACAGGGAGGGGATGGCGAGCCGCACCCGCGTCGGGGCGCGCGGCTCCTTCGTCGGCGTCGCCGAGATCGGGATCAGCGACAGGCTCATGGCGGCGGCCATCAGCATGAGGAGGCCGGCGCTCTCCACCGGCGCGAGGCCGATGCCGAGGGGCGAGAGGACGAGGGCGATCTTGGTCGCGACCAGGTAGAGCGCGATGACCCGCCCGCGATTGGCGCTCGTCGCCGTGGCCGAGACCCAGCTGTCGATGACCGTGAACAGGCCGGCCAGCGCCATGCCGGAGACCCCGCGCAGGACGAGCCAGGCGAGCGGCCCGGAGGCGACGTCGAAGGCGAGCACCACGCTCGCCGAGACGGCCGCGAGGCTCGCATAGGCGCGGATGTGGCCGACCGTGCGCACGAGCGGCGGGGCCAGCATGCAGCCGAGGGCGAAGCCGATGCCGTAGCCGGCGGCGACGGCGCCGATCTCGGTGATCGAGAGCCCGTCGGCGCTCATGCGCAGCGGCAGGAGCGCCTGGAGGAGACCGTTCGCGCCCTGCAGGAGAAAGGCCGCCGCGGTGATGGTCGCGATGGCGGCCGCGGGGAGCGCGGCCTTCTGGGCGGGGAGGACGGAGGCGGTCATGCGGGCACTCGTGGACGGACGGGCGGGCGAACGGAACGGATCGCGGGTGGGAAGCGGGGCTGCGGCGCCCCGCCGCGGCGCTCCTCCATCGATCGCGCCATTCGCCGCGTGAATAAAGCGTTTTCGCGGCCGGTCGGGGTTCGTCCGGAGGGACGTGGAGCCGGGTTTCCGGCTACCGTCGTAAAAAGTTCGCACGGGGCCGTTGACGCGGGGATCGGGGGCTCGTATACCCCGGCTCCCGACGCGGCGGGGCCTTCTCCGGAAGGTGAGCCGAGACGGGCAGCTCTTTGACAGGTCGGGCTTTTTTCGGATTTCGGCGATCCTTTCGAGGGTGGCCGGGATGCGGGATGAGCCCGGTTTGGTCGGTCTTCGGCGGCTTCGAAAAATTCTCGAAGAAGGCCGTTGACAGGGGGTTGGGGGATCGCTAGATAGCGCTCCT